>JAPWKG010000022.1 GCA_028283625.1 Acidobacteriaceae bacterium | reverse complement strand
GCAGCCGGACGAGACCGTGCTTGTGATTGGTCAGGGCAGCATCGGTGGCCTGGCGGCTCTCGCGCATCAGACCGGCGCAACGGTATTGACGAGTGATATGTACCCTGAGCGCCATGCCATCGCAGCGCAGTACGGCCTTTCGCACCCGATTGATGCCAGCGGCATTCATCGCTGCCTGCAAGGCGGTTACGAAGGCCGCGGCGTGAATGTTGCGCTGGTCGCAGTCGGTGCAGATAAGCTGATTGCGCAGGCGATGGAGGCCATTCGCCCAGGCGGCAGAGTGATGCTCTTTGCTTCGACCCATCACGGAGAAGCCCCGTTTGATCCCGCAGCGGTGTGCATGGAGGAAAAAGACCCTGATGGGATCCTACTCAGCCTCTGTGGCGATTCAGCAAGAGGGAATCGATCTGGTCTTTGAGGGGTATCGCAGTGGCAAGCTCGATCTCACAAAGCTGATCTCGCACCGCTTTTCGCTGGACGAGGCGGCCGAAGCGGTGCACCTGGCTTCGAACCCACAGCCTGATTCGATGAAGATCTTTCTGAAGCCTTCCTTCTAAACTTTGGCGGCTCGTCTCCCGGCGAGCCGCTGCAAGCTCATGGAATTCGGCGGAACAGAATCCAAACCTGCGAGAAACAAGGTGGCTGCAGCTCCTCCAAGCAGAAGAATCGCGTGTCGGTACGCCGCCTGCACGGTAGGCGGGGTGGAGCGAGTCGAGTCCAGGCAAAGAGCGCAGCCCTGAGCGTGTGCCGAAGCTGTGAAGAACGCAGTCGCCGTTATGACTGCCAGCATCACAAGCGTTTTTTGAGAGACTCTCATTGCCCAAACTCCAGCAGGGCAAAGAGAAGGATCCAGAACACTCCCATCGCATGCCAGCACCAGACAGAGCAGTCGATCCATACCTGACGCGTGATCACAGATCGTCCTTTCCGCAGCATCAGCATGGCCAGAGCTAGCGCACCAAGCCCCACGACTAGATGTAGAGCGTGCGTGATGGTGATGAGGTAAAAGTAGTTGCTGGATGGATTGCCTGCCAAATGAGCCCGCTCTGCGGCAAGCTGCTTCCAGGCCGCGACCTGACCGGCAAGAAACAGGAGGCCAAACAGAAGGGTCAGGCTTAGCCATACGCCTGCTCGCTTGGAAAGCGGCCTCCCAAGACCGATCCATTCCTCTAGCGCATCATGTTCCCGGAACATCCCCTGACGAGCGATTTCGGCGGTCACCGAGCTCAGTACCAGCGCAGCCGTATTGAGCCAGAGGATGGAGGGCAGTGAAATGGGCAGCCAATCGTTGACGTAGCGATTGTAGGCATCGAAATGCCCGGTCGCACGAGAGACAAAGAACGCGCTGACGATAGCAATGAAGAAGAGAAGATCGGCGGCCAGTGCAAAAAAGAGGCCGATTCGAGCTGAAATCAGGCGTTCACGTGGGCCGCGACGTCCTTTCGGACGCGCATCCCAATTGTCACCGTCTCCATTACCTCCGGTGCGCTTATCTGTGGGCGGACGGCGGCCATTACCGTGATCGCCCTCGCGCACGCCATCGTCGGGACGCCGTCTGATCTCCGGTGGTGCAAAGGTGCTGGGCATAGCGGAACCTTTGGCCTAGCTTACTCCCGTTCGGGGCAGTTTTCGCTTGCTGTGCTCCATTGCGGAATAAAACTCGTGCTGTCTGGCGAATACTGACAGGGAGCCTGGTGGCATTGCAATGCTTGTCCTGCAGGAATCCATTCCAGGGTGGTCGCGCTCCAGGGGTTTTGCGAAATGGCTCTACGGCGCCAGAGGGAAAGGCCTACGTTCACAAAAAACACGAGTTGTACGGCGGCGAGTCCGATGGCTGAGGCAGAGATGTGTCGTTGCAACGGCATCGTCGTTGCAAGCAGATGCGCTGCGGGGCCGGGCATGCCGTTCAGCTGTGCGTAGTGTCGTGGTTCGCCTGCGATCCCGGTCAGGTGCATGGGGAGGAAGGTGGAGTAGGAGAACAGCAAGGTCAACCAAAAGTGCAGCTTGCCTAAACCTTCGCCAAGCACGGTACCGAAAAGTATCGGGAACCAGTAGTAGATTGCGCAGAAAAGCCCGAAGGTCGCGGCCATAGCCATGACCATGTGAAAGTGCGCAATGACGAAGAACGTGTTGTGCAGGTATTCATCGAGAATAGGCTGAGCGAGAATCGGGCCGCTCAACCCACCGGCAATAAAAAGCGAGACGAAGCCTAGAGCGAAGAGCGCGGCAGTTGTGAGCTGCATGCGCGAGCGCCAGGAGGTCGCGATCCAGGAGAGCACCTTTGCGGTCGACGGCAGGGCAATTGCAAGAGAGGCTGCAGAGAAAACCGTTCCGGCAAATGGGTTGAGGCCGGCAACGAACATGTGATGGCCCCACACCGTTAGTCCCAGCAACCCGATCAGCAGGGTTGTGGCGATCATGATGCGGTAACCGTAGATCTGTCGCCGTGCGAAGTTGGCGAGCACCATGGACGTAAGTCCCATGCCGGGGAGGATCGCGATGTAGACCTCTGGGTGGCCGAAAAACCAGAACAGATGCAGCCACAGCAAAGGCGAGCCCGAACCCTTGTGTGAGACGATCACCCCGTTGATCAGATCACCGGCAGGCACGAAGAAGGCTGTGCCCAGATGGCGGTCACTCAGGAGCATGAGCAGGGCTGCCAGCAGTACGGAGAAGGCCAGGGCCGCGAGCAAAGACGCGGTCAGCCACGCCCAGACCGTAAGCGGGAGCCGGTTCCAGCTCATCCCCTCACAGCGCCGCAGCGTAATAGTGGTCAGGGTATTGACGCCGCTCAGGATGCTTGCAATGGAAAACAGAGCGACGGAGCCGAGCCAGAGATCCATTCCCAGGCCTTGTCCGGGACCTGCCAGAGCGCTGGCGGAAAGCGGAGGATATGCGGCCCAGCCTCCGATCGGAGCGCCGCCAGGCACGAAAAAGGCGGCGCAGGCCACAAGAAACGCAACCGCGGTCAGCACGCAGGAGAAGAGATTCAACCGCGGATAACTCATCCGCGTTGCGCCGATTTGTGCCGGAAGGATGAGGTTGCTGAAACCGGAGAGCGGCGCCACGGTCATGACGAAGAAGAGCATGATGGTGCCATGCATTGTCACCAGAGCAAGATATTCTTCTGGCTTCAGCACCCCGTGGCCGGGAAAGATGCGGTCGGGCCATGCCAGGTGGATGCGCATGATGAGAGAGAGGAACGAGCCGATCGCAACCGCTGCGAGTGAGATACCGAGATAAGCAAAGCCAACGGTTCGATGATGGGTAAGCCGCAACGCTCTCATTATGGGTGAACCTCACGCGCGCTAAGCCACGCTGCATACGCTTCTGGCGTAAGAACGCGCACCGTGGAACTCATGCGGTAGTGTCCGAGTCCACAGACCTGTGTACACAGCAAGGCATATTCGCCGGGCTTTTCGGCGGTAAAGTGCAGGTGCGTTGTTTGTCCTGGGACTGCGTTTTGCTTCACGCGCATCTCCGGTATAGCAAAGCCGTGGATCACGTCGAGCGATCGCAGGGCAAGATCAACCTCACGCCCGGCAGGCAGGACCAGCTGAGCGCTGACGAAGTCGTCTTTGCCACGTTCGTCTGTGGGGACAATGCCCAGAGGGTTGCCCTCGCCGGCATCCACCAACTCGGGCCGTGTCTCGCCAAAGGCTGCATCCTGCCCGGGATAGCGGAAGTACCAGGCAAACTGCATGCCCGTCACCTCAATCTGTAACGCTTCAGGAGATGCGCCGGTGAAGCGCTCATTGGCCCAGAGCGTTTGCGCATGGGCCGCCAGCAGAAAGAACAGCAGAGCAAAGCCTGCCAGGGGCACGTACTCGGCCATGACTTTGTGCTGTGCTGAGGCGTCGCGCCTGCGCAGCATCAGCCCTGCAAATAGCAGTACGTGAGCCAGAGCCAGAAAGGCCAGCGCAAGATTCAGATTGAGCAGAAGATGACGATCGAGCGCGTGTCCATGCGCGGCAACGTCCGCAGGCAGAGGCCAGCGGAGGAAAACCAGAAGCGCTGTCGCTGAGTGCATGCGCTGATTCTAGCGGGACGCGCGAACCATCTCGAGGAAATACTCGTGCACGCGCCGATCTTCGGAAAGCTCCGGATGAAAGGTGGCAGCCAGCACATGGCCTTGCCTGACAAGCGTAGGGGAGCCATCACGCGTTGCGAGTGTCACTACACCTGCTCCGGTTCGCGCAATGCGTGGGGCCCGGATGTAGACGGTCTCAAGCGGGCCGCCCGGCAGGCTGGTCTCTTCCTGCAGAATGACGGAGTCGTTCTGCCGCCCATACGCATTTCGCTCTACCGTAATGTCCAGCACCGCGAAGGATTTTTGTGCCGGGTTCAGGACTTCGCTTGCGAGCAGAATGGTTCCCGCGCAGGTGCCGAAGGTGGGTTTGCTCTGCACGAAGGCCTTCAAAACGTCATAGAAGCCCGCCAGTTCGAGATGCCAGAGGAAGGTCGAAGACTCTCCCCCCGGCAGAACAAGACCGTCGAGCTCCTTGAGCTCATCGGGTTTCCGGATCAAATGTGCTTTCGCGCCAAGCTCTGTAAGGCGTTTGGCATGAACGTCAAACGCGCCCTGCAGCGCCAGGACTCCGATATGGGGTGGCTCTGGCATAGAACTACCAGCCGCGTGTCTGCATGCGGTCTTTTTCTTCGATCGCTGCGGCTGCGAGTCCCTTCATGTGTCCCTTCACCTGCGCACTGGCCTCTGCAATGATCTTTGCGTCCTTGTAGTGCGTGGTCGCAATCACGATGGCGCGTGCGCGACTCACGGCTTCTTCACGCTCGGGGTGTCCGGGGGTCAGGTTGAGCGGGGTTGCGCCATCCTTCATAAAGATGCCTGAACCAACAAAGACCGTTTCAGCGCCGAGCTGCATCATCAATGCTGCATCTGCGGGGGTGGCGATGCCGCCGGCAGAAAAGTTCGGAACTGGTAGTTTGCCTTCCTGTGCGACAAGGCGCACCAGCTCATATGGTGCCTGCAGGTTCTTGGCAGCGTGGTAGAGTTCGTCTTCGCTCAGAGCGGAGAGTGCCTTCATCTCGCGCACGATGGTGCGCATATGCGTGACGGCGTGTACGACGTCACCGGTGCCGGGTTCACCCTTAGTGCGGATCATCGCAGCACCTTCCGCGATGCGGCGCAACGCTTCACCAAGGTTCTTTGCACCGCAGACAAAGGGGGTCGTGAACTGGTGCTTGTCGATGTGGAACTGTTCATCCGCCGGTGTAAGCACTTCGCTTTCGTCGATGAAGTCGACACCGAGTTCCTGCAAAACCTGGGCTTCCACAAAGTGACCGATGCGCGCCTTTGCCATGACGGGCAGGTTGACAACGCCCATGATCTCCCGGATCAGCGCCGGGTTCGCCATACGGGCGACACCCCCTTCCGCACGAATCATTGCAGGGACGCGCTCCAGCGCCATAACTGAAACTGCGCCGGCTTCTTCCGCAATGCGGGCCTGTTCGACGTCCATGACGTCCATAATGACGCCGCCCTTGAGCATTTCTGCAAGGCCGGTCTTCAGGCGAAGGGACGTAGCGGTACCGTTGTGCGAGACGTTGTTCTGCGACATGAAGGGCATTCTCCGTTCAGCGTGTAAAAAACTGACGCCAAGGAGCAGTTTATCAGTCGCGGCTCCGCTTTTTCACCTCGATCGAAAGGCGCTTGATCTTCTGGTTCAGAGTGGAGAGCGGAATCCTGAAGTATTCCGCTGCTTCGGTCTGATTCCAGCTGCAGCGCTCCAGGCGATCGGCGATGATGCGGCGTTCAATATCCTCCATCACATCGAAGAGGGAGGCGTCCGAGCGCTGTTCCAGCAGAGCGGTTGAATAGGTTGTGCCGCGGACCTGTCCCGGAAGAAGGTCGGCTCCGATACTGGGTCCGGTTGCAAGCACGACGCTGCGTTCCATGGCGTTTTCCAGTTCGCGAACGTTGCCCGGCCAGTCGTAGTCCATCATGACGCGTAGGGCGTCGGCCGTCAGTTCCGGCGTGTCGAAGCCGTTCTCCTGTGCGTAAAACTTCAGGTAGTGATTGGCCAGGAGGGAAATGTCTTCCTTGCGACTGCGCAGTGGGGGCAGTTCCAGCGAGATGACGTTCAGGCGATAGAAAAGATCTTCGCGGAAGCGACCTTCCTTTACCGCCTGGGCAAGCGGCACGTTCGTTGCGGCCAGGATGCGCACATCCACCTGCATCTCCTGCGTGCCACCTAATCTCATAAAACGACGATCCTGCAGCACGCGCAGAATTTTGGCCTGCATGTCCATTGACATAGTGCCGATTTCGTCAAGAAACAGCGTGCCTTGATCGGCGACTTCAAAAAGACCTTTCTTCGAAGCCACGGCAGAGGTGAAGGCGCCGCGTTCATGGCCGAAGAGCGTGGACTCAAGCAGGTCGCTAGGTACTGCGCCTGTATTTACTGGAATAAAGGGCTTGTCGCGGCGCGGAGAGTTCGTATGAATCGCGCGCGCGATAAGCTCCTTACCTGTACCGCTTTCGCCCTGAATCAGAACCGTGGAGCGCGACGGTGCTACCTGAGCCACCGTATCGAAGAGGCGCTGCATGACATCGCTCTTACCCACGATGTTATCGAAGCTGGAACGCTGTTTGAGCGCGCGCTTGAGGTGAACGACTTCCTGCTCGGCCTTGTTGCGTCCAATAGCGGAACGGATATCGGCCAGAAGCTTTTCGTTGTCCCAGGGCTTCTGAATGAAGTTCGAGGCACCGGCATTCATGGCATCGACAACGTTGCCGACTGTGCCGTAGGCCGTGATCATAATGACCGGAAGCTCCGGCACCAGTGACTTGATACGGGGCAGAAGATCGATGCCGCTTTCTCCCGGGAGAGAGAGATCCAGAAGCAGCAGGTCGAATTGCCGACGTGTCAGCAGGTCCAGGCCAGCGGCTCCATCGCCGGCCATTTCCACCTCAAAACCTTCAAGGCCGAGCAGGGTGTCGAGGGAATCTCGAATGCCTGCTTCGTCATCGATGATCAGGATGCGTTGCGTCTGCGTGTTTCCGTGAACATTCCCGAACCCACGCTCGCCGAGCGTCGTACCACTAGACATGTACCGCTGTCCCTTCTTCCGTTGTAGGTGATTGCTTCTGTTCCTTCTTGCCCTCAGCGGACTCCGCAGGGAACTCGAGCCGGAACGTCGTGCCCTCACCAACCGTGCTTGTTACTTCAATTACACCGGCATGTTCCTGCACGATGCCGTAGGTTACCGAAAGGCCAAGGCCTGTGCCTTTGCGGTGGCCCTCTTTCGGGTTGGACTTTGTCGTGAAGAAAGGGTCATAAATGCGCGCGATCACCTCGGGCGGCATTCCTTGACCGTTGTCTTCTACGAGCAGCTCCGCGCCGGTTGCGTTGCGTCGCGTACTAATCTTGATCTGTCCAGAACCTTTTTCCTGGAGAGCGTCTTTGGCGTTCAGGATGAGGTTTACAAGAACCTGTTGCAGCTTGCCGCGATTTCCCGCAATGGGGGGCGTGTCCTCAGCAAGATCGGTGATTAGAGTAACCGCGCCGGAGCGCATCTGATGCTCCAGCAACAGAGCCGTATCGCGCACGATGCTGTTCAGGTCGGTGCGGCTCATGTCTGTGGTCCCCATGCGCGAGAAGTTGAGCAGCCCGCTGGCGATCTCGCTGGCACGGAAGGTTTGCTGAATGATCTTGTCCAGTACAGGCTGCAGACGTTTCTGGCTCGCATCGTCAGCGGTTCGCAGTTGCTTGCCCAGCATTTGTGCGTAGCTTGAGATGACGGCAAGCGGCGTATTCACCTCATGGGCCACACCGGCCGCCAGCAGGCCGATGGAGGAGAGTTTCTCAGCCTGCGTCAGCTGAGACTCCATGTTGACGCGATCGGTAATGTCGTCGACCAGAACGATGCGTCCCACCGGAACGAAGTTGCGATTGAGCAACGGGGCCACCGTGATGTTTGCTGTTCGCGCATCTCCGGTAGGCGTGGGGAGGCGGAATTTGTAGAGCGTCAAAACCCCTTGTTCGGCTCGAACGCGGTCAAACTCCTGCACAAACTCCACAGGGAAGACATCGGCGAGGGTTTTGCGCAAGGCCTCTGCGCGGGGAGTGGCATACATGACCTCCATCTGAGCGTTCCAGCTCTCGATATGATCTTCCAGGTCCACCGCGAAGACGCCGATGTTAATGGATTCAACGATGTTCTGGTTGAAGTCCCGCAGACGCTCGAACTCCGTGGCCTTTTCAGTCAGGCGCTGATAGAGCTGCGCGTTCTGGATGGCGATGCCGACGTACCCGGCAAGCGATTCAAGCAACACCATGTCTTCGCTGGAAAGGAAGTCGCCTGCGCCCGTGCGTCCGAGCCCCAGAACAGCCACCGTTGACTTGCCACCGTCCTCGTGTCGTGCGGCGCGACAAGGCACGTAATAGTTCAGATCGAGTGCGGCTGCCGTTTCACGTTGCGACTCCGGAAAGCGCAGCAGAGCGTGCGGGCCTTCAAAGTAAATGTGGGAGTCTTCTCCGTTACGCCGGAAGTCCAGAAATCCCATATCCATCGGGGCATGAAGCACGGATTCACTGAGTCCGTGCGAAGCAACCATGGTGTAGCGCTGAGGGTAGCTGTCTTCTACTGGCAGAAACACGGCGACACGGGTCAGCAGCATTGTCTGCGGAAGACGCTCGACAATGGCATCGACAAGCGCTCGCAGATCTGTCTGCGCATTCAACTCTTTGCCGAAGTCTATGAGCGTTTCGCGATAGTCGAACTTCTTCTGATCGAAGAGGCGGTCTACGCGGCCTTGAATGATCCGTTTGAGCGGATCGAAGATCAGCCCCGTTACGATGATGGCCGCAACCAGACCCCAGGACTTCATGCTCGGCAGCCGCGTGTGGACCATCTCAGCGAATAAAGCAATGACGCCGAAGTAAAGTCCCACGAGTGCCGCGGTCACAAGGGTGTAAGTGACACCCCGTTTGAAGATCAGATCTACGTCCATCAACCGGTAGCGAACAATCGCCCAGGAGAAGGTCAACGGGAGCAGGATGAGGCTAAGAACCGCAATCTTGGTCAGCGTTCCGGGAGTATTCCAGTCAGCAAGAAACGGTATGACGTAGAAGGCGGTAAACGGCGCTACGGTGAGCAGCGTGCCTCGGGTCAGCCACTTCAGCTGCTGACGTTCGAGCGGTCTTTCTTCTCGGCGGTAGCGTATGTAGAAAAGAATGGCTGCCAGAACGTAATAGGCTGCCAGGTAGCCGTAGTCCACCTGATCGAGTCGGTGCTGTAGACGCTCAGTAGGCGACCAGACGCGCAGGGAGAACCAGCGAAGAACGACCAGAACCGCACCCGGTAGATAGAGCACTGGGCCTAAACCGCGAAGTTCACGCCGCGTGGCTTCTCCCTCAAAGGTGAGTGCGAACTGGAGGAACATCGCCGGTTGAAGGACAAACGCCGCAACATTACACCAGAACACTGTCTGGTCCAGACCGTCGAGCACGCTGGTGTAGCGAAAGGCGTACAGGACGAACGAAGTCAGGCAGAAGATGAAGAAATGGGTCGACTTCGGAGCGCCCCAGCGTCGAAAAAGTACATAGAGTCCGATCGCCAGATAGACCAGTGCGATCAGGCGCATCACCTGATAGTCGGTTCGGTCTGCGGGCTCAAGAATCAGACCGATGTCGAGCGAGGTCAGCTTGCCGGTTGAGGCCTTTCGTTCGAGCGTATAAGTGGCGCGCGACCAGATGCCGCTGGCACTGACTTCATGCTCCAGCGCCGCGATGTTGCGCACGCGGTGACCGTTGACCGCGGTAAGGATATCTCCCTGACGGATGCCGGCCCGAATAGCGGGCGTATCTGCGGGAAGAATATATGCCAGCAGGCCGCCATCCACCTCTGACCAGCGAGCGCCGTCCGTAGGCGGGTTTGTGCTCGACTCCTGCACCAGATTTGCAATCCCAACCCCAATTGCAGCAAGGGTTAACAGTGCCAGCAGCACTGCCAGAAGCCGGGTTTGGGATCCGCTTTTCACCGTTCGAGATCGCTACGAAGCCTGAGTCGTCTGGCTGTAATTATTGCAAGCGTAGGACCAAACTGAGAAATGGCCCTAAATGCACAAATAAAGCTCTTTTATCTCTTCGGGATACAGGGAATCATAGTCGCCTATGGTTAGCCGTATCGCCATAGGCTTATTCCGATAGGGGTATCTTTTGATTCCCTGCGACAAATCCTGCGACAGAAACCGGCCGGGAGCCTTGACCCGGTGACATGTTAACCCTGATTCTGATGGAATCATGTTAGATTTCCGGCAAGACGCCGAAGCGAATCAAATACTCGCGCGCGATGCGGAGCGAACTTTGCCCGTCTACGCGCGCTACCCCGTGGTCATGGACCGGGGTGAGGGTGTGTATCTGTACGACACATCCGGCAACAAGTACCTGGACCTCATGGCCGGTCTGGGTGTGAACGCGTTGGGCCACGCCCATCCCCGCATGGTCGCCGCCATGGCCGATCAGGCTGCCAAAATCGTTCACCTCTCGCCGCAGTACGCTACGCCCTACGCCGGGGCGCTGGCTGAAGAACTTTGCTCCCGAGCCGGTATGAAGGGTGTGTTTTATTCCACGGGCGGCTCGGAAGCCGTTGAAGGCGCGCTGAAGCTGGCCCGCACGCATGCGCGGCAGAGCTCGAACGGCTCAACCAAGCACGGCATTGTCGCGCTGAAGAACTCTTATCACGGCCGCACGTATGGTTCGCTTTCGGTTACCGGGCAGGACAAATATCGTCTGGACTTTGGCCCGGGTCTGCCGCACGTCAGCTTTGTGGAACGCGAAAATCTGGAGCAGCTCCGTGCGGCGGTAACGGAAGATACGGCCGCCATCCTGATGGAGCCGTTGCTCGGAGAGGGCGGCGTCCACGTCATCTCGGCACCTTTTATGGCGGAGGCGCGTGCGTTGGCGGACAAGTTCAACGCGCTGCTCATCTTCGATGAGATTCAATGCGGGCTCGGCCGTTGTGGCGACTGGTTTGCCTCGACCGCTTCCGGCGTTCAGCCCGACATCCTGATCCTGGGTAAGCCGTTGGGTGGTGGTTTGCCGCTCTCGGCTATTCTCGTCAATGAGAAGCTTTTCGATGCTTTCGGTGTGGCCAAGCATGGCTCGACGCTGGGCGGAAGCCCGATGGCCTGCCGTCTGGGACTCGAGTTCTGCAACGTCGTGGAGCAGGAGAACCTTCTTGCGAAGGTCAATGACACCGGCGACTATTTGCTGGAGAGCCTGAAGCAATTGGCCGTGGCATCCCCGCTTGCGGTAGAGGCACGGGGACGAGGTCTTCTGCTTGGTCTGGAGTTGAACCAGGCTGCGCGCCCGTTTGCCGAAGCGGGCCTGCTGCGCGGTGTCCTCTTCAACGTCGTTCAGGGCAACATCCTTCGCTTCCTGCCTTCATACCTGCTGGAGCGCGAGCATGTGGACTTAGCGGTGGAGCTTCTTTATGAACTTCTAGGGGCGGGTTCAAAAGAAGTTGTTCAGGAAGTGTCGCTGGCATCCGCCTAAACCACTGAAAAGGAACAAGAAAGCGCCGCAGGACGAACGTTCTGCGGCGCTTTTCGCTTTAGAGGACAACCTCGGCCCGTGAAAATTAACATTTGATGAATTCTCTAGCCGTTACCATGGAGAAAGCACGCCTCGGCGTGTTTTCGCGTTTCCATGCCTCCAGTTCGACGACATCTCGATGTGAACGGCCTTACCCTGTCTTATCTGGAGCAGGGAATTCGGTCTCCTGAACGGCCTACACTTGTGCTGCTACATGGGTTGATGGGGTGCGCAGATACCTTTCGCCCTCTGCTGGCGGAGCTGCCGTGCGGGCAGCATGTGGTGGCGCTCGATTTTCCTGGCGCGGGGCGTTCGGAACGGCGGGCTGGGCTGGATGCGACGCTGCCAGCCATCGCGCGCGCTACGCTCGAAGCTCTGAAGTGCATGGGATTGCAGGAAACCTGTCTGCTCGGTCACTCTCATGGTGGCTCAGTAGCCATGCAGGTGGCGCAGATCGCTCCGGAGCGAGTTCGTTCCATGGTGCTGCTTGCTCCGGCACACCCTTACTTCCGCGAGGGGGATCCGCTGATCCGGTTTTATCTGACCTTGCCGGGCCGTTTGTTTGCCTATGCTATGCCGTGGTTTCCGCGGTGGATGCAGATGATCGGACTACGTCGCATGGCCGGGCCACAGAGTTGGGATTCGGCGGAACGTTTGAAGCCGTATCGCGACAATCTCAGAACGCCGGGCACGATCTGCCATTTGTTGCGGCTTCTTCGCAGCTGGCACGAGGATATGGCCGCATTGCACCGCTCGCTTTGCCAGCGCGTAGAGCAGGCAACGTTGTTGCTCTGGGGGGATTGTGACCGTGCCGTGCCGCATTCAAGCGCGACGGAGCTGCGCCGGCACTTTGATAGCTCGCAGCTTCACCTGTTGCATGGTGTAGGCCACCGGCCCGCCGAGGAGCGCCCAGAGATCGTTGCCGGTCACCTGATGCGCTTTCTCGGACGGATTGAGCAAGTTACCGAGAGTTACAGTTCGAACTTCTTTCCTAGCCAGACGCGCAGCGCTTCACGCATGACCCCAAGCTTCGATGCAGGGGACTGAGGCGTACCTTCGAAGAAGTGGTCGGCTCCATCCACCCAGAGAATCTGACGCGGGGTAGGGGTTGCTTCCAGTGCTGCGCTGAGCTGTTCGTACGGCGCATAAGCATCCTGCTTGCCGATGATGAAGAGCTTTGGCACGCTTCCGCACTTCGGAAGGAAGTCGTAGGTATAAACGCGTCCTTCTGCGTTGACCGGGAGCCCAAGACCCACCAGCCCTTTGATGCGTGGGTCACCGCAGCAGACACGAAGTCCGATATTGGAACCGAAGGAGAAGCCTGCAAAGAGCAGCGGCTTTTGAAACTTCTGCTCCATCCAGTCAAGAGCTGCACGAAGATCGTCCATCTCTCCCGGACCGCCGGTATAGCTTCCTTCGCTGAGGCCAACACCCCGATAGTTGAAACGCAGCACCGGTAAGCCATAGTGCGTGAAGGCCTTCGTTGCGTGGTAAACGACCTTGTGATGCATTGTGCCGCCACCCAAGGGTTGCGGGTGAGCGACGACAACCGCGTACGGAGCGTCGGGGGAACCTGTGTTCAATAGCGCTTCCAGGCGTCCAGCCGGGCCGCGCAAGTCTTCAACTGTCTTTACATGACCTGCCATTGTTCTACAGGATACGTCGGTTATCCTGTAGCGGCATGAAAGTACTTGATCCTATCGCGCTGACCAAGCAGCTTGTCGACATCGAATCCACGACTTACCACGAGGGCGATTGTGGGGAATTCCTTGCAAAACACCTGGCGGAGCTTGGTTGGGAGATCGAGCGGCAGTACGTGGCGCAGCCCGAGAAGACCAAGGCTCCTGGTGCAGGGGATGGACCTCGTTTCAACCTTGTGGCCACGCGGCCGGGTATCGAGCCCGTCCTGTTTTTTTCCACACATTTCGATACCGTCCCGCCATTTCTCGGACCGTGCCGCGAGGACGAGACACATCTCTTCGGGCGCGGTGTATGTGATGCCAAGGGCATTCTCGCCGCGCAGGTGGCTGCCGCACAGCATCTTGCTGATGCAGATCTGCCCGTGGGCATGCTCTTTGTGGTGGGGGAAGAGAGAGACTCTGCTGGTGCCAAAATGGCGAATCAGAAGCCTCGGTCTTCCTCGCGTTTCCTCATCAATGGCGAGCCGACAGAGAACAAGCTGGCGTTGGCCTCAAAGGGCTGTCTGCGTGTGGAGCTGTATGCGCATGGCAAAGCCGCGCACTCGGCGTATCCCGAGTTGGGAGACTCAGCCATCGACAAGCTGGTGACGGCTCTGGCGAAGATTCAGGCTCTCGATCTGCCCGTGGTGGAAGGTATTGGGGATACGACGTTGAACGTCGGACTGCTGACGGGAGGGCGCGCTCCGAACGTCATTGCGGACAAGGCGGAGGCGCATCTTCTGGTGCGACTTGTCGGGCCCAGCGAACCCATTCGCGCTATGGTTGCCGCTTGCTGCGACGGTCTGTGTGATGTTGAGTTTTCCCTTGAGCTGCCCTTTGTGCAGATGCGTGCCCTGGAGGGCTTCGAGACGATGGTGGCCAAATACACCACGGATATTCCTTCCTTGACGAACTGGGGAGAGCCGTTTCTGCTTGGTCCCGGCACCATTCTTGTCGCACACACGCCGGATGAGACGATCGCCAAGCAGGAGATTCTGGACTGCGTAGAGCTTTACGTGAAACTGGCCGAAACCCTGCTGGAAAACGCTTAGGCGAGGAGGCCGCCGCCGAAGAGCAAAGGTTCTCCGGCGGTGCTTTTCCTCATCCGTTGCCTCGTAACCGAGCAGTAAACTAAGGGCATGGCCGCCGAGTTTACGCACCTTCATCTCCACACCGATTATTCGCTCCTCGATGGAGCCTGCGACGTCGACAAACTCGCCAAGCATCTGAAAAAGATCGGCCAGACATCGGCCGCCATGACCGATCACGGCAACATCTACGGTGCCGTACACTTCTTCGATGCGATGAAGAAGAAGGACCTCAAGCCAATTCTTGGCACTGAGCTCTACATCTGCAAAGAAGAAGACCACCGCCGCGAGTTCGCGAATCCTGATTCCAAGTATAACCATCTGCTATTGCTTGCGGAGAATGAGACCGGGTATCGCAATCTTGTGCGCCTTACCTCGGAGGCGGCCCTGCATGGCTTTTATAAGAAGCCACGCGTCTCGAAGAACTTTCTTGCCAAGCACACGGAGGGGTTGATCTGTTTCTCCGGCTGCCTTGCAGGCGAGCTGCAGCAAAACCTGATGGCAGGGGATTACGAAGGCGCAAAGCGCGTTGCCGGCGAGTACGAGACGATGTTCGGCAAGGGGAACTTCTTCCTCGAAACGCAGGACCACAATCTCGATGTAGATGCGAACGTCGTCAAGCAGATGTTCCAGCTTGAAAAAGATCTGGACATTCCGCTGATTGCGACCAATGACGCGCATTACATCGAGGATGCGGATTCGCGCGCACACGAAATTCTGCTCTGCGTTCAGACCGCGGGCAGCATGAATGATCCGAAGCGTTTCAAGTTTGATACGCAGGAGTTCTACATCAAGACGGCAGAGGAGATGCATCGCCTCTTTGCCGAACGGCCCGAAGTCTGCACGCGCACCATGCAGTTTCCTGAGCGCTGCAATCTGAAGCTGAAGCCGGTGGATAATCCATTTCCGAAGTTTGATTGTCCGGACGGCATGGACCTCGATGCGTACTTTGAAGACGTCTGCCGCAAGGGATGGGCGATGCGCCGTAACACGGCTGTTCGCCATCTGGAGGAGACCGGCAAGATTCGCCATTCGATCGCTGAGTACGAAGAGCGCCTGACGCGCGAGATCGAGTGCATCAAGTCCATGAAGTTTCCCGGCTACTTCATGATCGTCTGGGACTTCATCCGCTACGCCAAGGAGCAGAACATCCCGGTAGGTCCGGGGCGTGGATCGGCCGCCGGCTCGTTGGTGGCCTATGTCATGGAGATCACCGACGTCGACCCGATCCAGAACAACCTGCTCTTCGAGCGCTTTCTTAACCCCGAGCGCGTCTCCATGCCTGATATCGATATCGACTTCGATATGAATCGCCGTGGTGAGGTGATCGAATACGTCAAGGTGAAGTACGGTGTCGATCAGGTGGCGCAGATCATCACTTTCAATACGATGGCTGCGAAGGCTGCGATCAAGGACGTTGGCCGAGCGCTCGATATGCCCTACGGTGAAGTGGACCGTATCGCGAAGCTGATTCCACCCACGATCGGCATCACGATCGAGCAGGCTTTGAAGGAGAGCGACCCGCTTTCGCAGGCTTACGATAACGATCCCAAGGTGAAGGAGATCATCGACACGGCGCTCCGTCTGGAGGGTCTCGTGCGTGGCGCAGGTGTGCACGCAGCAGGCGTGGTGATCGCTCCCAAGCCGCTGACAGAGCTTGTCCCTGTAACGCGCACCAAAGACGAAGCCATCGTCACCAGCTACGACATGAAGGCCGTTGAAAAAATGGGCCTGCTGAAGATGGACTTCCTGGGCCTGACAACGCTCACGGTCATCGATGACTGCTTGAAGCTGATCAAGCTGAATCGTGGGGATGAGATTGATCTGGCAAAGGTAGCGCTCGATGACGAAGTGACCTATGAGCGTGTCTTCCATCGCGCTCTTACATCGGGTGTCTTCCAGTTTGAATCGGGCGGAATGCGGGACGTACTGCGCCGCTACAAGCCAACCTCCGTCGAAGACCTCACCGCGTTGAACGCGCTGTATCGCCCCGGTCCGATTCAGGGCGGCATGATTGATGACTTTATCGAGCGCAAGTGGGGACGCCGTGCGGTGGAGTATCCCTTTCCCGAGGTAGAACCGATCCTGAAGGAGACGCTAGGCGTCATCGTCTATCAGGAGCAGGTGATGCAGATCTCCTCGGCTGTCGGCGGTTACTCGCTTGGCGGTGCGGATCTGTTGCGCCGTGCAATGGGTAAGAAGATTGCCGAGGAGATGGCCAAGCAGCGTGTGACCTTCATGGAAGGCGCCGCAAAATTGAAGTTCGATAAGACCAAGGCTGGGGCGCTCTTTGATCTGATGGAGCAGTTCGCCGGGTACGGCTTTAATAAATCGCACTCCGCGGCCTATGCGCTGCTGGCTTACCATACGGCGTGGCTCAAGACGCACTACCCGGTGGAGTTCATGGCAGCTCTGCTGACGTCGGAAACTTCGAAGCCTGAAAACGTCGTGAAGTACATTCAGGAGTGCCGCGAGTTGGGCATCGCTGTGGTTCCGCCGGATGTACAGGTCTCAGCAGCCAGCTTCACACCTTCAGGCGACAGCATTGTTTTCGGTCTTGCTGCGATTAAGAATGTTGGCCACAACGCCATTCAATCCATCATCGATGCGCGTGAAGCCTTGAAGTCGGAAGGAAAGCTAGGATTCACCTCGCTCTGGGAGTTCTGCGAAAAGGTAGATCTGCGCTTGATGAACAAGCGCGTTCTTGAGTCGCTGTGCAAGGCTGGGGCTATGGATGCGCTGGGGAATCGTGCACAGGTCTTTGCTGCGCTGGACAAGGGCATTGAGCGAGCGCAGAAGGCACAGCGCGATGCTCAGAGCGGCCAGTCCGGCCTCTTCGGTATGTTTGACGAGGCTCCGGCTGCAGGGGACAAGAGCGCGGTGGAGGCGTTACCTCCCGCACCGGAATGGGATGAGCACACGAGACTCCAGAACGAGAAAGAGGTTCTTGGTTTCTTTGTCTCCGGTCACCCGATGGACAAGTATCGCGAAAAGCTCCGCAATATGAAGGTTCTGGATACGGCTACGGCCTGCGAGATGAAGCCAGAGCCTGTGGTCTTCAACCGCGGTAAGGCCGAGCCTCAAAATGAAATTTCCATTGCCGGCGTGATTACAGGCCTGAAGGTTGCGAAATCCAAGCGTTCCGGGGAGCTCTACGCCTCTGCGGTGCTGGAAGACACCGTGGGCAAGATCGATCTCATCGCTTTTCCGGCGAGCTACGAGAAATTGGCCGAAAAGCTGAAGATTGAGGTTCCCGTTGTTGTGCGAGGCTCCTTGCGCGGGGAAGAAGACTCAGCGCCTAAACTGGCGCTTTCCGGCATCACAGCGCTTGAGGATATCAAGATCAAGCTGCCCGATGCGTTACGTATCAAAGTCCCGTTACACAGCGAGGATAAGGAGCTGATGAGCAAACTGGATGCGATCTTCCGCAATGCTCCGGGCAACGGCAAGGTGATGTTGCGTCTCGAAGAGCCGGATCAATTTGCAGTGGATATGGAGCCGCAAGGCGTATCCGTAGCTGCGGATGTGGCCTTTATTGAGAACATTGAGGCGCTGATTGGTCGTGGAGCGGTTCAGGTCATCCAGTAGAGGATTTGGTTTCAGGAGGTCAGGCATGGAAACAGCAATCGCCACCGTTCCAGGAGCGCAGCCTACGCACGAGCAACGCCTGGCGTATACGCTTTTGCGCCTGTTCGCTGGACTTGATTACTTCGGCCATGGGTACGTACGCATCTTCACAGGGAAGTTTCTGCCCGGATTTGCAAATGGGCTGCAGCAGGCGATGTCAACGGCACCGCTGGATCCCAACCTCGTCTACACGCTGGGTTTTGTCATCCCGGTCGTCGAGCTGGTCGTCGGCTCGCTGCTCTTGCTGGGGATTTTCACCCGTTGGACACTCTTTGCGGCTTATAGCCTTATGTTTCTTCTGCTTTTTGGCACAACGATGAAGCAGGACTGGACCGCCGCCAGTGAGCAGTTGCTCTACGCTTTGGTGCTTAGTCTCCTGCTCGTTGGCCGAGAAAAATACAATCTTTCTTGGGCTGCAATCTTCCGCCGCCAACGATAACCTGACGCTCCACTGCGGGCTTCGATACAATGAAGCCCGATGGCAGCAGACCAGAAAACGGCCCCTACCGCGAACGATTCCGTGCCGGAAGCATGGCTTCGTACAGAAGTTGCACGGCATCCGCAGCGTCCCTACCCGATGGATTACATCGAAACGCTCTTTACCGACTTTAGCGAGATTCACGGCGATCGCCAGTTTGGCGATGATCCGGCGATGAGTGCTGGCATGGCCCGTTTTCATGGCAAGCCCGTGATGGTCATCGGCAATCTCAAAGGTCGCTCGATCAAAGAGCGTGTGCTGCGAAAGTTTGGCTCACCGGATCCGGAAGGCTACAGGAAAGCCCTTCGTACAATGAAGATCGCGGAGAAGTTCGGACATCCGATCTTCACTTTTATCGATCTCGCTGGAGCGAACCCTGGCCTTGGCGCGGAAGAACGCGGTCAGGGCGAAGCGATTGCACGTAATCTGTTGGAGATGTCGCGCCTGAAGGTTCCGACCATTGCCACCATTACGGGCGAGGGCGGCTCGGGGGGTGCTTTGGCGTTGGCTGTAGCTGATCGCGTGCTCATGCTCGAAAACGCGATTTATTCCGTGATCTCGCCGGAAGGTTGTGCGTCCATTATGTGGAAGGACGCAAGCAAGCGCCAGAAGGCTGCGGAGGCCCTACGGTACACCGCGACGGACGTGAAGCGTCTGGGGTGTGTGGATGAGGTCATCCCGGAGCCGAAAGGCGGTGCACACGCAGACCCCGCGGCCATGATGCAGCTAATGAACGAGCATCTGCAGCGACACTTCGCGCAGCTCACAGCCATGTCTGCCGAGCAATTGGTAAAAGCCCGCTACGAGAAGTTTCGTCATATCGCCCAGTTCTATACCACGGCATAACCAGCTAAAGGCCGTGGTAACCACCAGCGAGCAATCGCGTCGAACAAGAAGAGCGTAGTTTACTCGCTGCCTCGCAGGAGTTTTTGAAGTTTTGCAGACCTCCACGTCCAAACTTGCCGTTCCGCGCCTGCTGTACTTTGCGCTCTTTCTGGTTGGCTTGGTGTGGCTTCTGGCCTCGCGTGCGGTGGCGGACCGTGCTGCAGAAGGCGTGGTGCTGCGTTTCAACCTTCCCGCACTGCAGGCGGTGCTTCAGTCTTCGTTTTTGCTCGTGCTGCTGCTCTGCGGATTTTCCTTGTTGAGCTGGCTGGCGACACGACAGGGTGGACTGCGCGCCTCCAACGGTTTGCCTAATCGTGCAACGTACAAACAGGAGTTCTTCTTCGGCGCCGCGCTGGGGTGGACGATGCTGCTTGCCGTAGTCCTTCCGTTGATGCTCTTTGGTGCGTTGCATCCGGAGTTCTGGTGGGCTCCTCGCTCCTGGGCTCTGGCACTGCTGTCGCTATTGACATTGCTGCTCGCCACGCTGGCGTCTGAGGTGGCGTTTCGCGGCTTTTTGTACCGTACGCTGCTTGCCTCCTACGGCCCGGTCGTTGCGACGATTCTTCTGGCGGCTCTCTACGCGTTGTTGTCGTTCTTCGCCCCGGATGCGACCTTGCTGTCTGTAACGGCGGAGTTCGCATTGGCCATTCTGCTCTCGCTCGCTTATCTGCGCACACACGCTCTTTGGTTCGGCTGGGGGGTGCACTTTGCCTGGAACGCGTCGCTCGCTGTGTTGTTCGGATTACCGCTCGCCGGGCACGGAGCTTACTCCAGTTTGGTGACTACGGATCTCTCCGGGGCCGTGTGGTTTACCGGCGGAGCGTATGGTCCGGAAGGCTCGTTGCTGGCCGTGCTCGCCGTGCTGGGAGCCTTCGCTGTGTTGTACCGGGTGACTCGCAACTATGCGTGGGAGTACACCCATGCTCCGATCGTTTCCGGAGGCCATCCGATGGACGCGCAGCCCCCCGCTGCGCACGTCGCGATGGAGCGCTCTGCGCAGTTCAACGCTCCGGCGGCTCCGGCTCCTCTGGTGCAGATTCTGGGCTCCACCTCGCAGAAGGCCTCAACTGTTAGCGAGATTGAGCAGCACCTGCGCAAAGATGGGGATAGCTCCGGCGATCCGGAATCTCAGGGCTAAGCGGATCTCTAGAGGCGCTTCAGGTACGCCTGAGCCAGATCAAACTCCGGGAAGAGTCGTTCCTCTGCCTGAAACTCTTTGGAGTGAACGCAACGCCGTCCTGCACGCATCTTCACTGGATGCTTGAGATGTAGCATCTCGTGATACAGCAGATACTCGATGGCATAGCGAGGCGTTCCGGGCCGGTCGAAGATGCGGCTTACAACGATGGTGTTGTGGGCTGCGTCATAATGGCCGAGCATCCTGCGCGCAGCATGAGCGCTCCAGGTAAGAGTTGGTCGTCCCAGCAGTCCGTGGAAGAAGCGGCTGTTGATGGATTCGAAGACCTCTTCGAGGTCCCATACGTGGCCTTGTGCGGTGCTGATGCGTTTGCGTCCACGCATCTGGCGAACCAGCTCCGATTGCTTGCTTACCGCCTCAGAGTGCGTATACCGACGATAACGCTCCATTGCCATACGCTCTACGGGCTTACGGTAAAGCTTCGCAAGCAGGATATGGGCGAGTGCTTCCATGATCGACTCTGGAGCGTGTTCCAGAAGATCTGAAAGGCGCACGTTGAGCTTGCCTTCTTTGAGCCGGATTGTCGTGTTGAGGCTGGTAAAGCGGCGGAAGCGAATATCCAGCGGAGGCATCGGCGCGCGTGGGCGAATCAGCCTGTACTGCTGTTCGTAGAGCGTATAGAGCTCCGGGGGCGCAACTGGGAGTAGAGCCTTCGGCACTATGACAGTTTATCGTTGCTGCTTGTGAACCCGCAGGGCCTAGCGCGTCTGCTGCAACGCTACGAGACGGTGACGCGCTTTGAACTCTTCATCCGGATACTGACCACCGCTGACCGCCAGGAACGCGTGGTAGTAGTGGGCCGCATCTTTGTACTGATGCAGCGCATCGTACGAGGTCGCCTGGAGAAAGAGGGAAGCAGGAGTGTCCGGCAGAACCGTGCTGCGCGCCTGTAGTGCCTGAAGGGCAACCTGAGGATGCGCATTCCGGTCTGCGGCAAAGGCGAGATGGCTGGCTGCTTCACCCCAGGCGTTGTCGTTATGAAACGCAGCGCGCTGGGCGAAGGCCTGCGCGAGCACCTTCTCGGCTTCAGGATACTTGGCCTGCTTCACCAGCGCCTCGCCCAAAGCATCTTCCAACGCGGGGTCATTCGTCTTCGCAATCAACTCACGAAGCAGCGGTTCGGCATCCGCGGGGCGGTCATTCATCAGGTAAAGACGCGCCAGCATACCGTCCACAGCCTCCGGTGTGGAGGATGCTGCGTCCGTCTTTTTGCGCAGCGTTTCGAGCACCGTAATGGCTTCGTCGTCCTTGCCTTCGTTGGCATAGGCTTCTGCCAGCGTCACATTCAGCGCAGAGTCATCAGGAGCTGTCTTCAGACCGATCACCAGTGTTTTTGCTGCGTCCTCGAACTTCTTTTCCCCGATGAGCGCCGTACCGAGCCCGACACGGGCATCCACGTTTGTCGGGTCTGCGGAAAGTACCTTCAAATACTGCTGTTCTGCATCGGCGTAGTCGCCAGAGCGCAGCGCCAAGACTCCAGCAGCTCCCGCATCGCTGGACTTTTCGCCTGTCGCTTTCATGGCGGCGAGAATTTCATCGTTTGCCTGCTGGGGATTGGCCGACTGGTCGAGGTTGGCAAGCATGCGCAACGCCTGTCCTTTGGCTTCGGCAGGAGCGTCATCCATCGAGGCGATCGTATTGAGTTCCGTGCGCGCGTCGTCTACGCGGTGCAGACGGAAATAGAGGCGTGCCAGAGCATCGTGCGCAGGTACGTACTTTGGGTCGGCCTTGATGGAGGCTTTGTAGGAAGCGATCGCTGCATCGTTCTCGTCGAGATGATCCTGTGCGAAGCCAAGATCAAACTGGACGTCCGCATTGTCAGGGAACTCGTTGGCGAGCGGAGTCAGCAGCGACTCTGCGCCGCGGTAGTCCTTGCTCTCCAGCGAGGATTGTGCGGCTTGCAGCCTTACGGTCAGATCAGTCGGCTCGGCTGGAGGTGTCGTTTGCTGTGCCCAGGCCATCACGCCGCAGGCAAGCCAGGCGGCAGAAAAGATCGTCTTACGCATAACGCGATTACTCCTTCAAGACCGGAGCCAGCCAGTGGCCCGTGTGCGATCCGGAAGCGACTGCGATCTCTTCCGGGGTTCCTTCGGCAACGACAAGCCCGCCGCCGCTGCCACCTTCTGGGCCCATATCGATCACCCAATCGGCACACTTGATGACATCGAGGTTGTGTTCGATCACGAGCAGGGAACCTCCACCGTCGATGAGCTTATGGAACGCAGCGAGCAACTTCGCGACGTCTTCAAAGTGCAGTCCCGTGGTCGGCTCGTCCAGGATGTACAGCATCCGGCTAGCGGCACGCTTGGCCTCTCCGCGTACACCTGCGGCAGCTCCGGAGAATCCGCTGCGGGCCTGTGCCAGATGCATCGCCAGCTTTACGCGCTGAGCCTCGCCACCGCTGAGCGTGGTGGCGCTTTGTCCGAGACGCACGTAGCCCAGGCCAACTTCTTCGAGCACGGCAAGCCGATCCACGATCTTTGGATGGCCGGCAAAGTACGCCAGAGCTTCCCGTACCGTCATCCCAAGGACTTCGTGAATATTCTTGCCCTTGTACTTCACTTCCAGAACCTGAGCTTTATATCGCGTACCGTTGCACTCTTCGCATGGCAGCTCAACGTCGGCGAGGAACTGCATTTCGACCGTTACGGTGCCGTCTCCTTCGCACACATCGCAGCGTCCGCCCGGCACATTGAAGCTGAACGAGCCTGCGGTGAGCCCTTTGCGCTTAGCCTCGGGCTGTGAGGAGAAGAGCTCGCGAATCGCATCAAACGCCTTGATATACGTAACCGGATTCGATCGAGGCGTCCGCCCGATGGGCGACTGGTCGACGAGCACGACGTCGTTGAGGAACTGCTCGCCGGTCAAATCGCGATACAGATGAGCAGGGTCTCCGCCTTCGCTTTGGCCGAGCTTCTGCATCAGCGCTTTGTACAGCACCTGATGCACGAGGGTCGATTTCCCGGAGCCGCTCACGCCGGTCACACAGCAAAGAAGCCCCAGAGGAATTTCAACGTCGACGCCCCGCAGGTTATGAATGCGTGCCCCTTTGAGTACCAGCTTCTCGCGGCCCGGCTCACGCCGGTGTTTTGGCACGGCAATGTAAGAACGACCCGAGAGATAGCGCCCCGTCAGAGAGTTGGGGTCTTCCTTGACCTCTTCAACCGTTCCTGCGGCAAGCAGGCGACCGCCAAGCTCGCCAGCTCCGGGACCAAGATCGAGCAACCTGTCTGCAGCACGAATCACGTCGGGATCGTGCTCCACCACGAGGATAGTGTTGCCCAGATCGCGCAGCTCCTCCATGATCCGGATCAATTTTGCTGTATCGCGCGTATGCAACCCAATCGACGGCTCATCGAGCACGTAGAGCGCTCCGACGAGCCGGGAGCCGAGAGACGTCGCCAACTGTATTCGTTGGGACTCGCCTCCACTGAGCGTTGAGCTCAGACGGTCCAGCGTTAGATATTCAAGGCCAACCTGCAGCAGAAAGCCCACGCGCTGCCGTACCTCTTCGAGGACCTTACCCGCAACCTCGGCCTGCGCCGTGGTCAGCGTGAGCGTTTCCAGAAAGCTCTGTGCTTCGGTAATGGTCATAGCGCAGACGTCGCAGATGTTCTTGCTGCCTGCAGTAGTCTCACTGCCTAAAAGCACGGCGCGTGCTTCTGCGCGCAGTCGCTGTCCCCGGCACTCCGGGCAGGTTGCGTAGCCACGGTACTTCGAGAGAAAGACGCGGACATGGAGCTTGTACTTTTTACGCTCCAGATCCTGAAAGAAGCCACGAATTCCGGGCCACACGCCGCGGCCTTCCCAGAGAAAGGTCCGTTGCGCATCGGTCAGGTCAAACCACGGCACATCGGTTGGAATTCCTTCTGCCTTGGCTGCGCGCTTCATCTCCGCATGCCATGGAAGACGATACTTTGGCTTTGTCCAGGGGTCGACAGCCCCTTCATCCAGCGTTTTGGAGCGGTCTGGAACGATGAGGTCGGGATCGAAATCAATCGTATTGCCGAAGCCCTGGCAGCGAGGGCAGGCACCGAACGGATTGTTGAAGCTGAAGAGTCGAGGCTCTGGCTCGCGATAGGCGCGATGGCAGCGTTCACACTCGAACGCTGCGGAGAAGCGCTGCTCTACCGCAGCGCCTTCTCCCTCGCGGGGCACGGTGCGAAACACGATCTCTCCCGCTTCGCGATATCCCGTCTCAATCGCATCGACGATGCGGCTTCGTACCTCTGCGCTCAGAGCAAGCCGGTCAGCCAGAACGAAGATGGGTTGAGTGAAATCCAGCTCCAGCAGAGACTCCGGCGTGGAGAACTCAACGATCTTTCCTGCTGCGCCGTCTGCCTGCCACAACCGGTTGTAACCACGTCGGCGCAGCTCTCCGAGTCTCTCTTTGAGCGCATCGCTTGCGGCGGTTTCCTGCGCCCTGGCTGCTTTGGCCGAGATTTTTTTTGCGGCGCTTTTCTTCGGCTGACTCTCCGCTTCTGCGGGCGTCGCTTCGGTCATGGCTTCAAGCTTGATCTCGCGTCGTTGCGCAGGGAAGAGAGCATACACACGCGTGCCTTCCGGTTGCGCCAGCATACGGGTCACAATTTCATCGACCGTATCGTGGCGTACGAGGCCGCCGCAGTGCAGGCACGTTACGGTGCCGCAGCGCGCGTACAACAGACGGAGATAGTCATAGATCTCTGTGGCCGTAGCTACGGTCGAGCGGGGATTGCGCGTCTGGTTTTTTTGCTTGATCGCAATCGCAGGTGCAAGGCCGTCCATATGCTCGACGTCCGGCTTCTCGATACGCTCGAGAAACTGCCGGGCATAGGCGGAGAGCGATTCAACATATCGGCGCTGACCTTCGGCATAAACCGTGTCAAAGGCCAACGAGCTTTTGCCGGAGCCGCTTACGCCGCTGACTACCGTCAGCTTGCCGTGGGGGATATCAACATCGATCCCTTTCAGGTTGTGCGTTCGTGCGCCACGAATTGTGATCTGATCGTTCATCCCCACCCAGAGCCCGTTTTAGCGAGACCCCTTCTGCGGCAAAAGCGTTTCCAGCAGGATGAGGCAAGCGCCCACCACAATCGCTGAGTCCGCCACATTGAAGTCCGGCCAGTGATAGTGCACGATGTGCACTTCGAGAAAGTCCACGACATAGGAGAGCCGTACGCGGTCGTATAGATTCCCCAGTGCTCCGCCCAGAATCAGTGCCAGGGAAAAGGTCGTCAGCGTAAACTGACGTCCCCAGCGCCACAGCAGCGTGAGCACGACGACGGAAGCGATGGCCGAAAACGCAATCAACATGTTGCGCACCATCGCCGGGGACGCCGACTCGGAGAACATGCTGAACGCAGCGCCGTAATTGAGCACATGCGTGATGCGGAAGAACTTTGGAATCACGACAATCGCTGCTCCGGTATGAATATGGTGAACCACCCAGAGCTTCGACCAACGGTCAGCCACAATCACTGCCGCAGCAACAAGCAGGCACAGCCAGCGCGCATCGCGCAAAGAACCACGCAAAGCCATCTACGCCGCCTCTCCCTTGTATCCAATTGCATCCAGCGCGTCCGCGCAACGCGAGCAGACTTCCACCCAGCGAGCATCGGTACCGACATCGGGCACCACGCGCCAGCAACGGCCGCACTTGGTGCCGTCTGCCTGCTGCGCTTCAATGACGATGGAGGTCTGATCCTTCGTTGCGCCTACGACCTGAACAGTAGCTTGCGAGACGTTGAAGAACTCGGCAAGCGCAGACTCATACTTGCGCAGAACCTCTGCTTCCTCTGCACCTTCGCTCACCAGCACCTTGATGGATGCTTCCAGTGCCTTGCCAATGGTCTTGACGTTGCGCAGAGCTTCCAGCTCCACATTGACCAGTGCACGCACCGCAAAGAGCTTCTCCCACTCCGCCTCAAGCCGTGAGACATCTCCGGGAACGATCTCTGCAAGGTCTGGGAAGAGCGCCAGATGTACGCTTGCCGGTCGGCCTTCAACCTTGGGCAGGTACTGCCACACCTCCTCTGCGGTAAACGAGAGAATCGGAGCGATCAGGCGAGTGAGGGCTTCAGCGATACGCCACATGGCGGTCTGCGCAGAACGACGGCCCTTCGCATCCGGTGCGAGCGTGTAGAGCCGGTCCTTCACCACGTCAGCATAGAGTGCCGAAAGATCGGTGTTAGTAAATGCGTTCAGAGCCTGATACGCGCGATGGAACTCGAACTCGTCATATGCCGTTCGGATGCTGGCATCCAACTCCGCTGTTCTGGCCAGAATGTACTGGTCGAGCGGTTGCATCTCCGACCATGGAACCGCATGCTCGGCCGGAACGAAACCGTCCAGGTTTGAGAGCAGGAAGCGAAGCGTATTGCGCAGCTTGCGGTAGTTTTCGCTCACGCGCGCCATCAGGTTTTCACTGGCGGCTACATCCTCGCGGAAGTCCACGCTGGCAACCCACAGACGTACGATCTCGCCGCCAAGCCGGTTGGCAACGTCTACCGGGTCGACACCGTTGCCCAGCGATTTGGAGAAGGCACGGCCTTGCTCATCGAGCGTCCATCCACTGGTAGCAACCATGCGATACGGAGCCTGATCCTTCAGGCCGACAGAGCAAAGCAGGGACGAATGGAACCAACCGCGATGCTGATCGCCGCCTTCGGTGTAGAGGTCTGCAGGAAAGCGGAGCTCCGGCTCGACTTCCAGTACGGCATGCCAGCTGGCGCCGGACTCAAACCAGACGTCGAGAATATCCATTTCCTTGCGGAAGTGCTGGTTGCCGCAGCTTTTGCACTGGGTGCCGGCGGGCAGCAGGGAGCTGACGTCGCGCTTATACCAGGCGTCGGCACCTTCCGTACCGAATGTCTGCACGATACTCCGGTTGATCGTCTCGTCGTTCAACGGCTCGTGGCACTTCTCGCACAGGAATACGGCGATCGGCACACCCCAGATGCGTTGACGGGAGATGCACCAGTCCGGACGAGTCGCGATCATGTTCGAGATGCGGTCCTCACCCCAGCTCGGGTCCCAGGTCACGCGCTCAATCTCGGCCAGCGCTCGCTCACGGAAGGTCTGTTGTCCCCTGGGCGAAAGCACAGGCGTTTCCATGCGGATAAACCATTGTTCGGTCGCACGGAAGATCAGAGGCTTGTGGCAGCGCCAGCAATGAGGGTAGCTGTGCTCTATCTTTGCCTCGCCCATCAGAGCTTCGCGCGTCTTCAGCAGCTCGATGATCGGGCCATTTGCCTTCTGGACGTACAGGCCGTCGTACTCCGGCAAACCGTTGCGCAGCTTGCCTTGCGCATCGACGTCGCAGGTTAGACGCAGCTCGTAGCGTGCTCCCGTGGCAAAGTCGTCCGGGCCATGCGCCGGAGCGGTATGGACCGCTCCCGTGCCTTGCTCGGTTGTCACGTAATCGGCGTTGACTCCCAAAACTTCGCGATCGAGAAACGGATGCTGGAAGGTCACGCGGTCCAGGCGGGAGCCGGGGAAGCTGGCAATCACATGCGAGTTCTTCAGATCCCCAATGAGGCCGCAAGCGGCCTTTACCTGCTCGGCCAGCGCTTCGGCCACGATGTACACGTCTTCGCCGTCCTCCAGAGCAACATAGGTTGTCTCCGGGTTGAACGCGACCGCCAGAGAGGCGGGCAGGGTCCAGGGCGTTGTCGTCCAGATAATCGTCCAGACCCGCTTGCCGTTCAGCGCCGCGGCAATGGGTTCTGCAGGAGAGGTCAGGCGGTAACGTACGTAGACGCTCGGAGAGGTGTGCTGCTCGTACTCCACCTCGGCCTCAGCCAGTGCGGTACGGTCGTGGGAGCACCAGTAGACCGGCTTCAACCCCTTGTAGACATAGCCCTTTTCGTAGAAACCGTAGAAGGTTTCGAGAATCTTCGCTTCATAAGCGAAGTTCATCGTTTTGTACGGGGCATCCCAGCGGCCAAATACGCCCAGGCGCTTGAACTGTGAGCGCTGAAGATCAACAAACTTTTCTGCGTACTCACGGCAGGCCTGACGAACCTCAACCGGGTCCATCTCCAGTTTCTTGCCGCCGAGTTTTTCGTCTACCTTGATTTCGATCGGCAGACCATGGCAATCCCAGCCCGGAACATAGGGGGCGTCGAAACCGGCCATCGTCTTGGTTTTGACGACGAAGTCCTTAATGCACTTATTCAGCGCATGGCCAAGATGAATGGCACCATTGGCGTAAGGGGGGCCGTCGTGCAGAATGTACTGCGGCGATCCGGCCCGGGCCTGGCGAATTTGCTCATAGAGCTTGGCTTCTTCCCAGCCGGCTAGTCGTGAGGGCTCGTTCTGCGGTAGGTTCGCCTTCATGGCGAACTCGGTCTTCGGCAGATTCAACGTATCTTTCAGCTTCTTCGGGGCTACTGCTTCGGCCATCCTCAATCCTCGTACGCTCGTCCGGCCGCGGTGCAGTTTTCACGCTGCGATCCCACAAGTGCGGCCAAAAGTTGATTGTACTTGGCCAGAGGGAGGGAATCACGCAAGGGACTTTGGGAATCTGCCACGAAACGTCCTGGCGCCTGCTTGCGTCTAATCGCTAATACGGGTTGGGCATGCCTCAGGCATGTGCCGTAGAATGTTGGTCTCGGCCCGACATTTTCACGAACCAGCAATCTGCTTATACGATCAGGAAACCCTGCAAGACCACAGCTCATGCCCCAGTCTGATTTCATTCCTCCCGATCCGAACCTCCATCGCCCAGGACCTGCATTTCATGCCGTAGACGAGGCTCCGTCGCTGGCGGAAGTGAAGGAAGTCGGTGCTTTCGCTTCACTGATCTCGAACCTGCGCGATACCTTCTTTCCGGAGAAGCTGCCGCCGCTGGTACTTGAATCCAAGCCGATCGCCGTGCCCGACCGCATGGCGACGAAGATGAGCAAGGAGTCGGTAGCAGGCTCGATCACCTTTTGGGCGATCGTCATCCTGGTGCTGATCTTCGTTTTCCGGCACCATATTCCGCTTGCGGCTCCGAAACCGAAGCAGATTGCCAGTATCAGTGTTCCGCTACCTCCTCCTCCTGCGCCTCCCAGGGCCAAGCAGATGGGCGGCGGTGGTGGTCAGAAGGGACCAACCCCGGTTACAAAGGGACGCATCCCCAAGCTTTCCACTCAGCAGATTGTTCCGCCGAAGGCTCCGCCTACCATCGCTCCAAAACTTGCTGTGGAGCCGACGGTCGTGGTCCAAAAAGACCTAAAGATGGCCGACAACAAGATGCCTGATCTCGGGGCGCCAAACTCCAATCTGAAGGGCTTTTCGCTCCGGCAATGGAAACGGCACGGGTATCGGTTCCGGCAATGGCGCAGGTGTCGGGCCGGGGTCGGGAAGCAATACCGGTGGCGGCGTTCGCCGTATTGGTGGTTCCGTTCGTGCTCCTGTACCGCTTTACACCCCTGATCCCGAGTTCTCAGAAGAAGCTCGCAAAGCCAAGTTCTCCGGAAACGTCTTGGTTTATCTCGTGGTGGACGAGCATGGGAATCCGACCCACGTTCGCGTGGTGCGCGATATCGGCATGGGACTTGGCCAGAAGGCGGTTGAGGCCGTGCGGCAGTACAAGTTCAAGCCAGCTCTTGAAAACGGAAAGCCGGTACCGGTTGAGATGACCGTTGAGGTCAATTTCCAGATCTTCTAGCGCGACCCCCAAACAGGCCGAGGGCCCGTCTTCAGGACGGGCCCTCGGCTGTTTGATATAGGCGTATCGACGTTACTGGGCAAGAAGCCCGGGTTCAACCCTGGGCTCACAGGCTTCTTCGAACGTGAGATTTTCTGCGGTTGAACCGGTACGCTGCTTCCAGGCTAGAAAGAGTGCTCCATAGCTTGCCGTAGAGCTGCTGGCCGGGTCGACCTGCAGCTTCTCCAACATACGATCAATCCACTCTGGCGCTCCTTCGAGTTCAGCCCAGACGCCGATCGGAGTTTCGTCCAAGACCAGATGCCCTGCGGAGCCGGGTTCCTCCCACTCCTCGCGGTATTTTTCGTAGCGAAAGACAGGAGCGTATCCGAGCCGGGAGAAGACCTCGGCTAACGCTTCGCCATCCTCCACGGTGGTCTCCGTTTCCACGCGCGTTTTGTAGCGCGCAGCCGGGTCGTAATCATCAGGAAGACGCTTATGCGTCATCGTCCAACGGCCGCCATATAGTCGCAAACGCAGAAGCTCCGTGCGCTTGCGTAGCTGGCGATCCTCCGTATCGTAGAGTGTGTTGGATTCAAAGGTGCGCGGCGTAACCACGACAAACCCCGCTTCACGGGCGCTTTGGCGAAATGCCTCAGCGTCTGTTACCGGAAACTTCAGCTCGATCTCCGCAGCCTGCATGTTGCCGAGTATATTCCCACCGGCCATAACCGCTACGATGGAAGCTGCACGCTCATGGAATCAGAAACCTTACATCTGCAGGCCGATAACCCCGCCGACATTGTTCGCGCTGCGGATCTGCTGCGCACTGGCCGCCTCGTTGCATTCCCCACGGAGACGGTCTATGGCCTCGGAGCGAACGCGCTGGACGCGGCCGCTGTCGCCCGCATCTTTGCCGCAAAGCAGCGTCCTGCATGGGATCCGCTCATCGTACATCTGGCGACGGCCTCGCAACTGACTTCGGTTGCCGAGCTTCGTCCGGAACTGATGAAGCGAATCGGAAGCCTGGTGCGGCACTTCTGGCCGGGGCCTCTTACCTTGCTCCTGCCGAAGACCGATGCCGTTCCCGATGCCGTGACCGCAGGGCGGCCCTTGGTAGGCGTTCGTCTGCCGTCCCATCCTGCTGCGCGCCGTTTGCTGGAGGAGGCTCGCGTCCCCGTGGCAGCTCCCAGTGCCAATACCTTTGGCCACACCAGCCCCACCACAGCGCAGCACGTGCTGGACGATCTGGATGGCCGCATCGAGGCGGTTCTGGACGGTGGGGCAACCTCCATCGGTGTCGAGTCGACCGTGCTGGACCCTACACAAACCCCCATGATTCTTTACCGCCCCGGAGCGATTACCGCGAGCCAGATTGAGGCTGCAACCGGTGTCGCCGTTCTGGTGTATCAACCTGCGGTTGATTCCTCCGCCGCACCGCAGGCGCTTCCGTCCCCGGGCGTTGGAATTCGGCATTATGCTCCGCGAGCCCGCTTTGCTCTGGTGGATGCTGCTGAGAGTTCCGAGGAGACTTTCGCTGCGCTGCCACAGCTTGGGGAGCGGCTTGGGGTACTGCTGCCACAGGGCTGGAAGGCTCCTGCAGACGCTCTGATCTATCCCTGGGGAAGATGGGACGAACCGGAATCGCTTGCTTCATTGCTCTTTGCCGGCCTGCGCGCGCTGGACGATCTCGGAGCCACGATGATCGTTGCCCCCTTACCGCCGCGTGGTGGAATCGGGGATGCACTTCGAGACCGGATGGAGAAGGCGGCTCGCACCCATTAGGTCAACAAAAACTGAAGCGGGCATCTCAGATGACGATGCCCGCTTTCTATCAGGTCTGAATAGAGTACGGCTGCTTGCAGAAGTTACAGGCTCAGGTGCTCCAGGTCGATGGACTCATACTCGCCGCGTTCGATCCCGGCACGAACCTGCGCCGCCGACTTGCCTAGCTTGGTTTCCTTGTAGCTGTAAGCGGCTTCTTTCATGCAGGTAGAGCACTCGGCTCCATGAAGTCCTTCAAAGCAGCTGTGGAGGCTCTTATGGCCCATGCCGCGATCGCAGCGGCAGTAGCAGGGCTGCTGATACAGAACGTTCGGCACCTTTTGCGCCATTTTGTACGCGGTCACCTGATAGCTGTGTGCGAAGTAAGGGCCAGTAAGATCCGTACGAATCGGAGGGATCGGCCGAGAAGGAGCCTGTGCGTTATAGGCGGGAATATCCATCGCGGGGTTCGAGAACTGCGCGGAAGCCGCCAGGCTCAACGCAAGTACGCCGACTGCACTGAGAATCTTCTTCATCTCGCCATCTTATCGCGGGCTGGCAAACCAGACGCGCGTTTCCGGATGCACCAGGGGCGTAAAGACACCACCCAGATTTTCCCAGGGAACAGGAACGGCGTCAGCCTGCAGATGCCAGCCGTTCGTCGTCATGGATCTTCCAAGCCAACCGTTTGGGTTTCCCAGAAAAATCGCTTCGGAGCCGGGAGCAAGCAGCGCCTCGGGACGATCGATCGGAACAGGAAAAACTCCGTGGCGGCCACCCCAGAGGTTTTGCTCTCCGGAGTCATCGGCCTCGGATCGGTGAATCAGATCAAAGTCGATCGGAAACCGTAACTGTTGGCGAAGGCTGGCGGAGCTGTACCACCACAGCGGCATCACAACCAGCGAATCCGCGACGAACACCGGTTCCCCTGGAGCCTGTGCGCTTTCCACGGCGTTACGCAACTGGAAGAATGCGTGGCGTTGCTGGAGCAGAAGGATGCCGCAGGCGGACTCACGCGCAATTACCCAGAGGGAAAGAAAGGCGACCGAGCCCAGCAGGAGGCGCCGTGAGCCGAGTCGCTCCAGCAGAAATGCGCCGGTGAGGGCAAACGCACCGCAGACGGGAATAACGCACCGGGCGCTGATCATGCCGGCTCCACCGTATGCAATAGCAAATCCGAGAAGAGGGTAGAGCAGCAACACCGCAAGAGCGACTCGTAACGCTACCGGGGTCAGTGCTTCAGAACGTGTGGTGGCCTTTTTCCGGATAACGCCGTACCAGAGTGCAAGGAACGCAACCGGCCAGAAAACCCCTTCTACCAGTAGGAAGTAGCTCTCAGGAAGGATCGACAGCGAGGGCTTGTTCCAGGCGTGCGGACCAAACTCTGCAATGTTGCCGTGGATGAGCGGGAGGTAGCCGAACAAAGGAAGCGATGCGAGGCCTAAACCGGCCCAAACCGGCCAGCGGAGCCGCTTGTGCTGCCAGCTTAAGGCCAGCTCTCCGGCGGCGATGGGAAAGAACGCCATAACGCCGTAATAGTTGCTGGATAAATCTGCCGCAAGGAAGAGCGCCATCAGGCTGATCGAAACGATATCGCTGGACGATTTGGCCTGGGGAGCGGGCAGGGTGCGCGTCCAGCAAAAAAGCGACGCAAGGGCAAAGCCCAGCAAAAGTCCGTAGGAGCGAGCGTCATAGCTGTAGTCAAAGCCTCGTGTGGCCATCAGTGCCAGACAAGCCGCCGCAGCTGCGGAGCGGGAGGCGTAGCGCCTTACTAAAAACCACAGGCTCGCCACCGCAAGGCCAACCCCAGCGATCGAGGGCAGGCGTATTGCAAGGGCGTTGCTTCCAAAAAGAGAGGTGGACCACCAGCTCAGCACATGCATCAGCGGAGGATTGGGGTCGGCACCGCTGCGCAAAGCAGACCATATGCCGTGAAAGGAGCGTTGCTGACCCACCCAGTAGGTAACAAACTCATCTCCCCAGAGCACTTTGCCGTGAGCAAGCAGCATCGTAACGCTTCCAAAGAGGAGAGCGACCCAACTGGGGAGAACCCACCGCTCCCACCCACCATCCTGCCGATTGATCACGCGCACCCTTTTAGCGTATGGCAAAAAAAGGCGGCACGAACCTGGAAACTGTTCGTGCCGGGAGGCCAGTGACGCAACTTGCTCCGGACAACCCACCGTCCGGTAAATCTGTATCGCCTTAGCGACAATCTCAAGATACCACAAATGGGATGTGTGTCTACAGAAATATTCCACATCTCATAATTTTCTTTTAGAGACCGAATTGTTGGTCCAAAATGCTCAGTATTTCCACATCTTCTGCCGTTATTCCACCGGAATCATGGGTGGTGAGCGTGAGTTTGACCCAGTTGTACCGAATATCGATATCGGGATGATGCTGTTTTGCCTCTGCCAGAGCGGCAATCCCGTTCACAAACTGCATGGCATCTACAAAGTTTGGAAACTTCCACCAGCGCGTCAGCGTACCGTTTTCGAGCTGCCACGACGGGTGCTCGTTCAGGGTGAGTTGAATTTTGTGGGATTCCAGACGATCTCGCATCCTGAACGCTCCGAAAACGGCTCTGAGCCCGTTTATGTGTTCTCAGATGCCTCGGACGAACAAAGTGGACGCAGCTTTTAGAAAGATCAAGCCACAGCAGCGTTCGCAGCGGAGCGAACCAGTTCGGCGGCATGGGTCTGGCGGCCCACTTCGGCACGAATGATCGGCCAGGTGCCTTCCGGAACGGCAAGGAAGGCATTGACGACCGCGGGGTCAAACTGCTCACCGCTGCCACGGACGATCTCACGGGCCGCGTCCCGGAAGGTGAGAGCCCGGCGGTAAGGACGATCAGAGGTCATGGCGTCCAGCGTATCGGCGACAGCAAAGATGCGGGCGCCTAGGGGGATGGATTTGCCGCGCAGGCCCCGGGGATACCCCGTGCCATCGAAGCGCTCCTGATGTGCGTAGACAATCTGTGCGGCTTCGGTCAGGAAGGGAATCTTTCTGACAATCCGATAACCCCGTTCGCAGTGACTCTGCATGATGCACATCTCCTCCGGAGTCAGCTTGCCGGGTTTCAGGAGGATGGAGTCGGGAATGGCGATTTTGCCGATGTCGTGCAGGAAGGCGCCGCGCGCAATGGTTTTCAGCTCTGCCTGATTGAGCCTCATCTCACGCGCCAGGGCAACGGTGTAGGCGGTTACTCGTTTTGAGTGGCCTTCCGTTTCCTCGTCCCGCATGTCCAGAGCATCACCCATGGCTTCGATCGTCACATCGTAGGAGCGCTCCAGATCTTCCATGATCTGTCGCAGCTTTCCGGTTCGTTCGTTTACCAGGGTTTCCAGACTGCGCAGGTAGCGAAGCGTTTCCTGCCGCATCTGTCCCTGCATGAGCGCGCTGGCTACGCTGGAGCGAAGCGCCGAGAGGGAAAATGGCTCCATGAGCACATCGGCTGCGCCGCGCCGAAATGCCTGCACGGCAATCTCTATGCGCTGTGGCGAGGTGGTGAGAATCACGCCGACGTCGGCGAACTCCAGGGTGATCTTGTCCAGGAGAACGAAGCCGCTCTCTCCGGGGAGAAAAACAGAGGCGAGCACAAGGCGGCAGCCTGGCCGATTCCGCAGATACTCCAACGCCTTGGCGGAGGTAGCCACTGAGGCTGCGGCATAACCGGAGGAACGCAACAACGCCATGGAGCGCACACGCTCCTGCGTATTTGCGCTGACCACCAAGACCAGATCACGTTGCAAGCTGTTTGACATTGCGACGCTCAGCCCTTCCTCTGTCCGAGACCATTTCACAACCGGTCTATCGGCTGCAGAGGAAGGAGCATCACAGTGTGCGAAGTAGGGACAGTGGCTGAAGAGGCTAGGCGTTCTTCAGATTAGCCTTTTTTCTTGCGACCCAATCTTCTTTGGTCACCTGGCGGCTTCGTCCCAGCGCCAGAGCTCCCGCGGGCACGTCTTCCGTAATGCACGAACCGGCTGCCACGTAGGACCCATCCCCAAGCGAGAGCGGAGCTACCAGCGTCGAGTCCGAACCGACGAAGACGCCGTCCCCGATGGAGGTCGTATGTTTGTGCACACCATCGTAGTTGCAGGTGATTACGCCAGCGCCTACGTTCACGCCAGCCCCAACCTCCGCATCGCCCAGATAGGCGAGGTGATTGGCCTTCGACCCCTTGCCCAGCCGGGTCTTCTTCGTTTCGACAAAGTTGCCGATGTGAGCAGCTTCTCCGATATCGCTTCCCGGACGCAGATGAGCATACGGCCCGAGAAGCGCGTTTGCCCCAACGATTGCATCCTCCAGGATGCAGCCGTTACGAAGCAGCACACCTTCGCCCAGAGTCGAGTCCTTAACCACCGAATAGCTGCGGATGCGGCACTCAGCTCCGAGCTTGGTCTTGCCCAGTAGTTGAACAAATGGCTCGATGACCGTATCCGCTTCTACCTCAACCGTGGCGTCAATGACACAGGTTTCCGGCCGGAAGATGGTGACCCCCTGCGCCATCAGGCGCTTTGCTGTCTCCAGCCGCATGGCTGCATCCAGATGCATCATTTCTGCGATCGTATTTGCGCCAAGGACTTCATTGATATTGCTTGCAACGGTCGCGACAACCTTCTCCCCATCGGCAACGAGCAGTCCTGCTACGTCTGTCAGGTACAGCTCACGGCTTGCGTTCTTGTCCGTAAGCTGGTCGAGTTTGGCAAAGAGCTTGGCGGTGTTGAAGCAATAAATGCCGGAGTTAATCTCCGGGGAGCCCGCGTCTCCCTGCGGAAGGTCCTTTTGCTCTACGATGCCGGTGATCTCTGCCGAACCAGGAGCCTGACGGTTCACACGGCCATAGCCAAAGGGATTCTCAGGCACCGCGGTGAGGATCGTCATGGCTGCGTCGTGCTTCGTGTGGAACTCGGTAAGTCCGGCCAGCGTTTCGGCGCGGATCAACGGCACATCGCCGGAGAGCACCAGCAGGTTCTCCGGTACAGGCGCTCCTCCTGTCGCAAACCATGCCTTCACCATCTGAAGGGCGTGACCGGTACCGAGCTGCTCTGTCTGAAGAACGAATTGGACGCCCGTAGCTTCCACGGCTGCTTTGACGCGTTCTGCCTCATGCCCAACGATGCAAAGAATCTCCTGAGCCGGCGCTACTGTCTCTGCGACGGCAATGACGTGCAGGAGCAGGGAACGGCCGCCGATTTCGTGCAGTACCTTCGGCCGCCTGGACTTCAAACGCGTGCCTTTGCCTGCCGCCATAATTGCTACACCGAAGCTCATTGTTCCCATCTCCTTTGCATCCACTTCTCGTATCTTCAGGCGCGGCACAGCGCCACGACCTCAGCGCCGTAGCGCTCCACTTTTTCGCGGTCGAGCCCCCGTACGGCACGCAGCTCTTCCAGCGTACGCGGTGTACTCTCCACAATGCCACGCAGCGCGGTATCGCTGAAGACGAAGAACGAAGGAAGGCCAAGGCCACGAGCGCACTCCATCCGCCAGGAGCGTAGGCGGGTGTCAAGCTCTTGCTGCGCGGGGGTGAACTCTGCTGGCGCCAGCGGAGCAGGTTGCGTGCGTTGCACGTTGGCTTTTACCACGCTGCTCGTGGCGCGAACCGTGCTTGAGGCCTCGTCGCCGCGGGCAGGTCTGGCGACGGCGGCTTTTTCTTTGCGCGCGGTTGCTGCCGGAGCGCGGCTGACCGTGGTGGTTCGTGCGGATTGGCTTCTTGCAGGGGCGCTCTTTTTGCAAATTCGCAAGACGTCGACGGCGAAGCGGTTTACCTTTTCGCTGCCCATGCCCCGCACGCCTTCCAGCTCTGCTACGGATTGTGGAAGTGCCTCAACGATAGCTTCCAGCACGGTATCTCCGAAGACGATAAAGGCGGGTGTCTTCATCTCTGCAGCTTTTTCTTTGCGCCAGTCCTTGAGCGCTTGCGCGATTTGCTTTTGCTGGGCGCTCCACTGCGACGTCTTTCCCTGAGGGACGGAGGCCGAGCCTATGGCACGTCGCGAACTGCGTTTGGAGGCTTTACCCTCTTCAAGGCCGCGCAGCCAGACCGCACCAAAGGAGGACTCGTCCGCATCTCGGCCCTCGAGCGTCGCGCTGGCTTTCCGATAAGTGATCTCGCGTCCGTCCTCGGACTGAAATGTGTCGTTCGCGAGCTGAAGCAGGCCTGCTTTCGCCAGTGCATCCAGGAGGCTGTCAAAGCGTTTGCGATCGCGCACGCCGATGGAAGCACCCACCTCGGTAAACAGTTTGCCGACGCTTCGATTGCCTCCACCCAGGGCGCCGAGAATCTTCAACATGCTGCGGCGCTCGTCGGGATCGGGCTGCCGGAGGGAAGGCCCGGCAACAGAGCCCGGGGAGCAGACATCGCAGCGTCCGCAGGGTTGACCGTCGTCGCTTGTATCGCCGAAATGCCGTACCAGCGAAACCATGCGGCACTGCGTGCCTTCGGCAAAGGCCACCATGCGGTTGACCTGCGATCGACGAGCATGGACCTGCGCCTCATAGCCCCGCTGCCAATCCTTGTTGCCGGTTCCACGCACCAGGCCCTGCACGTCCGCCTGAGCCACTCCGGCTGCCATGAGCTTATCGAGCACCACGCCTGTGCGCTCGGGGTCCATGCGTAGTTTCCGGGCGATTTCCGCAGGCTCGACCCATTCGTCTGTCAGCTTGCGCTCTACTCGCTCCAGCTCTTCAGCCGCAGGGTAGGACTTATCGAGAAAGAACTCCTGAAGTTTCCGGTCGCCAAAGCTATGGAGCAGCACGGTGCGTGAGGGCTGCCCATCTCGCCCCGCGCGTCCAATCTCCTGGTAATAAGCCTCAACGGAGCCGGGCAGGGAAACGTGAATGACGGTGCGGACGTCCGCTTTGTCCACACCCATTCCGAAGGCGACCGTGGCAACCACGACTTCGATCTTGCCCCCCAGAAAGTCGGTCTGAACCCGTTCACGAACGGAAGGCTCAAGCCCTGCATGGTAGGCGCGGGTGGGAAAGCGGCGTCCGAGCTTTTCGGCCAGCTCTTCTGCCTGCTTTCGGGAGCCTGCGTAGACAATCGCCGGACGCGCAGTCTTCTCGCTCAGAAGTTTGGCGGCAAACTCAGCCCGCTCGGGCTTGGACATCTCCAGGGCTTCAACCGCGAGGTTATGCCGGCGAAAGCCGGTAATAAAGACGGCCGGCTCCTGTAGATTGAGCTGCGCCATAATGTCGCGCTGGACGGAAGGGGTTGCGGTTGCTGTGAGCGCGACGATCGGAGCAGGCCGCAGCATGGGAAGCCACTGGCCCAGCGTACGGTAATCCGGCCGAAAGTCGTGTCCCCACTGTGAGATGCAATGGGCTTCATCGATAGCGACAAGCCCCGGCTTACGCTTGGCCAGCATCTCAGGAAAGCCTGGAACCCTCATCCTCTCAGGAGCAATGAACAGGAAGTCCAGTTCTCCGGCAAGATAGTCCCGGCACGCCTGGCGGGAGTCCTCGCGTGAGAGGCCGGAGTGGATGCGCGCCACGCGCAGCTTCAGCGCCGCGAGCTTCGAGGCTTGATCATCCATGAGGGCGATGAGAGGGGAGATAACTAAAGCGGTAGCTTCACGAGCCAGCGCAGGAAGCTGATAACAGAGGCTTTTTCCTGCCCCCGTCGGCATGACCAGCATGACGTCGCGTCCGCTGGCCGCGGCTTCGCACACCTTCTGTTGGTGGGCACGGAACTCCCGATGGCCAAAGACCTCGTGCAGGAGTTCGGAAAGATTACGATGTGGTGCGGAAGCCATACGGACTTGGCTATCTTCGCATAATCTTTGCTGCAAACGTTTGCGAGAAAGGTTGGTTGTGAGCAGCGGAACCTGCGCAATTACAGGGGAAATGGTGTGGTGAGTGCCAAAGGTCGGCCGGAAA
>JAPWKG010000021.1 GCA_028283625.1 Acidobacteriaceae bacterium | reverse complement strand
GAGGCTGCGGGTCTGATCAAGAGAGCGGTGAGGATGAACCGGTCGAATCTTTTTTACATTAACGCCGCCGAGCTCCTGAAGCAGGCCCAAGGCGTTTTTGACGCGAAAGCGGCGAAGAAAAAAGAGGCCGAGATCTCTCCATTTGAAGAGGTCGAGTTCGAAATGGCTGCTGAAGATTCAGAAGACGAGGGTTTTGGGGGAGGTGCAGGATGGGAAGAGTAAGAGTTCGTTTGTCGAGCATTGGGGAAATCAAAGCCTACCTGGAAGCCAAGAACTTTGATTTTTCCCCGCTAATAAAGGCAGAGGCCGACAATCTTGGGCTACTACCCGTGGCTAAAGCCCGACTCGCCGCGGCCCAGGAAAACAAAAAAACGGAAGAGCTGCGGATCGCCGAGCAGAAGCAGCAGGCGGCGGAAGAGCTTCAGAGGGCAGAACTAGAGTTTTTGAATAAATATTGCTCTCGGGATCCCTTCGACGGTGAGTGGATGGGGACGCATAGAGCCATCACGCCAGGAAAACCTGACTTTGACCCCGAGCGCCTGAGCGCTAAGCTCCGCTGGGATGAGGCAACCGAAAAATACGAAAAAATAGAGTTTGCACGCGCGTCAAACTCCGAAGTTCTGTCCTCAGTTGAGGAGGTGAGAGCCTGTGAAGAAGGAATAGAGAATGCTCGGAGAGCTGGCGCTCGTGCTCGAGATCTGATTCTCGCCAAAAAATCGGTTCTACCAGCTGGTATCGCCGAGCTTGGAATCGGTGAATTAGAGAAAGTGGTTGCATACGCCGATGGACTAGATGGGCAGGACTCTGGGGGGAGCCGTTCTGCCGAGGAAGATGAAAATCTTACTCTCTCCGAATATCTGGGGATTGTTCGTGGCGAAATTCCTTGGCTATGCGAGAGTTGCGAGGATGGCTACCTAATTCACAAAGTGTCCCAAAATATAGATCTCATCGTCGATGATGAAATCGCCCACGGGGTCTGCTATCACCGGAGTTTGTTTTCCGACGGCCTCGCCGACAGGCTGGCTCAGCTGCTGCCAGCCAGCCACCGCCACCATAGGATTCACGATCTAAAGCCCTGGGTACGTTCTCCCATTTCACAGGAACGACAGGGAAAACTTCTGGCCAAGCTGCCGTCCTGTGCGGAGGAGGTTAGGGGGTGGCTGATGTTAGGGCCCGCGGGGAGTAGCAAATCAACCTATGCAGCGGCGGCGGTGATGGACATGCTTTCCCTTCGAGTAATGGAGCATCGCGCCGAAGTGAGGAATTTAAACTACCACCGGCTTAAAGTTCCAGCCTGGCTGCGGGAAATGGAAGCGTGGGAAAGTCGGGATTTTGGCGACGATACTGTTTCCCCACCATCGCTACTACCGCGCGACATCACCAGCGAGATGGAGAGAACGGGGTTTACCCCAATTTTGTGGCTCGAAGAACTCGATAAATTTGTGGCTACTAAAACGAGAGTGCGCCATTTATTTACCCTAATCGACGCGGTATATGAAGCACAGGGAACAATCATCGCCACGGCAAACGACAAACGGCAAGAGCTTAGAGCTTTAGTGGGGGACCCCATTTGGCGTCGTCTGACAGGTGAAAATGATGACCCTGAAAAGTTCTGGCTGTTGGATTTGTGGGCCGAACCGAAAACAAAGAAAAAATCCCCGGCTTAGACCGGGGATTTTTTCTGCTGATCTATGGACGCTGAACTTAGTGCCAAGTTAACTATTTTTAAATCGATCGGTATTCCTATCTCTTCCGAAAAGCTCTGTACTGAGGAAAATGCCTCGTTTGAGAGTCTCATCGTCTCCCGGGAAATTAGGAAGTCTTCATTGTGCATAGCGCGATAAGAGATTCTATTTTGGCGCATGCAATCAGCCAGGCGGGCGACCAACGCCCTATATAAATCCGGGTTGGGGTCGTAGTAGCGAGTCCGCACGAGAGAGGCGATATAGCTAGCCATTGCCACGCACCTTTCCCCGCGGGCGCGGGACGACGACCAACCAGCCCTTGCGCGGGATGGTGATCATCCATGGCAGGTCACGACCAGGACTGGGGTGTCCGTCCAGTAGCTCACGAAAAATCTCAGGAGAAACGGCGACGGGGCGGTTGCCTACCGCGATTACTACGGTTGCATCGGGGTAGGCATCTAGTTGCTGGCGGAAAAACTTGCGGCTCGATGGCCGATGGCGTCGGCGGCGGCGCTCACTGCGGGACCGTAGGGGGTAATGCTCTGCGGTGATCATGGCAATTAATTACCGTTAATGGTGATCATTAATCCACCTATTTTTTTTTGCTAGGCGCTGTATAGCGCGATGTATAGCGCCGAGAAAATGAGCGGGCAATAATCCCCGTCCGCACGGGGCGATGGGTATTAGCCCCCATGAACGCAAGGGAACGCAAACAGGCGCAAGCAGTAGAACCTCTCCTCTATGACCGCAGGACGGCAGCGCGTCTGCTGTCGGTGTCGGTGCGGTCGGTGGACTATATGGTGGCCAGCGGTAAGCTGGGGCATCGCAGGATAGGGAGTCGCGTGCTGATTCCGGCGGGGCAGGTTCGGCGGATGGCGGAGACGGGCTGTCCGTATGGGGTGGTAGGTCGCTGACCGCCCCCGCCGCCCCATAGGGGACACAAAAACAAAAAAGAGCACACGGAAGGATCATCCGTGTGCTCTTTTTTGTTTTTGAAAATAGGTATCCCAAAAGTATCCCATGGCCAAAAACAGTAAAGGCGACCGGTTTCTGGTCTCCTGTAAGGCATTGATTTTAATTAGGTTGGTGGTGGCCCGGGCAGGAGTCCAACCTGCGACCTTCGCCTTAGGAGTGCGCTGCTCTATGCAACTGAGCTACCGGGCCATAGCCGTAGTGTAGCGCATGGAATGCGGCTTGCTTCCGGCCGGAGGTCGAAGGTTTTTCGAAGAGAAAGGCTAAGCGTTGTTGCCGCAGCCGTGGGAGTAGACGATTGGTTTTGCCCACTCTTCCATCGTGGCAAAGGCAATGCAGGAGCTGCCTGTCAGGGTGTTGATACGCCAGGTAATATCCCCCTGACGGTACCACTGATACTTGCCCGTTCCTCCGAAGGCCATCCCGTTCGGTGAGTTGGGTTGCAGGGTGTCCTGAGCTGGAGCGGCGGGGGGGAGCGCGTTTGTCTGCGCGGGCGGAATCGGTTGCGCGACGGCCTGAGGCGCGGCGATCGGTTGTGGCCTTGGAGGCTGGTTTGAGACCGCGCTGTTGCCGGAGGCGTAGGTGCCGGAAGACTGCCCATCTAGATCGACCGCACCGGAGTCCACGCTGCCTTTGGTGCTTGGGCCGTTGTCTCCGTCGTGTAGAGACAGAACATCGCCGTTCATGAACCGAGCCGCACCGCTGGTATGACGCCACCATGTGTAGAGGGCAATGATCAGGGCGACGGAAATGATCAGGCCGGCGATCTTCTTTGGCGTCATGGTTTTTGGCGTCCTTACTCCGATGGTTCTAACTCCTCTGATGCACCCAGAGCGGGAAAACGCTGGCTACAGGGCGCGGCGCTTTCTTTATGATGCGGTGTGGGTTTTCCTGCCTGCAAGCCAAAATCCACGACAGGAACTAAGTTCTATAACCTTGGCGAGGCGCCCGAAAGCGGCTCAGCGTATCATGGTGAGGTGCCAAAGTACTCGATTGTCGTGCCGTTTCATAACGAAGAAGATAGTGTCACTCGGCTCTATGACCGCGTCAAAGATGTCATGGAGCAGGTGGGTGCGAGCTTCGAAATGGTGCTCGTAGATGACGGTTCGCGCGATCGGACGTACCGTCTTCTGGAAGAGATCGCCGCGGTGGATTCGCGTGTTCTGGTCGTAAAACTGCGTCGCAACTTCGGACAGACCTCCGCGCTCGCCGCTGGCTTTGATCACGCTTCAGGCGAGTTTGTGCTGGCCATGGACGGAGATCTGCAGCACGACCCTGCCGAGATTCCCCAGTTTCTGGAGAAGCTTGAAGAGGGGTACGACGTGGTGAGCGGCTGGCGATCGCAGCGCAAGGACAATGCCGTGATGCGTCGTTTTCCTTCACGGATTGCAAATCTGCTGATGGCACGCCTGAGCGGTGTCAATATTCATGACTTTGGAACGACGTACAAAGCCTATCGTCGTGAAGTGATTCAGAACATACCGCTTTACGGAGAGATGCATCGCTTTATTCCCGCGCTCGCGAGTTGGTATGGCGCCAGCATCTGCGAGGTACCGATCTCTAATCCTGCACGCGAAGCGGGGAAAAGCCATTACGGCATTGGCCGGACCTTCCGCGTCTTCTTTGATTTGCTGACGATACGGTTTTTGCTGCAGCACATGACTCGTCCGCTGCATTTTTTCGGAACGGCCGGGGCGCTCAGCGTTCTTTCTGGTGGCGTGATTTCGATCTGCCTGCTTTTGCACAAGCTGATTGTGCGTGCGGATACCTTCGGCGCGCATGCTCCGTGGTTCATGATTGCGGCGGTGTTGATTCTGGCGGGCGTTCAGTTGGTGGGCATTGGTCTGCTGGGTGAACTGCAGGTGCGCCACTTCTTTACTCAGACACATCGCACTCCGTATGCGGTGGATCGCGTCGTGCGTATGCGTGCGACGGAAGAAGGCATGCTCCGGTAGCGCGAGCAACGGGCAGGAGAAGGATGATGCAGGCGATTGTCGTTACCCGCACGGGAGGGGCAGAGGTCCTGGAGTGGCAGCAGATCCCCACTCCGAGTCCAGGCCCGGGGCAGGTGCTGGTTCGGGTACATGCTGCGGGCGTCAACTTTGTCGACGTCTATATCCGTGAGGGGCGTTATCCTTCCGCGCTGCCTTTTACTCCGGGGCAGGAGGGAGCTGGCACCGTGGAGCGTGTCGGGGAAGGCGTGAGCGCGTTTCAGCCTGGCGATGCCGTCGCGTGGGCGGCGAGCTATGGCTCCTATGCGGAGTTTGTGTTGGTCGATGCGCAGAAGCTGTTGCCTGTTCCGGATGGCGTAAGCCTGAGTGAGGCAGCGGCAGTTCTGGTTCAGGGCATTACGGCGCATTATCTGGCGCACGACACCTATGCCATCAAAGCGGGAGACACAGTCCTGGTTCATGCCGGAGCGGGTGGGGTCGGACTTTTGCTCACGCAGATGGCCGTGCAGCGCGGAGCCAGAGTGCTGACCACGGTTTCAACGCACGAGAAGGCGGAGCTTTCGTTGGCCGCCGGGTCGGACCGAGCGATTCTGTATACGCAGGAGAATTTCCGCGAGCGGGTGTTGGCTGAAACCGGGGGGCAGGGGATACCGGTGGTGTATGACTCTGTGGGAAAGACAACTTTTGAGGACTCGTTGCGTTGTCTTCGACCTCGTGGCCTGTTGGCGTTGTATGGTGCTTCCAGTGGAGCTGTGGCTCCGTTTGATCTGATTCGGTTGTCGCAGATGGGGTCGCTCTACGTCACGCGGCCGACGATGAAGGATTATCTGCAAACGCGGCAGCAGCTGGAGCATCGCGCCGGTGAGCTGTTTTCCTGGATAGCCGAGGGTAAGCTGCGGGTGCGTGTGGGGCATCGTTACAAGCTGGAGGATGCTGCCCAGGCGCACCGCGATCTGGAGTCACGCGCCACTACAGGAAAGATTCTGCTGACGGCCTGAGGCGTTACACTGGAGTTACGCCCCTTTTGTTGCGAAGCGCTGCGCTGGTTGCGCGCCTTCGTGTGACCAGAAATGCTACCGCAGAGGAATGTTCGGGAAGCGCGGTGAAACTCCGCCACTGCCCCGCAACTGTGATGCGCACACCTTTTGAGCAAGGTGAGCGCGGTCCGCAAAGCTGCCACTGTGCGCGCGTCTGTGCGCTGGGAAGGCAATGCTTTGAGCTTGGTGATCGCGTTTGAAACTGCGCCAGTCAGGAGACCGGTTCCACGCTGCGCTTCAACCTGCCACGCTTTCGTAGGGAGAGCGGAGGAGTTTTCATGTCATCTAAAGTAGGCCGCCGTGCGGCCCGATTGCGTGCTGTTTTCGGCGCACGCGCGTTTCTTGCTACCTCGCTGGCCGCTGCCAGCCTGTTTGCTGTTTTGCCTCGTGCTGAGGCCGTTGTGATTCGCGGTCGTCTAACGAACTCCATGGGACGCCCGGTGCATGGCGGCCAGGTGCAGTTGATGCAGAACGGCAAGGTTGCCGCCCATGCCACGACACACCAGAACGGTACCTTCGAGTTGCGATCGGCAGCCTCCGGCCGCTTTACGCTGATGGGTACGAGTGCGGGCTATTTCCCCGGTGTCGTCAGCGAGTTTTACGGCGGCACTACGGACGTCCTCAAGAAAGACGTCGTGTTGGGCGATATGCCGACCGATCAGATTTCGGTGACCGCTACCGGTTTGCCCACACCGTTGCCGCAGGTGACCGCGCCGGTGGAGCTCATTGACCAGTCAATGCTGGAGGGATCGCTCAACCTGAACGACCTCATGCGTCAGCAACCCGGTGTGAACGTCGTGCAGACGGGCCAGGGGATCGCACAGACATCGCTTTTTGTGCGTGGCGGTCCGTCGGATGGCAACAAGGTGATTCTCGACGGTATCCCGGTGGATGACGTTGGCGGGTCATTCGACTTCGGCCCGTTCAGTTCTTCGGCGATCCAGAATGTGGAGACGTACCGTGGACCGGACTCTGTTCTTTACGGTACGGATGCCGAGGCCTCGGTGGTGAGCTTTGTGACGCCTCGTGGCACCGGGACCGGCAAAATTCCGACGCTGAACTATGAAGGCGACGGAGGCAATCTGCATCAGGTACGCAATGACGTTTCTCTGGGCGGCACGTTGCGCAGGCTCGATTACTACGGAGCCTTCTCCCGTTACGATACGTCGAATGCACTGCCCAACGATCGTGCGCATATGGTGACCAGTGCCGGTAACGTTGGCTATACGTTACTGCCTCGTCTGAATATTCGCGGCACGATCCGCAATACCGTGGCCGGGCAGGGCCTGCCGGGAGCATATGACTTTTTGGGGCTGACCGTGCTGGGTAAGCAGCAGGATCATGACCTGTACGCGCAGGGAACAGTGGAGTACTCGGCACTGAATACCTGGCACAATCTTGTGCGTTACGGAATCGCCCGCAAAGGGGAGACTGCAGCCTACTTTGGCAATGTGGGAACACCGGTGACGTTCTATGCCGGTACGCCCTATGAGTACACCTCCTACTACGGCAACGTCGTCACGATTCGCGGGGCCAACGGTTACACCGCTACGGGGCAGTCCGACATCTTCAATAGCAATGACTTTCTGACTTCGAACCGCGACGAGCTGTACTACCAGACCGACAAGCAGTTTACGCACCATCTGGCAGGGCTCTTTGCCTTCCGCTATGAGAATGAGCGTGGTGGCGATGTTGTGCCTGCCTATGCCGATTTCTGGAAGACGCAGCGAACGAACTTCGAGTACACCATGCAGGTGCAGGGCGATATGTGGAATCGTCTTTTCTACTCTGTCGGCGGCGCCATTGAGAAGAACCACCTTTACGGTGTAGCCGGGACGCCGCGCATTGGACTGGCCTACTTCCCGGGCTTCGGTCACTTCAACCGCATCAAGCTGCGTGCGAACTTTGCCAAGGGTGTGCATGAACCGGCGCTGCGGGACGAGTTTGAGTCCCTGTACCGCCAGCTTCAGGACTCCGGAAACACCGCGGCGATTGCGGCATACCATGTCACGCCGCTGGGAGCGAACCGTTCGCGTACCTATGATCTGGGACTTGAACAGACCTTCCTGAAGAACCAGAATCTTGTCTTCAAGCTGGGGTACTTCCACAACATGTTCGATCACCAGCTGGATTACATTGATCCGGGCACACTTTCGCAGATTATGGGTGAGCCGATCAGCAGCCTCGGTATTTACGGCGCAGAGGCGAATACGCTGGCCTATCGCGCGGAGGGAATCGAGGCTTCGCTGGAGTTCCGCCCCACCTCGCGGTGGTTCCTGCGCGGCGGGTATACCTACCTTGACGCTGTCGTGGTGCAGTCGTTCTCAACCGATGCGGCCTATAACGGGCTTTCGGCAACGAACCCGAATCTGCCGGGACTTCCGATCGGCTCGACGTATCCGCTGGTCGGTGCACGCCCGTTCCGTCGTCCACCTCATACCGGGTATGCCTCTGTGAGCTACACGCGCAAGCGTTTGGATTTGAGCACCACCGCTTCGATGGTGAGCCGTTCAGACGACTCAACCTTCCTGAGCTACCTCGACATCAATGGCGGGAACACTCTGCTGCTGCCGAACCGTAATCTGGACTTCGGCTACGTGAAGTGGGATATGGCCGGAACCTACCAGACGACGAATAAGCTCGGTGTTTATGTTCAGATGAGCAATTTGCTGAACAACCAGCATATGGGTCCGATCGGTTATCCGAGCACGCCGTTTACCGTAAGAGCCGGGTTGAAGTTCCGCTTTAGCGGTCAATAACCCGTAACGATGCACCACAAAACGCTCCGACTGCGTCAAAATGCAGTGGGAGCGTTTTTTATGGTGCGTAAATTTTGCGGTGTGATGTTGTTTGCAGCGATGGCCAGTGTAGCCGCCGCACAGAGTGCTGAGCCCACTGCGTCAGAGGCCGCGTCTCTGGTTCAGGTTGAGACCAAGGGCAATCAGGCGGTAAGTGCTTCAACCTTCACGCTTCAGGTCGATGGACGGACGACGCCGATCCAGGGACTTTCGCCGATTCAACCTCAGAACCTTGAAGTAGCGCTTCTGATTGATGATGGCGCACGCCGCGGACTTTCTCTCCAGTTGGGCGACCTTGATGCGTTTATCAAAGAGCTGCCGCCGGGCGTAAAGGTGCTCGTAGGCTATATGTCCAACGGCACGGTGATGAGCGTGGGACGGTTTTCAGCCGATAAGGAAGCCGTGGCGAAGCAGCTCCGCATTCCGTTCGGGATTCCGGGACTGAGCGCAAGCCCCTACTTCTGCCTGTCGGAGTTTGTGAAGCACTGGCCGTCGAACGTGCCTGCGGCCCGTATTGTGCTGATGATTACCAACGGCGTGGACCTCTACAACGGATCGACCTCGATCATGAACCAGAACAGCCCGTATGTGCAGACTGCAGGAGATGACGCACAGCGCGCAGGGGTGGTGGTCTATCCGCTCTACTACGGCGATGCGGGGATTTACGGGATGCGGAACAACTTCTCGGGCCAAAGCTATCTGCAGCAGATCGCTGATGCAACGGGCGGAGAGTCGTTGTACGGGGGAACGATTACCCCGGTGAGCTTCAAGCCTTATCTCGACACGTTTGTGAAGCAGCTGGAAGGCACGTATGTGATGAATTTCCAGCTGCCGCCTGTGAAGAGGGAGCATTCTGGAAGCCTTCTGCGCATGCATGTGAAGAGCAACGAAAAGGGAATCAAGGTGCGGTCTCCGCAAAACGTCGTTGTTGAGGGCGTGGAATAGCGCTGTAGCCGTATCATGGAAGATATGTCGGAATGTTTACGAGAAGAAACGCATGTCTGGTTGGTCATGATGAAGGCCTACCAGGCGGTAATGCGCTACTCGATGGCCGACATCCACGGGTCAGGGCTGGGAGAGTCGGATTTCCGCGTGTTGGAGATCCTGCTCCACAAAGGGTCTATGCCGGTCAATACGCTCGGCCCGAAAGTGGGGCTTACTCCCGGTGCGATCTCCATTGCTGTGGACCGGTTGTTTGATCGTGAGTTGGTCACGCGCGAAGAGTGTCTGACCGATCGTCGCATCCGCATTGTGGCGCTCACGGCTAAGGGAAAGCACTTGATCGCGCCAGTCTTCCAACGACATGAAGAAGCGATGGCCCGGGTATTTTCCGAGCTAAATGAAGCGGAGTTGAAGCAGTTTGAAGCGCTGCTGAAGAAGGTGGGCTTTCGGGCAGGGGAACTACGCAGCGAAGGTATAGAGTAGGCGCTGAGTAGGGATCAGGGGCTTCCACGCTTCACTACGGTATCTACACAAAGACAGCATCAACGCACAAAGGCCGCGGAGAAATCCGCGGCCTTTGTGCGTTGATGCTTGTGATTCTTAGTACATGCCGTCCATGCCGCCACCGTGAGCGTGGCCAGCCGGTTCTGCCTTCTTCTCCGGGATCTCGGCGATCATGGCTTCGGTGGTGAGCATGAGGCCCGAGATGGAAGCCGCGTTCTGCAGGGCAGTCCGGGTCACCTTGGTCGGGTCAATGACACCAGCCTTAACCAAGTCCTCGTAAGCACCGGTTCCGGCGTTGTAGCCGAAGCTGGAGTCCTTCGAGTCGTTGATCTTGCCGATCACCACAGCACCTTCTTCGCCAGCGTTGTGAGCAATCATGCGCAGGGGCTCTTCGATGGCACGGCGGATGATCGAAGCACCGATCTTCTCATCGCCCTCGAGGGTCTTGATCAGATCGTCCACCACGTTGGTGCAGCGGATCAGAGCGACGCCGCCGCCCGGGACGATGCCTTCTTCGACAGCCGCACGGGTTGCGTGCATGGCGTCTTCCACGCGAGCCTTCTTTTCCTTCATCTCGGTCTCGGTAGCAGCGCCGACCTTGATGACGGCTACGCCACCGACCAGCTTGGCGAGACGCTCCTGGAGCTTCTCACGGTCGTAGTCGGAGGTGGTCTTTTCCACCTGCGTGCGGATTTCCTTCACGCGTGCTGCGATCTTCTCGTCCGAACCCGCTCCATCAACGATGGTCGTATTGTCCTTATCGATCGAGATGCGCTTGGCGGTGCCGAGGTCTTCCAGCTTGACGCCGTCGAGCTTCAGGCCAAGATCCTTGGTGATCGCCGTGCCGCCTGTGAGAACTGCAATGTCCTCGAGCATAGCCTTGCGGCGGTCGCCGAAGCCCGGAGCCTTGACGGCAGCGATCTTCAGGGTGCCGCGCAGCTTGTTCACCACGAGGGTGGCGAGCGCTTCACCGTCAACGTCCTCTGCGATGATCAGCAGGGGCTTGCCGGTCTGAGCAACCTTCTCGAGAACCGGGAGCAGGTCCTTCATGGTTGAGATCTTCTCTTCATAAATGAAGATGTAGGCATCTTCGAGCACTGCTTCCATGCGCTCGGGATCGGTCACGAAGTAGGGCGAGAGGTAGCCACGATCGAACTGCATGCCCTCAACGACGTCGAGCTGCGTCTCCATCGTGCGCGACTCTTCAACCGTAATCACGCCATCCTTACCGACCTGCTGCATCGCAGCAGCGATGATGTTGCCGATGGTGGAATCCGAGTTTGCCGAGATGGTGCCGACCTGAGCGATCATGTCGCCGGAGACGGGCTTGGAGAACTCGCTCAGAGCGCCGCCGCTGACAACGCCGTGCTCATCGCGGGTGCCGATGATGGCGGTAACTGCCTTGTCGATGCCGCGCTTGAGCGCCATCGGGTTGGCGCCGGCAGCAACGGTCTTGACGCCTTCGCGGTAGATCGCCTGTGCCAGAACGGTTGCGGTGGTGGTGCCGTCGCCGGCGATGTCGGAGGTCTTCGAAGCGACTTCCTTGACCATCTGCGCGCCCATGTTCTCGAGCGAATCAGCCAGCTCGATCTCCTTGGCAACGGTCACGCCGTCCTTGGTGATGGTGGGGGAGCCGAACTTCTTCTCGATGACGACGTTGCGGCCCTTGGGACCGAGCGTCACCTTGACGGCGTTTGCGAGGTGGTTGACACCACGCAGAATCGCCTGACGCGAATCTTCTCCGTGCAGAATCTGCTTTGCCATTGTGCTTTCTCCTGAACATTGCCTTCAGGGCCTTAGGCCGTCTGATAAGGCGTTTGTGCTTGGCACGAGGAACGTGCCGAAAATCCTGGTGGCGAGCGGAAGCCCCGCTTTCGGGCGTCTCCGCGGAAAACTACTTCTTGAGAATGCCGAGGACTTCTTCCTCGCGCATGATCAGGTAGTCTTCGCCGTCGAGCTTGATCTCGGTGCCCGAGTACTTGCCGAAGAGAACTTCGTCGCCCGGCTTGACGTCGAGCGGAAACACCTTGCCTTCGTCGTTGCTCTTACCCTTGCCAACGGCGATGACCTTGCCCTGCTGGGGCTTTTCCTTAGCGGAGTCGGGGATGATGATGCCGCCGCGAACGGTTTCGCCCTCTTCGAGGCGCTGGACCAGGATGCGGTCGTGCAGGGGCGTAAACGTGGATGCCATGTTGTGTTCCTCTCTTGCTGGTGGGGATCTCGCCGGGCTGCCTTGGCCACCCGAGGGCGGTTTTGGCAGTCTCGACTTCCGAGTGCTAATCTACGCCGCCACGGAGAGGTAAGTCAAGGAGATTGACGTTAAATGTGAGTGAAAGGCACTCATCTTTTTTATGCCATAGCCTCGCGTGCGCTTCTTCTTCTCTGGGAGATCAAAATACCCCGAAACGCGTAATAATGAGTCCATGATTCGGGCTGGTGCGTTCGTCAAAGTGGCTTCCGGGGTGCTTCTCGGTGTAGTGGGGCTGGGAACAGCTTTTGCGCAGGACAAGCAGGTAAAGGAAGAGCATGGGCGCAAATGGAAGCCGTTGCCGCCGTTGGCCCACATCGTGGTGACGGTTGAAAAGGGGTACAACGGCCATCCGATCTCGAACGCGGGTGTTGTTTTCCACGCGATTCGCGATGGAGAAAACGACGGCAACCTTGAGGTCAAGACCAACGAAGATGGTCGCGCCGTGATGGATCTTGTGGAGGTCGGCTCCAAGGTGACGATCCAGGTCATTGCCAGCGGTTTTGCCACCTATTCGGACGTGATGGACGTCGACATGGAGAACAAGGAGCTTCTGGTAAAGCTGAAGCGTCCGCGTGCTCAGATCTCGGTGTATGAAGACAACAGCGATAAGGCTTCGCAGCGGCAGCCCGGTGTACAGGAGCGCGTCATTCCGAAGGTAACGCCTGCTCCGTCTTCGACGACTACGCCCACAGCTCCGGCTACGACGGCAGCGCCCTCGACGGGAACGACGACGACTCCTGTGACGACCCCGGCAGCGAGCAGCGGTCCGAACCAGTGAGCCCGAACGAGAAACCTCTCCTTGGCAAGCGAGCGCTTGTTACCGGTGCTGCACGGCGAATCGGCCGTGAATTGGCTCTATCGCTGGCTCGTGCCGGCGCGGATATTGCGATCACCTATAAAGAGTCGTCTGAGCAGGCACATGCCACTGTGCAGGATCTTGAAGCGTGCGGTGTGCGAGCGCTCGCGCTGCGTTGCGATGTGCGCGTAGAGGACGAGGTGCAACAGGTCGTAGAGCATCTACGCACAGCCTGGGGTGGCCTGGATCTATTGGTGAACAACGCCGGTTTATTTGAAACCGCCCCCCTGGAAGAGATTTCGGTCGCGCAGTGGGATGCGATCTTTGAGACCAATACGCGCGGCCCGTTTCTCGTGGCCAAGGCTTGCCATGCGCTACTGAAGGCCTCGCGCGGACGTATCTTGAACATTGGGTCGCTGGGTGGTTTGCACCCCTGGGCGACGCACGGCCACTACTGCACCTCAAAGGCCGGTTTGCATATGCTTTCGCAGACGATGGCCAAGGCATGGGCGCCGGAGATCAGCGTAAATTGCGTTGCTCCGGGCATGATCGTGAACGGTGAGGTTGACCCGACGTACGAGCATTTTGCGCTGAAGACCCCGATGGGCCGTAACGGCCGTGCTTCGGATGTCGCGGCTGCTGTTCTCTTCTTCGCCACGGGCCCGCACTTTATTACTGGTCAGCTTCTGGCGGTCGATGGCGGGTTGGGACTGTAAGCCGGCTAGCGTGAAAAGAGCCGCTTCCACCAGGGCAGATCGGGATTCTCTTCCTCATAGAGGTTGCGCGGCTCAGGCTGAGCAGACAGAGAGAGCCCGTCGAGTACGGCTGCGGGGTTGGTTTCGGTGAGCAAGGTGGCGTAGTCAGCATCGCACTCGGCTGCAACCCATGCACGAGCCTGGCTCATGCCGGGAGGGCGGCGAACAACATCGTGAGCGTCTGAGGCGAGGAAGTGCACCCAGCGGTCCCGCAGCATCTGGTGTGCGAGTCGCTGTGCGGGTTTGCCGCGTTCTCCTGTAACAGAGCTGGCCGTTACCTGGATGAGAATACCGTTGCGGAGCCAGTTGCCTAAGGGGGTAGGGTCCTGTTGCAGGCGTGGGTTGCGCTCCGGGTGCGTGAGGATGGGGGTCATTCCGGCCAGACGCAGATCGTACAGAATCTGGTCGAGGTTGGGCGGAATGGCATGATCCGGGAGCTCGATCAACAGATATTCGGTGTTGTTGAGCGTGTACCGGCGCGGGTGCGCAATGGCGTCCTGCAGATTGTCGTAGTTGATATGGAAGTCACAACCGGTGACGACCTGCAAGGGAATCGTATGCTGCTCCAGCGCCTGCCGCAGCTGCGCAAGACTGGCTGCCGTGCGTTCAGGATCGAAAACATGGTGGCTGGAGGCATGGGGGGTGGAGGCCATACGAGTGATTCCATCGGCAACCGCGATGCGGGCCATCTGGAGAGACATTTCCAGGTCTCCAGCGCCGTCATCCAGCCCAGGAAGAAGATGGTTATGAATGTCGACCATTGCGTTAAATGCAGAGTAGCACTGTTGCGTGTGCTGCAGGCTATCGGATGATATGCTGCCCGCATCTCACACGTATAGGAATCCTCGCTGTGAGCCAGCCGGTCTCTGCCGGGCGCGTCGTATGATGAAGTGTGCAACGCGCAGGGAGAGTGCTGCGAAGTTGAGTAAGAAGGGGAAGTGCAGGTTTCCATGACAGAAAACAACACGAACAGCCCAAAGGCGCGCGTCCTGATTGCGGACGATGAACAGGTGATTGCGAACACATTGGCGATTATCCTCAACCAGGCTGGGTTTGAAGCCCGTGCTGTATACAGCGGGGAAAAGGCGATTGAGGCCCTGGAGGGCTTTCAGCCGGATATGTTGATCTCTGACGTGATCATGACCGGGATGACTGGCATTGAGGCCGCGATTCAGACGCGGGAAAAGCTGCCCTCCTGCAAGATTCTGCTGTTCTCCGGACAGGCCGCCACGGCTGATTTACTGGAGCGCGCACGCGCCCAGGGACACGAGTTTGAGATTCTTGCCAAGCCCGTGCACCCGACCGATCTGCTGGCAAAGCTTCGCGCCTAGACAAACACAACGCCCCGGAAGGGGATGCAGCCCCGGAGAACTCCGGGGCTGCATTGTTTAACAGGGGAAAGCGGCCGGTCAGGATACACTCAGGGCAATGCGCCCCTCAGTTCTGATCCTGACGTTTAACTCGGAAGAGTCTTTGCCGGCTACGTTGGCAAGCCTGGACGGTCTCACAGAGGATGTGGTGATTGTGGACTCTGGCTCAACCGACGGAACCGTTGCGATTGCTGAAGGCTTTGGTGCGCGCGTATTGCATCACCCGTTCAAAAGCTACGGTGCGCAAAGGAACTGGACGATTGACCATGCAGAGCCGCGTTCGGTTTGGCAGCTGCATCTGGATGCGGATGAACGCCTGACCCCGGAGCTGCGTGCCGAGATTCTGGCATTGCCGGAAGATCCGGCGACAGATGGCTACTACCTGCCGCGCATGATGATGTTTCTGGGCCGGATGCTCAAGCACGGAGGCATGTCGCCGACCTGGCATATGCGCTTGTTTCGCACGGGCATGGGGCGGTGTGAAGACCGTGAGTACGACCAGCACTTTCTCTGCACCGGGCGCACGCAGCAACTTACCGGGCGGATGATTGACGATGTACGGATGTCGATCTCTGAGTGGACGGCGCGCCATAACCGTTGGGCGGATGCTGAAGTGCGAGAGCATCTGCTGGGCTCCAAAGAAGGACGTATTCAGGGCAAGATGGGGGGTACGGTGGTGGAGCGTAAACGTGCGTTGCGAGCCGTCTACGATCATTCTCTGCCGTTTGCGCGGCCCTTTCTGCTCTTTGTCTATCGCTACTTCTTCCGTCTGGGTTTTCTGGATGGCGTGGAAGGCTTTATCTATTACGTTCTGCAGACGTTCTGGTTCCGCTTTTTAGTGGATGCAAAGATGTGGGAAGCGCGCCGGAAGAGCTCCTGAAATTAGGCGCTCTTCGTTAGAGGTTCGCAGCGCCAGGGTTGCGTTCGCGCACACTCTGCGCCGGATTACCGAAGTAAACCGTCCAGGGTGCTAGGTCTCGATTGGCCACGCCCCCCAGGCCTAGCACCGCACCTTCCCCCACCTTTACGCCGGGCAGAACAGAGGCGCGCGCGCAGATCCAAGCAAAGGCTCCTACGCTCATGCGGTAGGCGATCAAAGGGAAGCGCGGATCGTTGTAATCGTGTGTGGCTCCGCAGAGATACGCGCCCTGGGAGATGATGGCGTGCGAGCCGATCGTCAGCGGAGCAGGGTTGTAGAGCTCCGCGCCATCAGCGACAGCTACGTGGTCGGCGCATTCGAGGTTCCAGGGAGCCCAGATGCGCACGCCAGGGTAGAGATGGCAGTGGGGACCCAGCTTTGCTCCGAAGAGCCGCAGAACGGCAGCACGCCAGGCGTGCGCCGGTCGTGGGGACGGACGATAAAGCAGCCACCATGCAAGGTTCCACAGCATGCGGCGCAGACGATTGCCGCGCGAGAAAGCAGGCTGCGTGTAAGCATCCGCTGTCTGTTCGATATGATCGGCTGCGTTGTACTCGGTTGTGCGTGGCATGTGTGTTCGAGTGTACTCAGAGCGGTGCGGTCTATCCAGATAAGGGCACGCTATCGTTGTTCAAAAACGCGCAGGATGGTTTCGGTATTGCGCCGTATGTCGTAACGCTGTTCGAAGGAAAGGCGCGCGTTGTGGCTTTTGAGCGTACGCTCTTGCTGGGATAAGTTCAGCCAGCGTGTGAGCAGGCGCTCGATACCGGTAGCGGTGTCGTCTTCGACCAGACCTGCATCATCGGTGAGAAGCTCTGGTGAGATGTTGACCGGATGCGTTGTGAGTGCGGGGCGAGCAGAGGCCAGCGCTTCGACAACGGCGATACCGAAGTTCTCCTGGTGCGAGGGAAGTACGAACGCTTCGCACGCGGCAAATGCTCCCCACTTTGCTGAGCCGCGCAACATGCCCGGCCAGTGTATGCGGGCGGAGGCAGACGCTGGGAGCCGGGTTTGCAGAGCGCTTGCCCAGGCATCCTCTGCGCCAGGGCCCGCCATAACAAGATGAACATCGGCGTGTTCCTGCGCGATCTTTGCGAAGGCATCGAGCAACAGATCCGCGCCTTTTTTGGGGTGGATGCGCCCCAGGTAAAGGAGGAAGCGTTTGTTGCGCAGCGCAGGGCATCGCGCATAGAACGCCTCCCGCAAGGTTGCTTCGTCTGCAGGGGGAGGCTCGGTGCCAAGAGGTACGACCATCGGGTTGACGCGATATAGCCATGGAAAGCTCTGTGCTGCGAGATCGCGTTCAAGCGCGGTTGTGAAGAGCACGCGCTGTGCCTCGCGCAGGTTCCAGTACTCGTTCGCACACCAAAAGGGAAGCTTCTTCAGGTGTTTCAACGGGAAGGCGCGCTTGAAGTAGGGATCCAGCATGCCGTGGGGGAAGACAGCGTAGCGACCTGGGAACGCCTTGCGAGCGGGCCGGCCGATAGACCACCAGAGACCGTGGACGATGGCGCCGTCGAAGCGGGCCCGATTTTCCCGCAGCCAGGGCAACAGCTTCGGCGCGCTCCACTGCGGGTAGTTGCCCACTCCGTGCGCAGGAACGGGAAGCTCGCGGAGAAAGCTTGCTGAAGCCGGGTCGGTTGTAACGATTTCGCTGCTATAGCCGGCCGGCTGGTGAAGAACCATCATGCGGATGAGTTCTGCGGCTCCACCCGCGTTGGGGTTCATGGTTCCGACGATGTGCAGGATGCGCATCAGGACCTCAGCTTGCAGGTGGTAGCGGCAAGGGCCTGACGAATGCCCTGAATATCCTGCTCAAAGCTCCATTGCTGCATACGTTGCCGCGCAGCCTGTCCCATGATGCCCGGGGTTTCGGGAGTTGCGAAAACGCGATCCAGCGCATCGGTCAGCGCGTTGACGTCTCCGACCGGATACACGCATCCTTCCACGCCGTCGGTTACCAGGTCGAGAGCCGATCCTACATCGGTCGAGACGATGACAGGGCAGCCGCTGGCCATCGACTCATTGACGATCAGGCCCCATGGTTCATGACGGGATGGCAGAACGAAGACGGAGGCCAGGTCAAAGAAACGCGGCAGTTCGGATTGATTGCGGAAGCCGGGGAAGCGTACAAACTCGCCAAGCCCCAGAGTGCTGACCAACTGCTCCAGATTTTTCCGTTCCTCTCCATCCCCCACGATAACAAGGTAAGGCTTGGCGGCTTCGGAGGAGAGCTTGTTGCAATGCTCGTGGAAGGCCTGCACAAGGTGATCGGCATGTTTGCGCGTTTGCAGCTTGGAGGCAAAGAGAATCACGGGGCGATCTACTTCGAGCGACAGCTCCTTCCGCAGTGCTTCGCGCTGCGGGGCGGCCTTCTCAGCAAGCGCTGCAAAGTAGCCATTGTCGACCGCATAGGGGACCAGGAACTGGGGTACGTCTTTGCCCCAGTAGTGAGCCCAGTACCGTGAGTTGACGGTGCCAATGGGAAGAACGGCATCGATGCCCCGGCCAAGCAGCTTGAAAAAGAATTGTTTGATTGCGAGTTTCAGCGGGGAGCGTGCACGATCGGCTAACCAGCTTTCCGCGCGTAAAAGCACTGGAATGCCAAGGGCATTGGCCGCTGTGATGGCTTGCAAGGCGTTGATGGAAGCGTATCCATGGACCCAGAGCGCATCAAAGCGTGGACGACCGTGCGTGTCGAGAAGACTTGTTGCCAGGTTCCATGAGATGGGGGTCGTGGGAGAGTAGGTGCCGGTATCGCGCAAAGGCTTCAGGAACTCAGAGCGATATCCGGAAAGCAGCGGCACGTCCCAGGTGACTTCTACGCCAAAGCCTTCGTCCTTATACCCACGCACGGAGAAATCGGAACCAAAGAGGACGGTCAGGTCGATGTCCTGTTCCTGCGCGAGGCGGCGCAGCAAGGGGGCCTGATACTGGATGGGGTGGGAGACGTAGTACCCAAGCCGCACCGCCGGAGATTCCGGTGAGGTGCGGCTGCCGTTGCCGTTCTGGTCGTGCGCCATGTCTTATCGTGTGATCGAGTAGCTGGAAAGTGCCAAAGAGATACCGCTGAGCAGTAAGTTAAGTGTTCCGTTGGCAACGGATTCGCGTAGCGCGCTCGTGGGCAAGAAGACGATATCGTCTGGTTGCAGGAACGGGTCTGCAACCTTTCCGTAAAGGACTTTGCGGACATCCAGCTGCACGAAAGTTCGCTTGCCGTTGATGGTGCGAATCAGGCGCAAATTGCTTTCTTTCGCCAGGGTTAGATCTGGCCCGCCTGAGAGGGCCGTCGCTTCCATGAGCGTAAGCGGAGTATTGCCGCTCAAAGGCAGTACTCCTTGTGTCTTGAAGGCGCCCACCATATAGACCACACCGGCGCGGCCGATGTAGATTCGGTCTCCCGGCATCACGATCGTTTCAGCGCCGGGACTGGTGTAAGGATCGCGTCCGAGGTCGATGGTGATCGGTTCAGTCTGCTTTGCGCGGACGATTGTGACAAGATGGCTGGCGGTAGCGGGAAGGCCACCGGCCTGAAGAATCACATCAATAAGCCGACGCTCGCTGAGTACAGGAATGACTCCATGGATTTCTCCATAGAGTGTTGCCACGGCGCCTGGGCTTTCTGCAAGACTGAGCGTAACTTCGGGCGCACGGAAGATGCCTTCGCTCTCGAAGCGGCTGGCCAGGAAGTCTTGTGCATCCTGAATGCTTTTGGAGGCCAGGGGGACAAATCCAAGCAAGGGAAGACGAGCGCTGCCTTGTTCATCGATCCGTACAGAGGCGGTGTAATCCTGCCCATAGACCGAGACGCGGATGACATCTCCTGAAGCAAGGTGGTAGCCCGTCGGTGAGGGGTAAAGAAGGTTCGGATCCTGCACTTGAGAGGGCAACGTGCTGGAAGCCGGAAAGTTTGTTGTGCCGTTGCGTTGTGCCTGCAGGGCGCGGGCTTCTGCGGTGCTCAGGTTTTCTGGGGAGAGCGAGGTTGTACCGGTCTGAGGCATCGGAGGTACACCGGGCAAAGCACTTTGGGCCAGAGTGCCGGAAGGCAGGCATGTGCCGAATACAAGGCTAAGGGCAAGGGATACGAGGCGTCGTTTCATCACTCATCTCCTTGGCTCGAAGTCTTGTTGCGATTGCTACCCCAGGCAGAAGGCGTGTTGCCTCCCGAGCCGTAGGCCGAATACCCAGAGTAGCCGTAATAGGAGTAGTACTCCGGGGAGTTGAGATCGACGGCGTTGAACGCGATGCCGGTGATGCGCGCGTTGGCACGTGCCAGCAGATCGCGGGCACGACGGACCGCTTGCTTGGAGCTTTTTCCGTGACGAACAATCATGACGATCGCTTCGGCTTCTCGTGCCAGCACAACAGAATCGGTCACGGAGAGTAGTGGCGGCGAGTCGAGCACGATATGGGTGTACTCTTCGCGCGCCTGCTGCAAAAGGTCGTGCATGACGCTGGAGCCAAGCATTTCAGTCGGGAACGGGGGAACAGGACCGGAGACGAGAACGTCCAGCGTAGGCAGTGCTGTCAGGGATTGCACCGTTTCCTTGAGGGTGGAGGCGCCGGACAGGATAGAGGTAAGTCCCGTCTTTCCGTTGAGCCCTAAACGATGGTGCACGCTGGGCCGACGCAGATCGGCATCGATCAGCAGTACGCGCACGCCGCGCTGTGCCAGGACACAGGCGAGGTTGATGGCGGCCGTCGTCTTGCCTTCCGCGGGGGTTGCCGAGGTGACCAGCATGGTCTTCGGCTCGCTGCCGGCGGTGGAAAGCAACAGAGAGGTGCGCAGTGCACGGAACGCTTCGGCAAACTGGCTCTTTGGCTCGGAGAGAGAGGCGACGTTTCGTTCAACGATAGAGAGGTTCGCACCGGCGATCCGGCGAGATCGTGGAATCAGTGCAAGCGAGGAAAGGCCTGAGATTGCTTCCAACTCGGATACGGTTTGAATTCCGGTGTCGAGCGTATCGATGAGGAAGGCGAGAATCAATCCGACGACAAACATGACAAGCGTGTTCGTAATCAGCATGGTTGAGCGCGGCAATAGGGACGGTGCGATGGGAGGCGTCGCATTGTCGACGATGTCGATCTCAGTTGCTTCCAGCCCAGCCTGAATGCCTGCAGAGCGCAGACGGTCGAGCAGGCCTTCATAGAGCGTGCGGCTGGACTCGAACTCGCGTTGACGAAGCTGATACTCCAGCAGGTCGTCTCGCAGCTTGTAGGCATCAGCCTTTTCTGATTCCAGGGCCGCACGTGTTTGCTCTTCGGTCGTACGTGCAGCGGAGTAATCTTCTTTGGCCTGGGTGAGCAGGCGATTCTGCTCTTCGGTGATTTGCTTATCGAGCTCGTCGATGCGCGCGCGCAGTGTTTTGACCTGAGGGTGGTTTGGGCCGAGCGTTACCGAGAGCGCAGCTAGTTGCACGCGTACGTTTTCTCGCTCACCACGCAGTGTTGGGAGATTGGAAAGCCCCGCCCCACCTTTGATCGAGTCAATGGAGGTGTCAAGCGCATTGGGATCCATATGCGAAAGCACCTTATAGCGTGACTCGGAGAGGATGCGTTGAATTTCAGCATCGCCAACGGCTCGGGTCAGGGTGTCCAGATCATTGTTGATTTGGCTCTTTCCCGCATCGAGCCCCAGCATGCCGACTCGTTTTCCAAGTTCGATGACGCGCGCCTGTGACTCTTCTACCTTTTGCTTGAGGTCGCCAAGTTGGCCTGAGAGGAAGTCCGACGCACGCTTGGTCGCGTCGAAACGCGTCTGCATGCTTCTGCGAATGAACTCGGTGATGAGCTTGTTGACGATGTCCGCAGAGAGACGTGGGCTTAAAGTCGTCGCTGTAATACGGATGATGTCGGTTTTAGGCAGATCCGCCACGGCGATCTGCGAGCCGAGCGCTGAGATCACGCTTTGACGTACGGCTGGATCATCCAGATTGCGGTGTGGGACCGGTCCTTTGACACCGTAAAAGTCGGGATCGTTGGCCAGATCCAAATCGCGCGCGACGGTGAGCAGAAGCGTATCGCTTTTCAGGATCGCGACTTGTGTGGACATGTCGGAGGTGGCACCGACCGCTTGTCCAGCATTCAGCTTGAACTCATTGGCATTGCCGGAACCGATTTCCATCGTGCCGGAGGCTTCATAAACACGAGGTTGCGTGGCGTTTTTATACCAGCCATAACAAAAGCCCAGCAGCGCGCAGGCGATGATAATCCACTTGCGTTTCCGGATGGTACTCAGTGCTTCAACCAGACCTGTGTCTGTGTGGGCCGGCAGCGTAGGATGTGATCCGCTGCGGTGACCGGGGGAATCGGCCAGTTTCGGGTCAAGCTGTTCCGGGGTCATCGCGTTCAGTGTACGCGACTTTCCCATTATGGACTACGAACTTCGTCGGTTCGGGGGTACTCTAGTACCAATCCTCTTGGAGTGGACGAAAAAGTATGATCAAGCCGATTCATATCGCTGTGGTTGGGTCTGGTTATGTGGGCCTTGTAGCCGCCGTTTGTTTTGCGGAGATGGGCCATCAGGTTGTCTGTGTTGATAACGATCAGCGCAAAGTAGATGCTCTCCGCGGCGGAGACACGCTCATCCACGAAGAGCATTTGCCTGCATTGTTACAGCGCCATGGCAATAAGGGAGTTACGTTCACAACGGATCTTGCGGAGGCTACGGAAAAGGCTCAGGCGATTTTTATCGCCGTAGGAACGCCTCAGTCCGAGACCGGCGACGCAGATCTTTCCTACGTTGAAGCGGTCGCCAGCGAGATTGCACGTCACCTTAATAGCTACAAGGTCATTGTGGAAAAGAGTACGGTGCCGGTCTACACCAACGAATGGATCCGTCGTGTGATCGAGCGCAATGGCGTTTCGCGTGAGATGTTCGATGTTGTTTCGAATCCTGAGTTCCTTCGGGAAGGCACCGCCGTAGAAGACTTTCTGCACCCGGACCGCATCGTTGTCGGTGCCGACTCGGAGCGTGCAGCCAAGGTGCTGGCAGAAATCTATGCTCCGTTGACCGAAGGCCAATACTATAAGACGGCTGAGCCGATTGCGGGTATCTGCAGCGAAGATTCTCCAGCGCCGATTTTGCATACGTCCACCAAGAGCGCTGAAATTATCAAGCATGCTTCCAACGCATTCCTTGCGCTCAAGATTTCGTTCATCAATGCCGTATCTAATCTCTGCGAAGCCGCAGACGCAAATGTGGAGCAGGTAGCACAGGGGATTGGTCTGGACTCTCGCATTGGGCCGAAGTTCCTGCGTCCGGGTATTGGGTATGGCGGCTCCTGTTTTCCGAAGGACGTTGCAGCCTTCCGCTCGGTGGCAGAGCAGATGGGCGTAGATTTCAATCTGCTGACCGAAGTAGAAAAAATCAACGTTACGCAGAAGAAGCGGTTTCTGGCTAAGGTTCGCTCTGCGCTGTGGACGTTGCGCGGCAAGCGTCTTGCGGTACTCGGTCTGGCTTTCAAGGGAGAAACCGACGATATCCGTGAAAGCCCCGCGATCGATCTTTGCGAAATGCTGCTTGGCGAAGGCTGCCAGGTGGTGGCCTATGACCCTGCTGCCATGGAGCGCGCTCAGCTTGAGCTTCCTGCAGGCAGCCAGATGAAGTACGCCAGCAGTGCGATGGATGCGGCGCAGGATGCCGATGCGTTGTTGATTCTGACAGACTGGGCGGAGTTCAAACAGATTGATCTTGCCCAGCTGCAGCAGACATTGCGTTATCCGATTGTGATTGACGGCCGCAATCTTTTCGAACCGAAGAAGATGGCAGAGCTTGGCTTTACCTATCTGAGCGTAGGCCGGCCGGCAGCAAATCCAGTACGCGAACTGGCTGTGGCAGAAGTTTAGTCGCTGCCGTTTCCATGATCTGCGGCGGGAGAACGCATCCCGCCGCACAACCTTCGAAGCAGCTTGGATGGAGAGCGCTTGAGCGACGGTAAGTTGATTCTTGTTACGGGAGCCGCTGGATTCCTCGGCTCGCACCTTTGTGATGTTTTGCTGGCAGAGGGCAATCAGGTCCTTGGCGTTGATAACCTTTCGACCGGGCGCTTGAAGAACCTCAAGCATCTGGAATCGGAGTCACGCTTCCGCTTCGAGGAAGCGGATATCTGCACGCCGTTTGACTATGGCAAGGTGGATTATGTTTTCAACCTCGCTTCACCAGCAAGCCCGGTCGATTACATGCGGCTCGGTGTGGAGACCTTGCAGGTCGGTTCAGCAGGTACGATCAACACTCTTGAGATTGCAAAGAAGTATGGCGCAGGATATCTTCATGCGTCTACTTCAGAGTGCTACGGCGATCCTGAAGTGCACCCGCAAGTGGAAACATACTGGGGCAATGTAAATCCGATCGGACCCCGCTCGGTTTATGACGAGGCCAAGCGTTTTTCAGAAGCGGTTGTTACGGCTTATAACCGCTATTACAACGTCAATACGCATCTGGTGCGCATCTTCAACACCTATGGTCCCCGTCTGCAGGCAAACGACGGCCGCGTTATTTCCAACTTCATGATGCAGGCGCTGCGTGGTGTTCCGCTCACCATCTATGGTGAAGGCAACCAGACTCGTTCTTTCTGCTATGTTGCGGATCTGATCGCTGGCATTGTCGCGTTGTCGAAGTCCGAGGAGCATCTGCCGACGAACATTGGTAATCCGGGCGAGTTCACGATGATTGAATGCGCGCAGGAGATTCTCGCTGTGACCGGCTCCAAGAGTGAGCTGACCTTTATGCCGTTGCCGCAGGATGACCCCAAGCAGCGCAAGCCGGATATTACGAAGGCCAGGTCTGTGCTTGGTTGGGAACCGAAGGTGGCATTGCGTGAGGGGCTGGAGAAGTCGCTCGAATACTTCAAGGAATGCGTGGCTGCAGAGGCGTAAGTCGCACACGTCGATTCCAGTAAGAATGGCCTCCAGAGAACTCTCTGGAGGCCATTCTTACGAAGAGCGCTACTTTCCGTTCAGGCTCTGGGTTTTATGCAGCTTGGGGTACCAGGTGAACTGCGCCGCAATCACGTTATCGCTCTGTGCGTTGGGCTTGTAGAGCGCGGTGCCGACAGGTGCAGAAGCGTAGCCGCTGACGGCGCTCACGGGCGCCTTCCAGCGTTCGTACTGATACCAGGCGTTGAGCTCCACATTGCGCGTCAGGCGTTTGACGACTTCGACGCGAAACTGGTTCTGAGTTGTTCCGCCGGGGATAAAGTCCTTGGGCGTTTTCTTGTTCAGGTACTCCAACTGCACCCATTCATTGCCGCTCAGGTGATAGGTAAGCCAGGCCTGCCCTCCCTTGGCTTCGCGTCCGATCCAGTCTCCCATGATGAAGCCCTTGTTGGTGTAGCCCTGGCGTTGAACGATCTCGTAATAGTTGAACTGCCCGTTCAAAGAGCGCAGGGTTGAGGTGTCCGTCGATGCTGCTTCCACGCGGAGGTCGAGCTTGGGAATACCGGGAACGTGAGAGAGATAGATGCCGGGACGATAGGCTGCGCGGCGTGGGGCAGAGATCGGGGAAACGTCGTCGTGCGCAATGGAGTCAACGTAGAGCGTTACGCTGCGTCGCATGAAGGGCAGGCGATAGGAGAAGTTGAAGTCCGAGTAACGCGCGCCAGGATCGCTGCGTGAGTACTTCTCGGCAGAGGTGGTGTCGTTGATGTCGAAGAAGCTGCGCAGGAAGGTATGGAAAGTAATGGGCACATGGCCTTCTCCACCCCAGATGACGGTGCGCTGGAAGCCGAACTCGAAGTTCGAGGAAGGTCGGAAGGCGAACATCTCCGAGTGTACCCATGGATCGTTGGGGTATGTGTGGCCTTTGAGCGAGCCTACAAAGAAGTCATAGCGCACCGGACCGAGCACCTTGTCGACGAACTTGATATGCAGCGGTTCAACACGATTGATCCGGAACGAATAGATGTTTTCGGCGTTGTTCGACCATGCCATTGCTCCGCCCATACCCGGGCCAAGCCAGGCATCGGACTTACCGCCTGAGATCTCATGGCCGAGAACGTGGAAGCTGAGCGTGGCCTCCTGCAGGCGGAAGGTATCGACGCTGCCGGTGTTGAGGTAAGGGATGGTGTCCTGCTTATAGTTGGCAGGCAACGGGCACTCAATTAGATCGATGCAGGACAACTCATTGGCTACAGCGTATGGGTAGCCGGAGCCGGAGGGAGAGTGCTGATACTCTCCGCGGATATTCAGTGAAAACCGCCACCACTCATTGGTGGAAGAGAAGCCTGTGATGTTGTTGAAGCCTTCCTGGTAAGGACGGCCGTAATCGTTCGCAATGGTCTGACCGAGGTGGTAGCTGTCGCGAAGCGTTTGCCCTGAGATTCCCATCAGACGCGTGTAGTACTGATCGAAGCCGAAGGTCGCCTGGTGAAGAGGCCGATTCGGGTCTTCGTCCGCAAGGTAGCTTTTCAGCTTGGCGAGAATCTCCATGGCTTCTTCATTGCCGTCTGCCATGACGTCAATCTCTGTCTCTTCGATCATGTGGAGCAGGCTGCGGCGCGTCCAGGGGCGCATCGAGAGAAAGGCCGTATTGAGATATCCCAGCGAGTACAGACGGAGGGCCATCGGATAGATGGGGGAATCCACGGGAATATAGCTCGAGCCCAGCTGGTCGTTCTTCGGGTACTCCTCCGGGAGGAAATCGTAAGGCGGAAGCGAGGGAAGAGCAGCTGCAGAACCCTGACGTGGTTCCTCAGTCTGGGTTGCAGCGGGCGGGCCGGGCATGACAGGGATTGTTTGAGTAAGCGGATCCTGGTAGGCGGGAGTCGAGGGCAGCTTGCTTGCGGGGGTTGCTGCCGGAGCGCTCGGAAGGCTCTGCGGCTGGTCCGCGGAGCTCTGGGTTTGAGCCAGCGCCGATGCAGAAAAGCCAAGTACCGACATGGAGACGAAGGTCAGCCAGGAATAGCGCGCACGTTGAAAACGCATGCAGTTAGTTTAGCGTGCGATGGCTAGCGTGGAAGCGGTATCTCTCGCTGAGCCATGTACCGCTTCAAACGCGAGAGCGGAGAGGTGGCCACGGTGCGGCGTGTTCCAGCAGGGGAGAGCATCGCCCAGGCAACGGCCGGTCCAAGCCCGGTGCGCGCGCGCAACGCGCACTCCTGCATCACGCGGAAGACAGCGACCGCATCTTCTCCATCCACCGAGAGCGTAGGAAGCTGAAGTTTCTTGCACAGAGGAGAGACGTTGGCCCAGTTCAACGCTTTTGGTTTTATGGAACGCGAATTACGATCGGCAACGAAAAGCACGAAGGGAAGACGCTCCGTCTGAGCAAAGGCCAGCGCTTCTCCCCATCCATCCTCCAGTGTTGCGGCCTCGGCATAGGCGAGTACAAGGCTTTGCGTGCCTGCGCGGCGGAACCCGCGCGCGGTTGCCGCATCAACAATCAGGCGCGAAGCTTTCGGCGTGTAATCGTCCGAGATTGCAGCACGGCTGAGCGGTGCAACTTCTTCGGCAGAAAAATCGGTGTGCAGGTGGGAGAGAAGGTCGCCGGGCTGAAGATGAATTGTCGTCGCAGCCAGGATGGCCTCGCGGCCTCCGGGCATCTGCTTCTTTTCAAGCTTGCTGCAACGCTCCACAAGACGGTAAAGCTCCTGGAGTTTGCGATGGGGAAGCAGCGGATTTTCAGCCAATGCGGTGAGACTCCTCAGGTGGTGTGCTGTGTGTAGAGTACACGCTGTGAGCCTCGCTGTTGCAGGCTTCTGCGTGACCTTGAATTGTGGATTGTTGACAAGCGGTGCAAACGCCATCGGGCCGCTCGAAAGGAGCGGCCCGATAGCGTAAGTCGAAGAGCAGGTAGAGGCCGTTAGGCCTTTGCCGCGCCGTCCCACTCGGTGTTGATGTTGAGCTCTGCAAAGGCCTTTTCTGCGGTCTTGGCTTTCACAACGCCTTCGCGGACCAGCTTCGAGAGCGCTGCGGCCACGATCGACGGCGCATCCACCTCAAAGTGGCGGCGCAGATGCTCACGATTGTCCGAACGTCCAAAGCCATCGGTGCCAAGCGTAAGCAGGCGCGAGCCGAGCCAGGGAGACAGGCCATCGGGCAGCGACTTCATGTAGTCGGATGCGGCGACGATCGGTCCCTTTGCTTCACCCAGAGCGGAGAGCACGAACGGAACGCGTTCCTTTTCCGCGGGGTGCAGGCGGTTCCAACGCTCAACCTCGAGGCAGTCGCGACGCAGCTCAACGTAGCTTGTCACGGACCAGACATCGGCTGAGATGTTGTACTTGGTTGCGAGAATCTCCTGCGCCTTCAGCACCTCGTTCAGGATGGGGCCGGCACCGAAAAGCTGAATCTGTGCGGGTTTTTCAGCGGCCTTGAACTTATAGATGCCGCGAAGAATGCCCTCACGCAGCCTGCCGTCGGTATCCTCGGGCATGGCTGGGTTCTCGTAATCCTCGTTGTACATGGTGATGTAGTAGAAGCAGTTCTCGCCTTCTTCATACATCCGCTTCAGACCATCCTGCACGATTACGGCCATCTCGTAGACATAGGCCGGGTCATAAGTCAGGCAGGTCGGAATGGTGCTTGCCAGTACATGGGAGTGGCCGTCCTGGTGTTGCAGGCCCTCACCCAGCATGGTGGTACGGCCTGCGGTGCCTCCCATCAAGAAGCCTTTGCCGCGCGAGTCGGCAAAGGCCCAGGCCATATCGCCGATGCGCTGGAAGCCGAACATCGAGTAGTACAGGTAGAACGGCACCATCGGAATCTGGTAGTTCGTATAGGCCGTACCCGCGGCGGTAAAGCTGGCCATGGAGCCGGCTTCGGTAATACCTTCTTCGAGAATCTGTCCGTTCTTTTTCTCGTTGTAGCCCAGCAGCATATCCGCATCGTGCGGCACGTACTTCTGGCCTTCAGGAGCATAGATGCCGACCTGCTTCATCACGGACTCAAAGCCAAAGGTACGGCCTTCATCCGGGATGATCGGAACGATCAGCTTGCCAATCTCCGGGTTTTTCAGCATGCCGTTGAGCATGTTCACGAAACCCATGGTGGTTGAAATAGCACGGCCATTGGAGCCAGAGAGCCAGGATTTGAAGAACTCCATCTCTGGGGCTTTGAAGTTCGATGCGGGGACCTCGCGCTGCGGCAGATAGCCACCCAGCGCCGCGCGCCGTTCCTGCAGGTACTGCAGCGCAGGATCGCTTGCGTCGGGCCGATAGAAGTCTGCGTTTTCAGCTGCGTGCTCAGGCAGCGGGATATTGAAGCGCTCGACGAAGAGCGCCATATCCTTATCGCTGAGTTTCTTTTCGGAGTGGGTCGCGTTGCGCGACTGCGCCGAAGGAAGTCCGAAGCCCTTGACCGTGTGCGCAAGAATGACGGTAGGACCGCCTTTATGCTCCAGCGCGCGCTTGTACGCGTTGTAGATCTTTGCCGGGTCATGGCCGCCGCGGTGCAGATTGATCAGTTCTTCGTCGGTCTTGTCTTCCACCAGCTTGAGCAGCTCGGGATACTTGCCGAAGAACTCTGCGCGCAGGTATGCGCCATCCTTGGCCTTGAAGCGCTGGAAGTCGCCGTCCACGCACTCTTCCATGCGCTTGAGCAGAAGACCCTGATGGTCGCGAGCAAAGAGCTCATCCCAATCAGAACCCCAGATCACCTTGATGACGTTCCAGTTCGCACCCCGGAAGGTCGCTTCCAGTTCGTCGATGATACGGGCGTTCCCGCGTACGGGACCGTCCAGACGCTGGAGGTTGCAGTTCACCACGAAGATCAGGTTGTCGAGCTTCTCGCGCGAGCCGAGCGAGATGGCACCGAGCGTATCGACCTCATCCGTTTCGCCATCGCCCAGGAAGCCCCAGATCTTGCGGTCGGTCTTCTCAATCAGGCCACGGTTTTCGAGATAGCGCATGAAGCGCGCCTGGTAGATGGCGTTCAGCGGGCCGATGCCCATTGAGACCGTGGGGAACTGCCAGAAGTCCTTCATCAGCCAGGGATGCGGGTAAGAGCTCAGGCCCGGGGTATCACGCAGCTCATGCCGGAAGTTCTTCAGGCGCTGCTCATCAAAACGGCCTTCGAGGAAGGCGCGGGAGTAAACGCCGGGGGAGGCATGTCCCTGGAAGTAAATGAAATCGCCAGGCTGGTCGCCATATTTGGCGCGGAAGAAGTGATTGAAGCCGACTTCGAGCAGGGTGCACTGCGAGGAGTAGGTGGAGATGTGGCCACCAATACCTGCGTCGTACTTGTTCTGCTTGTGCACCATGGCCATGGCGTTCCAGCGCAACAAGGCCTCAAGGCGCTGTTCCTTCTCGCAGATCGCCGGGGTAGGGCACCTCATCGTGCTTGGGGATGGTGTTCAGATACGGTGTGACAACGTCACCCGGAGCAGGTACACCGGCCTCACGGGCGCGGCCACGCAGCGCCAGCAGCAAGCCAGCCGCATGCTCCCAGTCATGAGCCACGACCTCGTCGAATGCCTCAATCCACTCCTGAACCTCTGCGGTGAGATCCTTTTTAATTGCTTCGTCGAGTGCTGCCATGGGACTCCAATCTCCAGGGGAGGGTATAGAAAATTGCACTGCAAGGATAAATGCCGCTTATGGGGCCGCGCTAGTACGAACTCATAAGCGACGTGCCGGTTAGGTGGAGTAGTCGGCGTTGATCGAGACGTACTCGTGCGTGAGATCGCAGGTCAGGAAGTCTGAACTACCCTCCCCGAGGCCGAAATCGACCGCGATCGTGAACTCGCGGGCGCTCATGGTCTGGTGGCAGAGCGTTTCGTTGTAGTTGGCGGATCGGGTGCCGTATTCAAAGACGAGGTGCTCGCCGATGCGCACGGTAACCTTGGCGGGGTTGAACGGGATGCCCGCCTTGCCCGCGGCGGCCAGAATGCGGCCCCAGTTGGGATCGGCTGAAGACCAGGCGGTTTTGCACAGCGGGGAGTTGCCGATGGACTTCGCAAGGGTGCGAGCGTCTGCGTTTGTTTCCAGCCCGGAGATCGCCAGACGCACGATGTGGGTGACTCCCTCACCGTCGTCAACGATTTTGTAGGCAAGTTTCCTGGTAACGGCGTTGAGGGCGTCCTGAAACTTGGCTGCAACCTCTGTGTCGGCGGCGACACCGGAGCGGCCTGAGGCCAGCAGCAGCACC
>JAPWKG010000020.1 GCA_028283625.1 Acidobacteriaceae bacterium | reverse complement strand
ATTGTTCTCTCCTCCGGCACTTGCCAACAGATTGAAGGAGACAAACTTTTTCGTCCAATGGTTTGTAGAGATGGCAGAGCAATCACTTTTAGAGATGGCGGAATTCCACAATGGGAAAGGGTTGCCTGGTTAAAGCAACCTTAAGATGACTATTTTGAGTCCATATTAGTCACACGGTAAGAGTAGATGAGGGGCTACTCAGTACCACTGGGCAACACACTTCAACCGCTGAGCTGGAGGTGTGCAATTGAGCATCTACGACTATTTGGAATTTCGCCATCTGCGGTATATCGTGGCGGTCGCTGAAGAACTGAATATAACCAGAGCAGCAGAGCGATTGAATGTGGTTCAATCCAACCTCAGCAGGCAGATTAGCGATATCGAAGAACTCTTCCATGTGAAGCTCTTTATCAGGGTTCATAACGGGGTTCAGCTTACGTCCGCAGGACAATCTTTCTACATCCGAGCCAAGCAGTTGTTGGAACTCCGCGAAGAGACTATCAACTCTCTTCATGCTGTCCAAGACGCCGAAACAAAGCCGTTTCGTTTAGGCTTCTCGCAGTTCGTAGAGCACGCTGTTCTGCAAACTGTCTCCCAAGCGTATCGAGAGATGTTTCCCAGGGGCGTTGTGAGACTCGAAGGCGACGATACGGATGCCCTGCTGAAGCGTCTTGAAGCAGGTGAACTCGACGCGGCCCTCATCACACTTCCATTCAGTATCGACAAGCTGTGTTCTCAGGCTCTTGTTCACGAACGCATGGTCGTTTGCCTGCGCAAAGATGATCCACTGGCGAGTAAAGAAGAAGTAGAGCCAGCAGACCTCAATCGAAAGCTGGGCATCTTCAGCGACGCACATCATCACCCGACAGCCCATGCACGCCTCTTGGAGATGCTTGCAGAGCAAGGCATCGAACCGCGCACCTTCAGCCCCACCTTCAATCTTGAACAGATTCAATGGATGGTCGAACAGAATATGTGCATCGCTCTCATTCGAGAGCACGAGGTGTTGCACGAGGCGCTGACGACGCGACCGATCAAGGGAGTCAAATGGACGATTGATTCGGCCATCATCTATCGACAAAAGGACAATCACGGCGCAGTGTCCCTCTTATTACGCGACCTCGCACGTCGCTACCCCGACGCAGACGCAGAGAGCCATCGCAAGCGCCCGCAATCGGTGAAGGAAGATCGCGGCTTGTTCCAGAACGAAGAGGACGTTCTGAAGAGAGCCTAGAGGGCGTGAGAAATCACTTTGAGAGATGCCCGAGCCATCTCTACAAACAATTGGACGAGTGGCAACGACGCGCCTAATGTCACGGCATATCCCGACTGATTCCAGTCGTAGGAGGTGCCGATGTCCCGCCGTATCCGTGTTGTCGTTCCCCAGCGAACAGTCCTCATACTGCAAAGATGGTTGCGACCATCCGCTGTGTTGCTCGGACTGATTCTTGCCCTTCCCCTCGCCGCACACGCTCAATCGGGTTCTCCGTTTGACAGCGGGTTCACTTCACTCCAAAACCTGTTCACCGGCACGATTGCCAAGGTCGCAAGCCTTATCGCCATCGTGATCGGAGGCTATCAGTTTGCGCACGGAGAACCGGGCGCAAAGAAAGCCCTTGCGGGCGTTGCTGCGGGTACGGGCATCGCAGTGCTGGCAACGAACGTGCTGTCCTGGCTCTGGGGCGGCTAAACCATCCTTTCCACGACCACTGTCGCTTTCACACGAAAGGAGGGCTTATGCCGGACATCACGAGGAACAACCAACGCCGCAATCGCGTCTTCAAGAGCCTGCATAAGCCCCTCACCTACCTTGGCGTGGAACGCACACTTTTCTTCTTCGTCTGCGTTGCGGCAGTCGGAGTCTTCAACCTCTTCAATTCGCTGCTTGCCGGTGCGCTTGTATTTATCGGCGGCTACGCCTTCGGTTCGTGGGTCACGAATGCCGACCCCGCCTTCCTTCGCATCCTCGCGCGTTCTGAGCGGTACAAGCTCCGGTACGACGCGCACAAGCAGAGTGTTCCCGGCGTGGAGGTCCGCTGATGTTCCGTCTTGATCGAGTGCTAAAGCCGTGGAAGGAAGCCGCAGCGTTGAACGACCACATCAACCTGTACGGCTTCTGGAATGAGCGGACATTTCTAACGAAGTCCGGCGACCTTGGCATGGTGCTACGGGTCGAGGGTGTGGACTACGAGAGTCTTGACCACGATGAGCAGGAGTACGCCGTCAAGCGTCTGGAGGCGGCCTTGAAATCTTTCGGGCATGGCTTCCACATCTACCAGTACCTCATCAAGACCAGCAGACCGGAGATTCCGTTTGCGCACTATGACGATCCCGTTGTGGAGGCCGCCATCGACCAGCGCCGCAAGTTCTTTGCCGACAAGCAGGACCTGCTCTATCAGGTTGAAATCTTCTACGTGGTACTGCTCGAAGGTGCGCGCTCCAAGCGCGGTATCGGCGCTGCGCTTGCAATGCTTCTCTCCGATCCCGCCGGAGCATGGAACGAACTCGGCGGCCAGTTCAGCCAGTCGAAGATGAAGACCTTGCTGCGCTCTCAGATTGAGGCGTCACTTGGCCGTCTGGAGCAGCGCGTCGAAGCATTCAGCCGCCAACTCGCGGACTTCGTGCAAATCGCCGTGCTCGGAAACGAAGGGCAGTTCACATTCTTTCGCCGCTTGCTCAACTATGACGCGCCGCGCATCGAGGGGCGTCCGCACAGCACACAGTTCCTTGACTATCAGGTGGCCAACTCCGACATCGAAGCAGAGCGTGACCATCTGCGCGTCGGCCAGCACCTTGTGCGGGTTCTCACGATGAAAGAAAGCATCATCGAGACGAAGCCGCTGGTACTGGATTCGCTCTTGAAGATCCCCGCCAGCTTTACCGTCTGCACAGAATGGATTCCGCTGCCACAGGACAAGGCCCGCAAGGAAGTGGCGAAGCGCCGCCGCCACTTCAATATCTCGAAGACGGGGTTCGTCTCGCAGCTCGGTAACGATGCGACGAAGACGAACCCTCGCGATGTGCTAGTGGATGAGTCCAAGCAGGCCGACATCGAGAACCTTGGAGATTGCCTGCGCGTACTCGGTGAGGGCCAATCGCTTGGAGACTTCTCGCTGTCGATTGTGCTCCACGCTCTATCGCTCTCAGAGCTAGACCAGCTCGCCGGAGAGTTTCAGCGTGTATTCACCGCCGCCGATGGCGCGCTCTTCAGTGAGACATACAACCAGCTCAACGCCTACTTCGCGACGATCCCCGGCAACTATGCCGTGAATCTTCGTCGGCTCTACTTGCTCAACTCGAACTACGCGGATTTGAGCTTTCTGTTTACGATCCTACCGGGCGAGAAGCGCAACGCCCATTTGAACGCCGAGTACCTGGCTGTTCTGGAGACCGACAACAGCACGCCCTACTTCCTCAATCTTCACAACGGCGAAGTCGCCCATACGCTCATCCTCGGGATGACGGGCAGCGGCAAAAGCTACTTGGCGTCCTTCATCCTTCAGAACGCCCAGAAGTACCAGCCGCAGACATACATCTTCGACATCGGCGGCAGCTTTGAGTCGCTGACCAACATCTTCGGCGGCACCTACTTGAATGTCGGCCAGGAATCGCGCGATTTCACCATCAATCCGTTCTCCCTGCCGCCGACGAAAGAGAACCTGCAATTTCTCTTCTCCCTCTTCCGTGTCTTGATTGAAGGCTCCGATGGGCATTACCGTCTGGACTTCAAAGAAGAGCGCAAGCTGTGGGAAGCGGTCGAGCGTACCTACGTTCTGGAGCCTGAACAGCGCACGCTCTCCAACTTCGCCAACATCGTTGGCGAACTGAAGGAGCGCCTGCATCGCTGGACGAAGGCGGGTCAGTACGGCTTTGTCTTCGACAACGCTGAAGACACGCTCTCATTCTCGCGCTTCCAGACATTCAACTTCGCAGGATGGGGCGATGCGCCGGAGGCATTAGAGCCGTTGCTGTTCTACGTCCTGCACCGTGCTTCCAATGAGATCAGCGATCCCAAAAAGCTCGCCACCTTCAAGCTCTTTCTGTTGGATGAGGCGTGGCTGTTCATCAAGAACGAGACCATCCGCAGCTATATCGTCCAGGCGCAGAAGACATGGCGCAAGCACAACGCCGCGATGGTGTTGGCTACGCAATCCCTCAAGGAGCTTGAAGAATCAGGGATGCTCCAAATCGTCTCGGAGAGCTGCCCCACGAAAATCTTCCTCGCGAACCCGGAGATGAACCGTGACCTCTATCGGGATGCATTCCATTTGAACGACACCGAATTGGAATTGATTGCCGGTCTGGTGCCGCCGGGTCAGATGCTCATTCGCAAAGCGCAGTCGAGTAAGAAGGTTCACTTGAACGTCGATTCCGTCTCGCACTGGACGGCGACCAACAACGCCCGAGACAACCTCGTGAAGCGCGATTACTTCGCTCGCTTCGGCATCGCCGAAGGCTTGCGCAGACTCGCTCAAGACCATCCGTTCCGGCCCCGCACGCTGGCCGTCACCTCAACCCGGTAGTCCAAGGAGGCATCATGCAGCGCATTCTCATCTCTCTCATGCTCGCCGTCGCTTTCTCCGCTCCCGCCATCGCGCAGGACGCATCGGCCCACCAGCACCCCCACCTCCACGGGCCAAGATGAAGTTCACGACTCTGATTCAGGTGCCGCCGACCGAAAAGATCATGGAGGCCGCAACGGGCGATAAGGACTTCTGGGTAGTAGATGTCGTCGGCAACTTCTGCTTCGTGCATCCCGCCAAGGCCGGTATCAGCACAAACCTGAATCTCATCACTGACAAGGGCAATATCTATTCATTCACCTTGCAGGACGTATCCAGCAGTTCGCAGATGCCCGACCTCAAGGTGTTAATCGAGCCTGCTGACCGCTCCTCTATCGTCGCCGCCAGCGGGCCGCCGCAGTTTGTTCCCGCCGCACAGCTTCAGCAGCCCAACAGCAGCTTGCCTCTGTGCAGTCGCATGTCGATCAGGCGATGGACTCCTACAAGAGCGACTACCAATCCAAGCTGAAGTTTGATTATGCGTTCAAGGCCAATGAAGCTCCCTTCGACATCACTTCCATCTACCACGATGACAAGTTCACGTACATCAAGACCACTGCGCCGGAGAAGTTCAGCGTGTACGAGATGAAGGATGGGAAACCGAACCTCATCTCCTATGACCTGCGCGAAGGGACGTACATCATTCCGAAGGTCATGGATAACGGGTACGTCGAACTCGGCAAGAAGAAGATGGAATTCACGCGCAAGGGCTAGACAACCGGAGCTGAAGGGAGAACAACGTCATGACGGAACAGACTCAGGCCGCACCGAACGAGCCGGTGCTTAATAAGAAGCCCTTTGACCCCAAGGGTGTCATGCAGCGGCATTCCAAGCCCATCGTATACGGCGGGTTTTGCCTGCTCGTTGTCATCGCTCTTCTATTCAGTTCGCGCGGCAAGACCTCTGCGAGCGCGAAGCAACAGGCTAAACAGAATAGCCCTCAACCGCTCGTACAGGACAACACTGAAAACAATGTTGCCGACCTCAAGAGTCAGTTGGCCCACCAGCAACAGACGCTTGACCAGGCGCACCCGGACCCCGCATTGGCGAATGACCACCCCCCACCGCCGCCCCGGCTGTCCATCCCCCGGGCAAGCACAGCCATGCATCCCCGATCAGCCCTGCAATCAACCGCAACCGTATGGATATGGACAGCAGGCTAACGGCGGCGGTTCTGGACAGGTATCTCCGGAGCAACAGGAGGCGCAGCAACTCGCGGCAAAGGAGCGGGAGCGGGCCTACGAGTCCCGTTTCTCTTCTAATCTTGCGTACACCCGTCCAGCGGATGCTCCTCAGCAGCAGCCCCAAGGGAACAGTTCATACCTTCCCGTCAGCATGACATCCGCTCAGCAAGGGTCGAGTCTGGTAAATCCTCGCGCAGCCGGCGAGACACCGGCGGCTCCAGCATCGGCTTCATCGAATGGCTTCAATCGGAAACCTGAAGTGAGCATTGATTCCGCGATGGGACAGCCCTATGTGCTTTACGAAGGGGCGACCATCGACACCGTCCTTATGAACCGCCTTGATGGGGATGCCGTGGGGCCTGTAAAGGTGCTTGTCTCCAACCCCGTTTACTCCCATGACCATCAACACGTTCTTATACCTGACGGAACTATCGTGCTGGGAGAGGCCAAGAAGATCGGCGGAACAGGGTTTGGTCAGCAGCGCCGCATGGCCGTTGCCTTCCATCGCCTCATCATGCCCGATGGCTATTCCGTGGACCTGGACCAGTTCCACGGCCTAGACCAGATCGGGGAGGAAGGACTAAAAGATAAGGTGAACAACCATTACCTGCAAATCTTCGGCACGTCGATTGCGCTGGGGGTTATCGCAGGAGCCGCCGAGATATCGCAGGGCGGCGGGGTTTACGCAGGCTCCGGCCCACAAGTCTTTACTAACGGAGCTGCGGCGTCGGTTTCACAGTCGGCAACGACTGTTTTGGACCGGTTCATGCAGATCCCTCCCACCATCACCATTCGGGAGGGACATCGCGTGAAGGTCTATATCACGCAAGATATGCTTCTGCCTGCCTACGAACATCACACGATCCCCGGATCGTTCTGAGGAGTGTTTATGCGCCGTATCGTGACGTTGTTTGGTCTGACCCTTTCACTCTGCATCATGGGCTGCGAGAGCCATCAGGCGAAGGTAGATAAGTTGCAAAAAGAATATGACGCGCTCGGCCACCAGTATCGACAGGATTGTTCTGCCGAACTGGTGAAGGTGCCCCCTAAGCTCAGCCCGAAATGCTCGGATGAGAGCAAGAAAGTAGACGATGCGTGGAGCCGCCTACAGGCGGAACGCGCTAAGCAGTAAGCCAAACAACAAGGAGGAACGATGAAAGGCGCTATGTTCATAAGCGTCATAGCCCTTGCTGTCTCTACGACAGGGGCTAGAGCGCAATTCGGCTCCGGTATCGTGCTGGACCCAACCCAGTCCGCGCATGCCGCACAGCAAATCCTTCAGGCCAACCAACTCTACACAACAACGGTAGAGACCAGCCGCAACGTCATCGGAGCGTACAACCTTGCGCAAAAGATGGCGAACCTTCCACAAAACTACTACACGGCCTATACCAACATGGGCCGCCAGCAGTGGGGCACGTTGCAGCAACCCGCCAACACATACGGGAACTCTGCGCCGTGGATTGCCTCAGCCGGGAATGGCAGCGGTGCCTTCGCTGCCAACCAGACAGCGAGCATCCCCTACACCTCGCAGATACAGGGATACAACTCTCTGTCTGTGCAAGGCCAACAGCAAATTGCGGCGCGTGGTGCGACCGTCGACCTATCGGACGCCGTAAACACCACCAACCTGCAAACGCTCGGCACGATTCGGGCCAACGCCAACCAGCGCGAAACCGATATTAGCCAGCTTGAGACCGCATCGCACTCTGCCGACCCGGCTCAACATACCGAGATGGCGACTTTGCAGCGCATCAATCAAGCCTTGCTTATCGAACTGAGAACGCAGCAGGAAACCAACCAGATCCTGCAAGCCCAGGCACTGCAAACTCTGGTCGGACAGAAGGTGCAGCAAGACAATCTCAAATCGCTGTTCCAGACAGGCAATTCCTACCAGCAAACATTCACCGCCACTACGCCGCAGCAAACCGCTGCGGGTACGCAGTGGGCGTTTCATTACTAGACGAAGGAGACGGCAATGGACTTCCTCATCCTTATCAAGAACGGGTGCGACAATCTCACCGCGACCGTGGCTCCATCCGTAGACTCTTTGGGGCTTCACATGGTCTTGTCGTTAGCAACGATCATGTTGGTCTGGTTTGGGGTGCAGGAAGCCCTTGCGTCTTCGCAAGGCGGCGGTTTCAGCATGGCGAAGTTCCTGAACTTCTTCCTGCTTATCACTTTCGCCTACTGCTTCGTGAAGTTCTATGACGGCTCTATTCCTGGTATCGGCTATTCCCTCAAAGGATTCATCAGTGGCGGAACGAGCAGCCTTGTGGACTACATCGGGCACGACTCCACACAGGAGATTCAAACCACGATCCAAGGCGCGTTAGGAAAGATGGGTACGATGTCTCCGTCCTTGACGGAGCCATACACCTTGCTCTGCACCTATACCGTGCAGATCATCCTCAGCATTCTTTCCGGCCTTATCGGCGTCATTATCGCTTACGGCGCGATCGGTGCCACAATCATCGGCCTTCTAGGTCCTGTCTTCATTCCATTCATGGTGTTCGACAAGACAGAGTTTCTGTTCTGGGGATGGCTTCGCGCGTTCCTTGGATTCGAGTTCTATAAGGTAGTCGCGGCGGCCACGATGAGCGTAATGAGCCACCTTCTCATCAACTACTTCACCAGTGGCGCGAGCAACTTCAACGATCCTCAACACCTAGCTGGCGTCATGCCCGGCTTGCTCATTTTGTGCCTCGTCACAGGATTCATCTTGCTCAAGATTCCGGCGATGACTGCGACGCTCTTCTCCGGCCATGTCGGCGGTCACGACGGCGGTCTTTCCATTGCAACCAGCGCCGCGGCGCTCATGAAGTAGGAGGCTCACAATGTCCACCACGATGTCCCACTCTCCAGAGATGACACGGGCTGCGCAACGCTACCTTGAAGAAAACGCATCGCCGCTGGTTGAGAACACCTGGCAGCGAATTGTGATTCTCGCGCTTGTTGCTGTCTGTGGCCTGCTTGGATTGCTCGCGTATAAGAGCCAACGGGCGCTTGCTTCCATGCACCCCATGATTGTGCGTATCAACGATGTTGGACACGCGGAAGCCATTGACTATCGCAACTTTGCATACCGGCCTCAAGAAGCCGAGAACAAGTATTACCTGACACGCTGGGCAGAGCTGTACTTTAGCCGCAATCGCTTCACTATCGAGCGCGACCAGACCAACGCTCTGTACTTCCTGAACGGTGACGTTCAGCACGCCGTTATCGAGCAGGAGCGCAAAGACAATTTCATCACCACCTATCGCAACGATGGGACACTGCCTTACGTGGATGTTGAAGTGAAAAACATCGTCCTGGACGACCTGCGGCAATCACCCTATTCCGCACGCATTGAGTTCGAGAAGGTTTACAGCAATCCCGCCGACCATACGGAGCTGAAGCGGGAACGTTGGGTCACCAGCGTGACCTACGTCTTCCGTGACGCTGTGAAGAACAACGAGTTGGCTGTGAATCCTCTCGGCTTGACTATCGTTCGGTTTCGCGCCGACCAGGCTTTCAATTAGGAGAAAGGATCTTCCAATGCAGGAAAACGAAAGAATTGCACTCGAACGATTATTGGATCATGCAGACGGTCATAGTGGGCAGTGCGGCTACGTGGCAGACTTCCTCCTGGCATGGTGGAATGCCGAGGAATGCGGGGGCTTCGATCTGACGAAGCTCTGGTCGCTGGATACAGCGATTGCAGCCGACGTTGTGACCGTTACCAGTCTCATTTCGAGAGTCCATCAATACCCGGACACCCTGGGCTACGGACCACGGTTCGACCAGCTCATCCGCGCCTGGCGCACACCAGCGTTCACCTGATTTCGAGGTCACTTCGATGTCTCATCATGCTGCCAATCCGGCTGCACAGCCCAACTCGTCTCTGTACGCGCTCCAGTGGCCGTCCTGCAGCGCCGAAGAGCACGGTTGCAGTGGCTCAGTGCCGTCCTTCCGTAGACACGGTTGCGGCAGTGGAAGAGCTACGGTTTGGACGAACCTTCGCGACCGGGAAGCGATGAGTGACTTGTGCCCATTGAAGCGTCTGCCGTCTCGTATCCCGTCCTCTGCTCGGGGTCACGCTTCGGGCCTGTCCGCCGCCCTGCGGCAAGCTCGCTCTTCTGCTTCGCCTGCGGCGCCCTTCGGGTTACGGTTTCCACCTTCGGCGGACCCTCCGTAAATGCAGAGCTTCGGCCTTGGGAGGCGGGGCCACTCGCTTGGCTTCGCCTAGTGTGACCCGAGCAGGATACGGGAAATTCAAACGAAACGGAGATCATCACCATGTACACAAACAAAGTCACCCTCATCGGCTTCCTCGGAACGGATGCAGAAGTTCGCTCCAACGACAACCGCAGCTTCACCACCCTCTCACTCGCAACCAAGTCTTCATATAAGAAGGACGGCAAGTACGTTGAGCACACTGAATGGCACCGCTGCGTCGTCTTCGGCAAGAAGCTGGCAGAGTTCGCCGGCACGCTGAAGAAGGGCGCTCACCTGATGGTCGAGGGCGAGTTGCGCAGCCGGAAGTACGACAGCACGAAGACCAACAGCGAAGTCACCATCTGGGAGATCCGGGTGGATTCCATCCTCAAGCTGGACCGGGCAGCCAAGGCTACCGCGGATGAGCAGGAAGAAGAGTCCGAAGACGTGGCCGCATAGGTCACGTCTTTCACTATCTCGGAAGCTCGGCCCCGCCGGGCTTCCATCGCTGTGAGGTTCCGCTATGAGCTTTGAATTGATCCTTCCATTCCTTCGCCCCATTGAGCCGTTGTTGCTGGACGACGGCGTGAGCGAGATTATGGGCAATCCTGATGGTTCGTGGTGGTTCGAGCGGGCCGGAAAGCTCACCTCCGCAGGCTCGGTTCGCTTCGAGGCGAAGGCTCTGCGGACTGGCCTTGAAATCATCGCCAACAACCTCCGCAAACAGTTCGATGAGTCCCATCCCATATTGAACGTCCAGCTTCCAGACGGAAGCCGCTTAGCGGCGGTGCTTCCTCCGGTCGTCCGCCCTGGTCCGTCCATCACCATTCGCAAGTTTGCGAAGGTTCGTTACACACTTGCCGACCTCATCGAGCGCGGTGCGCTCTCTGAGGAAATGAGTCAGTTCTTGACGGAGCAAATTCGGAGTGGAAAGACGCTGCTTATCAGCGGCGGAACATCGAGCGGAAAGACCACCCTGCTTAACGCATTGACGGATGCCATTCCAGAAGAAGAGCGCATCGTCGTCATCGAGGATACGTCTGAGCTGCGCATCTCGAAGCCGAACGTTCTGGCCACCGAATGCCAGGTTGAGTCCCTTGCCGGAGTCGTGGACTTCGCCACACTCCTGAAGGGTGCTTTGCGGTGGCGTCCAGATCGGATCATTCTGGGCGAAGTGCGCGGCGAAGAAGCCCGTACTTTGCTCGATTCGTTCAACACTGGCCACGGTGGTTCGTTGGCAACGATCCATGCCAATTCACCAACGAAAGCGCTTTGTCGTTTCTGTGAGCTTGCGATGCGCTCACACCAGCAGTCATTGCGTGACGACATCGCTGCGGAAATTGCAGATTCCGTCGATTACGTCATCCAGGCGCAGCGCACGCAAGCTGGCCGTCGCATCACCGATATTGCCCACGTCCAAGGTTTCTCGCGTGAAGCGAAATGCTTCTCGCTTGAGACTGTCTTTCCCACCCTGAAAGAGTCGTCTCTTTCCACCCACTAAAGGAGGTTGCAATGCCACTTATCGAAGTCATTCAAACCCGCCGCGTAACGGCCCACGTTCGGTTCAATGAACCGGTCATTGCGCAGATCAATCAATACGCTGCGTTCATCAGTGCTACGCCTGATGACGTCATCAACAAAGGTCTCGAATATCTATTCGAGAAAGACCGTGATTTCGCTACATTCCGCGCATCCGATCGCTGCAAGGATGTGCCGGAGCTTCTGAAGGCGCGTCGTCCTAATGGTTCGAAGGCATCTCGCGTTGGCGCGAAGAAGCCTTCAGCATCGGTGGAAACCGGTGAGTCTGTGGCGGTTCGGAAAGCATGATGCTCCATCGAATTCCTCGGCAGTACGGGAACCATGCTGCGCATGGGGTGAAAGTTTACACTTCACCCCTCCCAGGGTCATGCAGGGTGCACTTAGGTGCACCTATTTAGAAGCAACCACTTACCAGAATCAGGTGCACGTAGGTGCACCTGGGATTTTGAGGTCTCTATGGCTCTCCTCGATCAGGAAGCTGCGGTGCCAGAAGGCACAGAACCAAACCAAAATCGCGTATGCCCCGTCACTGTGAAGCTCACGCAAGAAGAGCATCGCCGGGTCACCGAATACGCTAACGCTTTGGGTCAAGCCCGCAGCGAATGGTTGCGCGACATCGTTCTCAAAGAGTTGGAACGAGCTACCGACACAACCCGGCTACGCCCAGAGCTGGTGGAATTGGTCGGATTGCGGATGATCCTGACCAACCTTTTGCGCCCAATTTCGCAGGCTAAGCCCATCACGGAGGAACGCTTCGAAGCCATCATGGCAGAGGTCCGTCGCAGCAAAGTACAGGTCGCAAGCGACCTGATTGCGAAGACAGTAGGAGCCCGCTAATGACGACACATTGGGGCCGCAAAGAGACGATCATCTGGCCGCCGCATTCGCCCATTTATACCTATGGGGCGATGTTCCTGGCCGTCGTTCTTACGGGCGCATTTCTCTACATGCGGTTCGCCTTTGCCATGACACCGCTGCAGCAGTTCTACACGCCGATCTACATGCGGACCACGCTCGCCGCCGAGCTTGGTAAGACCCGCAAGGATAAGTACCGGATGCTCTTCGAGGCAGGAAAGAATGCTCCTTCAAAGCCTGCCGCAGAACCAGACGTTCTGCCCGGGGTCACCGAGCAACCGGGAGCGAAACCGATTCCGCTGACGTTGACCGAAACCGCAGCCCGGCAGGGGTACATTGCTCTTTACCGAGGCGTAGAAAACAGCTACTTCGATGTCCCGCTGCGTGATTATCTTCGCCAGAGCGTCTATGGTGGCAACACGCTATGGGACATCTATAGACAGCCGCTGGGCTTCGGAGTGCTCGCTCTTCTGTTACAGCTTCCGTTCTCCATTCGGAAGGACATGAAACGCCGCCGTGAACTGAAATATGGCCGCCGCCTGAAGGGGCCGGTCATGCTCACGCCGAAACAGTTCAATGGCACGATTGCCGGCGAAGGCATCGGATTCAAAACAACCGAGGCGAAGGATTTGATGCGGATTCCGGCGCGCTACGAGTCGCAGCACATCGAGTTGATGGGCGATACCGGAGCCGGAAAAACCACGTTGATTATGCAGATACTTCGACAGATTCAAGGCCGGGGACACACGGCCATTGTGTACGACCCGGCGTGCGAGTTCATTCAGAGGTTCTATGACGAAGGCCGTGGCGATATCGTCCTCAATCCCCTCGACAAGCGTTGCCCATATTGGGGGCCAGCCGAGGAACTGCGTAGCAAGGCCGAAGCAAAGACCTTAGCTAAATCCTTTTACCAGCCGACCGATACGCAGAAGGACGAGTTCTTTACCAAGACGCCGCAGAAGATTTTTGCCCATCTCCTGCGCACCGGTCCGACTCCCCATCAGCTCGCAGAGTGGATGGCGAACCCGGCTGAAATCGACAAACAAGTCATCGGTACGGAGATGGCAACCATGATTGCCAAGGATTCACCACCGCAGCGTAACGGCGTGTTGTCATCTCTCGGATTGGTAGCGGACAGCCTGCGAATGCTTCCCACTCTGGAAGAAGCGGAGGGCCGAAGGTGGTGTGCCACCGAGTGGGCCGATCAGCGCAAAGGTTGGATCTTCATCACGTCGCGTCCGACCGAGCGCGACGCTCTGCAGCCGCTTCATAGTCTCTGGATTGACTGGCTCGTTTTGCGGCTCTTGAGTGCTCCGAAGGAGCACCAAACCCCGGTCTGGTTTGTGTTGGATGAGCTGGCTAGCCTCCAGCGGTTGCCACAGCTTCATACCGCTATAACCGAAAATCGGAAGTCAAAAAATCCGCTGGTGCTGGGCTTCCAGGGCAAGGCGCAGCTCGAAACCATCTACGGTCATCTTGCCGAGGTGATGCTGTCGCAGCCTGCCACCAAAATCTTCCTGAAGACCACAGAGCCGAAGGCTGCCGAGTGGGTGTCCAATGCCATCGGGAAGGTCGAAATCGAACGCATGAAAGAGACGCACTTCGATGGCACGCGCAACGGGAAAAATTTCACCATCGACCGTCAGGTGGAACCGCTTGTGCTCGATTCCGAAATCAGCGGCCTTGAGGACCGGCGTGCGTACTTGAAGCTGGGCAATAACGTAGCTCGCTTCGCATTCGATTACCTTGACCTGCCTGTTGTGGCAAAGGATTTTGATCGTCGTGCGGTGGCCGACGATGAGCTGGACTATGACCCACAGCGAATGTCCAAAGCCATCGCCCCGCAGTCACCTCCAGTCGATCTGGAAGACGATGAAGCTCCACACGTTCTCGCCCCACCAACAGCAGAAACGCCGATTGCGGCTACCACCCAAGCGGAGATTCCCAAGCCCGACCCTGTGATGCCGACGCCTCAGCCCGACGACCTATCCACTCCCATCTTTCCTCAATTTGTCGCCGCAGGCGATGGACGATTTGAGCACGAGTAGATGCCATGTTCAAAGTTGCTCCAGAACCGCTTACAGCCGGGAAAGCGCAGGAGTATCACGTCAAGGAGTTCATTGCTGCCGAAAAGAACTACTGGAAAGAGCATGAACAGATTCCTACCGGATGGCAAGGAAAATTGGTGGACACCTTTGGTCTCAAAGGTGACGTCCAGGCCAGCCAGTTTTCCCTACTGAGCGAAGGCCAGCATCCCATATCAGGTCAGCAGCTCATCCAGCATCGCGACGGTAAGGAATACACGAACGCCGAAGGCGAGACAGTCAAGCCGCTTGAGCATCGCGCCGCATGGGACGCTACGTTCTCCGCGCCGAAATCGGTCTCTCTTACGGCTCTGGTCGGTGGAGACAATCGCGTGCGGGAAGCGCATCGCGAAGCCGTCTCGATTGCGCTGACGGAGTTGGAGCGGTATACGCAGGCCCGGTTAGGCGGCAATCGTCCTGCCGAGACTACGGGTCGTTTTTCTCGTCGCAAAATTTGAACACGATACTGCGCGGCCGGTTG
>JAPWKG010000019.1 GCA_028283625.1 Acidobacteriaceae bacterium | reverse complement strand
TCGCTTTCGCGGAGTAAGGACCCCGCATGAAATCAAGCCAATCGCCCTCAAAGTGGGCGTTGTACCAGAACCATGCGATCGGCCCGGCAAGACAGATCACGGTAAAAATTACATACGCTGGACGCAGTGCTACTCGCAGCGATGAACGCCACCAGGCGACTGTGATGCACAACCAGATGACCGCCCCGATGATCCAGCCGTCGTAACGCGTAAAGACCTGGCACAGGATCAGAAGTCCGGCAACAATCATCCGCGCTCTGGCCGTAGCGATCTTTCCTTCGCGAATCGCCGCGAGGCACTCCATCGCCATCACGATGGTCCAGAGAAACAACGCCAGAAAAAGCGTCTCTGTCATCGCGGTCGTCGCCAGATACAGCAAGTTGGGATTGAGCGCGTAAAACGCAGTTGCCACAAAAGCCCAGCGAGGACGCATTAGGCGGCGGCAAAGACGCCACAGACCAGCCACGGAGAGCGCAAAGCTGGTCATAGACATGGGCACTGCGGCGAAGCCTGTCTGCCACATCGCCATCTTGCCAATGAACGGCAGCATCAGCAGATGAGGCAGGGGCAGCCACACGCCCCCAAGTTGCGCCAAGCCTGGGTAATGCGCGTCCACGATGCGACGCGCGATGCCCAGATGGGCCACAGCATCTCCGTACAACAGGAGATACTGCTGGCGATAACAAACAATCAACGCAAAGAAACCAAGCACCACTCCCAGAGCGAACATGGGGTAGATCTCGCGTTTGTCTGCGGGTTCCACCGCCTCCGGGTTGTAGGAGTACTCCGACTGACCTTTTCCGGTTCGGCCGGAGGGTCGCTGCAAGCGTGTGCGGCTCTTCGCCATAGTATGGATCGCTCCTAGAGGTGCGAGAGATCGCGTAGTTGCTGGAAGCGTTCTTCGATATCGGCCTTCGTCGTATTCTCCAGACGCTCGGTGCCAAAACGCTCGACCGCAAACGAACCCATCACAGAGCCATAGAACATTGCTGTACGGAAGATCTCCGGGGTCAGAGTGCCCTGCGAGGCCAGGTACCCAAAGAAGCCACCGGCAAAGGAGTCTCCTGCGCCGGTCGGGTCCATGACTTCCTCCAGTAGCAATGTATGCACACGGAAGGGCTTGTGCTTGACGCCATCACCAAAGGAGCGTTCAGAGAAAAAGGCTGCGGAACCATACTCACCAAACTTGATGATGACCGTCTTGGGTCCAAGCTCAAGAACCTTTTCTGCCGCGCGTGCCACATTTGACTCACCCGAAAGCTGGCGCGCCTCGGCGTCATTGATCAGAAGCACATCAAGCTCCGCCAGAACCGGTAGAAGCTTCTCACGGTGCGCACCGATCCAATAATTCATCGTGTCGCCGCCCACCATCTTGACCTTCGGCATCTTCTTTCGCACATCGAGCTGTAGAACAGGATCGATGTTGGCTAGGAAGAGAAACTCCGAATCCTCATATTCCACCGGAATCTTCGGAGCAAAGTTTGCGAAGACATTCAGATCGGTGGCAAGCGTATCCGCCGTGTTCAGATCGTTCAAATATGATCCGGTCCAGTGGAAGCTCTTGCCTTCGGCGCGTTCGATACCACGTGTATCCACGCCCTTGTCGGTAAGAACCTTTTCGTTGCCCGCGGAGAAGTCCTCTCCGACAACACCGACAACACGAGTCGGCGTAAAAAAGCTGGCAGCCAGCGAGAAATGAGTCGCTGCGCCGCCCAGCACGCGTTCACGCTTTCCGCTCGGTGTTTCAAGCGAATCAAACGCAACAGAACCAACTACCAAAATCGACATGAAAATCCTTTAGAGGAAAAAGCTACCAGTACTTACCAAAGAGCAGATCAAGCTTCTTCTTTGTCTCTGCAGGAATGACAGCCTTGTCTGTCATGGTGGCAAACTTTGCTGCAGTCTGAGCCGGCGAGGCGCTCAAATCCGTCGGCATCAGGCGGACTGCGGCCTTCACCACGTTCTGCGCATTGGCTGCGTTCTGATGAGCAACGGCAATCACCTGCTCGATGGTCACATCGTCGTGCCCCTCATACCAGCAGTCGTAATCGGTCACCATTGCAAGCGTTGCATAGCTGATCTCTGCTTCGCGAGCCAGCTTGGCTTCCTGCAGATTGGTCATGCCGATAATGTCTGCGCCCCATGAGCGGTAGAGGTTCGACTCAGCACGCGTAGAGAACTGCGGTCCTTCCATGCAAACGTAGGTGCCGCCCTTCTTCACCGTCAGACCGACCTCCTGACAGGCCTTCACGAAGGTATCCACCACAAGCGGACAAACCGGATCACCAAAGGCAACGTGGCCCACAACGCCTTCGCCGAAGAAGGTGGCGTTGCGCGCAAAGGTGCGATCAATAAACTGATCCGGAACCACGAAGTCGGTGGGCTTGTGCTCTTCCTTGAGCGAACCAACGGCTGAGATCGACAGGATCGATTTTACGCCTGCAGCCTTCATCGCATAGATGTTGGCGCGAAAGTTAAGCTCGCTGGGAAGGATGCGATGGCCCTTGCCGTGGCGCGCCAAGAAAACGACCTTGCGTCCTTCAAGCGTACCGAAGACAAGCGGGTCCGACGGATCGCCGAACGGGGTCGCAATCTTCTCTTCGTGGACGTCGGTAAGTCCTGCCATGCCATAAAGGCCGCTGCCGCCAATAATGCCGATTTCTGCCTGTGCCAACTGCAAATCTCCTGCGCTGATGCGCCTTTACGAGTATACGGTGTGATCGGCTACAGCCCGAGATCCTTGCAAATCTTCGCGACTCGCTGCTTGACCTCGCCCGGCATGGTGAGCATCTCCGGCCACTCCCGGGTAAAGCCCTCCGCAGCCCACTTGCGTGTGGCATCAATGCCCATCTTGCTGCCAAAGTTGGGCAGGCGAGAGGCATGATCAAGCGTATCGACGGGGCCCAGCGTGAACTGAATATCGCGTTCAGGGTCGATATTCCCCAGCGTGCGCAACGTAACCTCCGCCATGTCATGCACATCGCAATCCTCATCCACCACGATGATGCACTTGGTGAACATCGCCTGGCCCATCGCCCAGATACCGTTCATCACCTTTCGCGCCTGCCCGGCGTAGCCTTTGCGGATCGAAACGATCATCAGGTTATGCGCTACCCCTTCAAACGGCAGGTTCACATCGACGATCTCTGGCATCGTGAGCTTCATCAGAGGCAGGAAGATTCGCTCGATTGCCTTGGCCATCCAGGCATCTTCCATGGGCGGCTTGCCGACAACCGTTGCGGCATAAATGGGGTCTTTGCGGTGCGTAATGCAGGTGATGTGAAAGACCGGATACTCATCCTGCATGGTGTAGAAGCCCGTGTGATCACCGAAGGGGCCTTCCGTGCGCAGCTCGCCGAGCTCGACATAGCCTTCAAGAATGATCTCCGCATGTGCCGGGACCTCAAGATCAACCGTTTCGCATTTGACCAGCTCAACCGCCTTGCCACGCAGGAAACCTGCAATCAGGTACTCCTCGACCTCAGGTGGCGCCGGCACAACTGCGCCGAACGTAATCGTTGGATCCGTGCCAATCGCCACGGCAACTTCCATACGTGAGCCACGAATCTTCGACACGACGTGTTGCGGCATGGAGCTCGAGTCCGGAGCTGCGGTCGTGCCGCCTGCCGTGCGGGCCATTAAATCGATCGCTTCAGAGTCACTAGCGGCTGCCGCGCGCAGACGATCCCGGAAGTGCTCCGCAGCCACTTTTTGCCGCTGCCAGTGCATGCCCGTGGTCTTACCGTCATACACCTGCATACGATACATCCCCACATTCCGCTTGCCCGTCACAGGATTTTTGGTATGCACGCAAGGCAAGGTAATGAAAGGTCCGCCATCGTCCGGCCAGGTCGTCAGAACCGGAAACTTCAGCACATCGACCTCGTCTCCACGCAAAATCACCTCTTTGCACGGAGCGTTCTTGGCGCTGATCACCTTCGGGAAGCAGGCGCCGATCTCGGCCAGCATCGGCAGCATCTTGAGCTTGTCCATCAGCCCCGTAGGAGGCACCGGGTGCAGCAACAGATCAATCCGTTCCGCAATCGCCTCCAGGGAATCCGTCTCCAGCGCGAGCTTCATGCGGCGCTCTGAGCCGAACTGGTTCATCAGCACCCGCGCCCCCGGATAGCCTGCAATGTTTTCAAACAGCAGCGCAGGCCCCCCAGGATGCGGCGTTCCTTTGCCACTCTTCGCGGCACGGTCGGCGATCTCGGCCATCTCCAGCACAGGCGAGACCTCTGCCTTCACACGCTTCAATTCGCCAGCGCGTTCCAACACCTTGATCCAGTCGCGAAGTGATTCGTAAGCCACGTTTAGTACTCCTTCAGATTTTTAGGAAGACACGCTTATGCCAGAGCGTCCAGTTTGGAAGAAAGCAAATGCAGACGTAGGCCACGGCAAAGGCCAGCGACGTCCACTCCGTGGAGTGTCCACGAGAAAACAAGACCTGATAAAAACGCGTCCAGACGGTGTGCAGTTCCCCTCTGCCATCGGCAACACGCGCATAAAGAAAAATCTTCACCATGCCTTCTGAAAACACATAGGCCACAATCGCATTGGACCCGAAAACGAACCATGGCCAGGTACTGATGCGCAGCCAAAGCGGCCATCGTGCAACACGGCCATCCACAAGCAAAGAGCAGGCCGCAAGCGCGAGCAGGCTCACCCCTGCAGCCAAGAGCGCATAACTTGGGGTCCACAAGCTCTTGTTGATCGGAAGCCAGAGCGCCCAGAACGCCCCTGAAACGGCTGATAGCACCCCTCCAAGCAGCAGGCCAGTTCGCATCTGCGTTAGTGACCGGGACCCGCGACCGACGCCGCGAATCCAAAGTCCACACATCGCCCCGAGCAGCGTTGTCGCGAGGGCGCCAAGCGAGCTCAACGCTCCTTCAGGATCCGATGTCTTCTCAAACAAGATGCCTGTATGCAGCCAGCGCTGCGACCATGAGACCAGTGCGCGATCTACATAGGCCACCGGATTATTTACCGGATCCAGGAACTGCACCCTAGGCGTACCGCCGTCGAGCGGAGGCACAGGAACAAAGCGTAGAACGGCCCCGTAGCTCAGCAGCACCCCGAGGACAAGCAAACCTAGCCAGCGGAGGCGTCTCGTCAGCAGGAGAATGAGACCGGTAGCGAGCGAGCAGAACGCAATGCGCGGTAGAACACCAAAAAAGCGCAACGTGCCCCAGTGGCCGGCCGGCAAAAACGCCAACACAAAGGCCAGGAGCAGCAAACGGCCGCACCGCGCAAAAAGGTGACCGGCCATGGTACCGCGGCAGTTTCCCCGATGAGCACGTGAGGCCAACGAAAAGACGGTCGAAACACCCGCAAGGAAGAGGAAGCACGGGAACACCAAATCAGCCAACGTACAGCCGTCCCAGGCAGAATGCTCCAGCCACGGAAAGACATGCCCCCAATCCCCGGGGTTATTGACCAGAATCATCAACGCAATCGCAACTCCACGCAGCATGTCGACGGACAGGACACGACGCGGTCCGGCAATGTGCCGTTCAATCGTCTTCGTCTCGTTCTGGTCGTGTACGTGCCCGGCAATTCCCATCGAACCATCTTCGCCTATCTGCCCTACCCGGAACAACGGGAGAAGGCGTGGTGTCTAAGCCGGAAAACGCATTCCTCGCCTGGATGCGCCTTTCGTTTTACGGAGGTGTTGTCATGTTTGAGGATGCTACGTTCTCGTCTGCCGGCGCGGCCCGAAGCGGCTCCCTGGGCTGGCCCACGGTCGTCTCTATTGGAATGCAGGCCCTCTTGCTGGCCTCGGCACTGCTGATGCCCCTTCTACGCCCCCAGCCACTTCCGACGCTTCCGCGCTCCCTGCAGTTAAGTGCTCTCCCGTTGCGGCACTTGATCCCGCAACCTCCGCCGCCCCTGCGCGTCCACCCGAGCGACACGGCCAGCAGATCCGCGATTACAACCGCACCTGCTCCCCGCTCCGTTCTGGCCGTCGGAGACGCGCGAAGGACACCCTCTCTCATCAGTACCGAGGAGCCAGCCCCACCAGCGTTATCCAACGTCGACCTTGGCAGAAATCAAGTGAGCACAGGCCCCATCGCCGACGGCCAAAGCCACACGCCCACCATCCGCGTAACGGGGCGAGGCAGCTCATCTGCAGGCAGCGATGCCCGCGCCACAATCTCACAAGGCGTCTCTGCCGGACTGCTGTTGGAACCGATTCACGCCACCTATCCCCTGATCGCAAAAACATCGGGCGTAAGCGGTGTCGTCGTCGTAGAAGCTGTCATTTCACGCCAGGGACAAGTTGAAAGCGCACACGCGGTAAGCGGCCCCGTCATGCTGCAAGCCGCCGCAATCGAGGCCGTTCGTGCAGCCCACTATCGACCGTTCCTGCTCAACGGATCCCCTATCGAGGTCAGCGCTACATTTACGATCAACTTCCGATTGCATGGACAATAGCGCTCAGACGAGGTCCAGCGGATAACCAGCGTCCTTCCATCCCTGCAGACCACCACGCAGCGGGCGAACACGCTTGATCCCCAACCGGCGCAGCTCGAGTGCGATCTTCGCACTCGTCTCCTCACTCGGGCAGGTGCAATAAAGAACGATGTCCCTCTCGCGCGGAATCAGCGCGCGAGAGCGCAAGAGGTCGTCCGGAGCAATACGCAACGCTCCGGGCACAACCTCAGGGTTGGACAGCACATCAAGTGGGTGGCGCAGATCCACGATGAACGGCTTCTCTTCTCCTTCGCGATCCGCATCTCCCATCATCGCCATCAACTGCCCCGGCTCAAGACGTAAACCGCGCAGTTCGTGCAAAAAACGGCGGCGCTTGATGAAGCGATACAGCACGACGGCAAGAACCGTCAGCAACACCATGGGACCACCATCATGCGCTAACTGCGAGAAGATTTCATGCGAACGGCGGACGAGATCGCCGAAGAAACGCCCGGCAAAGAGCCACGCGCCTGCCCACAGCAACGTGCCTACCGTGTCGTACAGGGTAAAGACCGCAAACGGGATGCGGGCCTGCCCGGCGATGGGGGCAGCAACGGTGCTCAACCCGGGAACGAACTTTGCGAAAAGCAGCGTCACGGCACCGCGCTTCACCACCGTGCCCTGGGTCTTGCTGACGCAGGTGGATGCTTCAAACGAGAAGCGGCAAAGCAGCTCCAGAACCCGAGAACCGTAATGTTTGCCTAACCAATACCAGAGAGAATCAGACAGGAAGCTGGCCAGCACAATGAGAGGGATCACAATCGCAATATGAAGCCGATGCGCGGAGCTCATCGTTCCAGCGGCCAGTAAAATCGGAACGGATGGGATCGGCAGGCCAGCCTGTTCCACCAGGACCCAGCCAAACAATACCGCATACGCATGATGCATAAACAACTGCATCGCCCAGTTCATTGCCAAGCCCGCCTCTCTGTATTGTTCTAGATGTACGACAGAAAGAATCGTTGCAGCAAGCAGAAAGGCCGCCTTAAATCAGGCGGCCTTTCTACAGGACCAAAATTAGAACTATTCGGCGTGCGTTAGCGGCATGTCGACCAAATGCTGACCAATAAACCAGCTTTGCAGCTCATTTGGCCGCAGAACGTCAGAGACCACCATGTCGTTCGTGCCATCGTCGCCAGCTTCATCGGCATCTTCCGCGATCTTGTGGCAATCCTCCATGATGAGCTTGTGGGCAGCCAAAAGGCGTGCAATCTGCACAGGGAGCTCCTCACGCCCACGCGGAGGAGACTGAATCTTCGTCAGTTCTGCCACGTCGCCCCCCATTGCGATCGAAACACCCCCTAAAAGCTGTATCCGTTCCGCAATCGTGTCGACGATCTCGACCTGCTCCTCAAAATGCTTATCAAAAAGCAGATGCAGGGAGTAAAACGTTGGTCCTGCCACCTGCCAGTGGTGTTTTTTGTACATGTCGCGCAGCGTGATGGAATCCGCCAACAGCTGATTCAGCTTCTTACACATCTCGCGGCGTGTGTCCGCATCGAGACGGTGCGGCAAACTCTCGGTCACCTCACCGAATTTTTGAATTTCACGGGCTTTCTGGTGCCAGTTCTGGGTCACCAGGTCTCTATTTTCTGGCACTTTTTTCAGAGCTACAGCCATGATTTGTTCACCTCAAGCTCTGTGATGCGGCGGAACTCCGATAAGGTTGACAGCAAAGAAAACCGCGAGAGCCGTAGCCCTCGCGGTTTTGTTGATGACCTCGAATTACTTGATGTGAACGGTCGGGGTTACGCTCATGCCCGGACGAAGGGCGTGATCGCGGTTTTCCTCGTTCGCATTGGTAAAGTCCAGACGAACCGGAATACGCTGAACCACCTTCACATAGTTTCCGGTTGCATTTTCCGGCGGGAAGAGGCTCAGTCGCGAGCCCGTCGCGCCGCCGATCTGGGTCACACGTGCCTTGAAGTGGCGGCCTCCCAGTGCGTCAACCTCGACGTCCACCTTCTGCCCCTTCTCCATGTGCTGCAGCTGTGTTTCCTTGAAGTTCGCAGTAATCCAGAGGTTATCCAGCGGCACGATCGTCATGAGGCTTTGTCCGATCGCGAGATTCTCACCAACAGCCACATTCTTGCGGCTGATAATGCCATCGATTGGAGCAACGATCTTGGCGTAGCTCAAGTTCAGCTTGGCCTGCTCAACACGAGCTTCCGCCTGCTGCACCGCAGCCTGTTCGGATTGCGCACGCGCTTCCTGGATCTGAATCTGCTTCGGGCCATTGCGCTGCGACTGCTGTTGCTGGAACTGAGCCTGCGCCAGACGCGCCTGCGCTTCACGCACCTGCTCTTCTGAAGCCCGAGCCGAGCGCTCTGCTTCGTCCAACGAAGCCTGCGCAGAGGTTGCCGTCGCTACAGCCTGATCATACTGCTGCTTGGAGATGACATCCTTTGCCACGAGCGGCGTATAACGATCAACGTCGATCCTGGCCTTCAGCGCCGTTGCCTGCGTGTTCGCAATGCGTGAACGAGCAGCCTGCGCGCTCGCTTCTGCCTGCTGCACTGCAGCCTGCGCACTGTTCACTCCAGCGTCCGAATTCCGAACGTCGGTATGCGAATTGACCGTCGTTACCGGTACATTGGTCGACTGTTGCAGGAACTGAGCCTTTGCACTGGCCAACGCAGCTTCGTCCTGATCCAGGGCAACCTGAAGATCGCGAGGATCGAGCTCAGCAATGGGATCGCCTGCGTGAACGTACTGCTGGTCTTCGACGTCAACATGCACAACCTGACCGGCAACGCGCGCGCTGATCTGGTAGAGATCGCCATCTACCTGAGCGTCGTCCGTATCTTCTGTGAAGGTTGACCGCCAGTAGAAGAAGAGGCCGACCAGAACCAACACCACAAGTACCACTATGATGATGCCCTTGCGGCGTTCCTTCTTTTCAGGTGTTTCCACCTCGGGCTTCTTGCCTGCAGCCTGCGTGTCCTGTTGTCCTTGTTGCTGCTGATCGTTGTCCGCCACGCTTACTTCCCTCCGAGATAGTCCTTCGAATTCGTCGCCGCCACACCCAGAGCCCGTGCCAAGGCAAGCTTGGCAACGTTGTGCTGGTACAGCGCACTGATGTATTGATCATTGGCCTGCTCATACTGAGTCAAGGCCTGTGAAACCGGCAGCGAGTCGGATACGCCGACCTTATAACGCTGCTGTGCTTCGCTTAATGCTTCCTGAGCCAGATCGACGTTGCTCTTGGCCGCGTCGACCAGCTTGGCTGCGGTCTGGATGTCCAGAATGGAGTCCCGAACATCCGCGTTGACCTGCTGCACCGCATCGGAATACTTCGCCGCCGCCTGATCCTTCGAAGCATTGGCTACCTGCTGGTCGCCGCGCATCCGCGCAATCTGCAGCACCGGCGAGCTGATCGTCCCGGTTGCCGTGTAGGTCGAGTGCGAGTGCCCCGGAGTCGTACCGATATCACCGTAATCCGCCGAAGCCTGCGCCGAGGGCAGCTGCTCGTACACCGCCGCCTTGCGCGAGGACTCCGCCGCCTTATAGTTCTCTGCGGCGGCGGCCAGATCTTTACGGTGGCTCAGCGCCTGCTGGAACGCAGCATCTGGATCCGGCGTATTGAGCGCCTGATACGGTGCAGTATCCGAGAGTGTGTACTGCTGATCCAGCGGCAGACCGATGGCGCGTGCCAGAGCCAGCTTGTCTTTCTCAAAGCTGTTTCTGGTCGAGATCAGCTGCTGCTCTTCGTTCTTGTGATCGACCTGGGCACGCAGCACATCGAGCCGCGGAGCCGTTCCAGCCTCGTGGTTCGCGTTGGCCTGATCCAACGAGATCTGAGCCGTTGCCAGCTGCGCTTTGACCGCTTCAATGCGTGCCTGATCCGCAATGCACAGCAGATAGGCATTACCGACGGTCAACACCACAAGATCTCGGGCATCCTGCGCGGTAAGCTGCGCGGACTGAAAGTTGTGCTTCGAGGAGATGTAATTTTCCAGCGCCGGTAGATTAACCAGGTTCTGCGTGAGCGAAGCCCGAAAATCAAACAGCTGGAACGGTCCGATGATCGGGTTGACTCCGGGGAACTTCAGGCCGTAGGCAGCAAGATTGATCTGCTGCACCTGATACTTCGCCGAAAGGTCAACGGTCGGCAAAAGGGTCTGCAACTGCTGCAGCCGTTTGCCGCTCGACTCCTTTTCCGAGGAGCTCTGAAGAACCAGACCCAGGTTATTCCGCAAACCGCGCTGGATCGCGTCATCGATCGACAACGCCAACACGGTATTGGTCGCCTGCTCACGCACAATAGAGCCGCGATAGGAGGGGTCAGAGGTTCCAGCCGTCGGCGTTACGCTCGGCCCCGGCTGCGAAACCTGTTGCTGAACCGCTTGAACGGACTGCAACGTGTTGGAGTCACTCGACTGCGAGCCACTGGTCTGCGCCACGGCAACATGGCCCGCTGCCAGCACGAGGGCTGCCGCGGTCCACACCACACGCTGCTGACCGCGAGCCGCGGAACTGAATCTTCTGCCTTGAGACATATGGTTCATCGTAAATGCCCGCGCAGGGCTCTCCCCTAGGAAGGAGAGGCTGTTGGCGCAGTGGGTTCAATCCTGTAGATGCGGTTACCGGCTTCCGGTATGCAAAAGTTGATCTGGATTTCGGGATTTTTTCTGAGGGCGTATCTTCAACCCCATGAACACATCCTCCATTAAAGCGGCGGTCGTAGGCTACGGGCTGGCTGGGCGCGTCTTCCACTGCCCCTACCTGACGGCCGTGCCGGGGTTGGAGCTGGCGGCCGTCGTGCAGCGCACAGGAGAACGGGCCGCACTCGATTACCCCGGAATCATGCTCTTCCGCACGGTGGAGGAGATGCTGGCGACGCCGGACATAGAGCTTGTGGTGGTTGCCACACCGAATGACACGCACGTACAGGTCGCGCGACAGGCCCTTCTGGCCGGCAAGCATGTCGTTGTGGATAAACCGTTGGCCCCGACCTCCCAGGAGGCCTGGGAATTGCACCAGCTGGCAGCTGAGCGCAAACTGATCCTGGCGCCGTTCCATAACCGGCGATGGGATGGCGATTTCCTGACTCTGCGCAAGCTCCTTCAGGAGGGCACTCTTGGACGAATTGTCACCGTTCATTCGCGCTTCGACCGTTTCCGCCCCCATCAGCGAACCGGCTCATGGAAAGAGGCCGGGGGGCCAGCCAGCGGCCTCCTCTTTGACCTCGGCCCGCACGTCGTCGATCAGGCCATCGCGCTTTTTGGCGTTCCTCAGCGCATTACAGGCTCAATACGACACGACCGCGACAGAACAGAGATCGACGACGCCTTCGACCTCCTGCTGGAGTACGAGATTGACAACCGGGCGCTGCGCTACCACTGTGGAGCGACTCTTCTGGCTGCCGAACCTCTCCCACGGTTTATCGTTCAGGGAACACGAGGCTGCTACATCAAGCTGGGACTTGACCCGCAGGAGCCCACGGTTCTGCGCGGAGAACGGCCGCCGCGCACCGACTCCGGCCTCCCCTGGCTCCCGGAACCTGAATCCGCCTGGGGCAGACTTACCGTTGCCCGCCAAAGCGAAGAACCCATCGAGCTCAAACAAAGCTTTCTCCCCACTGAAACCGGCGACTATCGCAACTTCTACGTCAACGTGCGCGACACCCTGCTGGGAAGGGCCGCGCTTGCGGTGAAGGCGGAGGACGCGGTCTTGGTACTCCGGCTGCTGGAGCTTGCCCTTCAGTCCTCACAGCAGGGCAAGGCCCTACCGGTACGCCTCTGACGCCTGACGAAGAACAGACAGGACGCTCGGTCGCGTCGGTAGAAATGCACGCGTTTCCCGCAACTTTCCTCATCGCACAACCCGCTATGCTTAAAAAGTACGCACATGCCGGCTAACCCAAACGCTGAAACACTTTCTCCCGCGATGCGGCAGTACCGCACCGCAAAGGACGCCCATCCTGACGCCCTGCTTTTTTTTCGCATGGGTGACTTTTATGAGCTGTTCTTCGAAGATGCGGTCGTCGCCGCTCGAGAGCTGCAACTCACGCTCACGGCTCGCGACAAAGCACGCTCCGTGCCTATGTGCGGTGTTCCTTATCACTCCGCGGGCAACTACCTGCAGCGCCTGCTGCGTCTGGGGTACCGCGTAGCCATCTGCGAGCAGATGGAAGACCCAAAGCAGGCCAAGGGCGTGGTAAAACGCGAGGTCACGCGCGTGCTGACCCCCGGCACAGCTCTCGATAACGCGCTCGCCCCCAGCGAATCGCAGTGGCTGGCCGCACTTGCCGCCACCGGCAGCGGAGCCAATGCAACCGTCGGCATCGCCTCGCTTGATCTTTCTACGGGCGACTTTCGCGCCACGGAGTTCTCCGGCGCTCAGGCCTGGGCTCTCGCGCTCGATGAGATGGCACGCATGTCACCGGCAGAGGTTCTCTCCGCGCGCGGCCTGCACCCAGAAGCGGAGCAAGCGTCCCTGCGCCCGGACGATCCCCCTTCGGAAGCAAACCGTGGGCCGCTTATCTCCGGTTCAAAATCCGAGCTCGAAGAGTGGGTCTTCGCAGCAGATTACGCAATTCCTCTGCTGCAAGGGCAACTGCGCGTGCACTCGCTGGATGGCATGGGCCTTGGGGAGCATACCGCCGCAGCAACCGCCTGTGGCGCAATCGTGCACTACCTGCGCGCGACCAAGCAGGGTGCCCTCGAACATCTGGACACCGTCCGCTACTACGAGCAGCGGGAGTCCCTGGAGCTGGACGCGGTCAGCGTTCGCAACCTGGAGCTTGTCGAACCGCTTTTCTCTGCAGAAGGCCCACAAACAACCCTCTTTCATACGCTGGACGCCTGCCTGACACCGATGGGCAAGCGATTGCTTCGTGCTCAGCTTCTGCGCCCACTGCAATCGCTTGAACAGATCAATGCCCGCCTGGACTCTGTAGCTCTGGCGACAAAAGATATCCGCAGGCGCGAAGCGTTGCGGCGCTCTCTTGACGGCGTTCTTGATCTTGAACGCCTACTGAGCCGTGTGGCTCTGGACTCAGCCGGCCCACGCGATCTCGTCGCTCTGGGCGCTACGCTGGCTCGACTGCCGGATGTTCTCCTTGCGGCCTCAGCGCTCGGGGAAAATGGAAATCGCTGGTCTGTTCTTGCCGACGTACTCGACCCGCTACGCGACCTGCAGGAAATCATCGCACGAACCCTGGTCGACGAACCTCCTGTTTCCATGAGCGATGGCAATTTTGTCCGGGCTGGTGTAGAGCCGGAGCTTGATGAGCTGCGCGGACTTTCCACCAGCGGCCGCGAACGCATTGCCGCGATCGAAGAACGTGAACGCGAACGCACAGGAATCACCTCACTGAAGGTTCGCTTCAACTCTGTCTTCGGCTATTACCTTGAGGTCACAAAGGCCAACGCCAAGGCTGTGCCAGACGATTACGAGCGCAAGCAGACGCTCGTCAACGCAGAGCGCTTCACGACTCCTGAGCTGAAGGAGCTGGAAACTAAAATTCTCACGGCACAGGAGCGCTCTTCTGAGATCGAGCGCCGCATCTTCTCAGAACTACGGCGCCAGATTCTTGCCGAGGCACAACGCATCCGCTTGACGGCACGCCATGTAGCCGAAGTAGACCTGCTTGGCTGCTTTGCACATCAGGCCAGTCTGCGCGGCTGGGTACGCCCTGAGGTGAACGCCAGCGGTACGCTGGAGCTAACCGCAGCGCGGCACCCTGTCATTGAAAAGCGCATGGAAGAGCAAGGTGCAGGACGATTTATTCCTAATTCGCTCCATCTCCGTTCCTCCGACGATGGAACGGACGCTCCTTCCCTGCTGCTCATCACCGGCCCCAACATGGGTGGTAAATCAACCTACCTGAGAACCGCTGCGTTGCTCACCATCATGGCGCAGTGCGGTTGCTTTGTCCCGGCCGAACGTATGACGCTTGGCCTTGTGGATCGTGTGTACACCCGAATTGGAGCCGCCGATAACGTCGCGCGAGGCCGCTCGACCTTCATGGTCGAGATGACAGAAACCGCCGCCATTCTGAATACTGCGAGCGCTCGATCACTCGTGCTGCTCGACGAGATGGGGCGAGGGACCGCGACGTATGATGGGCTCTCGCTGGCATGGGCCGCAGTCGAGCATCTGCACGACCATATCGGTGCCCGCACTCTCTTTGCCACGCACTATCACGAGCTCACCCTGCTCGCAGAGCGTCTTCCGCATCTTCGCAACGCGCGCGTCACGGTTCGGGAAACGGCCAATGGCATCGTCTTTCTGCATACGGTAGAAGCTGGCGCCGCAAATAAGAGCTACGGTATCGAGGTGGCGAGACTCGCGGGCCTTCCCTCTGCCGTCGTGACACGAGCGCGCGAAGTTCTCAAGCTTCATGAACGAGCAGAATCGCAACAGGTACGCGAAGCTCTGCCCGCCAAAGAGACAACACCTCAGTTGCAGATGACCATGTTCACTCCACTCTCGCAACGCATCGTCGATCGCATCGAACAAACCGACATTGACGGTCTGACACCGAGGGAAGCACTTGCTCTGCTGGCCGAGCTGCAGCATGAGCTGAAGGGTGGCACAGCGTGAAGCCCAGATCGATGATCGTTGCCGGAATCATGAGCGGAACCTCCGCGGATGGCATCGACATCGCGCTGTGCCGTATCGGCGGCGAATCTCCGCGGCTCAAGCTAATGGCTCATCGTGCGTTTCCGTACAGTGCAAACGTTCGAGCTGCAGTGCTCGCAGCCATGAATGCGGAGCAAACATCGACAGCAGAGCTCGCGCGCCTTCATTGGCGACTAGGTGCGTTATATGCTGACGCGGTTGAAAAGACACAGACCACCACCGGCCTACGCGCCCACCTCATCGCCCTGCACGGACAAACGATCTATCATCAGGCCACAGGCCAACGCTACCTCGGCGCTGACACCCGCGCCACGTGGCAGATCGGCGAGGCCTCGGTGCTGGCCGAGCGCCTGAGAGTTCCCGTCATCTCTGATTTTCGTCCTGCAGACCTCGCTGCTGGAGGACAAGGCGCCCCGCTGGTGCCCATGCTCGACTACACGCTCTTCCGCAACGCGCGTCGCAACCGAATTCTGCTCAACCTCGGCGGCATCGCGAACCTTACGGCCATTCCCGCAGGTGGCAGCGTCAATTCCCTGCTCGCCTTCGATACTGGCCCGGCCAACATGCTCATTGACACACTGATGGAGCGCGTGACAGGCCGCAGCTACGATCGCAACGGAGCCTTTGCAGCAAAGGGCCAAGTGCTGCTAACAGCGCTCGAGCACTTTCTATCGCTTCCTTACTTTCAGCAGGAACCGCCAAAGTCCTGTGGCCGCGAGCAATTTGGCCCTGCCTTCGCACAGCGCTTTCTCGATCACTTCAAAGGCACCAACGAGCACGATCTCATCGCAACGGCTACAGCGCTCACCACCGAATCCATTCGTGCCGCATATCAGCGTTTCGTATGGCCTCATCTTGGCCAGAAGGCCCCACTCGCGATAGGAACAGATTTATTGGTCGCAGGCGGAGGTGCACGCAACGCCACCCTCATGCGCATGCTTGCACAGAGCTTCGAACCGCTCGGCATCCATGTTTCCACCACAGCGGATAAAGGCCTACCAATTGAAGCCAAAGAGGCAGCAGCCTTCGCGTTGTTGGGCTGGCTTACCTGGCATCAACGCAACGGAAACGCTCCCTCAGCTACAGGAGCCTCACGCCCGGTCTTACTGGGCAAGGTCACCTATGCCTAAGCCCTTCGCGACAAATCGCGCAATGCGCTCTTTGCTGACATCGCTCTTCATCGCAAGCATGCTTCTGTCCCTGCAGGGATGCACTTCATCACCTTCGCGCCCGGACACAGTGCGCTTCCTCATTGAATCCTCTCCGAATAACCTTGACCTCCGCCAAGGTACGGACGCGCAATCGGAACGTATCGGCGCCCTGATCTATGATCCCCTGGTGCATCGCGACGCCAGCTTTCATCTCACGCCATGGCTGGCGAGCTCCTGGACGCAACCCGACAGCACAACCTGGATCTTCCGCCTGAGGCCGCACGTCCTTTTTCACGATGGCCACCCGCTCACCTCAAAAGATGTCGCATGGTCAATCCGTTCGTTGACCAACGGCGCGCTTATCACCTCCAAGGCAGGAGCCTTCGCAGGCCTCACGCGCATAGAAACACCTGATCCGCTTACGCTGATTCTTCATACGAAGGCCCCTGATGCGAGCCTGCTCTTCAACCTTTCCGACGGACTCTTCGGTGTCGTTGAAGAGGGTGCAGGACGCGATGAAGGATTGCACCCCATTGGTACGGGCGCATTTCGCTTCGTCTCGCAAGTGCAGGATAAAGATGTCGTCCTGGAGCGCAACGTCAGCTACTGGAACGGGGCTCCCTCCATTCCACGCCTTATCTTCGACGTAACTCCAGACAACATCACGACCGCGCTCGAACTTAAAAAGCGCTCTGCCGATGTGGAATCAAACGCAATCACGCTCGATGAAGTACACGCCCTGCAGAACGTATCAGGGCTCACAACGCTCTCGGTCCCAAGTACTACCGTCATCTATGCGCAGTTCAATGTAGAAGACCCTGCCCTGCGCGACCCTCGCGTACGACAGGCCATCGCATACGCGCTCGACAAGCCTGCACTCATCCAATCCCTGTGGCGCGGTCAGGCACGTGCCGCTGACACACTGCTGCCACCGGGACACTGGGCACGAGCCGCATCAGAGGAGCTGCAGCAATATCCCCACTCCGCGGATCAGGCCAAGCGCCTGCTCGATCAAGCAGGGCTCAAACCAGACGCATCCGGCGTACGACTGCGCTTTACCCTGAAAACCTCAACCGATGAAACCACGCGTCTGCTCGCCCAGGCGTTGCAGCAGCAGCTTGCTGTCGCAGGCATCGACATGAGCATTCGCCCCTCAGAGTTCGGTACCTTTTATGCGGACATCACGAAGGGCGCATTTCAGATGTACATCCTGCGCTGGACTGGGGCATCGAACCTTGACCCGGATATCTTCCGCTACGCCTATGCTTCGGCCAGTATGCCTCCCAAAGGGGCCAACCGTGGGCATTATTACAACGCTGCAGTGAACGCACTGCTTGCGCAGGCAGCAAACACAAACGATGAGCCCACACGCCGCGCTGCCTACATTGCCATACAAAAAATTCTGGCGAAAGAACTCCCCTCAATCCCGCTTTGGTACCCCAACAACGAGATCATCCAGACGCAGCGCCTGAGCAATCTTCATCCGGAAGCGGATGGCAGTTTCAGCTTTTTGCGCACGGCTACGCTTCACGCAAGCCAGTAAGCGGAATAAGAGCTAACGCTTGATCCTCACGAGCAGATACGGAGGCTTACGCTGATCGACTCCTCCGTGAAACGCTGCGAGCCTGTACCACTGCCCAACGCTCACATACACATAATGCTCGTCCACAAAGATGCCATCCGGGGACAATAGTCGAGGGTCATGCGCGAGCACCTGTATCCCACCTATCCTAGAACGCTGCAAAATCGCGTGACGTTCAATATCGGTCAGATATAAGGTTCCATCCGCGGCAAAGGTCATGCCGTCCACCATTCCGGTCTCCCCTTCCTCTCGCACCTGTGAGGCAAGAGAGGTGTTGCAGCCAGCCGCAGCGCGTAACGCTTCCGTACTCACACTGAACAGATGCCGGGAGAAAAGCGGTTGGTAGTAAATGCGGCTACCATCCGGCGTGACCGCAATCCCATCAATACCAGCCTGGGGAGCCGTGGGGTTTGTCGAGCTATATCGCGACACTCTTCCATCGAGCATCACGGTGAAACCTTTATCCGCCGATACAGATGGACTTCCGCAAAGCAGGCGCTTCTGCTGCCCGGTAGCAAGATCCACCATCATCATGGCAGGATGCTCAGCATAAGAGCTATCCGAGATATACGCCACAGCAGAATGACCCGCCCGCGCATCAACGCGCAGATCATTCACATGACTATCCGGCATAAGCGCTGGTGCACGCAGCACTACTCGCTGCAGAAGTTTGCCTGACGAAGGATCAAAGGCAACCAGCTTCGGACCATCGTGCTCTGTAACGCCCTTCGCAGCGCGTCCCTCATCCAACACCCATAACCTTCCCTGCGCATCTAACGTAAGGCCAAGGGCTGAAACAAAACGGGAGGAAGCCTCTCCATGCTCCTGATTCCAGGCAGCGTCAGGAAACGGCACAAGACGATTTCCCTCCAGACGCGCAAGCGTTGGCCCCTTCTGTTCCGCAGTGATACGCGGAAAGGTAAGGAAGATTTTCCCATCAGGAGTCACCACTACGCCTGATGGTTCAGCGTTCCTGAATCGCGCCAATACTTCCAGGTTTCCGGACGGAATCGCCCCGGTATCGATTGGATCCGCAACCATTCCTTTTTGCGCGTACGCTGCAGAAAACGCAAGAAAGAACGTTGCGCCACCAAGTAGAAAACGGCTGCAGTTGTGCATCGAAAACCTCACGTTCCCCGGTACTCCCTGCCGGGGCGGACAACGTTCCCCGCGCCTTGAGCATCATTATTGCATAGCTATGCAATTTGGCGTATGGTGACCCTGTACGCTCCGGATAACTATGCTACTTTTCGCTGCCATCATCGCATTCTTCGTTTACGGACTTATTGCGTCCATGCTCGGCAGCATTATGCCGGATCTCAGCAAACACTTTGGGCTGACACCAAAGCACAACGGAATCATTGCCACAGCGCAGGCGGTTGGCCTCATTCTCTCCTCAGCGCTTGTAGGACCACTGATCGACGAACAGGGCAAGAAAGCCATTCTGCTCTTCGGGCTCGCCCTCATCGCTCTCACGTTGCTTCTTCTACCGAACATGAAGCGCCTTGCCCCGGTTGTACTGCTGTTCTTCGCGCTTGGCATCGGCGAGTCAGCCGTGGTTGCCAGCGCTAGCACGCTGGTAAGCGATATCAGCGCGGGACACCGGGGCAGCACGCTAAGCCTGACCAACGTCTTCTTCGGACTTGGCGGCTTCCTCACCCCCTTCTTTGCAGCCAACATCTTCGCGCATAACTGGAAGCGCCTGTGCCGCGCAGCTGGCGTATTGACCTGCATTGTGTTTTTGATGGAACTCGTCACACACATGCCTGCCTCAACCGGTGCTCATTTTTCCGGACACGCGGTCTTCGAGCTTTTCTCAAGCCCGCTGCTTCTGCTTCTCTCGGTTTTTCTGTTGCTCTACACGGCCTGCGAAGTAGGAATCTGGAACTGGCTTCCCCGCTTCCTTATCGCGCATGATGTTCCGAAGGCAAAGGCCTTGAACATGCTCTCTTTTGGCTTTGCCCTTGGCCTTCTACTGGGCAGGGTTGTCGTGACGTTCATCCTGCTTCACGTCTCAGCAATGACCGTCGCCCTCGCCGGTGCTATCGGTATGGCCATTACCACCCTGCTCTTGCTGCACACCAAGAAGACCGGTTATATTGCCGCCATCGTTTTTGCAGCTGGCCTTTTTATGGCACCGATTTTCCCCACAACCGTGGCCATCGTCGGAGATCATTACCAGGCACTCTCCGGAACCGCCATGGGCCTTGTGATTACTGCGGGCTGGGTGGGGCTCGCCCTCAGCTCACCCCTTATTGGAGCCATCTCCGGGGACGACTCCAAGCGCCTTGGACGCGCATTACACATCATTCCCGTGGCCTCCGTGGCCATGATTCTTATCAACCTCGTTCTCCGCTTTGCGGTCTAACCTAATCTTCTAAGGAGCCTTTTATGGACAGCCTTCCCGATGAGCTTAACCTCGACTTCCTCCCTGCCATCACCGGATCGTTCTCAACACCCTCGCGCCAAAACCCAACCGTTGAAATGGTGGAAGCGGCATATCGTCATCACAAGATTCATGCACGTTATCTAAACTGCGAAGTCCTGCCCGCCGATCTTGAGAACGCGATCAAGGGTGCGAAGGCGATGCAGTGGCTCGGCTTCAACTGCTCAATTCCCCACAAGATCAACGTCATGCGTTATCTGGATGGCCTTGGAACCGCGGCTTCGCTCATCGGCGCAGTGAACTGCGTGGTCAACCGCAATGGAATTCTTATCGGTGAAAATACGGACGGTGCAGGCTTCCTGATCTCGCTGCAACATGTCACGACGCTGCAGAACAAAGAGTTTGTCCTGTACGGTGCAGGCGGCGCAGCACGCGCAATCGCCGTAGAAATTGCTTTGGCTGGCGCACGCACCATTCATATCGTCAATCGGGAACGCTCACGCGGAGAGGAGCTCGTAAAGCTGATCAACGATAAGACCTCCGCGACGGCGATCTTCCACGACTGGCACAGCCAGCATAAAGTTCCCGAGTCTGCCGACGTGGTCATTAATGCAACCTCCGTAGGCTTTTATCCCGATACCGATGCCATGATCAACATCGACACCGATACGCTGCTTCCCTCCATGATCGTGGCCGACGTCATCCCTAACCCTCCTCATACCGCACTGCTTCGCGCCGCCGAGCAGCGTGGATGCAAGACTTTGGATGGCTTGGGCATGCTCGTCTATCAGGGTGTAGCAGGCATCAAGCACTGGACAGGAAAAGACGTCGATCCGTCTATCATGCGTAAGACGCTCGAACGCATTTTCAACGTTCAGTAAGCAATCAGGGAGACCGCAAACGTGAAAGCTCATCCAGCAAGAAAGTACGCCTCATCAACGGATGTAGCGCGGCTTGCTGGAGTTTCACAGTCTGCGGTCTCTCGCACGTTTACGCCAGGAGCGAGCGTCTCTGCGGCAACCCGCGCTAAAGTGCTCCAGGCCGCTTCCGCTCTGGAGTACCAACCCAGCATCATTCCGCAGATCATGCTGAGCGGGAAGTCTAAACTCATTGCCGTAGTGCTGGGCGGCCTTGGCAACCCGTACTATGCGGAGTTCCTACAGGAGCTGGCGCAGCAACTAGAGCCACGCGGCTACAAAATGATCGTTCTTTATGCACAGAGCGATTATGGCTTTGAAGTGCTTGCGGCTCAGCTTGCCAGTTATCGGGTCGATGCAATCATCAGTGCACTGGCAGTACTTTCCAGTACTTCTGCAAGTGAGCTGACAGCTTTTAAAATTCCGATCATTACCTTCAATAGTGACGAGCGTTCGCCGTGGATCGTCTCCATCTCCGCAAACAATCGCCATGCGAGCGCACAAATGGCACAGCACCTTCTCGCTCGCGGAGCCAAGCGATTCGCCTTTCTATGTGGCCCGGTGGACAGCCCTGCATCGCAGCATCGGCTTGCTGGCTTTCGCACTGCCCTACAACAAGCGGGCGTTGAACAGCTCATCGTCCTGCAGGCAGATCACTTCACTTACGAAAGCGGCTTCGAAACCACGAAGCAGTGCTTCGTAGAAGCCGGCAAGCCCGATGCAATCTACTGCGCAAACGATGTGCTCGCCATGGGCGCGATGGATGCGCTCCGTTTTTCTCTCGGGCTCAACGTACCTAAGGATGTTCTTGTAGCAGGCTTTGACGATATTCCGGAAGCATCCTGGCTCTCCTACGATCTGACGACCATTACGCAACCTCCCGTGCTGCTTGTAAAAACTGCTTTGCGCGTGCTTGAGAAGATGCTTGCGCAACCTGGGCAAAAACAGCTCTCCGTAACCCTGAAAGGAGAGCTGGTCGAACGCAGTTCCACCAACCGCTCCTCCTCCAGGAAAGCCTGAGATAGCTTGTCTCAAGGAAGCAACCTTTGAGGAGCTTCCTTTCCCAAAAGACTCTCCTACAGCTTCTCTGCTTTCTGAGCCCGCTACGGTATTGAGCTTCAAGAGCTCCGCTTTATGAGCACGCAAAGCTTCTTCACACTCAAGCTGGACTTCCACACCCAAAGGCGCCATCAGATTAGTAGCATCTCCCAGCACGGTTACTCCAGCGAGCAACTTCGAGATCTACACCATCACAACGGCAGCCCGCTGCCCGGCCCCCCGCGGAGGCTGGTGAAGACAATTTGGTCTATATGAAACAACTTCGAAGTCAGCGCCACGGCTTGCTCCGCTGGCGTGCCTTCAGCCCCCAGCCGTCAGCAACTTTCACGGGCTTAGAGGATGGCTTGAGAGAGCAAATAAGGGTGTCAGACAGTGGCCTTTTCCTACAGAAGGGTGCGCGAAAGCAAAGCAACAAGTTGCCCCAAAACTATCCCAAGGCCCCTTACAAGCAATGCACAACCACGCCTAGCTGCACTGCTTTAGGCTTTTTCTCTTTATTTTCTTGATTAACGCGTCTCTGACGCCAGTAGTGTTGGTTGCCCCCCAGGGATCAATACCTACTGTATTCAAAGGGCTTACAGCGAAATCCACAGAAATACCCGTATCGATACCCGCAATTAAAAATAATTGCGGAAATGGCTGGCAGGAGCAGATCGAACACGGGCAGCGCTACCGATAAGCTTCCGACATTCGCATCGAGTGGTCCCTCCGCAAACGGTCGAAACCTTCGAGAGTTGAACGCCCAGGACCAGGCTGAAGTCCGCTATCGAAGGGGAATCTGGTGGAATGTTTGACCGACCTCTTCATACGCGAGCACAACATTCGCTGAACCTAGCGATACCGGCAGCCGCACGATCTGTTCGTGCGACTGCCGATAGATCTCGTTCAGCGTACGACAACAAGGTTGATCGTTGTCGTGTGACTGATCGTCGCAGCTCCTGAATTTGCCGACGCTGTGACGGTGATACTGTAGCTCCCCGGTGCTGTTGGCGCTCCAGGGCCCGATGGAGGTGCGCCGCTGGCGGCACATCCAACTATCGAGACCATCGCAGCAGTTACGACAAAGCCGAGGATTACACCAAGCCGTTTCCTCCGACGAGGAAATGCGAGCAGCATTGCCAGCACCACGCCGGGCCGCAAACCGTGCCGGTCTTGCGCGGGAATGCCAGGTGGCCGGTTGGCGGCGTCCACGTTGTATGCAAACAGTGTGAGGATCGTTGAACCAGTTCCCCCGGCGGAGAGGTTGACGTCGAGCGGCCTGAAATCTGCGTTCGGATTATTCACACTGAAACTTACGTC
>JAPWKG010000018.1 GCA_028283625.1 Acidobacteriaceae bacterium | reverse complement strand
AGGGTGCACTGCGAGGAGTAGGTGGAGATGTGGCCACCAATACCTGCGTCGTACTTGTTCTGCTTGTGCACCATGGCCATGGCGTTCCAGCGCAACAAGGCCTCAAGGCGCTGTTCCTTCTCCAGATCGCCGGGGTAGGGCACCTCATCGTGCTTGGGGATGGTGTTCAGATACGGTGTGACAACGTCACCCGGAGCAGGTACACCGGCCTCACGGGCGCGGCCACGCAGCGCCAGCAGCAAGCCAGCCGCATGCTCCCAGTCATGAGCCACGACCTCGTCGAATGCCTCAATCCACTCCTGAACCTCTGCGGTGAGATCCTTTAATTGCTTCGTCGAGTGCTGCCATGGGACTCCAATCTCCAGGGAGGGTATAGAAAATTGCACTGCAAGGATAAATGCCGCTTATGGGGCCGCGCTAGTACGAACCAAAAAACGCAGGAAAACTTTGTAAAGAAAAGATCTGGAAGCACTTTTGCCCGGCTGGGTGCCACCAAAGCGTCCATCCTGCGCGGAATCCACCGAATACGCGTCGGCAGAGGGTCTAGGTGGAGTAGTCGGCGTTGATCGAAACGTATTCGTGCGTCAGATCGCAGGTCAGGAAGTCGGAACTACCCTCCCCGAGGCCGAAATCGATCGCGATCGTGAACTCGCGGGCGCTCATGGTCTGGTGGCAGAGCGTTTCGTTGTAGTTGGCGGATCGGGTGCCGTATTCAAAGACGAGGTGCTCGCCGATGCGCACGGTAACCTTGGCGGGGTTGAACGGATGCCTGCCTTGCCCGCGGCGGCCAGAATGCGGCCCCAGTTGGGATCGGCTGAAGACCAGGCGGTTTTGCACAGCGGGGAGTTGCCGATGGACTTCGCAAGGGTGCGAGCGTCTGCGTTTGTTTCCAGCCCGGAGATCGCCAGACGCACGATGTGGGTGACTCCCTCACCGTCGTCAACGATTTTGTAGGCAAGTTTCCTGGTAACGGCGTTGAGGGCGTCCTGAAACTTGGCTGCAACCTCTGTGTCGGCGGCGACACCGGAGCGGCCTGAGGCCAGCAGCAGCACCGTGTCATTGGTGGAGGTGTCTCCATCGATGGAGATCGCGTTGTAGCTGTCCTCAGCGGCGCTCTCCAGCATGGCCTGCAGTTGATCGGAGCTTGCAGCGAGATCGGTGAACAGGTAGGAAAGCATGGTGGCATGCGGCGGCCCCAGCTGCGGGCCGATCATCCCGGCTCCCTTGGCGCAGCCCCACAGGCGAACCATCGCCCCGTTGTGTTCGAAGCTGGCTTCCGCCACTTTGAGCTTGGTATCCGTCGTGAGGATGGCGGTTGCAAAGGCTTCCGCGTTTGTAGAGGAGTCTCCCAGAGCATCTTTTCCCGGTTGAACGGCGTTGATGAGCTTGTCCACCGGCAACGGCACGCCGATGATGCCGGTCGAGGAGGGGAAGACCTCGTCGAAGACGCATCCGAAGGCGTTGGCCACTGCGACACAGCTCTTGTGCGCATCCTCGATGCCCTGATCGCCGGTGCAGCAGTTTGCATTGCCTGCGTTTACGAGTACCGCACGCACTTTTTGCCCGGTAGCGGCCAGGTGCCGTTTGCCCACGGTAACGGGCGCGGCGACGACCTGATTCTTGGTAAACATGACGGCAGCATTTGCTGGTTCGTCCGCTACAGCCAGAGCAACGTCAGGTTTGCCGGAAGCCTTGATGCTGGCAGTGACGGACGCCCAGCGAAAGCCGAGCGGAAGTGGTGCGGGAGAAGTTGAGCTCACAGGACAGATTTTACTGTCCGGGACTTCTTTGTGCGAAGTGGGGCCGAGAAGCTGCGCCGTGGCAGGGAATCCTGGAAGAATTATGGCCCGCGTCTGTGATTTTTCACCAACAACTACGGCGCTTAGCACACCTCGGCACAAAACATCCTGTTCTCCGGGCGGTATACTCACGAGATAACAGCGACGCTTGAGGGGTCGGTCGCCTGTGGAGGATTTTGACGCATGAGCACAAATGGCAATGGACACGTGCATGTAAACGGCAAAGATTATGTCGTTCCGCAGCCGCGCAAGGAATGGATCGTCAAGCGCAAGGAAGAAGCCGCGCGTACGGGCGACTGGAACATGAGCCAGATGCACTTTGCGCGCAAGGGCCTCATTACGGAAGAGATGGCCTACGTCGCGCACAAGGAAAAGCTTGAGGCTGAGTTCGTGCGCTCGGAGATCGCCAAGGGAACGATGATCATCCCGGCGAACATCAATCACCCCGAGCTGGAACCCATGGCCATCGGCGTGGGCTCGCTCTGCAAGATCAATGCCAATATCGGCAACTCGGCGCTTTCGTCCAACGTGGACGAGGAGCTTCGCAAGCTGCACACCGCGGTTCACTACGGCGCGGATACCGTTATGGACCTTTCCACGGGCGGCGATATTCCGATGATTCGCGAAGCAATCCTTCGCCATTCGCCGGTGCCGATCGGTACCGTGCCGCTTTATGAGGCGCTTTCGCGTGTCAAGAAGGTTGAAGATCTGAACATCGATCTTTACCTCGAAGTGATTGAAGAGCAGGCGCAGCAGGGTGTGGATTACTTCACCATCCATGCAGGCGTGCTGATTCAGTACGTGCCCATGGTCTCCAAGCGCATCACGGGCATCGTGAGCCGTGGCGGTGCCATCATGGCGCAGTGGATGACCTCGCACCACAAGCAGAACTTCCTCTATGAGAACTTCGACCGCATTACGAAGGTTCTGGCCAAGTACGACGTCAGCTACTCGCTCGGCGACGGACTTCGTCCAGGCAGCGTAGCGGACGCTTCTGACGAAGCACAGTTTGCAGAGCTCAAGACGCTCGGCGAGTTGACCCGTCAGGCCTGGAAGGACGACGTGCAGGTCATGATCGAAGGTCCCGGTCACGTGCCGATGGACAAGATCAAGGAGCAGGTCGACAAGGAAGTCGAGCTCTGCGACGGTGCACCGTTCTACGTGCTCGGCCCGCTGGTTACGGATATCGCTCCGGGCTATGACCACATCACCTCGGCCATTGGTGCTGCGATGATCGGCTGGCACGGTGCGGCGATGCTCTGCTACGTGACCCCGAAGGAGCACCTCGGTCTGCCGAACGAGAAGGACGTGAAGGACGGCATCATCGCGTACAAGATCGCTGCGCACGCTGCCGACATTGCGCGTCACCGTCCGGGAGCACGCGATCGCGACGACGCAATTTCGCACGCACGCTACACCTTCGATTGGGATGCACAGTTCGCGCTGTCGCTCGACCCGGAAACGGCGAAGGGCATGCACGACGAGACGCTGCCGGACGATTACTACAAGGAAGCAGCGTTCTGCTCGATGTGCGGACCGAAGTTCTGCTCGATGAACTGGTCGTCGAAAGTCGACAAGTACAACGAAGAGGTCCACGGTCTGAAGAAGCCAGAGCTGACACAGATTATGACCGCTCAGTTGGCTGCACGCTAACTTGGCAAGAAGCAAAGCATAAGGCCCGCGATCGCTCGCGGGCCTTATGCTTTGTGCGGTGCTTCTGAAGTACATGCGGCGCAGCGTGAAGCCGCGCCGCATGCGACTACTTGGTTGCGGAGTCCAGAATGCTGGCGGACTTGTGTAGCGCTGCAGCCAGAGCGTCGATCTGTTCCTGCGTGCGGGCTGTGTCCTTGGCATCGATGCCTTCCGTCACGCCCGGAATGACCACCGCAGCGTACCCGGTGAACTCACCCGGAGCGTAGATGGTGTGGCGATAGAACGGGCGCTTCGGCAGGCCTTTTTCGTTGAGCAGAGCGCTCTCTGCGTCGCGAAGCGCCTTGTTCAGCTTGGCGCGCTCGGCAGGCGTGTAACTCTTCGAGGCCTGGGTCTGCACCTGATAGGCTGCGATACCGGCTTCAGAGAAGTGCTTGGCCGCAGCGTCCAGATCGGTCCAGTTCAGCGTCAGGCCCGCGTGGTCAGCGCGCTTCTGCTGTACCGCGACATAGCCCAGAACATCATGCCCGTAGAGACGATAGTCGTAGGGCAGAACGTCCGCGTCGGCCATGTGCAGGATTTCAAGACCGAAGACGCGCGCCATCTCCTGCTCGTACAGGAAGTGCGGGTCAGCGTTCTTGATGAACCAGTTGTAGTTGTCGAAAACAGAGTGGTAAACGCCGTAGGGACCACGCGATCCGACATCGGTTGAGGGTACGCCAAGGTGCTGGATGAACGGAGTGTAGTCCGACCCCGATCCGAGAACGCCTACATGAGCGACTTCGAGCTTATCGGCGCGGGGCTCATTGGAGTCCTGATTGTGCGCATCCGCAAGATCGCGACGGTGCTTCAGGTTCTCCTGATCGCTCTTCAGCCAGTTTTCGTATACGGTGCCACCGGCCGGCGAAGGGACCTGCCGTGCGACGTCGCGCACGAAGTCCATGAGCGAGGGAACGGCGGCGGCATCAAACTCAGGTCCTGCGACGCCTACGTCCGTATTGAAGTACGCAACGGCGTTGGAGAGCGGCTTCGCGTTGTCTTCGGCCCATTCGGTCGATCCGATCAGGCCTTCTTCCTCCGCATCCCAGCTGGCGACGACGATGGTGCGCTTTGGCTTCCAGCCCTGCTTGAGCAGTTGGCCGAGACCGTGAACGCTCTCAAGCATGGCTGCTGTGCCGGAGTTCGGATCGACTGCGCCATAGACCCACGCATCGCGGTGGTTGCCGGCGACAACCCAGGCGTCCTTTTGTTCCGGATCACTTCCGGGAATGGTCCCAATTACATCCCAGATGGTGCGGATTTTGTAATCCTGCTCCAGATGCATGTGCACCTTTACGGCGTCGGTGCCGCCAAGGTGATAGGCAAAGGGCAGCGCCCCCTGCCATTCACGCGGTACGTTGGGGCCGTTGAGTGCTTCAAGGATCGGTGCCGCGTCATGGTACGAGATGGGGTTGGCCGGAATCGACGGCTGGTTCATCTTCGCCGGGTCAGTCAGGCGCTTGGAGTCCGGAAGGTCAACCGTGGAGGCAACGCCCGGGGTCTGAGGATCTCCGGGATAGATCGGCAGGAACTGCACGGAACCACGCTGGAAGGCGGTCTCAGGATGGTAGCCGCCGCGCGGATAGACATCGCCGCGAGCATAGCCGTCATCGGCCGGGTCAGAGTAGATGAGCACGCCAGCCGCGCCGCGCTGCTGCGCGATATAAACCTTGATCCCGCGGAAGTTTGCACCGTAGCGGACGAGTACGATCTTGCCGCGGACGCTTACGCCGAGCTTCTCAAGTTCATCGAAGTCTTCACGCGTGCCGTAGTTGGCGTAAACGGCATCTGCTGTGACGTCGCCGGAGGGAGAGGAGCCGTTGAAGGCGGTGAGAACGCGAGGATCATCCTGGTAAGGATCGCCGCCGTAGGCTTTGGGATCGACATGCTCCGGGGTGGGGCCGGACATAATCAGCTTGCCGTTAGCGTCTTTGGCGGAGATCTCGATCTTGACCGGCTTGTTCAAAAGCACGCGATACGGAACGATCTCGGTCTTGAGTCCGGCGGCGCGGAACTTCTCGGCAACGTAATCTGCCGTCGCCTTATCTTCCGGGGAAGAGGCCCAATGAGGAGCCTTCGTCAACTCTTTCAGATGCTGGCCTGCAAGCGTAGGGTCCGGAACCGCCATGAAGGCTGAATCCCATTTTGCCTGCTGCGAAAAGTCGGCATATCCGAAGACCGTGGTCTGGGCAGCAGCCGGCAGCGTGGCGAGGAGGGAGAGGAAGGCGGATGCAAGCAGTTTTTGCGGCCTTTGCACGTGCGAAGTACTCCTTTTGCTGGTGTTCGATACCGTCAAGTATGGCAGCAATGTGAAAGCGGCGACCAGTGGCCGCCGCTTTCCTTTGCCTATAACCGCGCGTTGTCGTTCTTTTAGACAGGCTGCGTGCAGAACTTGCAACGCGTAGCCGCCACAGGGATATCTCCGAGGCACTGCGGGCAGGCTTTGGTGGTGGGCGCTGCGGCGGCGGGCGGATTGAAGCGCTTGAGCAGATATTGCGTCGGCACCACGAGGAAGAAGTACACCACTGCGGCGATCAGCAGGAAGTTTACGACCGCGGTGAGGAACTTACCGTACTCGATCTCGCCTCCGTGTACGTGCGCGATCATGTAGTCGAAGTTCGGCTTGCCGACGACAGCGCCGAGGAGCGGGTTGATGATGTTTGTCGTCAGCGCGGTGACAATGGCCGTAAACGCCGCACCGATGATGACGGCGACTGCGAGATCCATGACGTTGCCGCGCAGGATAAAGTCGCGAAAACCTTTAAGCATGGTGATTCCGCCTCCTGAAGCGGTAGGGTTCTATTGAATGCGGCGAGTATATCGCGCAGGGATGTTGAAGTTCGATGCGGAAAGTGGAAGAAACGTTGGCAGGAATTCCGTAAAGCTGTGTCTTTGCAGGACTACTGCTCTTGTGCGCGTTGGAGCCGTGGTGCCTCGATCGCGTATTCTCAATAGATTATGGATGTGCCTTTGATTCGTGTGCGCGTGCTTTCGTTTGGGCCCCTGAAGACTGTGTTTGGCAACTCCGGCAGCGTGCGTGAGCTGTCGGAAGGAGCGACGGTGCGCGATCTGGTAGTCAAGCTGCGCGGTGAAAGCCTGCTTGCGGAGCAGGCACTCTGCTCTGCTGCGGTAGCGGTCAACCAGGAGTACGTGAAGGCCGACCACGTTTTGCAGGATGGAGATGAGGTTGCCGTGTTACCGCCGGTAAGCGGCGGCACGGAGCCGGCGGCTGAAATGCCGATTGCACTGGTGCTGGAACCGATTGTGGTGGTCGATGTTGTCGATCGTATCCGACAGGGGGTGGATGGCGCCATGGTGACCTTCGACGGCGTGGTGCGGAACAATACGCGTGGACGACAGACCATGCATCTGGACTACGAAGCGTATCAGGAGATGGCGCTCTCGCAGATGAACAAGCTGCGTGAGGAAGCGATTGCTACGTTCGGTGTACGCGAAGTTGCGATCGTGCATCGCCTCGGGCGCTTGCTGGTAGGGGAAACGAGCGTGCTGATTGTGGTGGCTTCGGCGCATCGCGGAGCTGCGTTCGATGCTTGCCGCTGGGTAATCGATACGCTGAAGAAAACCGTCCCCATCTGGAAGAAGGAACAGTTTGTCGACGGCGCACTTTGGGTCGATGGCGAACCGTTCCCGGATGAGTTACGTGGAGCGACCCGGTGAAGTGGCTTGCAGTGGCGCTGATGATGATGGCAGGACTGCAGCAGGCATCGGCGCCGGTGGAACGTCAGGAACCCTCTGTGCAAGAGATTCCGGGATTAAAGATTGAGAGCCGTTTGGTGCCGGTTGCGGTCAACGTGACCGATGCGCAGGGAGCTGCTGTACCAAACCTGCAGGCAACGGACTTTGAGGTCTACGAGGATGGTGCGGCGCAGAAGATGGCCATCTTCGAGCGAGAGTCCTCAACGCCGCTGGAAATCGTCCTGGTGGTGGATGCCAGTGAGAGTACGTTTGCGGAGACGAAGCTGGAGCGTGATGCTGCTCGGGACTTTATCAAGGCCCTGGTTCGGCCGATCGACCGGGTTTCGTTGTTTAGTTTTGCGGATGATGTCACCGAGGTTGTCCCTTTCACCAGTGATGCCCGCCAGGTGCAGAGCGCGCTGGGGCATCTTCAGCACGGCGAGGCGTCCGCAGTGTATGACGCGGTGTACCTGGCCGCGCAGCGTTTACACGATGCACCGGACCCGCGGGCGCGCAAGGTCGTGGTGATGATTACGGATGGCGAGAATACGACGAGGCACGGGTCCTATAACCAGGCTCTGGAAGAGGCCGAGCGTAGTGGCGCGATGATCTACTCGCTGATCGTGATTCCGGTCGAGGCGGATGCGGGAAGGAACACGGGCGGCGAGCATGCGCTGATTCAGATGTCGCGCGATACCGGTGGGAAGTACTACGAAATTGCCGCCAAACAGGACATTGCTCCAGCCTTTGCGCGGCTATCCGATGATTTGCGCACGCAGTATACCGTCGGGTACTACGCACCGCGTAAGGCACTGGATGACGCCGGACAGCGCAGAATTCTGATTCGGCTGAAAGACCCCGCGCTCGCCGCGAAATATACGTTGCAGTACCGTACCGCCTACTACGCGCGCTAACAGGCCGTACAATTTAGATATGAGAATCTGGAAGCGGCGGCAGAAAACTCCGAGTGGTGAGACAGGACAGGAAGCTCTGTACCTGAAGTCGCTTTCCGAGCGCCAGGTGCCGGTGCAGATCAAGCTGCGCGACGGCGAGGTTGTCAGCGGCTGGATCGAGTACTTCGACGACATGATGCTGCGCCTGACGCGAGAAGGCAAGCCGAACCTGTTTATCTACAAATCGCAGATCCGCACGATTACGGAGTCGGTTGCTCAGGGACTGAAGCGCAGCGGCAATCGCGAAGAGCCGGTAGCAGCTCGGTAACGAACAGGAGAAAAACGTTGAGTGATTTGGTGGAGAAGGCTTCAGCGATTGCGCGTGAAGCCGGTGCGTTGTTGCGCGAGTATGCGCAGCGTGGCGTTCGTGCAGAGTACAAAGGGGATGTCGACCTGGTGACTGAGGCCGACCGCGCCAGCGAGAAGCTCATTGTGTCGCGCCTGCACGAAGCCTTCCCCGAGCATGGGATCTATGGCGAAGAAGGGACCCGCTCCGGGCTCGACAGCGAGTTTCGCTGGTACGTCGATCCGCTGGATGGCACAACGAACTTTGCGCACGGCTTTCCGGCCTTTTGCGTAGTGCTGGGGTGTGAGCGCCGCAAGCCGGGAACGGCGGCGGACGAAGACGGTGAGATGGTAGCCGGAGTCATTTACGATCCGATGCGCGATGAGCTCTTTACCGCAGCGCGTGGCGAGGGAGCGTTCCTGAACGGGGAGCGGATTCATGTCTCGAAGGCTGCATTGTTGCAGGAGTCGCTGATCGCGACCGGCTTCCCGTCGCACAAGCGCCATCGTTCCCCGAACATCCACTTCTACCAGGAGTTCACCCTTCGCTCGCATGGTGTTCGCCGAGCGGGCTCTGCGGCGCTGGACCTGGCCTATGTGGCGGCCGGACGTCTGGATGGTTACTGGGAGTTCAAGCTCAATCCCTGGGATACGAGCGCAGGCTACCTGCTTGTGGAAGAGGCCGGTGGCAAGGTCACACACTTTGACGGCGGCAAGTTTACGCTCGACAGCCGTGAGGTTTTTGCGACGAACGGCAAGATTCATGCGGAGATGCAGGCCTTGTTCGAGCAGATGTTTGCCGGACGCGATCTGGAGCCGATCCCGACACCGGCAGAGTTTGCCGCTCGCCGGGCTGCTGGAGAAGCGTGAGTCGTTTGAGATTGCGCCGTTCGGCGCGCGTACTGCTTTTCGATGAACGTGGGGATCTGTACCTGATTCGCCTGAAGGCGCTGCTCAATGGGCAGCCCTTCGTCTTCTGGGTTACCCCCGGGGGCGAGGTGGAGCCGGGAGAGGATGACCACACCGCGGCAGAGCGGGAACTTTTTGAAGAAGTTGGTCTGCATAGCAAACTTACAGGGCCGGTGTTGGAGAACACTGGTGGAACCTACACGCATCTGGGGGAGACGGTAAGGAACTATGACGTGTACTTTGCAGCACGCTGCAAGCGCACGGAGCCACGCCTCACCGGAACGACCCCGGAAGAGATTGAGTTGATGCAGGAAGGGCGCTGGTGGTCTCTGCAAGAGCTGCAGCAAAGCGTGGAACGAGTCTTTCCGGAGTCACTCGCAGAGCTGGCCTCTCAGGTGCTGAGTGAGCGCAAACCCGCATAAATAGGCCTGATTTGGTCCGAGTTGTGGGAAAAAACAGGCTTGGGAATCGACGATTTTCTTGCTACGATCAACAGGTCTAAGCGAGCAGGGTTGAGGGACTCAGAGCTCAAGTTTTGCATCAAGGAGAACGTAGAACCATGGCATATGTAATCGCAGAACCCTGCATCGGCACCAAGGACCGCGCATGCACGGATGCTTGCCCGGTAGACTGCATCCACCCGAAGGTGGGTGAAGATGGAGCCGAAGAGCTCGATCAGCTCTTCATCGACCCGGTCGAGTGCATTGATTGTGGCGCGTGCGTTCCGGTTTGCCCAGTGAGCGCGATCTATGCGAGCGACGATCTGCCCGACAACTGGGTTCACTTCCGCGACAAGAACGCATCGCACTTCGGTCGCTAAGCTTCTTCGGAAAAGTTGTGATTTGCAATGAGCGCGTGGCTTCGGCTGCGCGCTCATTGCTTTTGTACTCGGAGCCTTGGCCCTCCTTGCTGCCGGAGATGAGACGATAGAGCCGTGGCTGAAGGTAGGCAAATCCCGCATCATAGCGAAGCGATCGTTCTGCGATGCTGGCCGTTTCATGAAGCCGACTTGCTGGTCAGCCTGTTTACGCGGGAACAGGGCAAGGTGAAAGGTGTGGCTCGCCATGCCATGAAGTCGCGTAAGCGGTTTGGCGGGGCACTTGAGCCTGCAACCTATGTACGGGCGCACTATACCGAGCGCCCCAGGGTCGAACTGGTTCGCCTTGATAGCTTTGAAATTCTCTGGTCGCCCATGAGCGCGCCGATTACTGTCGAACGTCTTGCCGGTGTGCAGCTTGTAACCGAGGTGCTGGAGGAGGCGATGCCTGAAGGGGCGCTGGAGGACAACATCTTCCGGCTGGCGATGGCCTGCCTGACGGCGATGGATGCTCATGAGGTCTGGTTACCGGTGACCTATTTCTGTGTCTGGATGAGCCGGTTGATGGGATGGTGGCCGGACCTGGGACACTGTGCGGTCTGTGGGCTCGACCTGCATGGCCAGGACGTCTGGTGGTCGCCGGTTGCCGACGGGGTGACCTGTTCTGATGATCGTCGCTCGCAGAGCGCTCGCCTGCGTGCAACTTCGATCGAGGAAGGCCGCCGGTTGCTGCGTTCCAGTCTGGAAGCACTGCTGGTGCAACCGTGGCCGAAGGGCAAAGCCGATGATCTAAGGCAGTTTGCCGTGGGCGTGCTGGAACGGCACCTGGAGCGGAGATTGCGGAGCGCTGCGGCTCTGGCAGGAGCCGCGCGCGACTCCGCAGCTACGGTTTAGGGGTGTTGGCGGCTGAAGAAGGTGATCTTTGCTTCCGGCAGAGCGAGGCGCTTGAGGCCATCGGCAAAGGTGAGGAAGTGCGGGGTCTGGGTGTGCGCGTCGAAGGCTGCGCGATCGGTGTAGACCTCATAGAAGGTGACCGTTGTGGCGGAGTCTTCAACGGTCAGGATGTCGAACTGATGGCATCCGGGCTCATCGGCGAGCGAGCGGTCGCTGTCGAAGTAGGCCAATTCCAGAAACTGGCTGCGCTTTTCCTCGGGGACATTGAACTCGGCGAGAATGACGTACGGCGGGGTCTTGCTATTCATGAAAGAGCTTCTTTCTGTTAGGTGAGAGGTTCGTCAGGCCTTAGTATTCCGGCTTTTCGCCCTTGGCGGGGGTAGAGGTGGGAACGCCTGCGATGCCGGCGTAGGTGATGATCAAAACAGTGGGGGTGTCGCCTGACTCGCCGCGATGCTCGTCCTCCACGGATTCTGCGAAGGCCTCGCCCTGATGGAAGACGTGCGTTTTGCCGGTTGCCCGGTCGTGCAGGGTCAGTGTGCCGGAGAGTACGTAGCCGGCATTCGGAAACGGGTGGGTGTGCCAGGGAAGCTTGCTGTGCGGCGCGATGGTGAGCTTGATCATGGTCAGCTCGGGCTGACCTGCAGGATAGCTGGTATACGGTTTGCCGTTCCAGGATTGCTGTTGCTGTAGCAGGATCTGACGTTGCCCGGTCGCACCGTCGTTTTGTGCGTGCAGTGACGCAGACCCAACGGTTGCGCCGGCCAATGTAAGCCCTGCGAGTGTGATCGCTGCTGTCAGAGTCTTCTCTCTCATCGTGGTTTCTCCTTGCCTGATCTGGAATCACTCCGTTGTCTCCATTGGACGCCAGCAGAGGGGACCACGGCCACATTTCTTTCCGGAGGAGTGATCGGAAAAACTGAAAGGAAGCAAGAAAAAGCCGCGAGCGCTGGGGGAGCGGTCTCGCGGCTTCGCTGTCTGTAGAGGACGGTCAGGCTGTTTTGCGGCGCTCTCGCACTGCGGCGGCAAGTTCCTCCAGAAGTATTTCGGTTTCTGCCCAGTCGATGCAGGCGTCGGTGATACTTTGTCCGTAGGTCAGGGCCTTGCCGTCCATCAATGGTTGCGCGCCGGCAACGAGATTGCTTTCGAGCATGGCGCCAAGGATGTGTCGATCGCCACCGGCGACCTGTTCTGCTACGTTGCGGCAAACCTCACCTTGCTTGCGGTAATCTTTTCCGCTGTTGGCGTGGCTGCAGTCGATCATGATGCGTGGCGGCACGCCTGTCTTTTCCATCTGTGAGACGGTGGCGGCAACGGCCGTGGCGTCAAAGTTCGTGGTTTGACGTCCACCGCGCAGGATCATATGGCAGTCCGGATTGCCGGAGGTAAACAGGATGGCGCTCTGGCCGGTTTCGGAGCTGCCGAGGAAGGTGTGTGGGTGTGTGGCGGAGAGAATCGCCTCTGCCGCAATCTGCGTGTTGCCGGAGGTTCCGTTCTTGAAGCCGACCGGGCAGGAGAGACCGGACGCCAGCTGGCGGTGGACCTGGCTTTCGGTCGTGCGTGCGCCGATGGCTCCCCAGCTGACGAGATCGGAGACGTACTGCGGCGAGATCATGTCGAGGAACTCGGTGCCTGCAGGAACGCCCATTTCTGCCAGATCCAGCAGCAGGTGGCGCGCGATGCGCAGGCCGTCGGAGATGCGGAAGGAGTCATCGAAATAGGGATCGTTGATGAGACCCTTCCAGCCGAGGGTCGTGCGCGGCTTCTCAAAGTACACGCGCATGACGATCATGAGATCCTCTGCGTGCTTGGCAAGGGCTCCCTTGAGCAGAGCGGCGTACTCGCGCGCGGCAGCGGTGTCGTGGATGGAGCAGGGCCCGACGACGGCGATCAGGCGGTCGTCTTTTCCGTTCAGGATCTCGGTGATCTGACGGCGAGCTTCAAAGACTGTGTCGGATGCGGTATCGGTGACCGGCATCTCTTCCTCAAGAAAAACGGGAGGAAGGACGATCTTCGTGGACCGGATGCGGAGATTGTTTGTGGGATGTGCCATTTTGCTGTCTTGAACAGGATATAGGCTGGGACCGGAGTGGGAGCAGCGATGTTTTTGCAGCGCTGCAAAATGAGACGCGCGAGTTGCCGGATTTTCCCACGGCCGCACCGGGGAAAGAGCTCCCACAGTTACACTGAAATGGATGAAATCCGAAAGCCAGAAGAAGGCCCTGACGTTCCAGGAGATTCTGTTTGCGTTGCAGAAGTTCTGGGCTGAACATGGGTGCGTGTTGCAGCAGCCGTACGATCTTGAGGTCGGTGCGGGAACGATGAGCCCGGACACGTTTTTGCGTGTGCTGGGGCCGAAGCCGATCAACATTGCGTATGCTCAGCCGTCGCGCCGTCCGGCCGATGGCCGTTATGGCGAGAACCCGAACCGGTTGTTCCGCCATACGCAGCTTCAGGTCATCCTGAAACCGCCACCGGAGCGCGTACAGGAGCTGTATCTTGAGTCGCTGGAGGCGATCGGGATCAACCTGGCCGAGCACGACATCAAGTTCGAGGAAGATAACTGGGAGTGGCCGGTAGGCGGCGCCTGGGGCGTGGGCTGGCAGGTGATGCTCGATGGGCAGGAGATCACGCAGTTCACCTACTTCCAGCAGTGCGGCGGCATGGACCTGGACCCGATCTCGGGCGAGATTACGTATGGTCTGGAGCGCCTGGCGCAGTTCGTGCAAGACCTGGACTCGGTGTATGACATCGTGTGGTCGCGCGATGCGGTGACGGGCAAGGAACTGACGTATGGTCAGGTTCGTTTGCATGAAGAGCAGCAGTTCTCGTCGTACTCCTTTGATTATGCCGATGTGCCGTCCTTGTGGAAGCACCTGGAGCTGTATGAGGCCGAGTGTCTGGCCCTGCTGGCGCGCTCGAAAGAGGTGTTGGTGGAGGAAGGCGGCGATCCGTTGACGATTCTGCGCTTCCCGACGATGGGGGCTTATGAGCTGGCGCTGAAGTGCTCGCATACTTTCAACCTGCTGGATGCCCGGGGAGCGATCTCGGTGACAGAACGCGTCGGCGTGATGGCGCGTATCCGCAACCTGATTGTCGGTGTAGCGAAGGTTTATGCCGAGCAGGAGAGATTGAAGGCTCTGGTGAGCGAAACGACATTGGTGGGTGCGTAGTGGCAGAGTTTCTGTTTGAGATCGGATTGGAAGAGGTCCCGGCACGGATGATTCCCGGTGCCGAGGCCGAATTATTGCGTCGCGTGGTGGCGTTGTTGGGGCGCGAGCGCTTGTTGCCGGAGGGCTTTGAGGAGCTGAGCGGAGCCAGGAGCTTTTCTACGCCCCGCCGCCTTGCGGTGTACGTCAGCGATGTGCTGGCGGCGCAGACGGACGTGACCGAAGAGGTGACAGGACCGGCAGCCAAGATTGCGTTCAAAGACGGCGTGCCTACGCCCGCGGCCGAGGCCTTTGCCAAGAAGAACGGCGTGAGCATCGGCGACCTGAAACGGATCGATACGCCAAAGGGCGAATACATCGCGGTTTCGACGGTCAAGAAGGGCCGCACCGCCGCGGAAGTCATTCTGGAAGAGCTGCCCAAGGAGATCGGTTCGATCTACTGGGCCAAGAACATGCGCTGGATTCCGGGTGCGACACAGACGTTCGTGCGGCCCGTGCAGTGGATGGTTTGCCTGCTTGGCGAATCGGTTCTTCCTGTAGAGTTTGCAGGCAAGACCGCTGGCCGGGTGAGCTTTGGTCACCGCGTGCTTTCAAGCGGTGAAGCGTTTGAGGTGCAGGTTCCTGCAAGCTATGCGGCACAGCTTGAGGGCGAGTACGTTCTTGCGGAGGTTGAAGCACGCCGCCACAAGATTCGTAAGGCGCTCGATCGCGTTTGCCGCACCGTTGCCGGGGCACGCTGGCGCGAGGATGAAGCGCTTGTTGATAAGATGACGCATCTTGTCGAGTGGCCGGACGTGTTGCTGGGTACCTTTGAGCCGGAGTATCTTGAACTGCCGGAAGAGGTGCTGGTGACCGTAATGCGCGACCACCAGAACTACTTCGCGCTGGAAGGTGCGGACGGAAAGCTGGCGCCCTACTTCCTCGCGGTCCTGAATATTTCGCTGACCGAGACCAACCAGCCGATTATTAAGCAGGGCAATGAGCGCGTGCTGCGTGCACGCTTCAACGATGCCCGCTTCTTCTGGGAGTTCGATCAGCGTACGCCGCTTACAGAGCGGGTGAAGCGGCTGGAGAACGTGACCTTCCAGAAGGACCTCGGTTCCTATGCTGCCAAGTCGGAACGCGTGCGCGTGCTGGCGCGGTCGCTTGCGGATGGGCTTGAGGGTGTGGATGTCGCGGCTCTGGAAGAGGCTGCGGTTTTGGCCAAGGCTGACCTGACGGCGGAACTGGTGAAGGAATTTACCGAGCTACAGGGTGTCATCGGCGGTTTGTATGCCAAGGCTCAGGGAGCCTCGAAGCTGGTGTACGAGTCGATTTACGACCAGTACAAGCCGGCTGGTATGGATGATTCGGTGCCACGTTCCTATGAGGGGGCGTTGCTGGGAATCGCCGACCGTGCCGATACCATTGCGGGGATGTTTGGTCTGGGCATGGAGCCGACCGGCTCGAAGGATCCGTTCGCGCTTCGTCGCGCTGCAAACGCGATTGTGAAGATTCTGGCAGAGACGGGGCTTCCTTTGACGCTGGAGCAGGTCATCACAGGAGCCGCGAAGGATGCCGCAACCGCTGAGCGTATTCGTGGATTTTTCCGTGAGCGTGTGGAGTTCTATCTGCGCGAGGCCAAGGGCTTCAGCTACGACGTCGTTGCTGCGGTGATGGCGGCCGGGTGGAGCGATGTGCGCGATGCGGTCGCGCGTGCGGAAGCGGTGAGCGTCGCCCGTGGTGGAGAAGACTTTACTGCGGTCTCCGCCGCGTTCAAGCGCATGAAGAATATTCTGGCGCAGGCACAATTTGAGCTCGCAGCGGATGCGGTGTATGCGGGGGGCGATCTTGCGGTAGAAGAGCGTCTCTTCGGCAAGTACACTGCGGTTTCTGCGCAGGTAAAGACTGCGGCGGCGGAGCGGCAGTATGCCGACGCACTGGCCGCCATCGCAACGTTGCGCTCCGAGGTCGATGCCTTCTTTGAAGGCGTGATGGTCAACGATCCGGACGCGGCGGTACGCGAGCGCAGGTTGACGCTTCTGGCGCTGATTGTTGCCGGCGTTTCCGGAATCGCGGACTTTTCCGAGATCGTGGTGAGCAACAGCTAGAGGACGAGCAGCCAGACATACGCTGTTCCTGTCTGGCTGCAATCGGTCATAACTTCGACAGCCGTCGAATCGTTTTGTGAGAAGCGTTCATCTACATAGAGGAACGCTTTTTGCTTTGGAGGAGTTCTATGGCTGGTTTGTTCGATTCGCTGAAGGTGGGCGATCTGGTTCTGCCGAACCGTGTTTTGATGGCGCCGTTGACGCGTCTGCGTGGGACGGAGCAACATCGACCGACGACGATCATTGCGGAGTACTACACGCAGCGCGCAAGCGCGGGTCTGATCATCAGCGAGGGGATTCCGATTGATCCGCTTGGTGTGGGATATCCGCGCGTACCGGGACTGTGGGCCGAAGATCAGGCTGAGCTTTGGAAGCCGATTACCGAGGCGGTACATCAGGCTGGCGGTCGTATCTTCGCGCAGCTATGGCATGTCGGACGCATCAGCGATCCTCTGTATCTGGACGGTCGTCTGCCCATTGCGCCCAGCCCGATTGCGCAACCTGGCCATGTGAGCCTGGTGCGGCCGGAGAAGCCCTACGGAACGCCGCGAGAGTTGGCTTTGGACGAGATCCCTGCCGTTGTGGAGGCGTATCGCCGCGGGGCGAAGCTGGCAAAGCAGGCCGGTTTCGATGGCGTAGAGCTGCATGGAGCTAACGGTTATCTGCTGGATCAGTTCCTGGAGTCCAAGAGCAATCACAGAACGGATGCCTACGGTGGTTCGATTGAAAACCGTGCACGTCTGATGCTGGAAGCTACGGATGCTGCCATTGAGGTTTTTGGTGCGGGGCGTGTTGGAATGCACCTTTCGCCGCGTGCAGATGGACAATGCCCGGGGGATGCGAATCGTGCGGAGACCTTCGGCTATGTTGCGCGCGAGCTGGGCAAGCGAAAGATTGCGTTCATCATGGCACGCGAGTACGAAGGCCCCGATTGGCTTGGGCCGCAGCTGAAAGAACAGTTCGGCGGAGTCTATGTGGCCAACGAGCGGTTCACGTTGCAGAGCGCAGAAGAGGCTATCAACCGAGGCGATGCGGACGCTGTGGCGTTTGGCCAGCTTTGGATTGCGAATCCGGATCTGGTGAAGCGGTTTGAGCAGAAAACGGCGCTCAATGTGCCTGTTCCGGAGACCTTCTATGCTCCGGGATCGCTCGGGTACACGGACTATCCCGCATTGGTTTGAACCAGGGAGTGAGACAGAAACGGTCTGCTGCGCGAGTTTCGCGTTGCAGACCGTTTTCCTGTGTGTCTTAGTTCAGACGCTGAAGCTTCGCGATCAGCTTTTCGGCCAGAGCCTCTCCGGACTCAGTCCAGAGAAGCCGGGAGCTGATGCCGCAGTGCTTTTCGACCGAGAGCGTGAAGGCAAGCAGTTTTTCTACGTTCTGCTGAATGTAGCGGGCTGCATCTTCATCGAGCTCGTCTTCGGTTTCGAAGGTCCATGGTGTATCGAGGCCGAAGTCGACGCGAATTTGCCCGTTCTGTTCGTAGGAGCCGGAGTCGAACTCGGGACCAAACCCAATAATGCGCGTGCGAACCGGTTCGAGCCGCCAAAGCGTATCGAGCGCGGCACCGGAGGGCTCGTCTGTCGCCTCTGGTACCCAGAGATTCCAGTACATCTCGAACTCGTAGGCGGAGTCTTCGTGGAGCTGTTCGGTGGCTTCGGCTACGGCGTTTTCGATGATGGAGTCTTCGGTCGTTTCTGAGCGATCATCATTGACATAGATGCGTTGGTAGACGGGCGCTTCGGTCCAGTCAATCGGGAAGGAGCTGGCTGCGGCGACGCGGCCGAGCGGGGAGTTTACCTGTCCATCTTTGGCGATGGTGGCAAATTGGCGGAGCACGCCGGTCATCGCCTGGGGCAGGGCCGCAAGGCGAAAATTCGGGTACCAAAGGCTGAGATAGAGCTGGTCTGCCATCGGGCTTATTGTCCGGGCTTTTCGTCTGCGCTGCAAGTGGGCGAGAATAGAGGGACAGGCTCGAGATGCGATTGCAGGTGGAAAGACTACGGTGGGTATTGATCGCGGGCGCAGCGCTGCTGGTGCTTGTGGTCTCGGGTTTTCTTGCGTATGGACGCTATCGGGCGATAAAGACCTTCCAGGAGCTGATGAAGCGCACCGGAGCCACGGTCACGCACGAGACCAATGGATTTACGTATTCTCAGTCGCTCAAGGGCCGCACCATCTTCACCATCCATGCGGCCAAAGCGGTACAGCGTGCTGACGGCAAGTGGACGCTGCATGACGCGGAGATGACGCTCTACGGCAAGACCGGAGAGCGCACCGATCACCTCTATGGTGCCGAGTTTGAGTATGACCCGGAGAGCGGCGTGGCACATGCGCTGGGCGAGGTCCATATGGATCTGGAAGCGCCCACAGCTCTGGCATCGACCGCTGCGTCTTTGCCGACGCAGATTCGCGGCAAAGAGGGACGAGCCCCCAGCGCGCCACCTCTCGCGGGAGCAAGCCGCAAGACGATTCATGTGCGAACCAGCGGGTTGACGTATGTTCGCAAGCTCGGGGTGGCTTCAACGAGCGAGGATGTCGAGTTTCTCTATCAGGGAATGCAGGCACACGCGCATGGCGCGGAGTTCGATGAATCGGAAAGCGTTGTGCATCTGCTGGCGGATGTGCGTGTGCACGGCGAGTTGCACGGACAGCCGGTGGAGCTGCATGCCGCCAAGGCCGATCTGGATCGCAGCAAGAACTTTGCGGTGATGCAGGTTCCGGTGTTGAACTCGGAGGGCCGTGAACTGTCCGCCAATCTGGCTACGGCTCATCTGCGTAAGGACGGCTCTGTGGAAAGTATCGAAGCGTCTGGCAATGTCGTGGGGCATGAAGGCACGCGGCAGCTTCATGGCGAGAAGCTGGATGTTGCTCTGGATGAAAAGGCAGACCCGCAGCACGCCGTTTTGAGCGGCAAGGTCACGCTTGTGGATACGGATGCCGCTCGTCCGTTGCAGGGCTCTGCGGAGAGCGTGGAGGCGCTGTTTCATGCCGATGGCACGGCTCGCCTGCTGACGGCGCTTGGGGGGGCCTCTCTGCAGATGCAACAGGAAGGGCACAAGCGTAGTGTTGCGGGGGATCGACTGATTGCAACGCTGGTATCGCATGGCAAGGGCAAGCAGCAGCAGGTGCGTGAGTTGCATGCTGTAGGGCATGCGCATGTTACCAGCGAGTCTGCGGATGCTCATGTGCCTTCGCTCCTGCGTCACTCCGATCTGAAGGCGGACGATGCTGTCGCCACATTGCATGAGAGCGGGCTTGCGCAGCGTACGGTCATCAACAAGCTGGTTGCGATGCGGAATGTTGCCTGGACCCAGTTTGCCAGTGATGGCACGCGTCAGCAGAGCACAACAGACATGCTGGAGATGAGCTTTGACGAGAGCGGCCAGCCGATCACAGCCCATGAGACCGGCGAGGTTCATCTGCTGACGCAGGCCAAGAGCAAGGCCGGTAAGCCGGGAGTGGTGACAACCGCAACAGGTACCGCATCAAGCTTCGATGCGCGCAGCCAGCATCTGCTGCTGCAGTCTGCAAGTGCGCAGCAGGGCGAGCTGGAGCTTCGGGCGCGCACGATCGATGTGGAGCAGGGTAGTGGGGACGCGGTGGCCGATGGTGAAGTTATTGCTTCGCTGGATCGGAGTGCGGAAAAGGGAGAGGGCGCTCATGTGATGGCTGATCATGCCAACTTCCAGCATGGCGCGGGGCTGGCAACCTTCCTGGGAACGGATGCACACCCTGCACGCTTGTGGCAGGGGGGCTCGCAGGTATTGGCAGGACGCATTGTGCTGGACTCGCAAGGGAAGGCAATGAGTGCGCATCCTCTGCTGCCGGCCAACGGGATCGTGTCGATCTTTGCTGGAACGTCCTCGCATAAAGGGCCGCAGTCCATCCGTGTTGCGAGCCATGACATGGTCTACACCGATGAACGGAGTGAAGCGGTCTTTACGGGCGGCGTGAGAATGCAGGCCAACGGAAGCGATCTGCATGGTGACCATGCTGTGGTCTTCCTCAGCAATCGAGCTTCTGGAACCGCGAAGCCTGCGGCTGGTCTTACGGCTGCGGCAGCTCCGGTCAGCCGTTCCATTGAAAGAGCGGTTTTGTCGGGAAGCGTACGCATGACGGAGCCAGGTCGCTCTGGGGTGGGTGAGCAGTTGCTGTACACCGCGGCGTCTGACAGCTTTGTGCTGACGGGCACCTCGGCTCATCCTCCACGGATCAGCGATGCGCAGCAGGGCAGTGTGACCGGGAAGACGCTGATCTTTGGCGCGGCGAATAGTACCATCGTGGTGTCGGGTGATGGAACCTCGCGCGATGGTCGCGTACATACGGAAACCGGTGTCGAGCCGTAGTGTGGCGGGAATGAGAAGAGACGTGAGCAGGACATGAGAACACTGACGACTGAAAACATCCAGAAGAGCTATGGTGGCCGTCAGGTTGTGGGCGGTGTTAGCCTGCAGATCCAGCAGGGAGAGGTTGTTGGTCTGCTGGGACCGAATGGTGCGGGCAAGACGACCAGCTTCTACATGATCGTCGGCCTGGTGCGACCTGACGAAGGCCGGGTGATGACTGATGGGGTGGATATTACCCGGACGCCGATGTATCTGCGCGCGCGGGAGCACGGTATCTCGTACCTGCCGCAGGAGCCTTCCGTCTTTCGCAAACTGACGGTGGAGGAAAATATCCTGGCTGTGCTGGAAACGCAGCACGGTACCTGGGAGGCTCGCCGCAAGCGCACGGAGTTGCTGCTGACGCAGCTGGGCCTGGAGCATGTCCGCAAGACCCGCGGCTACGCTTTGAGCGGTGGCGAGCGCAGACGCGTGGAGATTGCCCGCTGTCTGGCGATTCAGCCCGCGTTCATTTTGCTGGACGAACCGTTTTCCGGCGTCGATCCGATTCAGACCCTGGAACTGCAGCAGATTATCTTCAGCCTGAAGGCTGCCGGGATCGGCGTTCTGATTACGGATCACAATGTAGTGGAGACGCTGGCGGTGGTTGACCGCGCCTACATCATCAACGGAGGCAAGATTTTCCGTGCGGGAACGCCGGGTGAGCTTGGCCGTGACCCTGAGGTTTTGCGTGTGTATCTGGGGGAGAGCTTCCGGCTGAAGGAAAAGCCGACGCTACCGGAACAGCCGCAAGCATAAGCAAGAGTTGTCTGTCGGTCCAGAAAACCGGTACCGATTTGATATCACTCTGCGCAATAAAACAGCGAGGCAGAGTATAGTGACCACACGCGAGGGTGAGTCATTGTGCCCTGCAGATCGTTTTGCCGAACGATGGGCAAACGAAGTGAGGTTGAGTCGACGTTGCTGCAGCCGCGTTTAAACGTCAAGCTTTCGCAGCGCCAGGTGCTCACTCCGGGCCTGGTGCAAATGGTCAGTGTTCTTGCGCTTAACAAGCTTGAGCTCAAGGACATGATCAATGGGGAATTAGTCGAAAACCCCGTGCTCGAAGAAATCGATGAGAGCGCGGAGACATACGATGAGCGCGCGGCACGTGAAGGAGATCGCGAACGTTCGGCTGAGGATCTTGCCGCAGGAAACGACCGCGAGAAGGATCCGTTCGACGAGATCGATTTCGGCAGCTACTTTCAGGATTATCTGGATCCCGGTTTTCGTACCGGAGGCACGTCACTGGAAGAGTTTGATCCGGAGCGGCCATCTTTTGAGCACTTTCTCTCCAAGCCTGCGACCCTGAGCGATCATCTGTTGTGGCAGATCGGTTCACTGCCGCTGCGAGAAGAGCTGCGGCAGGCGGTGGAGGTTGTGATTGGCAACCTCAATGAAGATGGCTACCTAACCGCGAGCGATGAAGAGATTGCAGCGTCCCTTGCGTTTGAGCTTGGCGCGGAGGAGGATCTTGCTCCGCTGATTGCTGAGGCGCGCGGAGTGATCCGTCAGCTCGATCCCGCGGGGATCGGCGCGCATGATCTGCGGGAGTGTTTGTTGTTGCAGCTTGCGCAGGTGCCTCAGGGCGAGCAGGAGTCGAGCGTCGCTGCGTTGGCGCGCAAAATCGTCGAACAGCACCTGCTACTGCTGCAGCGCAAGGATTTACGTGAGCTGGTGCGGTTGACCAAGGCAAGGCAGGAGCAGGTAAACGAAGCTGTTGAGATTATTCGCCGTCTGGACCCTCGCCCCGGGCAGCGTTACAACCATGTCGCAACCCGGTTGATTGAGCCTGATGTTGCTTTCGTCAAACGGGACGAGAGCTGGGTCGTGGTGATGAACGAGGAAGATCTGCCGGCGCTTCGCCTGAACGCTGGCTACCGCAGAATGCTGCGAGAGCGGAGCACGGAGCGCGAGGTTCGCGAGTACGTGAAGGAGCGCTATAAGTCAGCAATTCAACTGCTTAGGAACATTGAGCAGCGCAAGAATACGATCGTTCGGACGTGTGAGGCCATCGTGCGCCGGCAACAGGATTTCCTTGATCGCGGCGTGGATGGCATGCGCCCCATGATGATTAAGGAGGTGGCGGAAGAGATTGGCGTTCACCCGTCCACTGTTAGCCGTGCGGTAGCGAATAAATATGTGCATACTCCACAGGGTGTTTATGAGTTACGCTTCTTCTTCTCGGAAGGAGGAAACGGAAGCGAGGGCTCTGAGCTGCCGCTGGTGCTCCTGAAGCGGCGAGTGAAGAAGCTGATCGATGAAGAGGATCCGCGCAAGCCCTGGACCGATGAATATCTTGCAGAAGCGTTACAGAAGCAGGGAATCAAGGTGACGCGGCGTACGGTAGCCAAATATCGCGAGGATATGCAGATTCCGAGCACGCACCAACGCCGCATGCGATAGGCGCATCTCAACCAGATAATGGAGGGCTTCTTCAATGATTATGGAATATACCGGCCGCCATACGACGGTTACCCCAAACCTTAAAGCCCAGGCACAAACCGCCATGGAACGCATTGGCCGCGTGACAGGATGCACGCAGGCGCATGTGATCCTTACCGAAGATAAGTACAGAACCATTGCTGAAGTCACGCTGCAGTGCCGTAACGGCAGCATTGTGGCAAAGTGTGCAACCGCAAACGATATGGAGCGTGCTTTACATGACGCGCTCATGAAGCTGGAAGCGCAGGCGGTGAAGCAAAAAGACCGTGCTGCGAGTATGCGAGCCCGTGGAGGAGATATTCGGACGCTGGCTGCTGTAGCCTGAGCGGCCACAATTTATAACGAACGCGGCGCAAGCCGGTTTTCGACGGGCAGCCACCTTTGGGGGCTGCCCGTTGTTGATGTGCGGGTGCTACGATTTGCGCATGGCGAAGGCTGCACGAAAGCAAGCGGATAAACCTCGGCATCAAGAGCACGAGCGCGAGTTGGTCATTCTGACCGGAATGTCCGGTTCCGGCAAGGCCTCAGCGCTAAAAGCGTTCGAGGATCTGGGTTACTACTCGGTCGACAATTTGCCTTTGGAATTGATCCCGCGTTTTGCCGAACTGGTGGCAAAGTCCGCGGATATTACGCATGCGGCACTGGTTGTCGATGTGCGTGAAGGGGCCAAGCTCGATCGTTTTCCGGCCATTCTGAAGCAGGTGCGCAAGGTTCTGCAGACGCGCGTTCTGTTTCTGGAGGCGAGCGAGGAAGCGATTGTGCGACGTTTTTCTGAGACGCGCCGACCGCACCCGCTTGGCCGTGGGGAGACGGTACTTTCGCAAATTCGTGCCGAGCGGAAACGGTTGGATCCGATTCGCAACGTCGCCGATATTCTGCTCGATACGACGAAGTTCAATGTGCATGAGCTGCGTGCTCACATCAATGCGCAGTTTGAAAACGGAGACAAGAGCGAAAGCGACCGGAATCTGACGATCTCGGTGATGAGCTTCGGTTTCAAGAACGGTGTGCCCAGCGATGCCGATCTCGTGTTTGATGTGCGTTTTCTGCCCAATCCTCATTTTGTGCCGGAGTTTCGCAAGCTGACGGGCAAACATCCCAAGGTGGCGAAGTACGTGCGCAGCTTCCCGCAAACGCAGGAGTTTCTGGATAAAGCCACCGATATGCTGACCTTTCTTCTGCCGCATTACATCAAGGAAGGAAAGAGCTACCTGACGATTGGAATTGGGTGCACCGGTGGGCAGCATCGCTCGGTGATGATTACCGAGGAGCTGAAGAAGCGCTTGTCCGCTGTGGGGTATCGCGTGAAGGCGTCGCACCGGGATATGCCACGGAAGTCCTGATCTGGATGGCTTTCACCGTAGAATGTCCTAGATGATTTGCGGTATTCGAACAGAGGTTCTTCCATGAAGCGCGTGGCGCGTTTGTTGGCGTACATGCGCCCGTACTCACCGTACGTGATTCTTTCGGTGCTGTTGATGGCAGCGGTTGGTGCGCTGGCAGCGTTCCGCATTCTGTTGATCAAGCCGATCGTGGACAACGTGCTGAGTGCGGCGGCTTCTCCGGACAAGGT
>JAPWKG010000017.1 GCA_028283625.1 Acidobacteriaceae bacterium | reverse complement strand
TCGGCTGCACCGACTGAATCTTGTCCGCGACCACAACAATCGTCTGGTCATCCGCCACCTTGCCCGTCTTCACATCGAGAACGTGGCCCGCACGCAACAACGTGCGCTTAGCCGCCGCATCCGACTGCGCATGCAATGCAGCAGCCCCCAAAACAGCGCTCACCGCAAACAGCGAAACGATCTTGCCGAAGTGCATGGAAGTCTCTTTCTCGAAACAGAAGTTTTGCGGCGAGTATAACAACAGCGTTATCGCACACGCTTGCCCTCTGCATGCGACAACGCGGTCGTTCGCCCGCCAAACCCTTCTGTTTAGATCGCCGAGTGCGGCACTTCCGCAGCCCAGATCTGATGCGTCACCTTCGGAGGACCATCGCCCGAGTGCAACGCCCAGACGCGCTCTCGTATCTGCTGATCGGCAAGCGTGGTGCGCTCGCGCGAACGAAGATAATCCAGCCAGCTTTCCATCACGAACGTTTCGTTCAGATGCTCCGGATCAGACGCATCGCGATACACGCCCCAGCGAATCGCTCCATCGCGCAGGCGCGCCCCTTCCAGCTCATGAATCGCACGCGTGAACGCCGTGTAGTCTTCCTGCTTCACCGTGTACTCAATCGAGATGCGCACCGGCCCATCTTCAGGATCCGGCGTAGACGCAAACTGCGGCATCGGCCGTTTGAACTTATAGGGTGTAAGGTCCGGCAGTGTGCCTTTCAGAATATGAATACGAGACGTGAAGATCAACGAGAGCGCAAAGCCCACCGCCGCACAGGTAAACGCAATCGGAACCGAGGTGCGCTGCGCAATCGCACCCCAGGCCACCGAACCCAGCGCCATACCGCCCTGGAACGTCATCAGGTACGTTCCCAGCGCACGCGCATACACCCAGTCCGGCACACTCAACTGAACGCTCACGTTCAGCGTCGACATCGTCGAGGTCCAGCAGAACCCCGCAAGCAGCAGAGCAACAATCACAATGGCCGGGATCTTCACCCAGGCAAGAATCAGCATCGCCACCACGTAGTAGATTGAGGTGCACGCCAGCAGCATGTCCGCGCTGATGAGCTTACGGATACGCGACAACGTCGTCGCAGCAACCACCGCGCCCAACCCAAGGCAGCCATTCAGAATGCCGTAGCCCATCGCGCCCTGCTTCAGATCCCGCTTGGCGACAAGTGCCAGCAACGACCACACCGCGCTAACGAAGAACGTGAACACAAACGCGCGAATCAGTGATCCCTGCAGCGTCGGCGAGTACCGCACATACCGCAGCCCCGAGCGCACCGAGCCTGCAATACGTTCCGCCGGCAACGCGCTCTTGAAGATCGGCTGACGATGCCACCGCCACAAAATCCAGATCACGCCGGCAAAGGAAGCAGCGTTCAGCGCAAAGACCCACCCCGCGCCGGAGTCCGTCTTGGTAAACGCGGCGATCATCAACCCGCCCAGCGCCGGCCCCAGCGCGCGAGCAATGTTATTGCTCGCCGCATTCAGCGTCACCGCCGCAGGCAGTTGCTCGCGCGGCACCAGCTCCGGCACAATCGCCTGCCAGGCCGGGTTGTTCATCGACGAGCCGATGTTCAGCAGAAACGTAAACGCCAGCAGGGTCCACGGCTGAATCACACCCGCAAAGGTCAGCACAGCCAGCACCGCCACGCTCACCAGCATCCACGCCTGCCAGAAGATCAGCAGCCGCCGCCGGTCATAGATGTCCGCCGTTGCCCCCGCCAGCAGCCCCAGAAACAGAACCGGAAGACTTGCAGCCGTCTGCATCAGCGCAATCAGCAGGGGCGAACTCGTCAGCACGGTCATCAACCATGTGCCCGCCGTGTCCTGCATCCACGTGCCCACGTTCGACACCGTCGCCGCAAGCCAGCGATCTCGAAAGAGAGGAATCTTGAGCGGCTCAAACGAGCCGCCTTCTTGAAGGTGATTGTGAGGCGGGTTGGAACCCACGTCCGTCGAATCGATGTGTGCCGTTTCTCCCACACTTCTATGATGCAGTCTCGCAGCCCGACTCTTCCATGAACTTCGTCGCAAATCGAAGACGTATCATCGTGGTCATGTTGCCGCTTCGCTTCGCTGCACTTCTGCTTGCCCTGCCTTCCTGCGCCGCTGCATCGCAGCAGACGCAGCCACGGTCTCTGCCCGACCCCGACAAGCTCATGCTGCAGGTAGAAAAAAATCAGGAAGCCTTTGACGATGCCCGCCGCGACTACACCTACAAGATCAAGGTCGTAAATCAGGAGCGCAATAAGGATGGCTCCGCGAAGAAAACCACCACCACCGACGCCGAGAGCTTCACCGTCCAGGGCATTCGCATCAACCGCATCACCGCCAAAGACGGCAAACCGCTCTCGGATAACGAGAAACGCAAGCAGGAAGAGTCCATCGACAAGCTTGTCGCCCGGCAAAAGGAGCACCGCTCCAAACTCCAGACCCAGGGCAAGCCCACCAACGCCCAGGGCGAGGAGGTGCTCACCGTGCGCCGCATTCTCGAACTCGGCACCTTCTCCAACCTCCACGAAGGCACCTACGCCGGGCGCCCCGTCTGGATCATCGACTACGCAGGCAATCCACAGGCCGCAACCCGCAACGAGTTCGAGAAGGTCGTGCGCGATCTCTACGGCACCGTCTGGATCGATCAGGCCGACAACGCCATGGTCGCCTCCCACGGTGAATTCCGCAAAGACTTCAAGATCGGTGGAGGCCTGCTCGCAAAAATTTCAGCGCACTCCTACTTTGACTTTCGCGCTATCAAAGTCGATGACGCAGCCTGGCTTCCGCAAAGCATCGACGCAGAAGGCTCCATGCGCTACCTGCTCTTCGGAGGCTTCAACGGCACCATCCACATCGAAACCTCGGAGTACCGCAAGTTCCGCACCACCATGCGCATCGTTGGCGTTGGAGATCAGGCCGCACCGAGCGACTCTTCCCCTACCGAGCCGGCTCCATCGCAGCCACAACCTTGAGCAATCCCCAGAAAACAGAACAAAAATACCCGGTGAGCAGCAAAACGCAACACCGCCCCTGCAACACCTGACGCAAAACGCGAAAGGGGAACAGCCTAAGCTGTTCCCCTTTGGTATCGCATATCCTGCGCGATCGAACTGACCTCAAAAAGTGATGCAGTTTTACGGTCGTGCTGGATAAAGCTTACAGAGGCTGTACGTCGGAAGCCTGCCAGCCCTTGGGTCCCTTGACCACGTTGAACTGAACAGCCTGGCCTTCCTGCAGGCTCTTGAAACCGTTGGTGTTGATGGCCGAGTAGTGCACGAATACATCTTCACCATTCTGACGGCTGATGAAGCCAAAACCCTTGGCGTCGTTGAACCACTTTACTGTTCCCTGTTCCATGTCTCGCTGAATCCTTGGTGTGATTTACTTTGACGCTGAATCCAAATCTGGGCTTCGGCTGCTTGGAGCTGCAGAAAACCAACTTGTTTCAAACGATGGGGAAATGTTAGCACGGAGCCTAAAATTTCCACGGAATATTTTTCGTCACCCCTTGATTGCACTGACCTTAGTGCAACGCATTGTGTTCCAGATGAGAACGAACGATTTGCTCCGCAGCTTCCAGCACCTGCTCCAGTGTCAAACCGGTCGAATCCAGCAAAACCGCGTCTTCAGCGGGTTTTAGCGGAGAATCGGCGCGATTCCGGTCCCGCGCATCGCGCTCCTTCAGCTCCTTGACCAGTGACTCTTCCGTTACCTTGGCATCCCCGGTTCCGGTCTGAAGATAGCGCCGATTTCCGCGCACTTCCGGCGCCGCGTCCAGAAAGATTTTCACTTCCGCATCTGGAAAAACGACCGTTCCAATGTCCCGGCCCTCCATCACCACGCCGCCATCGCGCCCCAGAGCGCGCTGCTGATTCACCATCCAGACACGCAACGGAGCATGCACGCTCACCTTCGAGGCCGCCGCCGTTACATCTCCTTCACGCACCCGGCGCGAAACATCCACGCCATCCAGCAGTACACGGTTTCCCTCCAGCCGAGGCTCGAGCGCGATCGTGGTCTCTGCGGCCAGTGCCAGAAGCCCGGCCTCATCCTCAAAGGCCACATCCTTCTCGATCGCCTTGAGCGCAAGCGCCCGGTACATCGCACCTGTTTCCAGATTCAACAACCCGAAGTGACGAGCCAGATGCGCCGCGACCGTGCTCTTTCCCGCACCGGCCGGGCCATCAATTGCAATCACCGGCCGCTGGCGGCGCGGAGAAACTACCGCGGAGGAACTGCTCATGGCCTGCTATCTACTCCTCTGCTGAACGCTTCGGTTTATCGGAGAACTTCTTGGCAAAGGGCTTGAAAGCACCGCCAGCCGGCTTACCGCCAAACTTGCCCCCCGGCTTGCCGCCACCAAAGCTCTTGCGCGGTCCACCAAACGGCTTGCGTGCCCCGCGATCACCACCCTCGCCACCTTCGCGGCGTGGGAACGGCTTGCGATCACCACCAAACGGCTTACGGTCGCCAAACGGCTTGCGGTCGCGGTTGAACGGACGACGCTCGCCACCCTCAGAACCTTCGCCACGAGGCGTAAACGGACGGCGCGGACGCTCGAAACCACCACCCTCGCCACCTTCGCGGCGTGGGAACGGCTTGCGATCACCACCAAACGGCTTGCGATCACCGAAAGGCTTGCGGTCGCGGTTGAACGGACGACGCTCACCACCCTCAGAACCTTCGCCACGCGGCGTAAACGGACGGCGCGGACGCTCGAAACCACCACCCTCGCCACCTTCACGGCGCGGGAACGGCTTACGATCACCACCAAATGGCTTGCGATCGCCAAACGGCTTACGGTCGCGGTTGAACGGACGACGCTCACCACCCTCAGAACCTTCACCACGAGGAGTGAACGGACGACGCGGACGCTCGAAACCACCACCCTCGCCACCTTCACGGCGCGGGAACGGCTTGCGATCACCACCAAACGGCTTACGGTCGCCAAACGGCTTGCGGTCGCGGTTGAACGGACGACGCTCGCCACCTTCAGAACCTTCGCCACGCGGCGTAAACGGACGGCGCGGACGGTCGAAACCACCACCCTCGCCACCTTCGCGGCGCGGGAACGGCTTACGATCACCACCGAACGGCTTGCGATCGCCGAAGGGCTTGCGGTCACGGTTGAACGGACGACGCTCGCCACCTTCAGAACCTTCGCCACGAGGCGTAAACGGACGGCGCGGACGGTCGAAACCACCACCCTCGCCACCTTCGCGGCGTGGGAACGGCTTACGATCGCCACCAAACGGCTTGCGATCGCCGAAGGGCTTGCGATCCCCAAAGGGCTTGCGGTCGCCAAACGGCTTACGCTCACGGTCGAACGGCTTACGCTCACCGCGCTCTTCGTTCCAGGGCTTGGTAAACTCCTCCGCGCCTGCCTCAGAAGCGGCGGCACGGTTGAACGGGCGGCGCTCGCGCTCACCACGACCAAACGCACCCGCGGGACGGCGCTCACCAGCACCTTCCGCGTTGAAGCGGCGAATACGTCCCGGCTCCGGGCTCTCCGTTTCCGAGAAGCGCGTCGGCGGAACAGCGGCCTTGGCCGCAAGCTCCTCTTCGCTCAACTCCGGCTCAGCCAGTTCCGGGAACTCCGGCAGCGATCCGTCGATGTGCAGAAACTCCTGACCGCTGATCACCGCAGCCTCCAGCTCGCGCGCAGTGCGCAGCGCACCAATCACCTCACGCACGCGCGAACGCGGCGCCAGAGGCGACAGGAAGGTCTCGACCTCCTCGGAGGTCGCAGCAATCACCTGCCCGAAGTAAAGCGAAAGCAACGCAGAGAGCGCGGTCGGCTGACCGGCGTTGACCCCGGCCTTAATCGACTTGGTAAAGCGGCGGGAGGTCAGCTCCCACAGCGTCGCACCTTCGCCCAAAGCCAGCAGCGGAAGCACGCGCATCATCTGCCACAGCTCATTGAGCGCGCGCAGAATCGCAGTTTCCGTCACCTCGCGGCCCAGCTCGTTTGCCAGCTCGGCAGCGCTCATCGCTCCACGCTCTGCCAGCAGCTCATACACGCCCAGCGCCAGCGGCGTCACCTTCACCGAGCCCTGCGTCGAAGGCGCCTGCTTCCAGTTCTTGTCGCCGCGCAGCGTAAACAGGAAACGGAAGGCCGACAGCGAGGCCACAAAATCTGGCGTATCGCCGGCACCGCCCAGCAGGTTCAGCGGCATTAACACGCCTTCCCCGGTCAAACGGGCTACCAGGTCGCGCGCCACCTGCGACTCAGCCGCGGTGGGGTCTTCCTTCTTGGTGCCAAGCGTGGCTTCCACCAGGGTTGCCGCCGTCATCCGCAGCTTCTGCGGGGCATAAGGGACCAGGCCCAGCGCCTCGATCCAATCCTTTGCGGCTTCGCTGGTCAGAAGCGGCTCGCCCGCCTGATGCCACATGGGCGCACGCGCAGCCGCTAGCTGCGCTTCATTGAACTGCTGTTGTGTAGCCACTTGCCAACCTTGCATGCTCCTGCTTTCAGGAAACATGTCTGTACTCGGAGTTTTAATGCGGGGCGAAGCATGGAGAGTCCCTGCTCTTCGCTGTACCGGCGTCCTCGAAGCGTCTTCGAGCCCTTCGGCTCTAGATGCGCTGAAACGCCCGCTGAATGTCCTTCATAGAATACCGCAGAGCGATGGGTCGGCCATGGGGGCAACTGGTCGGATGTGCTGTTTTTCCGAGCTCTTCCAAAAGCCAGGAGATCTTAGAGGACTCCAGCGGCATATTTACCTTGATCGCGGCGTGGCAGGCAATCGAAGCCGCAATCCGGGTCCGGCGCAGCTCTTCGTTCTCTACCTGGGCCGTTTTCTCTGTGTTTCCAAGCACTTCCTCCAGCATCCGCTCGAGTTCCTTGCCCTCCAGCCCCACCGGGGCAGCCTTGACCGCCAGCGTTCTGGGCCCAAACGGCTCGGCCTCGAAGCCGTTGCGCTCCAGCTCCTCGGAAATTTCCGCAAAACGCACCATCTGCTCCGGCAGAAGCTCCACCAGCACCGGCATCAGCAGCCGCTGGCGCTGTACCGCTTCCACCTGCCGCTCGCGCAGAATTTTTTCAAACAGCACACGTTCATGCGCCACATGCTGGTCAATAATCCAAAGCCCCTCTTCATTCACCGCCAGAATGAACGAATCCCGCAGCTGGCCTAGCGCTTTGAGTGAGGCCAGGTTATTCAGCGTAGGCTGCTCCGCGCCCTCAATCGCCTCGCTGACCGAACCCGCGTCATAGCCCACAGCCATGCCCTGGCCCTCAAACCCCAGGCGTCCCGGAAGCTCACGCGACGCCACAGCCTGCTGCAGAGAAAAGCTCGCCACATCCTCCGGATCGACCACCGCGCTCTCGGGCACCAGCCCACCAGCAGAAGGCTCCCGCAAAGGCTGATCCACGCCCGGCAGCGGGCTTACATCCACCATCAGCGAAGGGCTCGCGGTCGGCGCAGTATGGAGCGCCGCAAAAAAGCTGGCTGCGGGCCGCGCGTTCATCAGCGCCGTGCGCACCGCGTCCCGCACGAAGTCGTGCACAAACGACCCCTGACGGAAGCGCACCTCCGTCTTGGCCGGATGCACGTTCACGTCGATCTCCTGCGGCGGCAGATCCAGAAACAGCAGCACCACCGGGAACGAGGTCGGCGGAATGATATTCCGGTACGCCTCCGTCAACGCATGCAGAATCAGGCGATCGCGTATCAGGCGGCCGTTGGCGAAAACATAGATGGAGTTCCGGTTCAGCTTCTGCAGCTCCGGCTTGGACACAAAGCCCGTCAAGCGCACCATGCCCGGCGCCGGCGGCTCATAGTCCTCCGCACGCTTCCACGGCGGCGGCTCCGGAATGCCCGCGCGCGCAAAGTCCATCTCCGCGGCGACGGGAATCAGGGCGTCGAAGGTATCGCGCCCGAAGATCTGAAAGAGTCGCTCCCCGGCATTGGCTACCGCAGGCGCCATCACAAGCGCCTGGGTTGCGGAGTGCAGTTCGAAGTGCTTCTCCGGATGCGCCAGCGCGTAATGGGTTACCAGCGCGGCGACATGGCCCAGCTCCGTCTGCTCGGAGCGCAAAAACTTTCGCCGCGCCGGCGTATTGAAGAACAGGTCACGAACAGCGATCGTCGTTCCGGCCGGCAGGCCCGCGTCTTCCACGCGAGTCATGTTGCCGCCCTGAATCTCAACCACCGTGCCGACCTCGTCCTCCGGCGCCCGCGTCTCCAGCTGCACGCGCGCCACCGAGGCAATCGACGGCAAAGCCTCGCCGCGAAAGCCCAGCGTCGCAATGCTTAGCAGATCGTCGCTCGAACGCAGCTTCGAGGTGGCATGACGCTCAAAGGCCAGCAACGCATCATCACGGCTCATACCATGCCCGTTGTCGATAATGCGGATCAGCTTGCGCCCGCCGCCCTCAACCTCCACGCGTATGCGCGTCGCTCCCGCGTCCAGCGCATTCTCCAGCAGCTCCTTAACGACCGAGGCAGGACGCTCGACCACTTCACCGGCGGCGATCTGATTCGCCACCTGATCGGAAAGTACTCGTATCCTGCCCATGGCCCGATTGTAGTCAGCTGCAGCTTGCGTAAAACGCGGCGGAAACTACTTGCGATCTCCCACCAGGTGCAAACGCATGAAGTTCGTCGCACCGGACTTGGTAGCCGTACCGGCAACAATGCCCAGCACTTCCTGCGGCTTTACAAAGCCTTCTGTCTCCAGAATATCTTCCGCCATGCTCACCAGACCATCCGTGCCGTCAAAGCGCGAGCAGGTGATCGGAAACACACCCCAAAGCAGCATGTTGCGGCGTGTCACCGAATCAAACGGAGCCAGAGCCACGATCGGGGAACACGGACGATGTTTGGACAGCAGGCGTGCTGTCGTTCCGCTCTCCGTAAAGATCGCAATCGCTGCCAGATCCATCTCTTCCGCCGAGTGCGCCATCGACTCGCAGATCGTCTCCGGAATCGAAAGCTTACGGCGGTGCGTCGGAGCCGGCAGCGGCAACTTGGGCTCCTGCCGCATCTGCTCTTCGGTCTCGCAGACAATCTTTGCCATCATCGCCACGGCTTCCACCGGATACTTACCCGCCGCGCTCTCTGCAGAGAGCATCACGGCATCGGTACCGTCATAAATCGCATTCGCCACGTCTGAGGCTTCCGCACGCGTCGGGCGCGGATTTTCAATCATGGACTCCAGCATCTGCGTTGCCGTAATTACCGGCTTGCGGCTGGCTGCGCAACGGCGGATGATGTGCTTCTGAATCGCAGGAACCTTCTCCGGCGGAACCTCCACACCCAGATCGCCACGAGCGACCATGATGCCGTCCGAGGCCTCCAGAATACTCTCCAGATGGTCGACCGCCTGCGGCTTTTCGAGCTTCGAAATCACCCAGGCATCCGAACCGAGCTGGGCAATGCGCGACTTCACATAGCGCACATCGTCCGCGGTCTGCACAAACGAAACCGCGATCGTGTCACAGCCCTGCGCGATACAGAACTCCAGATCCTGCTCGTCCTTCTCCGTCAGCGACGGAACCTTGACGTTGATGTTCGGCAGGTTGATGCCCTTCTTCTCACCCAGCAGGCCACCGTTGACGATCTCCGTCACCACATCCGCGCCCTGCAGCTCCCGCACACGCAGCTCAATCAAACCGTCCGAGAGCAGAATACGGTCACCCGGCTTCAGGTTCTCCGCCAGCGTCGTAAAGACCGTGCTGACCTTCTCCGCGGTGCCTTCCATCTGGACCGGCGTAATCGTCAGCGTCTTGCCCGCTTCCAGCATCACGGGCTTACCGCCCACCAGCGTTCCGGTACGGATCTTCGGTCCCTGCAGATCGGCCAGAATGCAGATCGGCTTACCTTCTTCCTCGGCAACACGGCGCACCATGGCAATCAGCTCAGCCTTCTGCTCGTGCGAACCGTGCGAAAAGTTCAGCCGTGCGACATCAAGCCCCGCCCGCACCAACGACCGGAACATCTCCGGGCTGCTCGAAGCCGGTCCCAATGTTGCTACGATCTTTGCCCTGCGTGAACCTTCCGCGCCCCACCACTTCTTGCTGACCGTCATCCTGCCGCCCTTCAAACGAGATACCTTCACAAATTTTCGTGGATCTTCAGTGAGTCATTCTACCTGTCAAATCGATGTCCCAACCGGCGAAGCATTGGCAGTTTCCACAGAAACTCGGCCGTACGCTTATCGCGATTGGGTAATCGCAGCTGCGCATTGAACTCCGAACCGATCAAAATGCTCAAAGCAATCAGGTAGAGCCAGATCATCAGCGCGATCCCTGCTCCCAGCGAACCATACACGCGGCCATAATCGGCAAAGCGCGTTACATACCAGCCAAAAATCACGGTTGAAACAAACCACAGCAACGTAGCCACGGTGGCTCCCGGAAGGCTCGCGCGCCAGCTCCAGTCCTTGCGCAGCATCATCCACGGCTCACGAAGCAACGGGTCGATATGCGCGCGGATCCCCGTGCTCAGGTCCGTTCCCAGGTGATACACCACCGCAATGATGCCGGTCGAACCCGCAAGCGCAATCGTCCAGCGCGCCAGGAACGAAATCACATACACCGGCTGCTGCAACGACAACGGCATCATGCTCGCAATCCACACGCTGAAGAAGTGTCCAAAGACCACCAGCGCGCTCGCCAGCGCCATCGGAATCAGCGAGAGCGGCACCAGCGCCAGCGCACGCATTCGCCGCGGCCAGAAGCTTCCCGGCGTCAGCGGCAGCTCATGGGCCCGGCGAAAGCCTTCCATCAGCGTCGACATCACGGTCGCGGCGCCGGAGACCGAAACAAACACCGAGCCCAGCACCGCGTTCACCGTATGCGGATTGTTATTGGATTCCTCAAAGTAGGAGCGCAGCATCGGCTCCACGCTCGAAGGCAGTACACGATCGAAAAACAACGCCATCTGCGCCTGAAACGGCACCGTATCGGGCAGCAGCGGCACCAGCGCCGCGGCCACCACCAGTGCCGGGAACAGGGCAAAGACGGCAGCATAGGCCGTGGCCTGCGCCACCGTCGCCGCATCATGCTCCAGCGCCGCCAGAACCGCCTGACGCAGATTCTTGGCCACCGCGAGCACATGATGCGCAGGGTTCATCACCACACGGCCTAGAACGGCATGCCCGCTCATTCTTTAGCGCGGCTTCCAGGTCTGGAGAAACAGCGTCGCATCCGAGCTCTGCATGTGGCGCATATCTTCAAACTCGCCATTCTTCTGCCCGTAAACCACCGTGCCGTTCGGGTTCACCACGCTCAGCGCCGGAACACCGTGCTTCAGGTCCACACCGTACTTCTGCCCCAGGTCCAGATTCTGATCGATGTGCCCGATGTTCACATCCACCAGCACGTAATACTTGTCCAGCAGCTCCTGGTTCGGGCCCTGATGGAAGTAGTAGTTCAGCACCTGGCAATCGCCGCACCAGTCTCCGCCAAAGTCGAGGATGACGCGCTTGTGTTCCTGCTTTGCCTTCAGCAAAGCCGCTTTGATGTCGGTCTGGGCCTGCTCCACCGGGGGATAGATATGCGCCCGGGGAATCGGAGCCGACTGCGCTCCACACACCGCGGCTCCCATCACCAGCACCGCACCCGACATCCACTGCATCCACGAACGCTTCATCGCTACCTTCTCTCCGGCTCACAGAACGAACCGTTTCCATGATGCGATAAACGCGGCTCTTCGCCAAGAGCCCGCCCCTGGGCCACGCCGGAATCAATCCGCCGCGTAGTAGCCTTCCGGAGCCTGAAGATCAATCTTTTTGCCTTTGTCCGGGCCACTTACCTGCAGATCGAACGCATGGTACCCGTTACGGGCCGCCGGTCCCACCGGAGCAAAGCTCAGCCAGTACGCCGCATGCAGATCGCCGCTCACCGTGGCCATCTGCTCCTCCAGCGTCTCGTGGTGCGCCTGCTCAAGCAGGCGTCCTCCCGTGTTCTCGCTCATCTTGCGCAGCACCTGCACCCCATCCACACTGGGACGCCGCGTACGGTCGTCTCCGGTCGACTTCGGCTGCTGGCCGCCGCTGCTTCCACCGGAAGGCGTACTGCTGCCGCCGCCCCCCGGGTACCCGCTTCCCGGGTAGCTGCCCGGGGAGGAGCTTCCCGGATAACCGCCAATCGAAGGCCGTCCGTTGCCGCTGCCGCGCCCCTGCCCCGCGCGATCCGGCGTCTGCACCGGAGCCGCGTCATTGCGCGAGTAAACCCCATACACCAGCGTGCCCGTGCGCTCCAGCGACTCCATCGCATCCGTTGCCGACATCTTCGAGCCCACATCCACGCCATCGGAGACCACCAGCAACACCCGCCGCGTCTTCTCGCGCGCCAGAACCTCCTCCGAGCTCAGGTAAACAGCGTCCTCCAGCGAAACGCCACCGGTCCGGATTCTGCGCCCCTCAGCGTCGTCACCACGCTCCATGGGAGGATCATCCGGCTGGAACGAAGGGCTCGACGTTCCCAGCAGGTCCAGCGCTCTGTCCAGCCGCGCATGGTCCGTAGTCGGTCCCTGCAGCAGTTCAATCTGCCGGGCAAACTGCACGACAAACATCTGGTCTCCCGGCTGCAGCGACGAAATCAGCGACCGCGCGCCCTTGCGCACCGCCTCCAGCGAGTGCCGTTCCCCTTTGCTGACATCCACCACCAGTCCATAGGTCACCGACGAACCAGGATTCACCGCATCCAGCTTCTGGGCCACACCCTCCACCTTCAGCGAAAAGTTCGGCAACGCCAGCCCGCTGACGGTATCGCCTTTCTTATCGCGCACAATCACAGGAACACTGACGGGAGAGCCGATCTTCGGTTTCGGAGCATCCTGCTGTGCGGCAGCAGGCAACGCCGCCAGCACAGCGATCAGGGGCAGAAAAACACGCATGCCCCATTAGACGACGACTTGCGCCGCCGTGTTCCAGAAACCGCCGGTGTCCGCCCTCTAGTCGTCGTTTTCCCGCAGCTTGGCCAGAACGCTGAAGTCCTCCAGCGTCGTCGTATCGCCCTTCACCTCGCCGGTGGTCGCCAGCTCGCGCAACAGGCGGCGCATGATCTTGCCGGAACGCGTCTTGGGCAGAATCGGCGTAAAGCGCAGATCATCCGGACGCGCCAGAGCACCGATCTCTTTGGCCACCCACTGCCGCAGCTCCTGCTTCAGCTCCTCGCTCGGCTCCAGCCCATAATCCAGCGAGACGAACGCCGCAATCGCCTGCCCCTTCAGCTCATCCGGACGCCCCACCACCGCGGCCTCCGCCACCTTGGGATGCGCCACCAGCGCAGACTCAATCTCCATGGTGCCCAGCCTGTGCCCGCTGACGTTGATCACATCGTCCACGCGCCCCATCAACCAGTAGTAGCCGTCTTCGTCGCAGCGCGCGCCGTCCCCGGTAAAGTAGCACCCCGGCACCTCGGAGAAGTACGACTTCACAAAGCGCTCATGATCGCCCCAGATCGTGCGGGCAATCGAAGGCCACGGCTTGCGAATCACCAGTAGCCCGCCCGCGTTCGCCGCAAGCGGCTCGCCTTCCTTGCTCACAATCGCCGGCTCAATGCCAAAGAACGGCCGCGTGGCCGAACCCGGCTTCGCGGCAATCGCGCCCGGAATCGGCGTGAGCAGATGCGCACCCGTCTCCGTCTGCCAGTAGGTGTCCACAATCGGGCAGCGCTCCTTGCCCACCTCGCGGTGGTACCACATCCACGCCTCAGGATTGATCGGCTCGCCCACCGTGCCCAGCAGCCGCAGCGACGCCAGCGAGTGCTTCTCCACAAACTCCGTTCCCCACTTGATGAACGCGCGGATCGCCGTCGGCGCCGTGTAGAACACGCTCACCGCATACTTGTCGATCACCTTCCAGAAGCGATCGTACTCCGGCCAGTTCGGCGCGCCCTCATAGAGCAGCACAGTCGCTCCGTTCAGCAACGGACCGTACACCACATAGCTGTGACCGGTAATCCAGCCAATGTCCGCCGAGCACCAGTACACGTCCTCTTCATGCAGGTCGAAGACATACTTGCTCGTCAGATACGTCTGCACCGCATAGCCGCCCGTGGTGTGCAGCAGCCCCTTGGGCGTACCGGTTGTGCCGCTGGTGTAGAGCAGAAAGAGAGGGTCCTCTGCATCCTGCCACTCGCAGGGGCACTCTGCCTCCACCCGGGTCATCTCCTCATGCCACCAGAGATCGCGCCCTGCAACCATCGGCACCTCGGTCTTCGGCTGACGCTGGAAGACGATCACCTTGCGCACACCGGCGCATTTCGTCATCGCCTCATCGACGATCTTTTTCAGCTTGATCTCGGCGCCGCGGCGGTAGGAAATATCCTGCGTAATCACAATCTGGCAATCGGAATCATTCACCCGGTCCGAGATCGCATGCGCGGCAAAGCCGCCAAAGACCACCGAGTGCACCGCGCCAATCCGCGCACAGGCCAGCATCGCAACTGCCAGCTCCGGGCACATGCCCATGTACACCGCAACGCGATCGCCCTTCTTCACGCCATTCGCCTTCAGCACATTGGCAAAACGCTGCACCTGGACAAACAGTTCGCCATACGTCAGCTGACGAGCCTCACCCTCCGGCTCTCCCTCCCACAGCAACGCCACCTTGTCCTTGCGAAAGCCCGAAGCATGGCGGTCCACGCAGTTATAGGCAAGGTTCAGCTTGCCGCCTTCAAACCAGCGCACATCCGGAAACCCGCTGGCCTGCACCTTGCTCCACGGAGCAAACCACTCCAGCTCGGAGGCCGCATCGGCCCAGAAGCCTTCCGGGTCCTCGACCGAGCGGCGGTAGATCACCTCATACTCGGCTTCGTTTTTAATCCAGGCCTTGGCCGCAAACTCCGGCGGAGGAGGAAAGATGCGGTTCTCTCGCATCAAGGATTGAAAGCTTCCTGAAGATTCAGAAGAGACGATCGTAGTGCTGGACGATACAGTCATTGGTTTCCCTTGCATTTGCCCACCCTCCCGCCCGAAACGGACAGGAACGTTCTGTCCCGAAACTCACCCCAACAGACAAAACGCACTGGCAAAAGTAGATGATCGAATCAGACTTCGGCAACTCCCGGCTCGCAGAAAACAGGGAATCGGCCTGCGGCGCTTGAGCAAAATGCGACACTTCCGCCTCCACTCTTCGCCCCGGCAACAGGATATTCAGCGGCTAAACATCAAGATGCTCATCCAGACGCCGCTGCATCGCCTTCACCTCGTCGGTCAGCCGCTCAATGGCACGCAGCAGCTCGCTGGACTGCAGGTCTCCGGCCGAAGGCGATTTGCCCCGCACAAAAAAGGTCCCATTCGGTTCCAGCACACACTCGGCTACATCGTACGGGTCATTGAATCCGTTCCGATTTAGGACTGAAATAAGGTCTTCATGGGTCATCGTTTCGCGCTTCATCGCCTGTTCATCGACCTGCCCTTCGCGAATCAGGGTCGTCTTCTTGCCTTCAATCGCAGCATCCAGGGCGGGCATGCGGAACAACAGCTTACTCAGAACCCAGTTGACCGCCAGAAGACTGAAGGCACCCAGCACGCCGCCTGTCACAGAATTGTCATCGCCTATGATCGCGTTCTGAACCGTGTTAGAAAGACACAAGAGAACGATAAGGTCGAACGGATTTAACTGAGCCAGCTCTCGCTTGCCAAAGAGTCGTACAAAAACGACCAGCACAAGATAGAGCAGAATCGGCCGAATTAATTTCTCCGACCACGGTAGCGGCAAATGAAACATATCGTGGCCAAGAGTTTGCAGAACGTCGTGCATCGCGACTCCTTCTCATATGATCGGCAGGGGGGGCATACCGCGAGCAGCATCTATCCTCCACCACAGGTCGACACAACAACCTTATGCCTCAGACGCAGCCGCGGAACTTTTTGCCGCTTCTCCGTCCGGCAAATGCTTTGTATTGCAGCTCCTCTGAAACCTAAAGGCCCTGGACCGCGACCAAGTAGTACAGAGAGGAAGTGAGACTCCACTCACTCGCTCACGATCAACATCAACGACTCGGATGCACCGCCGGAACAAGCGGTGTTAACAAACCGATAACTCTCAGTTTGCATAGAAGTTACGGTACGTTTTCAACCTGGAAATACCTCCGGAAAAACCCTGTCTGAAGGGGCAATTTCTGGTACTCTTCAGGTAACTTTCGCGCCAGCATTGCAGTTTTTGCCCGCTTTTCCACACAGGTTCTTTCCGAAGGACTCTACGAGACGAATGGCCAAGCCACTCCGCAGCGACGATCCAAATCCTCAATCCGTCCAGTTCAGCCACTTCGGTGTCCTGAAGGATGGTCAACGCTCTTCCAAGGCAGCGGTCACCTCTATCGTGATCAACTGCTCTATAGCTGCCGTCATCCTGATTCTCGGTGTGGCAGTCAAGAACAATCCCGCCGTGGCCAAGCGCGTCGCAGCTCTGACGCTTCCCCCGCGCCCGGTGGAGCCGCCCAAGCCACCACCGCCGGCTCCGAAGCCGCCACCGCCTCCGCTTCCCAAGCCGCCCAAGATTGAAGAGCCCAAGGTAGAGCCGCCCAAGCCGCTCCCTGAGCCACCCAAGCCTGTGCCCACGCCGCAGCCGACACCGAAGCCGACGCCTACCCCGCCGACGCCCAAGCCGACGCCGACGCCCGCAAAGGTCGCTCTCAACAACACCCCCGCTCCCCTGCGCCACGAAGCGCCTGCGGCGGCAAAGGTGAACCTCAATAACGCCTCGGCGGCCAGCATTCCGAACAACGACGCGCACCCGTCGGCGGTCCGGCTCGGCAACACGGCCGTCAACCCGACCGGCCCGGCCGTAGCGACACGCGTCAACCTCGGCGGCGGCATGCCCGGCATGAGCGCGTCGAACACCGGCAGCGGACCGCACGCCTCTTCGGTCAACCTCGGCTCCGGCACTCCCAGCGGCGGCACCAGCGGACACTCGCTGGCCCACGTCGCCGGCCTCGGAACAGGTACGGAAGGCAGCACCGGCCGCGGCCCGGCAGGCCCTGCGCATGTCGCCCTGGGTGGCGGCATGGGCCCATCCTCCACGCCTGCCGCGCGGGAAACCGCTCGTCCCGCCTCCACCGCTCCGACGCTGGTCTACAAGCCGGAAGCGCAGTACACCGCAGAAGCCCGTACCGCGCGTGTCGAAGGCAACGTTCAGGTCCACATCCGCGTTCTTCCGAACGGCAGCGCGGAGTTCCTGAGCATCACCCACGGACTCGGCTACGGCCTCGACGAACAGGCTCGCCGCGTTGTACAGGGCATGCGCTTCAAGCCCATGCCAGCGGAATGGACGGGCGACGTGATTGTTCGCTTCCAACTCAACTAAGTACCCTGGATGCAGAAGCGGCTCAAAATTCCGCTTCTGCATCCAAGTTTTGATCCACTGATTTTCCAGTTTGCCCTATCGTTTTCGCACCAACCGTTTCCGTTTCAAACGAGCTTCCTCTTCAACCGGGAAGCTCGCCGAAGACTAAGGAGTCCTAACAAACCATGACCCACCGGACGAAACTCACAGCTGCAGCGTCCCTCTTGTTGTTCGTTGCACCGGCAGTGACTGCCTCTGCACTCGGCGGCAAGAAGAAGCCGAGCCTGGCCGGCGACCTCCACAAGCCGACGGCCGCACAAAATGCGCTGATCGACAAGGCGATCACGCGTGAGGCGCTCGTCATCAAGACGCTCAAAGAGCGCACCCCGCTCGTCGAGACCTACATCCAGAACATGCACCCGGATCCGGTCATGAGCCAGGCTCCCGACTCGGATAAGCACTTCCTCGCCCGTGTCGACTTCGGCAAGGTCATCGGCGCCGAGAACTACGGCACCGACAAGCGCAGCGACGGCGAGAAGAAGGGCAAGCTCGGCTTCATGAAGGGCTCGCTCTCCTACATCAGCGGCCTCTCCTCGGCGCTGCATCTGCAGTACAACCAGCAGGGCTTCGTGCAGATGCTGCTGGTGGACTCCAACAGCTTCAACCGCCAGATGTACCAGTTCTCCTTCGTTCGCAACGAGTTTCTCGGCACCGTCCCCACGGTGGTCTTTGACGTTGCCCCTGTAAAGAAGAACGCTCCCGGCCGCTTCATCGGCCGCATCTGGATCGAGCGTAACGGCGGCAACATTGTCCGCTTTGACGGTGACTTTGCCGGCAGCTCGACCAACGACATCAAGGAGTACTTCCACTTTGACTCCTGGCGTACCAACGTTCAGGAAGGCCTCTGGCTGCCGACCGCCGTCTACATCGAAGAGACCGACCCGAACAGCCAGAGCCACACGCTGAAGTTCAAGGCCCTCAACCAGATCTGGGGCTACTCCCTCAAGGTTCCGCCCAAGGAAGTAGAAGCAACCGACGTCCAGGTTGTCGGTGCCAACGACGAGTCGCAGCAGGCTCCGGACGTCTCCCCGCTGCAGGCCCAGCGCGAGTGGGTTCAGCAGGCGGAAAACAACGTCATCGACCGCCTCTACCAGGCCGGCCTGATCGATGCGCCTTCGGACTTTGACAAGACTCTCGAGTCGCTGGCCAACAACATCCTGATCTACAACAACATCCAGACGCCTCGTCCGCTCAAGGTCCGCACCCTGCTGACCGCGCCGCTCGAGTCCCTGGCTGTCGGCAACACCATCCTGCTCTCCAAGAGCCTGATCGACACCACCGCGGTGCCCTCGCAGGATGGCGCGCAGCAGCTCGGCAACCTGAACTGCCTGCTCGCCTATCAGATCGCACACATCCTGCTCGGTCATCACATCGATACCAAGTACGCCTTCAACGATCGCCTGCTCTTCCCCGACGAAGCCGCCTTCCACCGCCTGCCCATGCAGCACACGGATGAAGACGATGCTGCCGCCGCCAAGAAGGCAGTCGAGCTGCTCTCGGTCAAGGATCTTGCCGACAGCCAGCAGTACTTCGGCCTCTACCTGCAGCAGCTTCAGGCTCGCGTCAGCGGTTTGAAGGCTCTCAACACGCCGCAGATCGGCGACAGCCTGGTCAAGCCCGACGGCACCTTCTGGATGCAGGCTCTGGTCTCCAAGTCGCCCAAGCTGAACAACACCGACCTGAAGCAGCAGGCTGCCATGCCGCTGGGCCAGTTCCTGAAGTTCGACCCCTGGACCGACCAGCTCGAACAGAAGCACATCTCCTACGAGCCGCTGCTGGCCCCGGCCGACAAGCTGCCGTTCGAGATCACCCCGCTTTATCAAAAGCTGACCTACTGGGCGCCGCCAGCAACTCCGGCTCCTGCTGACCCCAACGCTGCTCCTGCAGCCGGTGCCGCACCGGCTGACCAGCAGCCTGCACCGAACAACGCCGCGCCGCAGGCTGATCAGACGGCACCTACAGCGGGAACGGCAACGCCTCAGCCCGCGCCACAGCAGTAAAAGCAAGACCCTTTGCCTTACCCAGGACCTGTTTCATTCTTGTTGATCAAGACGGTGTCCCTGCTCTCCGCAGGGCACCGTCCTTGAGGAGACTTCCATGAAAAAGTTCCGCTCCTGCCTCTTCGTTCTTGCCTTACTCGCTGTAGCCAACTCTTCGCGCGGCCAGGCCGTTCCCGCTGGCTATGCTCCTCCCTCTATCCAGATCGGCGGAGGAATTTCTTACGGGAACACCGACATCTTCACCAAGAAGGTCTCCGGTGTCACCATCTACGCAACCTACGGGCTGGGGCGCCACCTGGAGGCCGAAGCCGATGCCCATTTGATGTGGCTAAGCACCCCGGATGATTATCTGCAAAGTTCGTACATGCTCGGTCCACGGTATGTGTGGCACTATAGGCGGTACGATCCTTACGTGAAAGTGCTTCTCGGTATCGGACACGGCGCCGCCTCTTCCGACCGTAAAGACATTACGCATATCGGGCCGCAGGCGCTCCCGGTAAGCACCTTCGCTTACGCCCCAGGCGGTGGTGTCGACGTACATGTCACCCATCACTGGAACGTTCGGGGAGATTTTGAGTATCAGCAGTGGCCAGGGTTCAAGGAAAACGGCCTTACCCCCTGGGTACTGACAGGAGGCGTCGCATATCGCTTCCACTAGCAGCTTCGCTGTAGATAAAGCCGTACCGCTGCAGGATCGTCTGCACGGGCGGTATTGATCGGAGATTCAACCTTTGCATCGTTTGCTTCTTGCCCTGGGTCTTTTCCTGCTGACGGCCAGCTCCATCGCCGCAGCACAAGCAGGTCCACCCGCCAGCCGCCTCGCCGATCTTCAGGTGGGCGTTGGTTACAGCGGTGCGGACTCCGACTACGTCGTGGACCATATTCGTGGCATCGCCTTCTACGCCTCGCTGGACGTCACCAACCACTGGGGCGGCGAAGTCGACTTTCACCAGCTCAACGACCCGCAGCCTTCCAAGGTCTATGAGCGCACCTACGAGATCGGCCCACGGTACGTCCTGCACTACGGCCGCTTCCATCCGTACGGCAAGGTGCTATACGGACGTGGCGTCTTCAACTTCCCTCAGAACGTGGGGAATCTGGCCTACAACATGTTCGTCGGCGGTGCGGGTGTCGATATCAACGTTCTTCGCCGCGTCAACGTTCGCGCCGATTACGAGTATCAGAAGTGGCTCTCCGGCCCTGGTCTGACCAACGGCCTCAGCCCTCAGGTCGTCACCATCGGCGTTGCCTATCACTTCCCCGCAGGACGAGCACACGGCATTCGCTAAGGCCCAGACGTAGCGCCCCCATAGAAAAAAGCCCGGCATCAGCCGGGCTTTTTCATGCTTCCTGCAAAACGATCGTTCGTAAGAGCGCTCGTTTTGTGAATCATGTGTTCCTTGGGTTCCAGGAACCCAGGAACTTAGAAGTGGTACGCAAAGCCGATAGTCGGCTCAGAGATCCAGTAGTAACGGTTTGCCTTGAACTCGGTCTTGCTGAAGTCCGGAGCCTTGGTGACAAAGCCGCGATACTCCGCGCGGATATCCCAGCTCGGGCTCAGTTCGTAGGCCACACCCACACCGGCCAGGCCGGAGATGCGGGTGTTCTGCTTGGCATCCAGCTGCAGCGTGCCGTTGTCGAGAATCGGGGTAAAGATCAGGCCACCGACGCCGACTTCTACAAACGGGTTCCAGTTATGGTAGGTACGCGAGTACACATAGGCAGCCGTAACTTCCTGCATACGCGAGTGCACCTGACCCGTCGGCAACGACACCGTGTTGTAACGGATCGTATTCTGCGCAAAACCGTAGTTGAGCTCAAGGGCCGAACGCGGCGTCACCATATAGCGATAGCTCGCCAGTACGCCTGTCGTCAGGCTGGTGTGCATCGGCTTTACACCGTTGCCATATACGTCGACGGAGATGGGTTCAACACCGCTAATGCTCAAATCCTGCCGGCTCTCCTGAGCATAGGCCGCAGCGCTTCCCAGAAGCAGGCACATGCCGAGCAACATCGTCTTCTTCATGCGTACAGAAATCCCTTCAGCAAGTACGTCGACACTGCTGCCTTTCTCATGAATGCACAGTCACACGGCCGGATTAGGCATACTCACCCTAATTGTACCTGCACAACGAGCACCCGGAATTTGTGTAGGTCTCTGATTGGACGCATGCACAACGAAGAGGCCTCCTCTTTTTGCGAGGAAGGCGCTTGAAAACTACTGCTGTCCGGAGGGCTCTGCCGGGGGGGTCGAGGAACTTCCGGAGCCGGTACTGCCATCCGGCGGTGGCGGCGGAGGCGAGCCTCCATCGCGTCGTTCCCGCATCCTCTGCATCATTTCCTGCTGAATCTGATCGAACTGCGTTTTCTGATCGTCCGTGAGCACGGCCCGCATCTTGGCAGTCGCCTCTTCGTGAATCTGCTTCATCTGCGCGTGCTTGGACTGCTCATCCAGCGAGGTGTCCTCCCGCAGGGCACGCATTTTCTCGCGCTGCTCCTTCATCGCCTCGTGAAAAACCTGCTGCTGATCCGCGGTCAGATTCAGAGCAGCGTACATCTGCTGCGGCCCACCGCGCATCGGTCCCTGGCCAGGCTCGCCACTCTGGCTCTGCGAAGGTGCAGACGTATCCTGTGCCTTCGCGGGCAACCCCGTCAGCGCGGCGCCAAGCAGTGCCAGGCTCGCAACTCCGAGCGTTTTCTTGAAATAGTGCGTGGATTTTGTCATCGCGGCTCCTCTTTCCCTGTCATAGGCTTCTTCGTCAAACGGTCATGCCGTGCACTGCAATGACGCACCCCATAAGACGTGAACCCAGTGAGAATGTTCCGCTCCCGTCGCACTTTTCTCTCCGCCCGACGCGCAGGCGTTTGCCTCTCAGGTTCGATCCGGCAGAAAACAAAAAGGATCGCCCTGCATCACCGCATGCTTCTCCACCACAGTCAAAAAGGCGCGTGCCGCATGGCTCAGTGCCGTTTGCCGCCGCTGAATCAGCCGCAGCCTCCGCTCCATCGCAAGCTCCGGCACATCGATAGCGCGCAGGGTACCGTTGCGCAGCTCACTCTCGGCCGCCAGGCGCGGCACAAGCGCCACACCATTGCCTCGTTCGACAAAGCGCTTGATCGCCTCCAGCGAAGGCAGCTCCACATCCATGTTCAAAGGCGTCTTGAAGCGGCGGAAGGCCGCAATCACCTTCTGCCGCATCGGCGAAGCCACATTGTGCGCGGCGAACACCTCTTTGCCCAGCCGCTGAATCGAAGCCTTCCCGGCCTTGGCCAGCGCGTGCTGCGGACCCACAATGCAAACCAGCTCATCGCGATACACCGCCGTCGAGCGCACCTGCGGGTCTTCCGGCCGGAAGCTGAGCAGCCCAAAATCCACCGAATGCGAGAGCACTTCATCCGCAATCCGGCTCGCCAGCGCTCGCTGCACCGTTACCTTCACCCGCGGATGCTCGCGACGAAAGGCGTCCAGCACCGGCAGAAGATACAGGCAGGTGTACTCGTTGGCCGCCAGGCGCAGCCGTCCGGTGTGCAGAGAACGCAGATCGATCAGCGCAGCCTCAGCATCGCCCCGCAGGTTCAGCAGCTTCTGCGCATACTCGCGCAATACCTCTCCTGCATCGGTCAGCGTCCCGTCAGCCCGCTCCAGCAGCGTTTCGCCCAGCTCCGACTCCAGCTTGGCAATCACCTGGCTGACAGCAGGCTGTGTGCGATGCAGCCGGGCGGCTGCGCGCGAGAAGCTTCGCTCCTCCGCAACGGCCAAAAAGGTCTCAAGCTGAAACAAATCCAAGGTGCGCTCTCCACCGCCCTGACCAAACACCGGGGATTGATGAGGACAGCCGGTCGGGGTAGCCTAAAGAAATAGCGGGGTTTCTATACCCGCATTAGAAATCGCAATACGTCTGGAAACGAGCATAAGTGCCCTTTATGCTTATGTCCAGAGAGGAAGGTCTTTTCCGATGGCCAAAACGAACCAGGTCGTCTTCTTCGATACCACGCTGCGGGATGGCGAACAATCGCCGGGCTGCACCATGCACCACACCGAAAAACTTCGCATGGCCGAACAGCTGGCGAAGCTGGGCGTGAACATCATCGAGGCTGGATTCCCCATCGCCTCCACCGGCGACTTTGAAAGCGTGCAGGCTATTGCCAGCACCATCGGCCGCGTGGAAGGTGCACCCGTAATCGCAGGGCTTGCCCGCTGCAAACAGCTCGATATCGAAACCGCCGCCCGGGCAATCGAACCGGCGCTGCGCAATCGCATTCATCTCTTTCTGGCCACCAGCGACCTTCATCTCGAAGCCAAGCTACGCATCACACGCGCCCAGGCGCTCGACCAGGCGGGCGAAATGGTGCGGCTGGCCCGCACCTTCACTGACAACGTCGAGTTCTCTGCCGAGGATGCCACCCGCACCGATATCGACTTCCTCGTTCAGATCGTCACCATCGCCATTCAGGCCGGCGCCACGACCATCAATCTTCCTGACACCGTCGGCTACACCACGCCGGCCGAGTACCAGGCTCTCTTCGAGACCATGCACGCACGTGTGCCGGGCGCCAATGACGTAATCTTCTCCACGCACTGCCATGACGACCTCGGCATGGCCACCGCCAACGCGCTGGCCGGCATCCTCGGGGGCGCGCGTCAGGTGGAGTGCACAATCAATGGAATCGGCGAGCGTGCCGGCAACGCCGCACTCGAAGAAGTGGCCGCGGCACTGATGGTGCGCCGCGACCGGTTCCCCCTCGAAAACAGCATCGTGATGACGGAGCTTGCTCCCAGCTCACAGATGCTGGGCGAGATCATCAGCTTTACCTGCGCGCCGAACAAGGCTGTTGTAGGCGCCAACGCTTTTGCCCATGAGTCCGGCATCCATCAGCACGGCGTGCTGGCCAACCCTCTGACCTACGAGATCATGACCCCGGCCTCCGTCGGTGTCACGGCCAACAGCATCGTGCTGGGCAAGCACAGCGGCCGTCGCGCTCTTGAGCACCGCCTCTCCGAGCTTGGCCACACGCTCTCCAAGCAGGAGCTCGATACCGTGTACCACCGTTTCACCGAGCTCGCCGATCGCAAGAAGTCCATCTATGACCAGGACATCCTCGGCCTGCTGACCGAAGCCAACGCAGAAGTCGCTAACGCGTAACCACACATCGCGCGTGTGGCAACCCAGGTTCGCCACACGCGCCAGAGATGCGGGCTTCGCGCCCCAAAGGAAAGCATGAAGCTCAACATTGCAGTACTTGCCGGTGACGGCATCGGACCCGAGGTTACCGGAGAAGCCGTCAAGATTCTGAAGACCGTTGCCGCTCACGGCGGCCACGACTTCGCCTTCACCGAAGCGCTCATCGGCGGCGTTGCAATCACAGCCGAAGGCACTCCCCTGCCCCAGAAGACCATCGACATCTCGCTTGCATCCGACGCTGTTCTGCTCGGCGCTGTCGGCGACAACAAATTCAACTCGCTCACACCAGACAAGCGCCCCGAAGCCGGCCTGCTCTCCATCCGCCAGCACCTCGGCGGCTTTGCGAATCTGCGCCCCTGCCTGGCCTTCAACGCACTGAGTGAGAACTCCCCGCTGCGCCCCGAAGTGACCAAAAACGTCGACATCCTCTTCGTACGCGAACTGCTCGGCGGCCTTTACTTCGGCAAGCCCCGCGCGTGGAACAAGGAAACCGGCGAAGCACACAACACCATGGTCTACACCAAGGCCGAGGTCGAGCGTTGCGCCCACATCGGCTTCCAGCTCGCGCAGAAGCGCAGCAAGAAGCTCACGCAGGTGGACAAGGCCAACGTGCTCGAATGCTCGCAGCTCTGGCGCGCCACCGTCGATGAGATCGCACCGCAGTATCCCGACGTAAAGGTCGAGCATCAGCTCGTCGACTCCATGGCGATCCACCTGATGAACCGTCCGCGCGACTTCGACGTCGTGCTCACCGAGAATCTCTTCGGCGACATCCTCTCCGACGAGAGCGGCGTCATCACCGGCTCGCTCGGCATGTTGCCCTCGGCCACCATCGGCGGCAAGGTCAATCTCTACGAGCCTGTACACGGCTCCGCACCGGACATCGCGGGACAGGGCAAGGCCAACCCGCTCGGTGCCATCCTCACCGCGGCCATGGTGCTGCGTCACAGCGGCAACCTCGAAGCCGAAGCGCTCGCCATTGAAAAGGCGGTTGACGAAGTGCTGGCCGCAGGCCACCGCACCGGCGACATCGCAGGCCAGGGCAAGAGCGCCAACGTCACCACCCGCGAGATGGGTGACCTCGTCAACACAGCGCTTGTCTCCGCGCTCAACCGTAGCGAATCCCTGCACGCCGTCTAACGTATGAAACGCTCTCTGTCCCACGCCGCCGCCATCATGCTGCTTACAGCATCGGCGGCGGCGTGCGCACAGATCAGTGATCCCAACAAGCTCGTAGCGCCGGCACCGCGCAACCCCGCAAGCCACCGCGCCCTGCCGCAAAAAACCACCGGCAACGAGCAGTGGTTGTGGGAGTTCACCCGGCCCGAGCCCAACGGGCGCGCCTATGCGCTCCGCGTAGACGCCCGCTTCCAGCAACTGCTGAGCGAGAACTTCAAGCAGCCGCAGGCCATGTGGGGCACGGACGAGCATCGGCTTGCCCTGCCGCAGCTCATCCCTTTGTTTCTTGACCGCTACGGAGAAGCCCTCGCGGAAAAGAACCGCTACTTCATTGCCGATGGTTGCGTTCCCCGCTTCTGCCCGGCCCAGGGCCTGCTCTGGATCGACCTCGGCCAAAAGACGCCTCTCATGGTCTTTGCCGCAGTGAACTGGACCGCCACCGCGCACACCACCGATCAGGCTGCGGCAGAGTACAACCTGTGGCTCTTCCCGAACCGCACTCTCTCCGCAGACTCCATTCCTCTCGCTTTAAGCGAGGCGATCGCGCACTGGAACATGCGTCTGGCCGCAGCGCATCGTTTAGTGCCGCACATCGAGCATGCACTTTTGGTCGAGCCTGACGGCTCACCCTTCGCCCTTACCCCCGAGCTGGTTGGCGCCAACACCCTGGCGCCGCAACCGGATACAGTAACCCCGAAACCAGCAGACAGTGAGTAACCCGTTTATGAGCACACAAACATTCGCACCGCGCACTTTGTTCGAGAAGGTCTGGGACAACCACGTCGTTGTCTCCCCGGAAGGCGAACCGACGATCCTTTATATCGACCTTCAGCTCGTGCATGAAGTCACCTCGCCGCAGGCCTTCGATGGCCTCCGCATGGCGGGCCGCCAGCTGCGTCGTCCGGATCGTCACATCGCCACCGTGGACCACAACGTGCCCACCACCTCTGTACAGGATCGCCTGCACATCGTCGATCAGATCTCGTCCGCACAGATCAACGCGCTGCGCAAGAACTGCGCCGAGTTCGGCATCGAGTTCTTCGACACCGAAGACTCCTCGCAGGGCATCGTGCACATGATCGGACCCGAACTCGGCGCGACCAAGCCCGGCATGACGATCGTCTGCGGCGACTCGCACACCTCCACGCACGGCGCATTCGGCGCACTCGCCTTCGGCATCGGCACCAGCGAAGTCGAGCACGTGATGGCCACGCAGACGCTGCCGCAAGGCAAGGCCAAGACCTTCCTCATCAACGTCGAAGGCGAGCTGCCCTACGGCGTTACCGCGAAGGACATCATCCTCGACATCATCGGCCGCATCGGCACCGCAGGCGCCACCGGCTACGCCATCGAGTACGCAGGCTCGGCCATTCGCGGGCTCTCGATGGAAGGCCGCATGACCATCTGCAACATGAGCATCGAGGCCGGCGCACGCGCAGGCATGATCGCTCCTGATGAAACGACCTTCGCCTACATCAAGGGCCGTCGCTTTGCTCCCGGCACGCGTCCCGACGGCACGGTCGACGAAGCCGCATGGAACCTCGCTGTCGAGCAGTGGAAGTCGCTCGTCACCGACCAAGGCGCAACCTACGATCGTGAACTGCACATCGACGCAACGAAGCTCGTGCCCAGCGTCACCTGGGGCACCTCGCCCGGCATGGTCACCACCATTGACGGCACCGTGCCGACGCTCGAGCAGGCCGTAGACGATGCCGACCGCAAGGGCTTCGAGCGCGCCTACGAGTACATGGACCTCAAGCCCGGCACGCCCATCACCGAGATCACCGTGGATGCCGTCTTCATCGGTTCCTGCACCAACGGCCGCATCGAAGATCTCCGCACCGCAGCGAAGATCGTGAAGGGCCACCACGTCGCCACGACCGTACGCGCGATGGTCGTCCCCGGCTCTCAGGCAGTGAAGGCGCAGGCCGAAGCAGAAGGTCTTGCCGAAGTCTTCAAGACCGCAGGCTTTGAGTGGCGCGAGCCTGGCTGCTCCATGTGCCTCGGCATGAACCCCGACATCCTGCAGCCCGGCGAGCGTTGCGCCTCCACCTCGAACCGCAACTTCGAAGGCCGCCAGGGCCGCGGCAGCCGCACGCATCTGCTCTCCCCCGAGATGGCCGCAGCCGCAGCGATTACTGGCCACCTCACCGATGTTCGCAGCTGGAAGTTTGAAGCAGAAGGAGCAACGCGCTAATGGAACCGATCAACATTCTCACCTCCACCGCCGTGCCGCTTCCGCTGCCCAACATCGACACGGACCAGATCATCCCGAAGCAGTTCCTCAAGCGCATCGAGCGCACGGGCTACGGCGAGTTCCTCTTCTTCGACTGGCGCTACAACCTCGAAACGCCCGACCACGTGGAAGAGCGTAAGGACTTCGTGATGAACAAGCCCGAGTACAAGGGCTCCGAGATCCTTATCGCCGAAAAGAACTTCGGCTGCGGCTCCTCGCGTGAGCACGCTGCCTGGGCGATCAACCAGTACGGCTTCCGCGCCGTCATCGCGCCGAGCTTTGCAGACATCTTCTTCTCGAACGCCGGCAAGAACGGCATCATCCTCGTTCGCCTTACCGAAGAAGAAACCGCAACGCTGCTCGAGCGTTCGACAAAGAACCCGAAGCACCTCATCACCATCAACCTCGAAGCCCAGACCGTCACCGACGAAGAAGGCTTCAAGGCCAGCTTCGAGATCGATCCGTTCCGCAAGTACTGCCTGTTGAACGGCCTCGACGACATCGGCCTCACGCTTCGCCATGAGACCGATCTCACCAAGTTTGAAGAGAAGCACAACGAAGAGTTCTGGCTTACCCCAAAGGCAGAAGAAGTCGCATAAATCCAGTACGCCCATCAACCAATCGAAGATCGAGCACTAACGCACAATGACAAACCCACACCAACTCGACCGCCGTACGCTCCTCAAGTCGCTTGCCTACGCCAGCGCCGGAAGCGTGTGCGCGGTCGCGTTGGCGGAGGATGCCCCGTTGCACCAGCCGTTGCCCGCATGGAGCGAAGGCCACTTTGACATTCACCACATCGACACCGCGCGCGGAAACGCAACGCTGTTCGTATTCCCCGACGGCACCACGATGTTGATCGATGCAGGCGCCGTACCGAATCTCACCGACGGCACCATCAACCCAGCGCGGCCCAACGGCACCGCACTGCGTCCGGGACAGGTGCTCGCCGAGTACATCCTCACGCACGCGCCTTCCCCGCAGCTCGACTACTTTCTCGCAACCCATCTGCATCCGGACCACGTCGACGGCCTGCAGGACGTCGCGGCAAAGCTCCCCATCGCCACCTGCATCGACCGCGCCTTCCCTCATTACGCGGAGAACCAGCAGCCGCCTGCAAGCGCCAAGCCCTACCTCGCGTTTCTCGAGGCTCGGGTTGACGCCAACCAGTCCGTTATCGCTGCAGGCGTTGGCTCTACCGATCAGATTCTGTTGCGCAAGAATCCTTCCAGCTACAAGAGCTTCCGTGCGCGCATCCTTTCCGCCAACGGCAACGTCTGGAACCGCGTGACGAATCAGGTAGACACGCTGCTCAAGAACATCCCCTCCCCCGGCAGCGCGCATGGCTACGAGAACAACTTCTCCATCGCCACACGGTTCGAGTACGGCGCCTTCAGCTACTACACCGGTGGCGACCTCGATGCAGACACCTTCGACGGCCACATGCCCGAGCTCGACGTGGAATCGCCCGTCGCACGCTCCTGCGGACGCGTTGAAGTCGCTGTTGCCAACCATCACGGCTACTTCGATGCCGACGGCCCGACCTTCACCAAAGCACTCGATGCACAGGCCTACATCATCCCCTCGTGGGACATCGGCCATCCTGGCTCCGCACAGATGCAGCGCATGCTTGGCGCATGGGACTACAACAACAATCTGGCGACACATGACGTCTTCGCGCTTGAGCTTCTCTCGCAGAACGCCCTGCTGAACCGCCGCTTCGCTCCCAAGCTGAAGTCCCAGTGCGGCCACGTTGTCGTGCGCGTCGCACCTGGCGGCAGCCGCTACACGATCTATACCCTCGACTCCACCGTCGAGCAGGGCAACATCACCGGAATCTTTGGCCCCTACACAAGCCGAACCTAACGCAAGGAAAAGCATGAGCAACGTACCGCAAGGCAAAACCAATTCGATCGCACTCACCGAAGGCCCGAACCGCGCGGCAGCACGCAGCTATCTGCGTGGCGTCGGCTTCAGCAAGGAAGACCTGCACAAGCCCATCATCGGCATTGCGAACACCTGGACGGAAATCGGCCCGTGTAACTTCCACCTGCGTAAGGTTGCCGAAGCCGTGAAGCAGGGCATTCGCGAAGCAGGCGGCACGCCGATGGAGTTCAACACCGTCACCATCTCCGACGGCATCACGATGGGCACCGAAGGCATGAAGGCTTCGCTCATCTCACGCGAAGTCATCGCCGACTCCATCGAACTCGTCACACGTGGCAACAGCTTCGATGGCCTCGTCGTCATCGCTGGCTGCGACAAGAACATGCCTGCCGCCATCATGGCGCTCGCTCGCGTGAACATCCCTGGCCTCATGCTCTACGGTGGCTCCATCGCTCCCGGCAAGCTGCCCAAGGCCGACGGCTCCACCGAAGAGATCACCATCCTCAAGGTCTTCGAGGCCGTAGGGGCGCACGCCGCAGGCAAGATCAACGACGACGAACTGGAAGCCGTGGAAGCCGCAGCCTGCCCCGGCCCCGGCGCCTGCGGTGGACAGTTCACCGCCAACACCATGGCCATGGCCGGCGAGTTCCTCGGCATCTCGCCCATCGAAATCACAGGCGTCCCCGCCATGTCGCCGGACAAGCACTCCGCTTCCGTACAGGCAGGCCGCGACGTGATGGAACTCGTCCGCAAGGGCATCAAGCCGCGCGACATCCTCACGCGCGACGCCATCGACAACGCCATCGCTGCGGTTGCCGCTTCAGGTGGTTCCACCAACGCCGTGCTGCACCTGATGGCCATCGCGCACGAGCTCAACATCGAGCTCTCGCTTGAAGACTTCGACCGCATCAGCGAAGCGACGCCGTTCATCTGCGATCTTTCGCCGGGCGGCAAGTATGCTGCAAAGGACTATCAGGAGGCAGGCGGCTCGCGCGTGCTCGCACAGCGCCTCATCGCACGCGGCTCGCTCAAAGACATCCCGACCGTCAGCGGCAAGAGCCTCTTCGCCGAAGCGCAGAGCGCGAAGGAAACGCCCGGCCAGGTCGTCATCCACGAGTGGAGCGATCCTCTCAAGCCCACCGGCGGCCTCGTCATCCTGCGCGGCAATCTCGCTCCGGAAGGTGGCGTCATCAAGGTCGCTGGCCTCGAACGCGATTACCACTCCGGCCCTGCACGCGTCTTCGATAGCGAAGACCTCTGCTTCGCTGCTGTCGAGGCAGGCGAGATCAAACCGAACGACGTCTGCGTCATCCGCTATGAAGGCCCGAAGGGTGGACCCGGCATGCGCGAGATGCTTGCCGTCACCGCCGCCATCAAGGGCATCCCCGAACTCAGCGAAACCGTCGCTCTGCTCACCGACGGCCGCTTCTCCGGCGCCACGCGCGGCTTCATGATCGGCCACGTCGCTCCGGAAGCACAGGTCGGCGGCCCTATCGCTGCCGTCCGCGAAGGCGACACCATCACCATCGACATCAAGAAGCGCACGTTGAACGTCGAGCTTCCCGAAGAAGAAATCGTTGCCCGCCTCAAGGACTTCAAGCCTCGCGAGATTCCCTACAAGCGCGGCGTCTTCGCGAAGTACGCCAAGAGCGTAGGCAGCGCCAGCAACGGCGCCGTAACGGATTAATCCCAGCAACATCAGGGTGGGGGGCACTCCTCCACCCGCAACGATCGATATGGAAGAGCAGGAGCACACGATGACGACGAAGAACGCACACCCCACACTCACCGGAGCCGAGATTCTCTGGGCCACGCTGGCCGGCGAGAACGTCACCACCGTCTTCGGCTACCCCGGCGGAGCCATCCTGCCCATCTACGACGCGCTACGCAACTTCCCCACCGTGCATCACGTACTCGTGCGCCACGAACAAGGCGCCTCCCACATGGCCGACGGCTACGCACGCGCCTCCGGCAAGGTCGGCGTCTGCATGGCCACCTCCGGCCCCGGCGCAACCAACCTCGTCACCGGCCTGGCCACCGCCATGCTTGACTCCATCCCGGTCATCGCCATCACCGGCCAGGTCAGCAGCAAAGTGCTCGGCTCCGACGCCTTCCAGGAAGTCGACATCACCGGCATCACGCAGCCGATCACGAAACACAACTTCCTCGTCACCCGTGCAGAAGACATCGCACCGACGGTTCGCCTTGCCTTCCAGATCGCGACCTCCGGCCGTCCCGGCCCCGTGCTCGTCGATATCACCAAAGACGCGCAGCAGGCCGCTGCTCTCTTTGACTTTGAAGCCGCCAAGCCCGCGGCCTACCGTCCTCACCCGATGCTGCACGTGGAAAACCCCGCGATCCAACAGGCGCTTGAGCTCGTCAAACAAGCGAAAAAGCCTGTGATCCTTGCCGGTCACGGCATCGTGGAGTCCGGCGCGGAAGCAGAGGTCCTTGCCTTCGCGGAGGCTCGTCAGATCCCCATCGCGAGCACGCTGCTCGGCCTCGGCGCCATTCCCGCCGGCCACCCTCTCTCACTCGGCATGATGGGCATGCACGGCGAGTCCTGGGTCAACAACGCCATTCAGGAGGCGGACCTCCTGCTGGCCTTCGGCATGCGTTTTGACGATCGCGTCACCGGCAACCTCGCCAGCTACGCTCCCCGTGCCAAGAAGATTCACATCGAGATCGACCCCAGCGAAATCAACAAGAACGTGCGCGCCGATGTCGCACTCATCGGTGATCTGAAGCAGGTACTGCAGCTGATGCTTCCGCAGCTCGAGAAGCAAAGCGATGCCGCATGGCTGAAGGAGATCAGCGCCAGCAAAGGCACCGCAGCCGTTCGCGACATCATCAACCTGCCCGACAACGGCCACCTCTACGCCGCCCATGTCATCCACGACATCTGGCAGGAGGCAAAGGCAGCAGGCCGACTCGAACAGACCGTGATCGTGACCGACGTCGGCCAGCATCAGATGTGGGAAGCGCAATACTTCAAGCATGAGTCGCCACGCTCGCTGGTCACCTCCGGCGGTCTCGGCACCATGGGCTTTGCTCTGCCCGCAGCCATCGGCGCCAAGTTCGCCTGCCCGGAAAAAGACGTATGGGTCATCGCTGGCGACGGCGGCTTCCAGATGACCGCCGCCGAGCTCTCCACCATCGTGCAGGAGAAGCTCGCCATCAACGTTGCCGTCATCAACAACGGCTTCCTCGGCATGGTGCGTCAATGGCAGGAGACCTTCTACGACAAGAACTACTCCGCCTCACCGATCCTCTCGCCGGACTTCGTCATGCTGGCCGCAGCTCACGGCATCGCGGGCGCAAACGTCTCCGAACGTAAGGACGTTATCCCCACGGTGACAAAGTCACGCACAAGCGGCAAAGCCTTCCTCACGAACTTCCAGGTCATCAAGGAAGACGGTGTCTACCCGATGATTGCTCCCGGCGCAGCCCTGCACGAGATGGTTCGCCGTCCGAGCAAGGACCCGTTGCTCGAAACCGCAGAGGATGAGTAGCTCAAAGCCTTCGAGATGACCACGACCACACCCCAGATCGTTTCCGCACGGCTCCTGTTACGTGCCTGGCAACCTGCTGACCATGCGCCCTTCGCGGCCATGAACGCAGACCCAGCCGTGATGCGCTACTTCCCTGCTCTCATGAGCGCGGAGGAAAGCATCGCGGCCGCCACACGTTACAACGAGCAGCTCGACCGCGACGGCTTCACCATGTTCGCCGCCGAGAGCCTTGCCGACGGAACGCTTCTGGGTGTGCTCGGCGCACAGACCATGCGCTTTCCCGTACCCGGCCTGCCGCAGCCTGCGGTTGAAATCGGTTGGCGGCTCGCAACATCGGCACAGGGCCACGGCCTCGCTACTGAAGGCGCACGCGCCCTACTCGCCTTCCTGCGGGCCAACACCACGCTGCAACAGGTTGTCGCTATCACCGCGCCGGAGAATCTTGCCTCGCGCAACGTGATGGAGAAGCTGCACATGCAGCTCCGGCCTGAGCTCAGCTTCGACCATCCAAACGTTGCAGAGGGCTGCCTGCATCGCCAGCACGTACTGTACTCACTGGAGCTGCACGCATGAAGAACGTCCACGGCATCCTCCAAAACATCGCCTGCGCCTCCCTGGCGTCTCTTTGCCTTGCGGCGGGTTGCAGAAACGCACCCGCGCCACAATCTGCAGCGCAGCCCGCAGGCAAACCCGCGCAAAGCTATCCGGCACGCCCCTCCATCACCGCACCGGCCTTCCGGCTCTTCCACAAGACCAACGACTCCTTCACCCTCGTCACCGACGAGCACGCAACCGACGAACAGATCGAAGCCATTCTGTGGCAGCTGCACGATGCCGCCCACACACACAGCTTCGATCGCATCGGCATCCCGCAGTCGCTCGTAGACAAGCGCGATCCGATTCTTTGGTTTCACCTCTATCGCGGCGCCAGGTGCGCCAGTGAAAAATACACCACCGGCGCGCTTCCCTGCGGAGCCAGTTATCACGCAGCAGGCGACTACACGCTCGGCGGCTTTACCAACAAAAATCGCGACGAGGCCAGCCTGCTGCAGGCTGATGATCGCGAACTTCCTCTTTGGCCCTCTGACACCAACCACTAACCACTGGATACCGTGATGCTCCACACTTTTATCGCTCTCGTTGATGACAAGCCCGGCGTGCTCACGCGCGTCGCCAGCCTCTTCCGCCGTTTGAACCTCAACATCGTCTCGCTCACCGTAGGCGAAAGCGAGCGCTCCGATGCTTCGCGCATGACCATCGTCTGCGACGCGCCGGAACACGCCGCTCATCGCATCAAGGCTTCGCTCTACAAGCTCGAAACAACGATTCACGTCGATGAGGTCAACCGCTCCGAGGCAGTCGTCCGCGAGCTTTGCCTCATCAAGGTCGCTGCCGGCCCCAACCAACCGCACGGTGTTCACTCGCGCTCGCAGATCTTCGAACTCGCCAACGTCTTCCGCGCACGCGTGGTGGATCTTGCTCCGGAAAGCATCATGCTGGAAATGACCGGCTCTGCCTCCAAGATCGAAGGCTTACTGCAGGTTCTGCGTGAATCCTCCTACGAAGTTCTGGAAGTCTCACGTACCGGCCGCATGGCCATGCGCCGGGGACATCACAGCGGCCGCGTCTTCAAGGCCCTCGGCGTCAATACCGCGGAGCCCCTCGCACCCCACGACTTTCCCGAGGTCGACCACGACGTCGACCCGGATGCCCTGCCCACCGGCGAGGCACTGCCCAACGAGTTCGACGAGGCCTAGGCCTCAAACCACAAGTCGAAACGTCCTTATCACTCACTAACGAAGAAAGAGACAGCAATGGCAAAGACATATCACGACAACGACGCAGACCTCGCCCTCATCCAGAGCAAGAAGGTTGCCGTCATCGGTTACGGCTCGCAGGGCCACGCACACGCGCTCAACCTGAAGGACTCCGGCGTTGAGGTAAAGATCGGTCTCCGCCCCGGCTCCGCCTCGGCCAAGAAGGCTGAGCTCGTCGGCCTCGAAGTGGTCAGCGTAAAGGACGCAGCCGAGTGGGCTGACGTCATCATGGTCCTCGTCCCCGACCAGACCGCGGCTGCCGTCTACGAAGAGATCGCCCCCGGCCTCAAGGCTGGCAAGACCCTGATGTTTGCGCACGGCTTCAACATCCGTTTCCGCACCATCAACCCGCCGGCAGACGTTGACGTCTCGCTCGTTGCGCCGAAGTCGCCCGGCCACCGCGTACGCGAAGTCTTCACCGAGGGCGGCGGCGTCCCGGGCCTCGTTGCCGTGGAGCAGGATGCTTCGGGCAACGCGCTCGCACTCGCACTCTCCTACGCCAAGGGCATCGGCTGCACCCGTGCAGGCGTACTCGCCACCACCTTCACCGAAGAGACCGAGACCGACCTCTTCGGCGAGCAGGCTGTGCTCTGCGGCGGCGCTGCAGCCCTCGTCAAGTGCGGCTTTGAGGTGCTCACCGAGGCTGGCTACCAGCCCGAGCTCGCGTACTTCGAAGTACTCCACGAGCTCAAGCTCATCGTCGATCTGCTCTATCGCGGCGGCCTCGAGTACATGAACTACTCGGTCTCCGATACCGCGGAGTGGGGCGGCTACGAAGCTCAGGCCTACATCGTTACGCCTGAGACCAAGGCCAAGATGAAGGAGCTGCTCGCCAACATCCAGAGCGGCAAGTTCGCTGAGAAGTTCATCAACGAAAACAAGACCGGCCGCCACGAGCTGGACGCCTACCGCAAGCGCGAAGCCGCACACCCGATCGAAAAGGTTGGCGCAGAGCTCCGTGCCGCCATGCCCTTCCTCGATCCGGTCAAGGTCGAAAACGGCACGGTTGTGAAGGCATAACTACCGCAACCGCCAACGCAATCAGCCGGGTCCATTCCAGGGGGCCCGGCTGATTTTTTTTTGCGCGCGGGCGGTATTCCCTTGCTGCCCTGGCCCGTCAGTACGCGTCTTATATTCACCATGCCCCGTTCCCCTCTTGTCTTGCTCGCGGCTCTCGTCCTGGCCTCCGTCCCCGCTTGCCTCGCCCAGCAGGGAGCGCCCTCCACCTGGCACGGCCTTACCTTCGGTGACTCCATTGACTCGGTTCGAACCACCCTCAACAACCAGCAAATCCCGACAGAGCTCTCGCAAAACGGCTCCCTGCAATCCACGCAGGACTACGCGCTCTTTCTGCCAGGCCTTCCCTCCACGCTTCCCATGCTCAGCAGCTATCACTTCACGCCCAACGGCGGATTGATGGACGTCACGCTCGCTCTCGATCTTCCAGCGCTGCGCCGCTCCTGGCCCGACGCCACCGGCAGCGACGACTCCCTGGCCGCCTTTGCCGGCGAGCGGCTTGCAGGCGCTCTGGCAGGCCGATACGGCGCGCCCCTCTACCGTTCCGCAGGCTGCGAAACCACCTCTCCGGCGACCGGGCCCTCCACCCCGGAGTGCATCGTATTCTGGAGCGGCCCGCAACAGACGGTCGTGCTGGAGCGCCGCCACACCGCACACGGCGAGCATCTGATCGTCCGCTACCAAATGCTCGCCACGGATTTGTAGCCCCGTCCTTCTCTTCAAGCACCCGAGACCGCCTCTGCTCAACGCCGCCCGTTCTGCTCTTCTTCCCGGAAACCGCACAACCTCTGCTTCCGGGGCACGGGCAGCAGCATCCAAATTCGCATGAGCCAAGCACTCCGCCTTCACGCTTTCGGTTACGACGGCCTCCGCCTGGAAGAGCTCACGCTTCCTCAGCTGGGACCCAACGATGTCCACGTCCGCTTCCACGCCGCCTCGCTGAACTATCGCGACATCATGACGGTCCACGGCTTCTATAACCCCAAGCTGGCCATGCCGCGCATCCTCGGCTCCGACGCCGCAGGGGAAGTGGTTGCCGTCGGCTCCAGCGTCACACGCTTCCAGCCGGGCGATCGCGTCGCCTCGCTCTTCTTCGACCGCTGGCACGAAGGCGAAGTCCCGCAGGACGCCGCGCACATGGCCCTCGGCGACTTCGTGGAAGGCGTCTTCGCCACCGAGCGCATCATGCCCGAGCACGGGCTCATCGCCATCCCTGACTCACTCAGCTTCGAGCAGGCCGCCGCACTGCCCTGCGCCGGTGTCACCGCCTGGAACGCTCTCGTGGAAAAGGGCCACCTCCGCGCCGGCGAGACCGTGCTGATTCTCGGAACCGGCGGCGTCAGCATCTTTGCACTCCAGATTGCCAAAGCGCACGGCGCACGCGTCCTGCTCACCAGCTCTTCGGACGAAAAACTCGCACTCGGCAAATCGCTCGGCGCCGATGAACTGATCAACTACCGCACCACGCCCGAGTGGCAGAACGAAGTCCTCCGCCTGACCGGAACCGGCGTCGATCACGTCGTGGAAGTGGGCGGAGCCGGCACACTTCCGCGCTCGCTGCAGGCCGTCCGCTCCGGCGGCCACGTTCATCTGATCGGCGTACTCTCTGAGCCGGGCCACACCGTGGACCCCATCCCCGTGCTCATGAAGTCCATCCACCTCAACGGCGTCTTCGTCGGCAGCCGCGGCATGTTCGAGCGCCTGCTCGCGGCAGTCGTCACCAACAAGATCACGCCCGTCGTCGACAAAAGCTTTCCGCTGCAACAGTACCGCGAAGCCTTCGAGCACATGCAGACCGGCCGCCACTTCGGCAAGGTACTGCTCTCGCTCAAGTAAACCTCGTGCAAACAGAAGAGCCTCCGCACCAGGCGGAGGCTCTTCTCAAACAGAGTCTGGATTCAGAGGGCTAGGCTGTGATTTCTACACCACGCCAAAAGGCCACATGGTACTTCACGCTTCGCGCTGCAGGTTTAGGATCAGGGTAGTACCAGGCTGCATCAGGGTTCTCCTGGCCATCGACCAACACGGTGTAATACCGCGCGCGTCCCTTGTTCGGGCAGCTTGAGCTCGTAGAGCTTGAGCGAAGGAATGCACGATTCACTGACTCTTCAGGAAAATAAACCGTTCCATCGATCGTTTCGACCCTCTCGCTCTCAGCGAGCGTCTGGCCATTCCACATTGCTTTTGCCATATCCGCCTTCCAGTCGTTGCAAGAATGCGGGTGTCACCCGGGGGCATTCCGGCAAAATCGTTCCTAAGTGCTCATGGAACGTCGGTTGCAGCCCCGGCCCGTAACCAAGAATACCACAAACTTACCGAAATTGGAAAGTCCCCAAAAGTATTCTCCATTTCGTCATAGTTACCAAAGAACTCAGCCTCAAGACGGAAACGCGGAAGCCATTCGGCTCCCGCGTCCTTCTTCTCTTCCCGGTGCTGCGCCTCAGGCGCCCGCTTCTTCCAATACCGGCCGAGTCTTAGCCGGGTCAGGACGTTCCAGAGCCTTGGCTTCCTGCTTCTCCTTCGGCGGTCCGATCTTCTTCTCAAAGGTGCACGGCGGCGCTGTCGGTGTGGCCTCCGGTTCACCCTTGCGAGCACGCCGCTTCGGCATCCGGTCATGGTTATTCGGGCAGACCAGGAACGTTCCTTCCGCGTTCGAAACCTCTACCAGGTACGCCGACTCGCACTTCGGGCACGTCTCGTTCACCAGCTTCAGGTTCGAAGTAAAATCGCACTTCGGATACCGCGTGCAGCCATAGAACGTATCGCCGCGACGATTCTTGCGAACCGCTACCTCCGAGCCGCACTTCGGGCAGGGAACATCCAAAAGCTCCTGCTTCACGTACTTGCACTTCGGGTAGCCCGAGCATGCGATGAACTCGCCATACTGTCCGTCGCGCTGCAGCAAAGGCTTGCCGCACTTCGGACAAGGCTCATCCAGCTGCACCGGCGGCTTGGTCTGCACCTTCTGCGTCAGCTTGCGAATGGTCTTGCACGGCGGATCTTCGTTGTAGCCCGGGCACGCCATAAACGGTCCCCAGGGGCCATTGCGCAGAACCATCACGCGGCCGCAGTTATCGCAGAACTCTTCCTGCTCTTCTTCCTGATGCTCAGCGGTTGCAAGGTCCGGCTTTGCCGCAAAGTTCTCCTTGGTAAAGTCGCAGGAGATCGGCTCAATCGTTACCTTCTTCCACTCCTTGAGCGCCATCTTCAGCGCTGCCCCGAGCTCCTTGCTTCCGCCCGCCTGGTCCACGTCCACCGAGCGTTCATCACCGCTCTTGTCCGTGCCCACAACCTTCAGCTTTGCATGGTGGAACTTATCTGCCGCCTTCTGCAGAACGTCCTTCTCGCTCTTCTTCCACGCGGCAGCGCTCACGCTCATCGGCTTCTCGTTGGTGTAGTTCGCACACGAGAAAAACGAACCGAACTTGCCCCACTTCAGATACAGCGGTGAGCCGCACTTCTCACAAACCTCGTCGGTCGGCTGCTCCATTGCCTTAATGTCTTCCATCTCATTCTCGGCAACCTTCAGCTCTTTTTCGAAGTGGCCATAGAAGCCGTTGAGCAACTCGGTCCAACGCTCCTTACCATCCTCCACATCGTCAAGCTCTGCTTCCAGCTGAGCGGTGTAGCCCGGCTCAAAGATGTACGGGAAGTTCTTCACCAGCAGCTCGGTGACCACCATACCGATCTCGGTCGGCACCAGCTTCTGCGCAATCTTCTTCACATAATCGCGTTCCTGAATCGTGTTGATGATCGAGGCGTACGTCGACGGGCGGCCGATACCCTTCTCTTCAAGCGTCTTGACCAGCGACGCTTCATTGAAGCGTGGAGGCGGCTGCGTAAACTTCTGCTGCGCATCCAGACGCTGCTTGTCCAGCGCCTGTCCATCGCTCAGCGCCGGCAAGCGGCGGTCCGCAGAGCCTTCTTCGCTCGTCGCATCCTTTGCCGCCTCGGCAATTGCTTCCGCATCAGCAGCCGCTGCGGCAATCTTGGCCGCCTCAACCGCGGCTTTGGCATCGCGCTCGGCCTTGGCCTTCTTCGTCTCTTCTTCAAAGTGCAGGAAGCCGTCGAACTTAAGAATCGACCCGGTGGTACGAAAGTCGTAACTGGTATCGGCCTTGGCTTCGATATCCACCGTCGTCTGATCGAAGAGAGCGGGCGTCATCTGGCTGGACACAGCACGCTCCCAGATCAGCTTGTACAAACGGTACTGCTCATCGGAGAGATAGCGGCGAATCTGGTCCGGCACAAACGAGATGTTCGTCGGACGAATCGCTTCGTGCGCATCCTGCGCATCCTTCTTCGACTTATAAACGTTCTCTTTTTCCGGCAGATACTTCGCGCCCAGCTTGCCCGCGACATACTCGCGAATCTCGCGCACCGCATCCGGGCTCATACGCGTTGAGTCGGTACGCATGTAGGTGATCAGACCGATCGTGCCTTCATTGCCCAACTCCACGCCTTCATACAAACGCTGCGCAACGCCCATCGTGCGGCGCACATTGAAGCCCAGCCGGCCTGCCGCCTGCTGCTGCAGCTGCGAGGTCGTAAACGGCGGCTTCGGATTCTGGCGACGCTCCCGCTTCTCCACCGAGCGCACACGCCAGCTCGCCTTCTCCAGCTGGCCCATCACCTCATCGATAGCCGCCTTGTCTGGCAACGCGTTTGCGAGAAACTGTTCCTTCCCCTCCGCATCCTTGCCATTGGCTACGCGAATCGGCTGACCGGCAACGCCGACCATGCGCGCCGTAAACTCCTGCCCGCTCTTTGACGGCGAAAGAACCGCATCTATATTCCAGTACTCCACCGGTCTGAAGGCGTTAATCTCACGCTCGCGCTCCACAATCAGGCGCAGGGCAACCGTCTGCACGCGGCCTGCAGAAAGGCCGCGCTTCACCTTGTCCCACAGCAACGGAGAGATCTGATATCCCACCAGACGATCCAGCACACGGCGCGTCTGCTGCGCATCCACAAGATGCTCATTGACCTCGCGTGTATGTTGAAACGCCTGCTGTACGGCCTTTTTCGTAATCTCGTTGAAGGTCACGCGCCGGAGCTTGGCTCCGCTCTTCAACATGGGTTCCAACTGCATCTTCAAATGGGCCGCGATGGCTTCGCCTTCGCGGTCAGGATCGGGCGCCAGAAAGACAGCGTCGCTCTTGGCCGCCAGCTTTCGCAACTGCGCGACGACCTTCTCCTTACCGGGAGACACGATCAGGGTCGGCGCAAAGGTGCGGCGCTTCAACTCTACGCCGATGTCGTTCTTCGGCAGATCCATGATGTGGCCGATCGAGGCCTCCACCACATACTCACTGCCGAGGTATTTGCCGATCGTCTTCGCCTTCGCGGGCGACTCTACGATCACCAGATTCTTGCTCATAGTTCTGAAACCCCATCGGAACGCGACCGGACAGCGTTCCGTCTTCCAACGTCAATGCAAACTAACACGCTTTGCGGAGGCCAAGTCAAACTGGCCGTTTTGAGCATCACCGGTTGGACGTCAGAAAACGCCCACGGTGAACCCCACGCGATTCCACCGCCCTACCCGGCTGGCTCGCGACTGAACTGCCCCGCTAAACCGCCGTTCCTAAAAGCTTTTCACGTAGTTCTTGCCCGGCATCTGCTTCACGCGACCGGCCAACTCCAGTTCAAACAGAGCCGTAAAGATCTCACCCGAGCCAAGCTCATCCTCGAGACGTTCAATCAGCTCATCAAGTTGCAGCGCCTCGTCCTGTCGTAGGTGCTGCATTACCAGCCGCTCATGATCGCCCATCGCCGGCAACGCGACAGTAGCGTCGGTGAATAGAGATGCAGGCTCCCCGGGTTTCGATTCTTTTGCCCCCACCTGCCGCTCCATGGCGGTCTCCAGTTCAAGCCTCACCTGCGAGGGCAGGTCTTCCCACACATCCTCCCAGGTCGCGGTCAGCTTTGCGCCCTGCTTGATGAGCGTATTCGGGCCCCAGGCGTTCTTGTTCGTCGCGTTCCCCGGCACCGCATAGACGTCACGATTCTGCTCCATCGCGCAGCGTGCGGTGATCCGTGTGCCGGAATACTCTGCAGCCTCCACCACCAGCACGCCCGTGCTCATGCCGCTCAGGATGCGGTTGCGGATAGGAAAGTTCTGCGGAGCCGGAAAGGTTCCAAGCGCGAACTCCGTAACCAGGGCGCCGCCCGCGCCGACAATCTCCTCCGCCAGGCGCTTGTTCTCCTTCGGATAGATCACATCGATCCCCGTGCCCCAGACCGCAACTGTTTTCCCTCCGGCCTCCAGCGCTCCCCGATGCGCAGCCGTATCCACGCCGCGCGCCATACCGCTCAGAATCACCACGCCGCGCTGCGCCAGCTCCCGGCTCAGAGCATCTCCGCCATCCCTGCGCCATAGGGCGAAGGCTGGCGCGTGCCCACCACCGCGATCGCCGGAAGGTTGAGCACCTCCGCATCGCCCCGCACCCACAACACCGGCGGCGGGTCATAGATCTGCAGCAGCCCGGTCGGGTACGCTTCATCCTCCGGGCAAAGAATCGTCACCGCCTGCTCATGCGCACGCGCAGACTCAGCCACCGCCGCCGAACGCGCGCGCCCATCGCTGACAAACTGCACCGCCGAGGCCGGCAGCCCAAGCGACTCCAGCTCCGTCAGCGCCAGAGAAAACAACCGCGATGGCTCTTCAAGCCGCTGCATCGCGCGGCCGATACGGGTCGGGCCCAACCCCGGCGTAAGCGCCAACGCAAGCCACGCCAGCCGGTTTTCTTCTGCAGACAATACGAGGGACTGCTCAGCCATAACGAGCCTCGATCCAGGATGCAAATGGGTTATCTGCCAACACAATAGCAGTCCGCGCATCCAAAAGCCCCCTTGAAGAATCTCTAAGGTGTGCCTTTACGTGTCGCTGCCATCTCGTTCCTGAATCCCGCACCGTTGCTGTACAACTTCGAGCACGAGCCGAACGCCGCCGACCTGGCCTCGCGTTACATCCGCCACTACACCAGCCCCGCGCTCTGCGCGCAGCAGCTGCAGGAGGGCAACGCCGACCTCGGCCTGATCCCCATCGCCAAGCTGACCCCGGAGCTGGCCATCGTTCCCGGCTGCACCATCGCTTCGCTTCAGGAGGTCCGCTCCATCCTGCTGCTGGTCAAAAACCCGCAGGGACTTCCCCGCCAGCAGGCTCTGGCCAACGTGCGCTCCATCGCCGCCGACGCAGCCTCCCGCTCCTCGCAGGCCTACACCCACATCCTGTTCGAAGGCTGGCTGGGAACACGCCCCGCCTTCCATGAGTTCGCAGCCGACCCCCTGCAGATGCTCGACCAGCACGATGCCGCGCTCATCATCGGCGACCCCGCGCTCATGGCCCGTGAAAACCGCGAGCTCATCGACCAGCGCCATCACCACGAGCTTCTCTGGCTCGACCTCGCCACCCTCTGGCGCGAGCACACCGGCCTCCCCTGGGTTGCAGCCGTCTGGGCCGTGCGCCCCTCCGCGCTCAACGCCGAAACCTCCGCCACGCAGCTCGTGCAGGACTGCATCGCCAGCCGCGACAACGGTATGGCCAACGTCCCCGCCCTCGTCGATGAGTGGTCCCCCCGGCTCAGGCTCCCCCGCGACACCGTCCAGCACTACCTCACCCGCAACATCCATTACGTGCTCGATCAGGAATGCCAACGCACCATCGAACTCTTCCGCAAAGAGGCTGCTGCGCTCCGGATTCTGCCCGAGCTCGGCCCGCTCAACCTGCTCTAAAGCGTCTTCAAAAAGAAGACGCGTGACGTTCGCCGCAAAACCTGCGTCTTACCGAGCAGCATGAGCCTGCTCCCACACCCTGCGATGACCGGCGTAGCCGCGCTGCTGCTTGAGAGCAGTGCGCACCGGCTGATGCACTTCCTCACCCACTTCGGCTACGTCGGCCTCTTTCTCGTCTCCATCGTGGACAGCTCGTTTGTGCCTCTGCCCATTCCCGGCGTCACCGACATCATGGTGGTGCTCTACGCCGCGGGCCACGCCAATTTATTGCTTCTGCTTGGCATCACCACCCTCGGCTCCGCGCTCGGCGGCCTCATCACCCACAAGGTCGGCCAGACCGGCGGCGAGCAGTTTCTCGCAAAGCATGTACCGGCACGCATTCTCCACCGCATCACCGGCTGGATGGAGCATCACGCTCTGCTCAGCGTTGCACTTCCGGCCATTCTTCCTCCCCCGATGCCGCTTTCGCCCTTTGTGCTTGCCGCCGGCTGCGCGCACATGTCACGCCGCAGGTTCATGCTGATCTTCACCATCAGCCGCTTCCTGCGCCACGCCGCCTTTGCCGCTTTGGGCGTGCTGTACGGTCAGCAAGTACTTGCCGTCTGGAAGCACTTCTCCGCACGCTGGGGAGCCACGCTGCTCACCGTGTTCTGGGTCGTCACCTTGCTTTTCGCCCTTCTTGGCATCTGGCGCCTTGTGCAAACCTCGCGCACCGTAAGCCTCGGCCCCAACCGTCCGGCCGCATAAACCAAGGGGTTTCCACGCACTCCCGGCAATGTTCGCGCTCTCCGCCGCCTCCTGCTAGACTAGAGCGTGTGCCGGGTCCTACGCGACGCGGTCCCGCCAACCCCGCCAGGTCCGGAAGGAAGCAACGGTAACGGGTCACCACGGGCGCAGTAGGCTAACCCGGCGCATTTCCCCCCTACAATCCTGACTCCGCATGAACGTCGTCACAGCGGCGATTCGGTGCATCCGATAGAATCCTCTTTGGCCGCTGTGCCCTTCGGAGGATTGTTCGTTTTGAGTCTGCAGTTGAAGCCCCGCACCACCGTCCGCGCCAAGATCACCTCCGTCGGTACCTACGTACCGCCCCGCCTGCTGACGAATGCGGATCTTGAAAAAATGGTCGACACCAACGATCAGTGGATCACCGAGCGCACCGGCATCAAGGAGCGCCACCTGGTCGACAAAGGTGTTGCCACCAGCGATCTCGCCACCGAAGCCGCCCGGGCATGTCTTGCCAAGCGTGGCATCCAGCCGGAAGAGGTTGAGGTCATCATCGTCGCCACGGTCACCCCGGACATGATGTTTCCCGCCACCGCCTGCCTGGTTCAGAACAAGCTGGGCGCCACCGGTGCCTGGGGTTTTGATCTTTCGGCCGCCTGCTCTGGCTTCCCCTACGCTCTTCAGGTCGGCGCCAAGCTCATTGAGAGCGGAGCCCACAAAAAGGTGCTCGTCATCGGTGCCGACGTCATGAGCTCCATCATCGACTACACCGACCGCACCACCTGCATCATCTTCGGTGACGGCGCAGGAGCCGTTCTCCTCGAGCCCTGCGAAGACGACGAAGTCGGCCTCATCGACTTCTGGCACGAGGTCGACGGCAGCGGCGGCGTCAGTCTCAACATGCCCGCCGGCGGCTCGCTCAACCCCGCCTCGCACGAAACCGTCGATCACAAAGACCACTTCGTCCATCAGGACGGCCAGGCGGTCTACAAGTTCGCCGTGCGCAAAATGGCAGAAAGCTCCGAAGGCCTGCTCTCCCGCAACGGCCTGACCGGCTCTGAACTCGGTGCCTTCATCCCGCACCAGGCCAACAAGCGCATCATTCTGGCCACAGCCGACCGCCTCGGTATGCCGCTCGACCGCGTGGTCATCAACATCGACCGCTTCGGCAACACCACCGCGGGCACCATCCCTCTGGCCATGAACACCGCGCTCGAAGAAGGCCGCCTGAAGAAGGGCGACCTCGTGCTTCTGGCTGCCGTCGGCGCTGGATTCACCGTCGGCGCCACCCTGCTGCGCTGGGAGTTCTAACACCACGCTCGCATCGAACAGCCACAAGCAGCCAGGGCTCAGAGCCCTGGCTGTTTGTTCGTGCGGCAGGCTTCTGTTTCCGGCCGACTCTCCCACCCCACGTGCCGCAAATTCCTACCGCCTCGTCTCACGGCTGACGAAATCGGTCGTGCCACGTCCTACAATCGGATCGCAAGACTTCTGGAGATCGCATGATTGCACATAAATTTCTTTTGGCTGCATCGCTCTGCGCCACCACGGCTTTGGCTCAGTCCTCCGGCATTCAGCCGGAAAATATGGACCGCAGCGTCAAACCCGGCGACAATTTTTACCTCTTCGCCAACGGTGCATGGATGAAGCGTACGGAGATCCCCGCCGATCGAACCTCGGTCGGCTCCTTCACCATCGTGGCCGATAAAACCGATGCGCAGATGAAGGCGATCTTCTCCGATCTGGTCGCGCACCCCGCCGCCCCGGGCACCGAACAGCGCATGGTGGCTGACCTCTACGCCTCGTTCATGAACACCGAGGCGATTGAAAAGAACGGCCTCGCTTCGATCAAGCCTGAGCTCGCCGCAATCGATGCCATCACAACGCGCACCCAGCTCGCCACCGCACTCGGCAGCACCCTGCGCGCTGACGTCGATCCGCTGAACAACACCAACTTCCACACGCAGAACCTCTTCGGCATCTGGGTTGCTCCCGGCTTCAATGACCCCGGCAAGAACGCGCCCTACCTTCTCGCCGGAGGCGCCACCCTGCCCGGACGCGACTACTACCTCGCCGACTCCGAGCACATGAAGGACGTGCGCGCCGAGTACCTCAAGCACATCGCCACCATGTTCCGCCTTGCCGGCATCAGCAACGCCGACATCCGTGCCGAACGCGTCATGGTGCTCGAAACCAAGCTCAGCCAGGTGCAGATCTCCCTTGCTGACTCGGAAGACATCCACAAGGCCAACAATCTTTGGACCGCGGATGACTTCAAGACCAAGGCACCCGGGCTCGATTGGGACGCGTACTTCTCCGCCGCCGGTCTCACCGCGCAGAAGAGCTTCTACGTCTGGCAGCCTTCCGCCTTTAGCGGAGCCTCTTCGCTCGTAGCCTCCCAGCCCCTCGAGTCCTGGAAAGATCTGCTCACGCTGCACCTGCTCGAAGAGCGCAGCATCGGTCTCTCGCAGGCCTTCGCGGAGGAACGCTTTCACTTCTTCGGTACTGTGTTGAGCGGTGCGCCGCAGCAGCGTCCGCGCGACCAGCGTGGCATCGCGCTCGCCAACGGCATGCTGGGTGATGCCGTCGGCCAGATCTACGTCGCACGCTACTTCTCGCCCGAGTCCAAGCAGCGCGCCGAAGCCATGGTCGCCAACCTGCTCGCGGCCTATCACAAGCGTCTCGAATCGCTGGACTGGATGTCGCCCTCCACCAAGCAGGAAGCGCTGCGTAAGCTCGGCACCCTGCACGTCTCCGTCGGCTACCCCGACAAGTGGCGTAGCTACAACGGGCTGGAGATCAAGCCCGACGAGCTGGCCTCCAACCTCGCCCACACCAGTCTCTTTGACTACCGCTACCAACTCTCGCGCATCGGCACTCCCGTCGACCGCTCCGAGTGGTGCATGGAGCCGCAAACCGTCAACGCCGTCAACCTGCCGCTGGACAACGCGCTAAACTTTCCCGCCGCCATCCTGCAGCCGCCGTTCTTTGACGCCAACGCCTCCGACGCCGCGAACTACGGCGCCATCGGCACCGTCATCGGCCACGAAATCTCTCATACCTTCGACAGCGAAGGCGCGGCCTTTGACTCCGAAGGAAAGGTGCGCGACTGGTGGACCCCAGCCGACTACGAACACTTCAAACAGGCCACCGCTGCGCTCGCCGCGCAGTATGACGCCTATGAACCCTTCCCCGGCGTCCACGTCAACGGCCGGCAAACCCTGGGAGAAAACATCGCGGATCTCGGCGGCGTAGCCGCATCCCTTGATGCCTTCCACGCAGCCACCGCAGGCAAACAGGTTGCCGCCGTCGATGGCTTCAATGCGGACCAGCAGTTCTTCCTGGCCTTCGCGCAGATCTGGCGCACCAAAACACGCGAAGCCAGCTACCGTGCCCGCATCGTCGGCGACCCCCACGCTCCCGGTGAGTTCCGCGCCGAGATCGTGCGCAACTTCGACCTCTGGTACAAGAGCTTCAACGTGCAGCCAGGCCAGACCATGTACCTTCCGCCGGACAAGCGCGTCCGCATCTGGTAACCGAACGCGCCGGACAACAGCCACGCACGAGCCCGGAGCACACGCTCCGGGCTCTTCTTCGTGCGCCAGCCGCAAAAGGGGCTGCACCATTTCCAGTGCAACCCCGCTGCGCGGCAAGTCCGAATCCAACCCTCGGCTCTTCAGGACTTTGCGCGAAAAAGTCCACCCCAGGGGAACGATCTCGTATCCTTGGGGTTGATGCCTCGACAGATCCTCGTCGCTCTCCAACCCGGAACCGATCCCATCGCCCCTCTTCCTCCGGCAGCGTTTCACCGCACCCTGGAGGAGCCGATCTACTGCCCTAAATGCGAAGCGACCTACTACCTGCTCGCCGATTACGACTGGGTCATCTCACGCCACTTCGAAGACGAATCCAGGCGCCATAAGGCCATGCTGAAGAAGTCGATCTTCCTCGAACACACGCTTGGCCACCCCACGCTTCACTTGGAAAGCAACGGCGTGATCATCACAAAACACCCCAAGGAACAGGCAAAGCCCTCCGTACTGGAGATGAAACCCGTCACGCGCCGGCTGATGTAACCCCACCGCACCGGGAGAAGCCCCGGCGGAGAACCCACGTAAATCCTGCTAAAATGAGAGATTGTGAGCTCTCCGTCCACCCTCGACCCGCAAGCCGCCCCTCAGACCGAAGCCCCGCGCCCCAAGGTAGGCTTTGTCTCCCTCGGCTGCCCCAAAAACCTCGTTGATTCCGAGGTCATGATGGGCCTGCTGCACTCAGGCGGCGCAGAGCTGACCCCACACGCAGAGGACGCCGACATCCTCGTCGTCAACACCTGCTCCTTCATCGACTCCGCCAAGCAGGAGTCCGTGGACACCATCCTTGAGATGGTCAACCACAAGGTCGGTCAGGGTGGGCGTGCACAGAAGCTTATCGTCGCCGGCTGCCTCGTCGAGCGCTACCGCGACGAAATCCAAAAGAACATTCCCGAGGTCGATGCCGTCGTCGGCACCGGCGAGTTGGACGCCATCATCGCGGCCGCTGGCCTCAAGCGTCCCGCGCCTGCTGAGCTTCCGCCCTCCCCCTTCAACGTCCTTACCACGGCGCAGATCGAGCGCCATGCCTCGGCCGTGAACCAGCACTCCCGCCCTGAAGGCACCGGCGCACAGATCACCAACGAAACGACCTCGCGCCCCGAAGGCGATGCTCGCGAAGCCGCTGGCCGCTTCTCCCGCGAGAGCTGGGACGGCGCCACCGCCGCGCTGCCCACCTACCTCTACACCGCCGAAACCCCACGCATCCTCGCCACGCCCAAAGCCTCTGCGTACATCAAGATCGCCGAAGGCTGCGACCACCCATGCAGCTTTTGCATCATCCCGCAGCTTCGCGGCAAGTTCCGCTCGCGCCCCATTGAAAGCATCGTGCGTGAAGCCCAGCAGCTCATCGCGCAAGGCGTTCGCGAGATCACGCTCATCGGCCAGGACACCACCTGCTTCGGCGAAGACCTGCCCAAGGATGAAGCAACCGGCAAGCGCCCAGAGCTCGCCGACCTGCTCGACGCGCTCGCGCCCCTGCCCGGCCTCAAGTGGCTGCGCTTCCTCTACGCGTACCCAAACAAGATCACCACGCGTCTGCTCGAAGCTATCGCGCACCACGACAACGTCGCCAAGTACCTCGACGTGCCTCTGCAACACGCCTCGGCCAACGTGCTGCGCCGCATGAAGCGTGGTGGCACCGCAGACCGCTTCCTACAGATCATCGCCAAGGCCCGCAGCATCGTCCCCGGCCTCGTGTTGCGTACCAGCTTCATCGTCGGCTTCCCTGGCGAAACCGAAGAAGACTTCGAAGAGCTCTGCGCCTTCGTGAAGGCCGCAAAGCTCGACTGGCTCGGCGTCTTCAGCTACTCGGATGAAGAAGGCGCGGGTGCCTTCGAGCTCGACCAGAAGGTACCCAAGCGCACCATTGAGTCACGCCGTCGCAAGCTCATGAAACTTCAGCAGGGCATAAGCCGTAAAGCACGTAAGGCATGGATCGGTCGTGTAGTGGACGTGCTCGTCGAAGGCGAGAGTGAGGAGACCGAACTGCTCTGGCAAGGCCGTACGCTCGACATGGCGCCCGAGATCGACGGCAAGGTCCTTATCAACGACTTCGGCCCCCACGAAGCGCTGGTCCCCGGCACCTTCTACCGCGCCGAGATTACCGAAGCACACGATTACGACGTCGTCGCTACGATCCTCGAGTAGCGCTGCATCCAGAGCCCTATTTCGCTCATCTCCTCTAGCAAAGGAGTCGTTATGGATCTACAGCTCAAAGGGAAAACCGCGCTCGTCACCGGCGGCTCTGCAGGCATCGGACTTGCGATCACCAAGTCTCTCGCCGCCGAAGGCGTAATCGTAACCGTGCCCGGCCGCTCGCAGAAGAAGCTCGAAGAAGCGCTGAAGGACGTGCCGCACGTTCGCACGCTCGTAGCTGATGCGGGAACGGTTGAAGGCTGCGAAGCCATTATCGCCGCCGTACCGAACACCGACATTCTGGTCAACAACCTGGGCATCTATGAGCCCAAAGAGTTCGCGGAAATTACTGATGCAGACTGGTACAAGCTCTTCGAGGTAAATGTCATGAGCGGCGTACGGCTCGCTCGACACTATTTCCCACTCATGCTGGCAAAGAATGACGGACGCATTCTTTTTATCTCTTCTGAATCCTCGATCATGACTCCACCCGAGATGGTTCACTATGGCATGACCAAGTCCGCGCAGCTTGCGGTCGCACGCGGTCTAGCCGAACGCACGAAAGGCACGCGTGTTACGGTAAACAGCATTCTGCCCGGACCCACACGCTCGGAAGGCATCGTCGAATTTCTGCAGAAGATGTCGAGCGCACCGAACCCCACGCCGGAGCAGGCCGAACAGGAGTTCTTCGAGAAACATCGCTCCAGCTCTCTGCTGCAGCGGCTTATCGAAGATTCGGAAATCGCCAGTCTGGTCAGCTACATCGCGAGCCCACTCTCCGCTGCAACCAACGGTGCTGCGCTACGGGCTGAAGGGGGACTACTGCGTTCTATCTTCTAAGATGGAGGCACTTGCATCATGACCAAAGCCATCTTTTGCCCCATCTGCAAAAACACCGTACTCGTCGAGAACGAAAACTTTCCTTTCTGTTCAGACCGTTGCCGCCTTCTGGATCTCGGCAAGTGGGCATCCGGAGACTACAAGATTTCGTCCCCAGTGCTCGATCCCGAGTTGCTTGAAGAAGTGGAGCAGGCACAACTGAATGCCGAACGGCGCAGCGAAAACGATAAGTGGAAGAACTAAACATGGAAAGGCCGCGCAGAAGCTGCGCGGCCTTTCTCGTTACGGCAATCACTACTTCTTTGGAGCGTCTTTCAAGCCCCGCTCTTCGAGCATTGGCTCGACGCTGGGCTCTCCTCCAAGCCAGTTGTCATACATGGTTTGCAGGTCCTGCGTGTTTCCGCGCGACAAGACCATTCTGCGGAAGCGATCCCCGTTGGCACGCGTCATGCCGCCATGATCAGCAAACCACTTGTAGGCCGCATCGTCCAGCATTTCGCTCCACAAATACGCGTAATAACCAGCGGCGTAGCCGTTGGTCCAGATGTGCTGAAAGTAGCTGGTACGGTAACGCGTCGGCACCTTCGCCATGTCGATATGCACCTGCTCAAGCGCCTGCTTCTCAAACGCGTCAACGTCTGTAACCTGCGTCTTGCTGTCGAGAATATGCCACTGCATATCGAGTTGAGCGGCCGTCAGCAGTTCTCCGAAGAGGTAACCTTCGTTGAACTTCGAAGCGGCTTCAATCTTCTGCTTCAACGCCATCGGCATAGGTTCCCCGGTCTTGTAGTGCTTCGCAAAATGAGCGAAGACCGTAGGTTCGCTGGCCCAGTGCTCGTTGAACTGCGAAGGAAACTCTACGAAGTCCCGCGGAACGCTGGTGCCGGAGAGCGAAGGATATTCGCTATCGGCAAACATGCCGTGCAACGCGTGCCCAAACTCATGAAAGAGCGTACGTACACCATCGAAATCAATCAACGCTGGCTCACCCGGTGCAGGCTGAGGCAGGTTCAGCGTGTTCTTCACCACCGGCAGCGTGCCGAAGAGTTTCGACTGCGGCACATAAGAACTCATCCACGCGCCGCCACGCTTGTTGTCGCGTGCAAAGTAATCACCGTAGAAGAGCGCTAACGGCTTGCCGTTTGCGTCGAAAACTTCCCACACGCGAATCTCGGGACGATAAACAGGGATATCCTTACGCTCCTTGAAGGTAAGGCCATACATCTGGTGCGCAGCGTAAAACACGCCATCCTCAACGACCCGATTGAGCTCGAAGTAGGGCTTTACCTGAGCAGAATCGAAGTCGTACTTCGCCTTGCGTACCTGCTCGGAGTAAAACTCCCAATCCCAGGGCTCAAGCTCAAAGCCCCCCTTCTGCTGGTCAATGAGCGCCTGAATCTCCCTGGCTTCCCCATCGGCCTTGGACACGGTCGCCGGTGTGAGATCACTCATGAACTTCAGCGCGTTCTCCGGCGTCTTTGCCATCTGATCCTGCAGGTTCCATGCAGCGAAGCTCGTGAAGCCTAACAGCTGGGCCTTCTGTGCCCGTAACTGGGCGATGCGCAGGACCGTTGCGCGCGTATCGTTGTCGTCTCCATGCTCGTTGCGCATCCACGAGTTCTCAAAAATCTGTTTTCTCGTGGCACGGTTACTCAGCTCAGCCAAATCAGGCTGCTGCGTTGTGTTCTGCAGTGGAATCAGATATCCGCCTTCGTTACGCGACTTGGCTGCGGTCTGCGCTGCTGAGAGCTGAGCCTCCGACATGCCGGCGAGCTCCGATACATCTGTTGTATGAAACGCGCCGTCTCGGGTTCCTGCCAGCAGCTTGGTCGTGAAGGTTGTGGAAAGGCTCGCGAGCTCTTCATTGATTTTCTTGAGCTTTTCTTTATCCTCGGGAGCGAGCCGCGCGCCTGCCTTTACGAAGCGCTGGTAGGTAATCTCCAGCAGACGTTCCGATTCGGGGTCCAGCTTCAGGGTGGCCCGCTCGTTGTAAATCGTCTCAACACGGTCGAAGAGCTTTGGGTTAAGAAACGTGGAGTCAGAAAGCGCCGCCAGCTTCGGCATCTCACTCTTTTCGACCGCCTGGAGCGTGGGGTTTGTATTCGATCCGGTCAGGTCGAAAAAGACCGCCTGCACACGCTGCAGAAGACGTCCTGCACGCTCCATGGCAACGATCGTGTTCTCAAAGTTCGGCTTCGCCGGATCATTCGCAATCGCTTCGATTTCCTTGCGGCGTTCCGCGATGCCCGCCTCCATTGCCGGCTCCAGATCCCCATCGTGAACCCGGTCAAACGGCGGAGCATGGAACGGCAACTTGCTTTCTTCGTAAAAAGGGTTCGACGGTCCAAACGCGGCCTGCTGCGCGGAGGCTACCGTTGCGGCTGCGCCCATCATTACAACTCCTACAGTTCTTAGCTTGAGGCTCATCCCGCTAGTCTCGCGCACTTTGCACACTCGTTACAATCGAAAGTGTGATGGAACAACGGCATATTGAGCGCACGCCGTGGGCGTGGACCCTGGCAACCTTTCTCGGCATTGGCAACCTGAAGCCGGGCCCCGGCACCTATGGCTCGGTCGCAGCCATGCTGATCTGGCTGTGCGCGGCACAGACCTTTCATCTGCACACGCTTCCACTGGCGCTCTACACCGTAGCCGCAACCGTTCTGATCACTCTTGGCGGCATTCCGGCCTCCACCCTCGTGGCGCAGGAAGCTGGCCGCGAAGATCCGGGCTTTGTTGTTGTGGACGAAGTGGCCGGCCAGTGGCTTACCCTCGTGGCTCTGTCCCCTTCCTGGCGCCATGCCCTGCTCGGCCTGGCGCTCTTCCGTCTCTTCGATATCTGGAAGCCGTGGCCTGTACGGCGCTTTGAAGAGCTGCACGGCGGTACGGGCATCATGCTGGATGATCTGGCGGCAGGCGTGCTGGGGCTCATTGCCGCACAGCTGCTCACACACTTCGTTCCCGTGCTGCGCTAGTTGCGCTCCGGGGACCGCCCGCACTAGGCTGAATGGCATGAGTTTCCTGCACCCATCCCGTACGGAAAGCCGCGAAGCGCAGGCGCTGCCGCAGATCAACCTGCTAACGCCACAGGCTGCCATCCCCGGCGGAACCTTTGAGGTGCTTGGCTCACACCTGGTTCTGCAGACCAACGATGGACCGCAGATGCCACATGCTTCTTTTGGCAATCTACCTGCAACGCTGAATTTCGTGCGGCCTACGCGCGCCATTGTGCAGGTCCCCGAAGGTGCGATCTCCTCTGACCTGACGCTGAAGTTTGACGAGCAGGATCCGGACTCCGCCTCCAACGCGCTTTATGCCAACATTGGCGTACCGATGGCGGAGGATCTGCATCTCGTCTCGAATCCCTGCATCGACGGCGAAGGAAATCTCTACGCCATGGTCTCGGGCTCTCGCGGACAACGTGTCTCAATCTCTATCTACCGTATCGAGCGCGACCTGCAGATTCGCCCATTCGTGCGCGACTTGCTCAATATCTCCGCCCTCGCGGTAGGACCGGATGGCAACCTTTACGCCAGCTCTCGCGCAGAGGGAGTCGTCTTTCGCATTACCCCTTCCGGTTCCATCACAACGTTTGCAGAGGGCATGGGCACTGCCACAGGTCTGGCGTTCGACCGCACGGGCAACCTGTTTGTCGGCGACCGCTCCGGCACACTCTTCAAAATAAGCCCCAGCGGGGAGATCTTCGTCTTCGCGACGCTGGAGCCCTCCGTTGCGGCCTATCACCTCTGCTTCCGGGAGGATGGTGTTCTTCTGGTTACCGCGCCGACAACCTCTTCGCAACAGGTCATCCATGCCATTGACCCGGACGGCAATGCCGGTGTCTTCTACACCGGCCTGGGCCGCCCACAGGGCATGGCTTTTGACGAGCACGGTAACCTGTACGTCTCCGCCTCGCTGCACGGCCAGCGTGGTATCGTGCGAATCTCGCCGGACAAAGAAGCAGAGCTGATCGTGAGTGGCAATGACCTGGTAGGGCTTTGCTTTCTCGAAGACGGATGCGTGGCACTGGCCTCGTCCAACACCCTGTTCCATGTCGATCTCGGCATTAACGGACGCTCGTTACTCTGATGTCGCGTGCGCTCTACCGTGAACCGACCCCAGCGGAACGCGAGGTCTATCGCCTGCGGCGGCGCATCACTGTGCTTAGCGAACTCCTGGCCCGGCGCGAGCTGGCTTTGGGCGACCTTCGCGGCCAGCTTCTCAGCTTCGAGGGACGCTATATCCGACAGGTAGGTCTGCTCTACAAACAGCTGGACGAATGGAACCGGAAACGCGGCGAGCTGCAGAAGAAGCCGCATACGCCGCTGGACTTCTCCGATCTAGAAGACGAGCCGACGCGCGAAGAACGTGCGGCGCTCGTTACCGATCTGCGGGCACTCTTCCGCGAGCTGGCCAAGCGTCTGCACCCTGACTTTGCTACCGATACCGATGACGAGCGTCGACGGACACGTCTGATGGCTCAGGCGAACGACGCCTTTCGCCGTGCCGACCGGGAATCGCTGGAGCGCCTGCTGCGCGGCTTCGAAGCACAGCCCGCGCTTACAGGAAAAGAAGCAACCGAAGCAGAGCTTGCGCTGTTGAACGTACGCGTCACGCAGATGGAACGCGACATTCTGAAAACCGAGGCGGAGACAGAAAAGCTTGCCCGCTCGGAGATGGCATCTCTTCAGCAATCCTGCATCGATGCTGCTCTGAGCGGCCGCGATCTGCTGGCGGAGATGGCGGTCCGGGTCAAAGGGCTGATCGGTCTTGCCATGCGACAGTATGAGCTCGATCTGGACCGCATCAAAAACCCTCCACGCGGCGCGATGATGGAGTCTCTCTTGTCCGCAGAAACCGCAACCACCTTTCGCTTTGTGAACGGTAAGCGACAGAACCGTTCCTGACGGAAGCGACACAAGCGCCGGGAAGGGCGTACCATCCAAGTCACAACATGATCGCGGAAATCATCGCGGTCGGCAGCGAAATGCTGACGCCCGACCGGCAGGACACCAACTCGCTTCACGTTACGCGCGGCCTGAACGATCTTGGCGTCGCGGTCGCCTTCAAAAGCATTATCGGAGACAACCGGCAGCATCTGACCGATGCGATCCGGATCGCGCTTGGACGCGCCGATATCGTGATCTGCTCCGGCGGGCTGGGGCCTACGGAAGACGATCTGACCCGCGAATGCGTTGCCGAGGCGCTCGGCATTACGCTGCACCCGGACCCGGAGCTTGTTGTCGCCCTGGCAAAACGCTTTGCGGAACGCCGTCAGGTCATGCCCCCGAACAATCAACGGCAGACCGAGGTGCTCGATGGCGCAATCGTGCTGCCGAACGCGCACGGCACTGCCCCGGGCCAGTGGCTCGACACAACCTTTGGCGGTCATCGCAAGCTTGTGCTGCTCCTGCCGGGGCCTCCGAGAGAGATCAAGCCACTCTTTGACGATGTCTGCATGCCGCGCCTTGCGGCAACTCTCCCCCCGCGGCATATTGCCCGGCGGCAGTTGCGCATTGCGTTGCTTTCAGAGAGCGTTGTGGACGCGCGGACCTCACCGATCTACCAGCGCTTTCAGGATGTGGAAACAACGATCCTGGCCGGACGCGGCGAGATTCAATTGCATTTCGTCTGCGCCAAGCCAACGCTGGAAGAAGCCACGGCGCGGGTCAATGAGCTGACAGAGCTGGTCGAGCACGAGATGGGGGATGACATCTTCTCCTCGCACGGAGAGTCGCTCGAAGAGATTGTGCTGCTGATGCTGGGCCTGCGCGATCAAAAACTGGTTCTGGCGGAAAGCTGCACCGGCGGGCTTGTGGCTGAGCGCCTGGCCTCTGTTGTCAACGCCTCTCGCTCCTTTGAGGGCGGAGTGGTGGTTTACTCGGCCGAGCAAAAGACGCGCCTGTGTGGGGTCGCTCCCGAGTTGCTCGAAAAACACGGCAGCGTCAGCGAACCGGTGGCACGCGCAATGGCGGAAGGAATTTGCCGCACGACCGGATGCACGTTCAGCGTCGCCATTACCGGAATTGCCGGCCCAGCCGTCACCGAAGGTCCCGATTCAGGAAAACCGGTCGGCCTGGTCTATCTTGCCCTGACCGACGGCGAAGATACGCAGGTGAAAGAACTCCGCATCTCCGGCGACCGCGAACGCGTGCGTTTGTGGACCTCGCAGCATGCGCTGGAGTTACTCCGGCGGCATCTGCAATAACGTCCACACGTTGCAGTAACCTTCCCTTGGTAGACTCAAACGCAGCGATGCCCTGGATACTCACGATCGTCTCTTCCTACCTGCTTGGATCGGTGCCCTTCGGCTATGTTCTGGTACGCCTCTTCCAGAACGAAGACATCCGTCAGAGCGGCTCGGGTAATATCGGCGCCACGAACGTTGCGCGCACCAACAAACTGCTGGGCATCAGCACGCTGGTGCTGGACGCTCTCAAAGGCGTTGCTGCGGTGCTGCTGACGCATTGGATCGTGCGCTACTTCCAGCTCGGCACCCCGGTACCGGCGATGAACCTTGCCGCGCTGGCGGGGCTGATGGCCGTGGTCGGTCACATGTTCACCGTCTGGCTGGGCTTCCGTGGCGGCAAAGGCGTTGCCACCGCCCTGGGCGTCTTCCTCGCCCTCAGCTGGCCTTCGGCCCTGGCTGCCATTGTGGTCTTTGTGCTGGCGCTGCTGCTCTCCAAGTACGTTTCCGTTGGCTCCATCGCTGCCGCACTGGCTTTGCCTGTCTTTGTGTTTCTGCTCACACCGAATCGCACCGGTTTTTTTATGCTGTGCACGGTGCTGACCGCTCTGCTTGTGGTTTGGAAACACTGGTCCAATATCGAGCGTCTTCGTGCCGGAACCGAAAGCCGCTTTCTTCGCTAACCTCGTTTGTACGGTCTTCGGACCGCGAACCTTTCTTTTGTACGGAGTCACACTCGCATGAGCCGCATCGCAGTTATCGGCGCCGGAGCCTGGGGCACAGCCCTGGCCATTTCCCTTGCACGCCGCGGCGGCCACGAGATCAACCTCTGGGCCCACTCGCCCGCACACGCGGAAGAGCTCTCTGACACCGGAGAAAATCTTCGTTACCTGCCTGGCTATATCGTCCCGGCAGATATCCGCATCACCTCCCGGCTGGAAGAAGCGATCTCCGGCGCAGGCATCATCCTGACCGTAACGCCTTCGCAGGCGCTCCGCTCCATCATGGAGCAGATTGCCCCCAGCCTGCGCACCGAGCAGGTACTGCTTTCCGCCTCCAAGGGCATTGAAGAAAAGACCTTCCTGCGTATGTCGCAGATCATGCGCGAGTACGCTCCCAACAATCCGATCGGTACCCTGGGCGGCCCAAGCTTCGCGCAGGAAGTAGCCGCAGGCATGCCCACCGCCATTACGATTGCGCTGGATGAAGCCGCCGCCGTAAAGCGGTTGCAGGATGATTTCACCTCCTCCTCCCTGCGCGTCTACCGCAATGAGGATGTGATCGGCACGGAGCTGGGCGGGGCGCTCAAGAACGTCATCGCGCTGGCTGCAGGCATCGTGGTTGGCCTGGAGCTGGGCAACAATGCCGCAGCGGCGCTCATCACGCGCGGCATGGTCGAGCTTACCCGGCTGGCCATGGCCTGCGGTGGCCGTCGGGAAACTCTGTCCGGACTCTCCGGTGTAGGCGATCTGGTGCTGACCTGTACAGGTGGCCTGTCGCGCAACCGCACGGTGGGCATCGAACTCGGACGAGGCCGCAAGCTGCCGGAGATTCTTGAGTCCCTGAACGGCAAGGTAGCCGAAGGCGTTCGTTCCACCACCGCGGCGCTCGGCCTGGCCGCACGCTACGGCGTGGAGATGCCCATCACAGAACAGATGGCCCTGATCCTGCACCAGGACAAAGCCCCGCGTGACGCGATCCGCGAGCTGATGTCCCGCCCCGGGCGCACGGAGTAGCCCGGCAGCCTTACAAAAACAAAGGGAGCGAATCGTTATGCCCGTTGCCCTGCTCACGCTCGAAATCGGCATAGAACATGCGCACTCGCTGAAGGATCGCCGTCAGGTCGTCCGTTCGTTGAAGGACAAGCTGCGCCAGGGCTTCAACATCTCCGTCGCCGAATTGGACGAAGCCCTGGTCTGGAACCGAGCCACTCTGGGCATTGCAGCCGTTTCCGGCTCCCCGCGCTATCTTGCCGGGCAGATGCATGAGGTAGAGGACGCCGCGCGCCGGTTATGCGCCGGACTGGGCTGCGAGCTGCTCGATACGTTTCTGGAAAGCGATCTTGTGCTGGACGCGGATTAGCCCAATTTGGGAAAATTCACCCCTTCACCATCTCAAAATGCTATCCTGACTGGTCAAGACTATGCCAGAACACAGAGCCAGACAGCACCACAGGGACCGCGTAGCGTCCACCTTTGCCGAAGAGATCACCGCCATGCTGGAGGGAGAACTTTCAGACCCTCGCATCGCGCCCTGCCACGTCACGGAGGTCGTGCTTGCGCCAGGCGGCAAGAGCTGCCGCGTCTTCATCAGCGTGATCGGAGGCGAGCAGGCGGAAAAGTCCACACTCGATGGCCTGATGGCCGCACGTAGCTACATTCGCACCGAGATCCGCGACCGCATGGCGGTACGCCATGTACCGGAACTGACCTTCGTAATCGACCGATCCGAAAAGATCAATGCACGCATGGATGAGTTGCTGGGTCGCATGGAAAAGCATCGCTCCAAGATGGAACGCAAGGCGGCCACTAAGGCTGAATCTCCGAAGGAAAACTCCTAACGCTGAGCATGGCCACGACTAATTTCCCTTCCGACGATCAGGCAATTCCCGCCGTTCTCGGCTTTCTAGCCGAGCGTGAAACCTTCCTCGTCACCTCCCATGCGCGGCCCGATGGCGATGCCATTGGCTCCGCTCTGGGCATGATGCATCTGCTGGAAAGCATGGGCAAGCAAGTCACAGTAGCCTTCTCCGATCCGATCCCCCATCTTTACCGGGATATTCCTGGCTCTGAACGGATCGTCTCCGAGCTACCGGAAACGACCTTTGACTGCGGCCTGCTGCTGGAGTGTGACTCGATTGCCCGCTCCGGCTACACGACCCTGCCAGTAAACTCCCTGCTCAACATTGACCACCATCTTTCCGGCCGTCATTTTGCCGACCTGAACTGGATTAACCCTGAGACATGCGCGGTAGGCGCCATGGTGTACCAGCTAGTCATCGCCTCCGGCCACACCGTGACCCCAGCGATGGCCACCTGCCTGTATGCAGCCGTGCTGACCGACACAGGGGCCTTTACCTTTGCTTCCACCACAGCCAGCACCTTCGCCATGGCAGAACACTTGACGCGTGCCGGAGCCGATATTCATGGCGTCACCGAAGCGGTGTACTTCTCCACCCGTCCCAGCAAGATGCGTCTGCTGGCTGCAGCGTTGAACCGCATGGAGATCTCCGGCATGGTTGCCTGGAGCTGGGTTACAGAAGCGGACATGATCGCTGCCGGAGCGACGCTGGAAGACTGTGAGGGCGTGGTGAACTATCTGATCGGGCTGGAAGGAGTCTGCGCGGCAGCGTTTCTGCGCGAGCAACCAGGCCTGCGCAACGACTTCCGCCTCAGCCTGCGCAGCAAAGGGGCGGTCGACGTCTCTCGCGTTGCACAGCAGTTCTCCGGCGGAGGACATCGCAACGCCTCGGGTGGCTCGATCGTTGGCCCTCTGGATGAAGTTCTGCACCGAGTCGTGAGCGCTTTGCGTGCGGCCTGTGCTGTCTCTGCATAAAACCGACTCTGATAGGCTTAGTCTCGTCTCACGAGTGAGCTGCCGCAGGATTTGCGCGGCATGTGTCGTCTGAGAGCACGACCGAACTGATTTACGATTTGGACGCATTCCTCCAAAGCGCAGAAGTTTCCCCCCATCCTGCCCGTCACCGCACGCTGGGACAGTCCCTGCGTGCGCGCATGCAGCCGGCCTACCTGCGCTATGTGACACGCACCAATCTGGGGCGCACGCTCATTGAGCTGCTGATTCTGAGCATCGTTGCCACCTACTTCCTGCTCTTCGGTCTGGTGCCGTACTTTGGTGGAGACCAGATCGGGCTCGTCGGTGCAGATGAACCCCGCTACGCGCAGATTGCACGCGAGATGCTGGAAGCACACTCTGCGGACTGCCACCTGGTTCACGCGCGGATGATTCCGTACTCGCTACGGCCTTCCAAACTGAAGGCCAGCTATGTGTGCCTGGTGGGCGGAACGATTACGCCGATCCTGTACGGCAAGCCCTGGCTTGAGAAACCTGCGCTGTACTACTGGCGCGCCATGAGCTTCTTCAAGGAGTTCGGCGTCTCGGACTGGTCCTCGCGGCTTCCCTCCGCCACAGGAGCTGCCGGGTTAATTCTGCTCGCCTTCCTGCACCTGCGACGATTCAGGCCAGGCGGCCATCTGGATGCTGCCCTCATCATGACCTCTGCGGTTGCCATGGTCGCCTTCGCTCGCGGCGCCTCAACCGACATGCAGCTTGCGGCTCCCTTCTGCGTCGGCATGCTGGGCTGGTACGCCTGGTATGAGACAGGCAAGAAGTTCTGGCTGTTTGACCTCTACTTCTTCGGGGCCATCGCAACCCTAGCCAAAGGCCCCGTAGCGCCGTTTCTGGCCCTGGCCATCATCTGTCTCTTTCTTGGCCTGCGCCGGGAGTGGTCCGCCCTACGACGCACCATCTGGGTCCCCGGCATTCTGCTGTATCTGATCATCGTGCTGCCCTGGTACATCGCAGTACAACGGCGCAACCCAAGCTTCTTCAAAGAGTTTTTTCTACAGCACAACCTGGAACGCTACACCACGAACCTCTACCAGCATCATCAGCCGTTTTACTACTACCTGATCGTGCTGATTCTCGGCCTGATGCCCTGGACCGCTCTTGCTTTCCGCGCGCTGGCCGATGGCCTTACAAACTCCATCGCCGAGTGGAAGGCACGCAACAACCCCAAGCGTTACGTAGGCCATGTGCGCGCAGGCGATGCCTTCCCTGAGTTCCTGGTGCTGTGGACACTCTTTCCCGTCGTCTTCTTTTCCTTCTCCGGCTCGAAGCTGCCCGGCTATGTGCTTCCTGCCATTCCGCCACTCGCGATCCTGACGGGAGATTACCTGTACCGGTCGCGCCGCATCGGGCTTGCACCGTGGCTCCTGCATCTGCACGCCGCGCTGACGGCGATACTGACCTTCGTCATCCTGCTCTGCCCGCAGTACATGGTCTTCCAGCGCATTGTGCCAGACCCCATCTATCTGGTCACCGCGATTACCGGAGCGGTCTGTGCCTACTGTCTGATCGTGCTCATGACCCGGCGTTTCGGTGTGACGCGGCTTCGCTCGGCGACACTCATCCCGCTGGCCTTTCTGCTGTTCTTCCTGCTGCACAGCAACGGCCACCTGCTTGATCTGAATTACTCGGCGCGGCCGCTTGCCGAGCGCATTGCCCAGGTAGCTCCCAATGTTTCCATCGTGGCAACGCCGGATGTAAACGGGGCAACGGACATGCAGCATCACAACCCTGCGATGGCGCCGTACGGTATCCGCCGCGACGTTGTCTACGGGCTCTCCTTCTACCGCAATCAGCCGATCCTCTCCTACTCTCAGGATGGCATCCCCGAAGAGGAGCACATTCTCGTTCTGCCGATCCACCAGATCGAAAATCTTCCCAGCCTACTGCCCGATCGCCACTATCAAGAGCTTTTTCTCTTCGACACGCAGGGACTTGCGGTCTACCTGGTCGCCGCAGCGAAGTAATCGCGCCATACTGGAGAGAACGACGTGGCTTCTACCTACGACATTCTCGATCTTCGTCACTTCTCCGGCCCTCAGCTCGCGCCGCTGCTGCACGAGGAAGCCGCACGCTGGCACCCGCGGCTACGCTGGGAGTATATGCAGGCTACGAAGCTGCTGCTGGAGTATCTGGACAGCCGCGTGCTGCCGGGCTTCGTCGCTCTGGACAACATCAGCAAACAAATCCTGGGCTACTGCTTCTGCGTTTATGAAGGCAGCAAAGCGGTCATCGGGGACGTTTACGCTTTTGGAGAAGCGGCCTCCGCCACCAATCCACTGTGCGACGTCCTGCTGGAACATCTGATGGAGATGCTGACTCATAGCCCGTCGATCCAACGCATTGAGTCACAGTTGCTGATGTTTCCCGCCGAAGCGTTTGCCGCAACGCGCGCGCGCTTTGATCTTTCCATCTTCCCTCGCCTTTTCCTGCACGCTGCGCTTGAGAACGAGACGCTGAGCAAATCTCTTGCTCCGTTGGCGCGGCCCTCCTCCCTGCTGCTGCAAAGCTGGCAGCCGGAGTACATGCGCAGCATTGCGGAGCTGATTCATCGTGCCTACATCGGGCACGAAGATGCTGGCATCAACGACCAATACAAGACGGTGGCAGGTGCAGAACGCTTCCTGCACAACATCGTGCGCTTTCCCGGCTGCGGGCTCTTTGACGCCACAAACTCGCTCGTACTGCTCGACCGCACCACCGGTGCGCCACAGGCTGTGCTGCTTTGTTCTCGCGTGCAGCACGATACAGCCCACATTACGCAACTCTGCGTGGCTCCTTCTCTGCGCGGCCAGGGCCTGGGACGCAGGCTGCTGATCCAATGCGCGCAGAATCTGCGCTCGCAGGGCCTGACACATCTCTCCCTCACCGTCACGGAGAGCAACCAGCAGGCGCGCGCGCTTTATGAGAGCCTTGGCTTTACGCTGCGCGAACGCTTTGCCGCACTGACCTGGTCTGCAGGCTAACCGGAACGTTTTGTACGAAAACCAAAAGGCCGTCAGGATAACTCCCGACGGCCTTCTTTTGTGCGCTGCACAAAAACACTACTCAACGTGGTAGTTCGGAGCCTCGCGCGTAATGACGACATCATGCACATGCGACTCCCGCAGACCAGCACCCGAGATGCGGATGAAGCGCGCGTTCTTCTGCAGCTCTTCGATCGTGTTGCACCCTAGATACCCCATACCGGAGCGCAGGCCACCGACCAGTTGATAGATCATCGCTTCCAGCGGCCCACGGTGCGGCACGCGGCCCTCGATGCCTTCGGGAACAAACTTCGCAAGGCGGTTGCCGCCCGGCGTTCCTTCCTTCGCGGTCAGCGAGATCCGTTCGCCGGTCTCCATGTCTTCCTTGCCCTGGAAGTAGCGCTCGCCGGAACCCTGCGACATTGCGCTCAGCGAACCCATGCCTCGGTAGGCCTTGAAAGCGCGGCCCTGGTACAGAATCGTCTCACCCGGGCTCTCATCCACACCGGCAAAGAGCGATCCCATCATCACCACGCTTGCACCCGCGGCGATTGCCTTGGTCACGTCGCCCGAGTACTTAATGCCACCATCGGCGATCACAGCAACTCCATGCTTCGAAGCAGCCTTGTACGCCTCGGAGATTGCCGTCACCTGCGGCATACCCGCGCCGGTCACCATACGCGTGGTACAGATCGAGCCAGGTCCGATACCGACCTTGATCGCATCGGCACCAGCGTCAATCAGCGCCATGGCGCCGTCATAGGTCGCCACGTTGCCTGCCAGCAGTGCAACGTGCGGGAAACGCTTCTTCACCTCGGCCACGGCTTCAAGCACACGCGAGGAGTGGCCGTGCGCAGAGTCAATGGCCAGAGCATCTGCACGCGCTTCCACCAGTGCAGCGGCACGCTCCAGAAAGTCTCCGGTCGCGCCAATGGCACCGGCTACACGCAGACGGCCCTGCTCATCCTTGGAAGCGTTCGGATACTTCAGCTTCTTTTGGATGTCCTTGACGGTGATCAGGCCTTTGAGCTCATAGGCCTCGTTCACCACCAGCAGCTTCTCCACGCGATGCTGATGCAGAATCTCCTCCGCCTGCTCCAGCGTGGTGCCCTGTGGAACGGTGATGAGGTTTTCCTTGGTCATCACTTCGCCGATGGGGATTTCCGTCTGCGAAACGAAGCGCAGATCGCGGTTGGTGAGAATGCCGACCAGCTTGCCGTTCTTGGTCACCGGAACACCCGAGATCTTGTAACGGCGCATCATCTCCAGCGCCTCGGAGATCGGGCGCTCCGGTTCGATGGTGATCGGGTCGACGATCATCCCCGACTCCGAGCGCTTGACCTTGTCAATCTCGACGGCCTGCTGCTCAATGGTCAGGTTGCGGTGCACAACACCCATGCCGCCCTGCTGAGCGATGGCGATGGCCAGACGCGATTCGGTGACCGTGTCCATGGCTGCCGACATGAGCGGCGTCGTGAGAGTGATGTTCTTGGTGAGCTTGGTCTGCGTGCTTACCTGCGTAGGAATAACGTCGGAGTAAGCGGGGACGAGGAGGACATCGTCAAAAGTGAGGGCTTCAACCACGGGAAATTCGATCATGATTGAAAGTTGATTCTAGGCCTGAAGGGGACACGATAGCAAACGCCACCCAACCCGGCACCTTGGGTTGCAGCCAGTTTTTGCCGAAGATTGACCTTCAACTCCCATTCTGGAACGGCAAATCAGGAAGAAAACCGGTTGCACGCACTCCTCGCCCACAGAACTCTTGAACTTTCCCGGCCATCGGCCTACACTCGTAAGCAGCAGACGATTCCGTTCTGCCATTGAGAGCCGTGACGACACCGGCTGATGGCGGGGCAGGAGTGGGCGAAAGCCCACTTTTTCTTTTGCGTTGAAGTTGAACCTGCTGCGGCCAGAGAAGGCTGCTAAAAAATCGCATCAAAACCCGAGTTATCGTATGGCACTTCCGCTCGAAACAATTCGCGCCACCGCCGAACGCGTCGCCACGTCCCACGGACTGGAGATCGTCGACCTAGAGTTTGCCGGAGGCGGCAAACACCGCGCTTTGCGCATCTTCCTTGAAAAAGACGAGGCCGGCCGCGCGAAGCTGCGCGAGCAGGCCGCCGATCCGGAACAGGCAGAGTTGCTTCCCAAAGGCATCCCTGTGGAGCTGCTCTCCGGCATCACGCACGAGGACTGCGCCAGCTTTGCGCAGGACTTCGGCACGATGCTCGATGTAGAGGATCTGATCCCCGGCACGACCGAGTACACCCTTGAGGTCTCGTCGCCCGGGCTTGAACGCAAGCTGACCAAAGCTTCCGACTGGACACGTTTCGTCGGACAACTGGTCAAGCTGCAGACATTTGCTCCCGTCGAAAATAACCGGCATTTCACCGGCAGGCTCACGAACTTCGACGGCACGCATCTCACTCTTGACCTTGCCGCTATCAAGCAGAAGGGCAAGGCGAAGAAAACGCTCACAGCGCAGACGGTCACGATCGATCTGCCCAACGTCGAAAAGGCGCATCTGGTCGCCGAAATCTAAGAAAGGCAGCGCGGCAGCAAGAACAGGCACGACGGCGGATTACCGCCAAGATCTTTCTGTCAGCCGCTATACGACGCACAGTTATGGCAAGCCCTCTGTACCAATCCATTGAAATTCTTTCGCGCGAAAAAGGCATCGACCCGGAGATCGTGGTCACGGCGGTAGAAGACGCCATTGCCCTGGCAACGCGTAAGTTCTACAAGACCACCGAGAACATGCGTGGCGAGTTCGACCGCGAAACAGGCGAGATTCGCGCCTATGTGTACAAGACCGTCGTGGGCACCGCAGAAGAGGTTGAAGACGCCGACAACCAGCTCACCCTGGAACAGGCTCGCGAACTTGCTCCGGAGGTTGAGATCGGTGGCGAGCTGCGCTTCTACAAGGACACCTCCCCGCTGGGCCGCATCGCCGCACAAATGGCCAAGCAGGTCATCTTCCAGAAGGTCCGCGAAGCTGAGCGCGACACCGTTTTCCAGGAGTATGGCGATAAGGCCGGCGAGATCCTGAACGCGACCGTCAAGCGCCAGGAGCCGATGGACGTGATCTTCGACCTGGGCAAGGCGGAAGCCCGCATGCCCAAGCGTGAGCAGTCGCGCCTGGAACAGTTTGCCGTTGGCGAGCGCGTACGCGTTGTTCTGCTGCGCGTGGATCGTGCGGCCAAGGGACCCCAGGTCATCGTCTCCCGCGCCGCTCCGGCGCTGGTGCAGAGCCTCTTCCAGTCTGAAGTTCCCGAGATCTATGACGGCACCGTGCAGGTCAAGGCGATTGCACGCGAAGCCGGGGAACGCACCAAAATCGCGGTCCAGAGCCGCGATAAGGACGTTGACCCGGTAGGCGCCTGCGTGGGTATGAAGGGTATGCGCGTGCAGTCGATCATCCGTGAACTGCGTGGCGAAAAGATCGACATCATCGAGTACTCGGATGAGATCACCACCTTTGCGGAAAAGGCGCTGCAGCCGGCCAAAGTTTCCCGCGTTTCGATCACCGATCTGGCGGAAAAGCAGCTCGAAGTCATTGTCGACGACACACAGCTTTCGCTGGCCATCGGCAAGAAGGGCCAGAACGTCCGTCTGGCGGCCAAGCTGCTGGGCTGGAAGATCGACATCAAGAGCGAAGAAGAGAAGCGCCAGGAAGTCGAACAGGCAATGCAGGCAATGAGCGGTGGTCCGTCGACGCCGATCGAGCAGGTGACCGAGCTCGAGCACGGCATCATGGAGAAGCTGATCGCTGCAGGCATTACCACGGTTGAGAGCGTGGCCGACATGACCGAGGAAGAGCTCGGCGAGGTTCCGGGAATCGGTGAAAAGTCGGTCGAAAAGATCGCTACGGCCGTTCGGAACTACTTCCTCCAGCTTTCTCAGGCCAGCGCCCAGCCTGCCGAGCAGGTAGAGGCATCGAACTCCGATGAGGAGAGTGCCATGAGCAAGACGCCGGAAGAGATTCTGGCCGCGGAAGGCGCGGCCAACGGTTCGATCGAAGAGGTCGATTCCGTCAGCACAGAACAGATCGCTGAAGCCGAGGACGAGCTCTCGCTCTCCGACGCAAACGACGCAGCCGATGCCCGCGAAGCGGAAATCGAGATGGAGAACGACACCCTGGACCAGCTTGTCGACGACGCGCAGGAATTTTCCCGCGAAGAAGTCGATAACGACGGTCACAACCGTGATTAGTACCCTCACGGAGCAGTTTTTCGGGTCTCCCGCCCCTTCGCACAGGCTGTGCAAGGGCGGGAATCCCTTTTACCCTTTAACAAAACCGCAGCCTTCAAGCGATAATGTTCTTGAGGCACCAGCTTCTTCTTCGATGGGGTCGTCTATGACCAGCTAGCGCAGAGAGAAGTCGGTACTGCGGTGAACCGCAGTGCCCTCCCTAAAAGGACTGAATGAGTAAAGTTCGTATCAACGATCTGGCCCGTGAGCTTGAAGTCAAGAGCAAGTCGATTCTCGACGCTCTGACGGCCGTGGGCGTTACGGAAAAGAAGACGCACTCCTCCTCCATTGAAGAGGACGAAGCCGCAAAGGTGCGTACGTACCTGACACGCGGCTCGCGCGCAGGTGGTGGCAAGTCGTCCACCCCTGCTGAAAGAGCATTCAACCTGGCCAACGTTTCCAAACCCGGCGACGCTCTGAAGGCCATTCTGGAGCGCAAGCAAGCGGCTGAAGCTGCTAAGTCCGCGCCTCCAGCGCGCCCGGCAGTAGCGGTTGCAGTTGCTCCGCCGCCGGCACGCCCTGTTGTGGCTACGCCTCCGCCGCCGGCACGTCCGGCCGTGGCTACGCCGACGGCTCCGGCTGCCAGCACCACGCCTGCGGCGGCTCCGCAGCCGCCGGTACGGCGTCTCGTTGTACCTCAGCCACGCCCGGCAAACCCGGTCATCGTCCCCCCACCCGCGATCGCGTCCAAGCCGATCTCGGGTGCTGTCGTGGCGCGTCCGCCTGCAGGCACGGTGGCACCGGCAACTCCGGCGGCTGCTACCACGCCCCAGCCGCCTGCGGCTCCTGTCGTCGCAGCGCCTGTCGTGGCAGCCCCCGCGACACCGACGGCTGCTCCGGCCGCCGCTCCGCAAGCAGCGGCTCCTGTGGCAGCACCGGCCGTGACGCCCGCAGCTCCTGCTACAGCTACCGTCACTCCCGCAGCGACACCGGCAACGCCTGTGGCAGCTCCCGCAGCTGCACCGGCAGCCCCAGTAGCAGGAACCACGGCTCCAGCCGCGGCTGCGACCCCGGCTGCTCCGGTACGCCGCGTCATCATGCCGCAGACCGGCCCCCGCCCCAGCTACACGGCGGCTCCCGGCGCTGCTGCAGCGGTACGCCGCCCGATCTTCGAGCGTCCGCGCCCTACCGGCACCTTTGCGCCGGGCTCGCGTCCTCCTCTGGCCCCTGGAGCGCGCCGTCCCATGCACCCGACGCGTTCCTTCCCTGGTGGTCCTGGCGGCCCCGGTGGTCCGGGACGCCCCGGATTCCCGCCGCGTCCCGGCTTCGGCAATCGCCCCGGCTTTGGCCCCCGCCAGGGAGTCGGTCCGGGCGGCTTGTTGCCGCCGGCAGATGCTGCACCAGCGCCGGGTAACCGTCCTGGTGGACGTCCTGGCCAACGCACCGGCCGTGGCGGACAGCGCTACGAAAAGAACAAGGAAGTCGCTCTTAAGGGTTACCAGCCCCGCTTCGGCGCGGCCCAAATCCCAATGGGCGAAACTCCGATCACCAAGCAGATCACGGTGACGGAAGGCATCTCGGTCAAGGATCTGGCAGAGAAGCTCGATATCCGCGGTAAGGACCTGATCGCAACGTTGCTCATGCGCGGCGTGATGGTTACGGTCAACCAGTCGCTTGATGGTGAGCTTGTAAAGGATGTATCACGCCAGTTCGGCGCGGGAGCCACCGTGATCACGGTGGAAGAGCAGCTTGAGAACGAAGCGCTCGAGACCTTGATTGAGAACACCGAAGGCCTTGTAGAAATTACACGCGCCCCGGTGGTTACGATCATGGGCCACGTCGATCATGGTAAGACCTCGCTGCTCGATGCGATTCGCTCGACGGACGTGGCAGCGGGAGAAGCCGGCGGCATCACGCAGCATATCGGTGCCTACAAGGTGCACGTCACCAAGCCCGACTCCCCTGCGTTCGGTCGCGAGATCGTCTTCCTCGACACCCCGGGTCACGAAGCCTTTACCCGCATGCGTGCTCGCGGTGCGAAGATCACCGACATCGTCGTCGTGGTCGTCGCTGCCGATGACGGCGTGATGCCCCAGACCCTCGAAGCCATCGACCACGCTCGCGCGGCGAAGGTTCCGATGATCGTGGCCGTCAACAAGATCGATAAGCCGGAAGCTGATCCCTCGAAGGTCATGCAGCAGCTTGCTGCACGTGGCGTTCAGGCGACCAGCATGGGCGGCGATATCGAATTCGTCGAAGTGTCGGCCAAGAAGCGCCTCAACCTCGACGGCCTCGAAGAAATGATCTGCCTCGTTGCCGATACGAACGAGCAGAAGGCCACGCCGGACCGTCCGGCCGTGGGTACGGTCATCGAAGCCAAGCTCGACCGCGGACGCGGCGCTGTGGCCTCGGTCCTCGTGCAGAACGGCACGCTGCGCAACCAGGACAGCTTTATCGTGGGCAACACCTTCGGCAAGATCCGCGCCATGTTCGACGACCGTGGCCGCCAGATCGACGAAGCCGGACCTTCGACCCCGGTCGAAATCCTCGGCCTCGAGAGTCAATCCGGATGCAGGGCGATACCTTCCTCGGTCATGGCGGACCGCGACAAGGCCAAGGGCATTGCGCAGTACCGCAAGATGAAGGAGCGCGAAGCCCAGCTCGCGAAGAGCTCGCGCGTCTCGCTCGAAGGCCTCTCGGAGAAGATCAAGCAGGCGGGCGTCAAGGACCTCAACCTCATCCTCAAGGGCGACGTGCAGGGTTCGGTCGAAGTGCTGGCCGACTCGCTGCAGAAGATGTCGACCGAGAAGGTGCGCGTGAAGGTGCTGCACTCAGGCGTCGGCGCGATCACCGAATCCGACGTGCTGCTTGCCTCGGCCTCGAACGCGGTCATCATCGGCTTCAACGTTCGTCCCGAGCGCAAGGCGCAGGAGCTGGCCGATCAGGAGAAGGTCGAGATTCGTCTGCACTCGATCATCTACGAGCTGCAGGACGAGATCACCAAGGCCATGTACGGACTGCTCGAGCCGGTCTACAAGGAGATCTACGTTGGCCGCGCCGAAGTGCTGCAGGTCTTCAAGATCACCAAGGTCGGCCAGATTGCCGGTTGCGTGGTCCGCGACGGCCTCATCAAGCGCGACGCGCAGGTCCGCGTCCTGCGCGACGGCGAGGAAGTCTGGAAGGGCAAGATCGCTCACTCAAGCGCGTCAAGGAAGATGTGCCGAAGTCCGTCAGGGCGTCTGGAGTGCGGTATCGGCATCAAGTTCCAAGGAGATCAAGGAGGGCGACATCATCGAGGCCTTCACCACCGAGAAGCTGGCGGCGGAGCTGGGCCAGAACGCGGCCGAGCTGAAGAAGGCGCAGATGGCAGAGCTTGCCGCGCAAAGGCAAGGCTGCTTTTGCCATCTCCCGACTGAGGCGTTACGTGATCTTCAGGCTTTGGGACGATCGATCCACCTCCACAAAGGCCAGCAGCTCTTCGGTGAAGGCGATACACCGGATCAGGTTTATATGGTCTGTACGGGCCATCTGAAGCTCTATGCTTCGTCTGCAGAGGTAGCCAGGTACTCCTGCTGCGTCTTGCAGCGCCAGGAGGGAACGTTCTGGGCCTTGCCTCGGCTTTGCGTGGCAGCCGCCAGAAGCTGAGCATCGAGGCTCTGGATAATTGTGAGCTCAAGAGTGTTCGTCGTCCCGAGTTTCTTGCCTTCGCTGCACGCTACCGCGAAGGCCGCAGAAAACATAGCCAGCGCGGCTGCACGCGAGTACGTACAGCGCGCTCCTCAGCGCGAGGAGGCTTGCGCTCTCTGGATCGGCCTCTGCGAAGCTTGCGAGCCTGCTGGCAGAGCTTGCAAGCCCTCAACGCGACCCTACACGAACAGCGCTCGATTGAGATTCCCATGCCGCTGACGCACGAAGAGTTGGGATCCATGTGCGGTCTCTCGCGCGAGACGGTCACCCGCCTGTTGACCCGCTTTGCCAAAGAAGAGGTCTCGTCACACAGCACCCTGGAAGCCTGCTGATTCGGGATCTTCCCTAAACTGCACCGCTACTTCGAATAACTTCCAACAGCGCGTAGAGCGCTGACGAGAAGAGGCCCGCCAAGACGGTGAGCCTCTTTCCTTCAAGCTTCATCAAAGCAAAAAGCGCACCGAGGATGCGATGCGCCTTTTGAGAGAGGGAACCCGAAACGCTACTTAGGCAACGACATCGATGCCCATCGAGCGAGCGGTGCCACGAATGGTCTTCGCTGCTGCTTCTGCACCACAGAAGCTGCGTTCATGTCCGAGCATCTCGAGCCTTGGCGATCTCGAGGATCTGCTGTTCGGTAACTTTGCCCTTCTTCTCCGAGTTCGGCACTTGCCCGAGCCACTTGTCAATGCCTGCATC
>JAPWKG010000016.1 GCA_028283625.1 Acidobacteriaceae bacterium | reverse complement strand
TTTTCAAGTCCCGTTATACCGGCAAAGAACGGGATAGCGAAAGCGGCTTGGATCACTTCGGGGCCAGGTACTACGGTGCCAGTATGGGTCGAATGATGTCGCCCGATCCAGGGTGGTTCTTCTCTTCGCATTTGGCCAATCCCCAGACGTGGAATCAGTACGCATATGTGCTGAACAATCCGCTGAAATTCACTGATCCTGATGGCTACGATTGCGTGTATCTCAACAATGCTGGAAATGGTGTCGAATCTGTGGATGCGAACAGCAGCAAAACGGAGTGCATGGGCGATGGCGGGAAGAACAAAGGGACAGGGGGATATTGGGTAGACGGAACTGCTACACAGGTCACTCTCTTCTCGAACTCAAACGATGTAGGACTGTCTGGACAGCCTGGCGGTACGCAGCTCGGCAATGGGCAAGCCACGGACGCGTTTTACAGCAGCGTTTATGCGAACTCGCAGCAGGCCAGTATCGACACCATCGACTCGAACAACACGTCCTTAATATCTGGCTACGCCTATGCCGGATCGCTTCCCCTTCACAACATCCGAACGTCGATGGACCCATATTCGACGGGACTCTTCGGCACGCACTGGTGCGGTGATGGAGGTGGAGGCGTTCCAACTAACGTTCTGGATGCAGCTTGCAAGGCTCATGACGAATGCTTCGACGCTGCGGGCATCTCGGCAGCCAACAACTGTGTGGGAGGAAGTATGACTCTTCAACAAGCTACGGCGGCGCAGGGATGTAACGCTGCGCTTGGGGCTGCGGCCCATCCAAATCTTCCAGGATCAACCAGGATCAGCGAGTGGTTGAAGCATGGTGACCAACTGACAGTGATAGCTGGATACGATTTTAGGTTGCACCCAGGGACGGCAATCCGATGAAGAAGTTAGGTGTGTTTGCTTCGCTCGCTGTGATGGCGGCTGCATGCATTTATGAAGCAGTGATCTTAATCATGCTCGCCTCTGTGCCAGTAGGACCTCAACCGAATGGAATCGGGTATGGAGTCGTCTCGTTACTTCTGAAGCTGGTGGGTTTAGGAAGTGGCTTCGTGGAGAGATTTAGGTACTTGAGTGTCGTATGTGGCCTGCTTGCATGGGCGTTCCACGTAGCATCACTCTTCCACGCAGGAGCGAATCACACCATCGGAGATGCAGTCATTTGCAGCTACTCTTCGATAATCTACACAGTGTTCTCTCTGCTGCTTGCTACGTCTGGACGTCCGGTAACAGTTAGGAAGACGTCAATCCGATGAGAACCGCTGTAGGGTGGGTACTCCTAATTGCTCTTGTTCTTCTGACGCTGTTCGAGGGCTTGTTGCTCGCTCTCGCACAGTTCGCTCACGACTTCAACACCGGGGGACCAAATCCCCCCGGCTTGCAGTATGGGTGGCTCTTCTTCGTCTTGGAGGTCGGCGCTTTGGCAATCTCTCGTCGGAGCGGCCTGCCGCTGTTAGCTGTCGGAGGGGCTGAGTGGATAGGGGGAGTGATGATCTTCCAAATGCGCACTCGGCATCTTCCACTCATAACCGCACTGGGAGATAGTTGGATGGAAACGAGCTTTTTTCTCTTGGCCGCTGTTTACGTTATGACGACTGGATATCGGGGGCGAAGACAACAACACAAGCCTGGAATATGAGTACGATGTACACGTCTTTATCTATGATATCGTTCGCTGCTTGTGCATCCCACTTCACCGGCAAAGAACGGGACACAGAATCAGGGCTCGACTACTTCGGTGCCAGATACTACGGTTCAAGCATGGGGAGATGGATGTCGCCTGATCCATTGAACCTAACGGACGAGCGTTTACTCAATCCGCAGACGCTCAACAAGTACGGGTACGCCACTGACAATCCACTGAAGTACGTGGATGATGACGGCAAGGACATAACCGTCTTCTACGAGAAGTCAGGTGCGCTTGACCCCACAAGTTTCGGACACATAATGTTCGTTGCCGAGAATCAGCAGACTGGCGATGCTGCAGCGATGAGTTTCGGCCCTGTCCATGATGCTGACTATGGATTGACGCCGCTGGGGGCGCCGGTAAACAGCACGAACTCATTTATCAGCCCAGGCCACACATTCAGTGCGGATGATATCCGGCAAAACTTTGCGTCGATCACGATTCAAACGAGCCCGGAAGAGGCTCAAAAGGTGATCGAGTTTATCCGCAATATGACCCCAGGTGCCAATCCTTACATGTTGTTCAAAAACAACTGCACCACTACTTGCGTACAAGCTCTGAAAATCTTGGGCTTGCTTCCTAGCAAGAGCAGCATTATCACTCCTAAATCGCTTTGGAAGACTCTCTCAAAGACATATCTAAAGTCGAACAGCACCAACTTTTTTGGACAACAGAAGGCACCAACAAATGGCGTCAATTATGGCTATCAGCCAGGTTACGATCCCTTCCAGTTGATGGATCTCTTAAACAAACAATGCACCGATAGCTGGGACAACAACTCGAACACGCTGACGAGCACTTGCCACTGAGGAGACAAGATGGGCGACCAGACCATAGACGGAAACACGAAAACACAGAGAAATGCATATCGGATTTCGGCTCTTGTTGCCACACTCGTTTTCTTGGTTTGCGTTTACATATGTACGGTTCCGGGCATGTATCCAAAAGACCAGTTCTTGCTCTTTACTGCCGCAGCGATCACGTTGACTGGATCACTCGCCGTCGGATCGTGGGGGAAAGCTCCGATTGCAAAATGGTCACTTGATCTGTTGATCGGGGCCGTGATTCTGTTGGAACTAGCAGAGTGCATATTCGGAATTTTCAAAGTCGCGCCACGAATGTTCCGCTAACAACCAGTCGATCAACGTTGTGACATGAGGTGTATGCAACTAGGATGCAGGCCACCACTTGTGCATCCCGTTATACCGGCAAAGAAAGGGACACAGAATCAGGGCTCGACTACTTCGGTGCGCGTTATTACGGTTCGAGCATGGGACGGTTCCAATCGTCCGATCCGTCGGGGATGGCATTCACAAGTTTGTCGAACCCGCAGAGCTTCAACATGTATTCGTACGTCCAGAACAACCCGCTTATAAACGTCGATCCTGATGGCCTCGACTGCGTTTATATCGGCGGCGACGGAACGATGACAGGCTTCAATCGAGGCGACTGCGACAACTCCACCACCGAGAAGGCGAACTCCGGTTACTACTTCGATGGAACGGTGAACACGATCTACACCACGACCGGCGACACATCGGGGCAAGTGGTCGGCGTACAAGGGACGACAGATGACGGGAATAGCCTCTACCAATCTAATCCGGCTGGGCTATCCTTCGGCCAACCGAACTCCAGCGTCTCGACAAGTGGCATGGACACGGCAATCAACACGCGGGGGGACTACTCGCAGACGACGCAGTTCAATCATGGAACCCATCCGTATAGAGACAACAATCCCGGCGACATCACAGCAGGGCCGTTTACGTCTCGTAACGGGCAAATCGGAACAGAGATGGTAGGTTCGCAGTGTTCGCGGGTGCAGGATCAGGTCGTCAGGCGCTTCATACGTTGCTCTCCGGAGGGGATTACTTCAACCTGTCAATCAATGCTACGGTGGCGAAGTATGCCCCCTCGATGGAAAACAATACGGCAGGCTACCAGCAGTTCCTAACAAACGTGCTCGGAGTCAGTGGCAACACTCCTCTGTCTTCTCTATCGCCTTCACAGTTCCAAAAGCTGGAAGGCGCAATAGCCAGCGAGGAAGGGTTCAACGCTCGCGGCAACTACTCCGTATCTGTTACGACCAACTTCTGATCTCCAAGGAGTAGATGTGAACTGTCGCACCATATGCTCGTCAGCCGCTGTCCTAGCTCTCTTTGCTGGGACAGTGGCCTGCGTGAGCCATCCAGAAAATCGAGTCCTTGCTCAGCAATCAGCAGGAGTTAAAGAAGCAATCTACAAATGCGATACGCCGGGAATCCAGCTTGAAGGAACGTTGACCCTGCGGATGTTCTATGGCCCTCCTGGCTTCGGCGAAACTCCAGCTAAAGACGCTCGGGAAAAGGTATATCTGCTGAAGCTGGGGAAACCCGCCACGATGACCCCTATCGACGATCCGAAAGCAAAAACATGCTGGGATGCCTTCCCTCATGTAAGTGAAGTGCAGTTGTTCATCCCTCCTGAAAGCAAAATCGAGGCAAATGGGTTGCTAGGCAAGGCTGTGTTGGCTACTGGAACAATCCGCGAAAGCGATGCACCAAGTGAGCATACGAAGGTCACTCTGGACGTGAAGGCACTTCAGTCCAAATGACCGACCAATCCCTCGAAGCCCCTTCAGGCCGCCTAACGGCGGCCTGAAGGGGCTTCGAGGGTTAGAGGTGGATGCGGTGCGAGCAGGCGGGGCCTACTTGCGGCGGAGGGCGATGACGGCGACGATGAGCTGGGCGATGCTGACCAGCAGGGCGGCTTTGCCATAGTGCGACGGTTCCTTCGGCCCGTCGCTAGAGGCATCCAGTAGTCGAGAAACGTGCCGTGACCGTAGCTCTGAAAACTGCGCTGCCTGTGACACCGGATGAACGAGTGACACGTCACCCCCGAATGGGAACTGCAGAGCAACCTGAAGTTGCTCTGCGGCAGACTGTTAACTACCTCGTTAAGTATGGAAGTCCCTCCACCCAAAACAGGCAGAGGGGGCTTCCTTATCGCACGAGATGCTCAACGCACCATGCCGCAACGGAGATGCAAACGGCTAGCCCTGAGCTATAGCCCATGAGCTTGTACTTCCAGCGGTCGAGCTCATGGACGCTCGATTCCAGCCGACTCACCCGGCCCGGTTGGCCGTTGCCGCGTAGATCGTACATTCCGGTCTCAAGCGTGGATAGCCTGCCCTCCGCGGTGCGGGTGAATTGGTTGACCTCATCTCTTAGGTCCGGAGCTCAGACAATTTGTGCTTACCAAAGCCTGCGCGGGGTCAGCCCGCACCGGAAACGAGAGCTGAAACCAATTTTGTGCCACATTGTGTCAGCACCCCTTTATTTGGCGAGAATGACGAGCCTTTATAAGGCTGTATGTTGTTTATTCTAAGGGCGTTTAGATCGTTCGATTCCGACCCGCTCCTCCAAAGCATTTCGAGGAACTCCCGATACGGTTGTTTCCCCTTCTAAAGAGAACATGTTTGCCTGCAGCCTGCGCTGACAGGCTTTTTACGTTTGGGGCTGTGTGCGGTTGCTGTTGTGCGCTGTGTGGTGATGTAGCTAAGGGCGAAGTTTTATACTGAGAGAGGACGCGCTGCGGCGTGGACCGGGGCACAGTCTGTGCAGGATGTGCCGATGGAGAGTACCTTGGCCCTGGATATTATTGCGTTCCTCGTCGTTGCTTCGCACGTCTTAGCGATTGGGCTCATCATTCTGTGGTTCGGGCTTGGGAAGCCGAAGTCCAGAGCGGAGCTGTGGAACCACCTGACGCGACGGAACATGGGGCCGAGAAAGCCCGCACGTTCCGTGGTCTCGAAGGTTTAACGGCGCAGGGTGACGGGCCGCTGTGCGGCTAACGCCGATAGTGCGCGTCGCTTACAGGTTCCAGCCAATCCACGACCTTGCCGTCGGCCTTTTCTGCAATGGCGATGTGGGTGACGGAGGTGGTGTCTGTTCCGCCGTGCCAGTGTTTTTCTCCTGGAGCAAACCAGAGGACATCGCCGGGCTGCATCTCCTCGACGGGGCCGGACTCACGCTGTGCCCAGCCGCGGCCTGCGGTGACGAGAAGCGTTTGCCCGAGCGGGTGTGTGTGCCAGTTGGTGCGTGCGCCCGGTTCGAAGGTGACGGTGGCGCCTGAGAGGCGTCCGGGTTCTTCGGCCTGGAAGGGCTGGTCGATGCGTACGGTTCCGGTGAACCATTCCTGATTGCCAACGATGGAAGACTGCGATCCGTTGCGGAGGATCTTCATGAGGTGCTCCTTGCTGAGGGCTTTTTGTTTGAGGCTGAGGGCTCTTTGTTCGAGGCTGAGGGCTCTTTGTTCGAGCTTTCCTTTCTCAAGATGCCATGAAAGTAGATACTGTTCCTTGCATGGCTGTATGAGGAGGATTCATCAATGCTGAGAAGTGATCTTGCAGACCTGGCATTGTTTGCTGTGATTGCCGAAGAGCGCAGCTTTACGCTGGCGGCACGGCGCCTCGGACTTTCGCAGTCAGCGCTGAGCCATGCGATGAAGAATCTTGAGAGGAGGCTGGGGTTGAATCTGCTGGCGCGTACGTCGCGCAGTGTGGCTCCCACCGCTGCGGGTGTGGAGTTATTACAGGGGTTGATGCCCGCGTTGCAACAGATTGAATCTTCCCTGAGTCACGCGCGGAAGTCTCGCAGTAAACCTTCGGGGCGTATCCGTTTGATTGCGCCGCGTACGGCTGTGCGGATGGTGCTGATGCCCGTACTGGCTTCGTTTGCAGCGGAGTTTCCGGAGATCACAGTGGAGGTCACGACGTCGAACGATCGCATCGACATTGTGACCGAAGGCTATGACGCGGGCATTCAGATTGGAGAGTATGTGCAGCGGGATATGATCGCGCTACCGGTGAGTGAGGATTTGCAACTCGCTGTGTTCGGCACACCGAAGTACTTTCGTGCGCATCCAGAACCCAAGACGCCGCGAGAGCTAAAGGACCACGCATGCATCGGGTTCCGGTTCCAGACGGGGATCTATCGCTGGGAGTTTGAAAAAGGCAAGCGCGCGATTACGATTCATCCACGCGGCCCGTTGGAGATGGATGACTCCGAACTGGTGGTGGAGGCGGTACTGAAAGGGCTGGGCGTGGGAACGGCGCTGGTGCGTACTGTTCGTCCTTTGCTGGATAACGGCAAGCTGGTGCAGGTGCTGGAGGATTGGTGCCCGGTGTTTCCTGGCTTCTACTTCTATTACCCAAGCCGGCGAAATAAATCAGCCGCTCTTACAGCGTTGATCAAACATTTGCGAGAGCATGCTTTGTCGTAGCAAAGAGACGGCGTGGACGTGAGGCGACATGGAAGTCGGCGCGCTTTGCATGCAGGTTGGCGTTCTTTGCCGGGCGCGCTTTTGGTTGCAGGCCTAGTCTTGTACTCATGTTGAACGCAAAAGCTTATTCGGCAGTCAGTGCAACCTCGCCGTTGGCCCCCACAACGATCGTGCGGCGCGATCTTACCGAGCAGGATGTGCAGATTGAGATCCTGTTCTGCGGTATCTGTCACTCCGATCTGCATACGGTGCGTAACGAGTGGAGCAGTCTGATCCAGACGGTTTATCCGTGCGTTCCCGGCCATGAAATTGTCGGCCGTGTGACCAAGGTCGGTTCTGCGGTGACGAAGTTCAAGGTTGGCGATCTTACCGGGGTTGGCTGTCTGGTTGATTCCGATCATACGTGCCCGCAGTGCCAGGCCGGGCTGGAGCAGTTTTGTCCCAACCAGGTGTGGACCTATAGCGGAAAGGACAAGCATCTGGGCGGCGTGACCTATGGTGGTTACTCTGACACGATCGTGGTCGATCAGCGCTTTGTGCTGCGCATTCCGGAGAACCTGGACCCTGCTGCTGCAGCTCCTTTGCTGTGCGCCGGGATTACGACGTACTCGCCGCTGAAGCACTGGGATGTGAAGGCAGGCAAGAAGGTTGGCGTTGTCGGATTGGGTGGCCTGGGGCACATGGGCGTGAAGTTTGCTCACGCGCTAGGAGCTCACACGGTAGTATTCACGACATCGAAAAATAAGGTGGAAGATGCGTTGCGGCTGGGTGCGGATGAGGTCGTGATCTCGACCAGCGCAAGCGAGATGATTCGCCACACGGCCAGCTTCGACTTTATCCTGAACTGCGTTTCGGCCGAGCACGATATCAATGCGTATATCAATCTGCTTGCAATCGATGGCAACATGACGCTGGTTGGAGCGCCGGAGAAGCCGTTGTCGCTCGGTGCGTTCGGCTTGCTGATGGGGCGGCGCAGCGTTTCCGGATCACCGATCGGCGGCTTGCGCGAGACCCAGGAGATGCTGGATTTCTGCGGAAAGCACAACATTACCTCGGATGTGGAAACGATTGCGATTCAGCAGGTGAATGAAGCCTATGAACGCTTGCTGAAGGCCGATGTGAAGTATCGTTTCAGCATCGATATGGCGTCTTTGAAGTCTGAATAACTCTATGGTCAAACACTTTCGTATTGCGAGTATGATGGCGGTTCGATTGGAGGAGGCGGGGATTCCTGTTGCGGCGGTGTTGCGCAAGGCAGGACTCCCCGGAGACCTTTTTCAGCGGACGAGAGTGATCGTTTCTACCGAGGAGCTCTTTGCTCTTTGGGGTGCGGTTGCGGTGGTGAGCCTCGATCCTTGTATCGGCCTTCGTCTCGGCGTGGAGACGAGGATAGAGCGTCTTCACCCGATCGGTATTGCGGCGCTTTCTACCGAGAACTTCGGGGCCGCGGTTGCGAATATGGCGAAGTACAAACGCTTGTGCGCGCCTGAGGAGATTGTGCACGAGGTGGAGGGCGAAGAGTGGAGTGTGCGATTCCATTGGACGCTGGCGGTTGAAGCGGTGCCCGCCGTGCTGATGGAGCATTGCTTTGCGTGGGTGCATACGATTGCTCAGATGGGGACAGGGACAAAAATCTCGCCTGTGCGCGTGGAGTTTGTTGCACCCCGAGAGCATGTGTCTCAACTGGAGCAGCACTTCGGCTGCCCGATTGTTTGCGGAGCGACGCGCAATGCGATCGTGTTCCGTCGCGAGGATGCGGCTCTTCCATTTGTGACAAAAAACGCAGAGCTTCTCGAGATGCTGTTGCCGCAGTTCGATACCGATCTGAAGGCGCAGAAGGATGCGGAAGACGGCTTTGTGGAGTTAGTGCGTGGTGTGATTCAGCAACGGCTGACGGGGCAGCGGCCTTCGATTGAAGAGGTCTCTCGTGAGCTGCATATGAGCTCGCGAACGCTGCAGCGCCGGTTGCAGGAGTCGGGCATGAGCTTTCAGAAGCTGCTGGATCTGGCACGCCGTCAGATGGCCCGGCATTATCTGCGAAATTCCGTGCTGGAGCTGACGGAGACTGCGTATCTGCTGGGGTATGAGGATTCGAACTCTTTCTCCCGCGCGTTTCGCGGGTGGGAAGGTATGCCTCCTACCGCCTGGCGCGAGATGAACGGCTGCTTGTAGCGCGGTTCTTTTTCTGTTTTGTTTGCACGATAATTGATGAATTTTCTGCATAACAGCATTGAGTGAATACAGTCTGGTTGCATGAATGAATTGAGCCTAAACTGGCAGAGCTTCTGCGTGCGGTTCGCACGCGCACGACAGAGTCTTGATTGTTTGCGAAGGAGTGAACGCTAAATGGAAGTACGCGAATTAGGAACGAGTGGGTTGAAGGTTTCTGCGCTCGGACTCGGTTGCATGGGGCTGAGCTTTGGCTATGGGCCGGCAACGGAGAAGGAGCAGGGCATTGCGCTGATCCGCAGCGCCTTTGATCGTGGCGTGACGTTCTTCGATACGGCAGAAGCGTATGGGCCGTATACGAACGAAGAGCTTGTTGGAGAAGCGGTACAGCCGTTTCGCGACAAGGTGGTGATCGCGACCAAGTTCGGCTTCAAGGACGGTATACCGTCGAACGGTTTGGACAGCAGGCCGGAAACGATTCGGCATCATGTGGACGCTGCGCTGCAGCGTTTGCGTACGGATCGTATCGATCTGCTGTATCAGCATCGCGTTGATCCGGCTGTGCCGATTGAAGAGGTGGCCGGTACGGTGAAGGAGTTGATCGCGGCCGGGAAGGTAAAGCACTTCGGGCTGTCCGAGGCCGGTGCGGGTGCGATTCGTAAGGCGCATGCGGTGCAGCCGGTGGCCGCGTTGCAGAGCGAGTATTCGCTTTGGTGGCGTGAGCCGGAGCAGGAAGTGTTGCCGGTGTTGGAGGAGCTGGGGATTGGCTTTGTGCCGTTCAGCCCGCTGGGCAAAGGCTTCCTGACCGGAGCAATTAACGAGAAGACACAGTTCGACAGCACGGATTTTCGTAACGTTGTGCCGCGCTTTTCCGCAGAGGCCAGAAAGGCAAATCAGAAGCTGGTGGATGTGCTGGGTGTGATTGCCGAAGGCAAGAACGTGACACGCGCGCAGATTGCATTGGCGTGGCTTCTGGCTCAGAAGCCGTGGATCGTTCCGATCCCCGGAACGACGAAGATCAGCCGTCTGGAAGAGAACATGGGTGCGGCTTCGGTCTCGCTTACGGCCGAGGAGCTGCAGAGCATCAGCACGGCTCTGCAGGCGGTGGAGGTACTGGGGGCGCGATACCCGGCACATCTGCAGGCCAATATCAATCGCTAACCCGATCCTGAAGCGGCTGCTGGAGTGTTGTTTTCCGGCAGCCCTTTTCGGGTCGTTTTGTGTTCGGCGCCGTGGTGCGCGGGTTATGGAGCGATGCGAAAAGACGATCGAGTTCTTCAGGAAAGATGGAGTGAAGAGGAAGCGCTGCACCGGTTGCAGCCGCGGTGCACTGCGGAACGTATGCCGGAGGAGGCACAGGCTGAGTGGCCGGTGATGGATGTCTTTGAAGACGTGCTGTGTAGTGTGTCTTCCGGTTTTGAAGCGCTGGAAGTCTACGGCTCTTTGATGGTGGAGCTGGCTGCGATGCTGGCCTCGCACGCGGTGCAGGAGTATCGCACGCGCTTGCGGTCGAGCACGGCCGGTGCAGGCGCAGAACAGGAGGCGCTGCTTCAGGGAGAGCCTTATCTTGGCGCGGCCAAGCTGTCGGCTTTGGTTTCAGAGGCCGAGGGCGTTGCGGCGTGCGAGGTGTTTCCGAGAAGTCTGGGTGTTGCGCTCACGCAGTGCGAGGCGGAGTCTGACGAGAAAAAGCTTTCGTGCTCAAGACGCAGCGAGGTACTGCGCAGGCTGCTGGTGTTTGCGGAAACTCCGCGTGGAAGCAAGCAGGAGGATGGGACAGGGCGAGCGTTGTGACGCTATGCCGGGCGCGGACGAAGCGCTAGTGCGAGGACGGCTGACTGTGGGGCGTTGCCAGCATACGGCTGACGAAGTGCAGGTTCTGTTCGCGGACGATGTGCGGCGTGATGGAGATCAACAACTCGTTGGTGGAGTTATCTGTGCTTTTGTCCGTTCCTGAAAAGCCGGGAAGATCATTGAGCCCAGGTGTACCGATGATGGTGCCGGCTTCGCTTTTGTTGACGGAGCTGACGATGAGCGCGGTCTGTCCGTCGGGCACGGTGGTGGTGGAGTTGAGCTGACGGTTGTTGAGCTCGGGGATGTCGTTGAGCGAGGTGGAGCCAAGCGCTTCGATCTTCATCTCGAATGCGATGCTGATGTCCCGGTTGCGCTGGACCTTGGGGGTGAGCTTCATGGTGAGGCCGAGGTCTTCGAACTGAATCTGCGGAATCGTAACCGAGGTGGTGCTGTAGCCGTAGAGCGCAGCGAGCGAGGCGGTGGAGCTGGAGACGCCGGAGCTGTACGTCGAGGTGACGATGGGGTAGCGTGTCCCGCTGCGGAACTGCACCTGTTGCAGGCTGGAGGCGCGAATCTTGACTGAGTCCACGATGCGGACGTCGCTTGAAGTGAGAAGCGCATTGACAGTGGCACCGCTGGAGATGGAGGTGCCGATCAGCGGAATGCCCGCGTAGTTGCCGATGGTTCCCAGCAGACCGGTGATGAGCGACTGCTCGGAGCTGGAAAGAAGACCGGCACCGTAGAGGAACTCGAGCTCGATCAGCATGTTCTGCTCGGTATTGCTGCCAAGCGTGATGATGCCGTTGGAGATGGCGGTGTTGATGCTGGACTGGTTGGCTGTAATGACCGAGTTCAGCTCGCTGTAAAGCGAGAAAGACTGCATCTCGGAGGGGAACTCCACGCCGTAGTTCCGCTGCTTGCTGGTGTCGACTTCATAGAGATTGATGTCGAGCATGATGTCGGAGCCACCGTCGAGCATGTCAGAGTAGGCGGCGTTGAGCAGTTTGAGTGTGGGTTCATCTGCGCGGATGAGGATGGTGCCTCCGGTGGCGGAGGCTGTGACGGTCTTGACGTCGAAGATGTTGCGCGCGATGTTGGCGTACTCCTGCATCTGGTCACTGGTCATGCCGCGCAGATAGATGGTTTCTTCGACCTGAGGGATCAGGCGGTCGCGGTTGTCCTGCGTGTTGTTGGCGATGATGGCCTGATGCGCCTGCACGGGCGCGGTGAAGGTGCCGGTCATATCCGAAAGCAGCGAAGTAACGGTGTCATAGTTTGCGCCGTCGAGATCGAAGCGGATGGGTTTGGTGGCGGTGAGGGGCGCATCGAACTGCACGTCGATGCCGTAGGCGCGGTAGACGGCCTTGAGTACATCCTCCGGGGCGCCACGCTCGTGGAAGGAGCTGGGGCCGGGCAGAGGCTCGAGATGGGGTGCGCTGCCGAGGGTTGCGGCGATGTCTTCCGGCGGAAACTGGAGCGGATCGATGGCGGGGGAGTTGCTTTCGGCCCCGCTGGAGAGATGCTCGGCGACGATGCGGTTGTCGGGATCGAGCTTGTGAGCCTGCTGGAGCAGATCCTTCTCCAGGGCGTGGTCGCCTTTGACGCGCGCGGTGGTGGCCTGATGCAGAAGAGTGGTCACCTGCGCTTCGCGTGCGTAAAGGGTGGCTCGCGCGTAGTCAGGGTTCTGCGGATTGAGCTGAACAGCGCGGCGGAAGTTGGCCTCTGCGCCGGCGTAATCGCTTTTGCTGATCTGGCGAGCACCCTGCAGGTAGGCGTTGTCCGCTTCGAGGGCGTCATGCTCGGAGACCGGAGGAGGGGTCACGGTCTTGGACTCGGCGGCGACGCCTGCGGGTGCCTTGGCGGTAGTGTTCGCGGTAGGGGACTGTGCCCAAACCGCAGGCAGCGCAAAAACAAACGCGGAGGCGATCCACGCGGTGCGCAGGAGGCTGCTTGGGGCTAGGCGGCGGTGCATAGAGCTTGGACGAAGCAGAAGACGCAACGTGTGCGAGTTTCTAGCGTCCGCTGTTGACGATCTGCAGGTTCGGGCGCTGCAGCTGAGCCGCGGACGGACGCACCGAACGCACGGGACGTCGAATCCCCTTACGAATCTGCGCTGAATCCATGTCCAGCTCGGCCAGGGTGCGGGAGAGCGTGTTGCGGTGCATGCCGAGCTCTTCGGCGGCTTTGCACTGGTTGCCACGATGACGAGACAGGACCTCGAGGATGAAGCGTTTCTTGAACTCACGCACAGCGTCGGCATAGGTCATGCCAGAGGCGTGCATTTGTAGAACGAGGTTGTCGAGATCGCGTTTCACTCAGGCAAAGTCCTTCAATCAGCGGGATGAGTTACCAGTGTGCGACGAAGTACCGAATTTGATCCAATCGGGGTTTGTGTGCTTGATCTGATCAATTCCGGAGCGCAGCCGGGTTTTGAGGTCGGTCGGCATGGTGAAGGATACAGCATGAGCGGCGCGGAGGAAATACGGAGAAAGTGTAGATTCTCGAATCCAGGGAGCGGAGGGCAGGAAGGCGGTGATTGCCATCAACATCGCTCCTGCCAGAACCGCGCCGCGCAGCAGTCCGAAGAGCCCGCCGAGGAGACGGTCGAGGAAGCCGAGGCCGACGGCGGAGGCGGTTTTGCGGATGAGGTGCGCGAGCAGGGTGGAGAGCGCCATGACGCCGAAAAGCAGAAGGGCGAAGGCGAGAAACTGCGAGAGCGGCGTGGAGTTAATGAGCCCTTTGAGCTTGAGGGCTGCTGCCTGATACCCCCAGCAGGCGACCCCGACTCCGACGATCAGGCCGCCGAGAGCGAAGGCTTCGCGTACGAAACCGCGAAAGAGAGCGCGAACGACGGAGTACGTCAGAACAGCAGCCAGGATCCAGTCGAGAGGGTTCAGAGTCATTGCGTTTTCCCAAAGTATTGGAGCAGGGAGGCCTCGAAGAAGGGGAGCTGCTCGTTCCAGGTGTGCCAGTCGTGCTTGCCGTGCAGGATGTGTAGCTCGTGCGGAATGCCGTAGCGGGTCAGCTCCTGCGCGAAGAGTTCATTGGGTTTCCGGAGCAGGTCCTGGTCGCCGCAGGAGAGAAAAATATAGGGCGCGTTCTGCGCGGGGAGCTGGGCTGCAAGCGTGAAGGGGTTGTAGTTCTGCCGGGTGGCGCTGCCGGGAGCGCCGAAGGCCCGGTAGATGGTGAAGGATTCAAAGGGCTTTCGCCAGCGGAAGGTGCGCTCGGGAAAGTCGATGGCTCCGGAGAAGTCGCCGATGTAGCCGTACTGCTCGGGGTGCCGGAGGCCGAGGGCGAGGGCGCCGAAGCCTCCGCGGGAGATGCCGGCGATGGCGGTGTGGGCGCGATCGGTAGCGGCACCGGGAACCTGTGTGCGCACCAGCTGCGGGAGCTCCTGCACGATGTACTGCTCGTAGTTGCGATGCTTTCCGCCGGACTCGTTGATGTAATACGAGCCGGTGGCGTCGGGGAGCACAAGGACGAGGTTGCTGGCGGCTAGTGTCGCGATGGGGGAGTGGTTGGTCCAGTCCCGGTAGTCCACGCCGGCGCCGTGCAGCAGGTAGAGCACGGGCATGGGCGCGATGGGGTGCTCGGGGAGAATGATGCGCACGTGCAGGGTGCGATGGAGCGCGGAGCTGCGCAGGGTGGTGTCGAGCATGCGCACGCTGGGCGCCAGCTGCGGCTTGTCCTGAATCCACGGCGACTTGGCGCAGCCTGCCAGGAAAGACAGGCCGAGGCTGCAGCCAAGAGCCAGAGAACGCAGAGGCTTCATGCGGTTATGCGGCGGCCTGAGCGGAACGTGACTCCTTGCCCTGCGAACGTCCGCCGAGCGAGACGGAGACGATCTTGGAGACGCCGGGCTCCTGCATGGTGACGCCGTACATCACGTCGGCCTGCTCCATGGTGCGCTTGGAGTGGGTGATGACGATGAACTGCGTGGTGTTGGACATCTCTGCGACGAGGCGAGCGAAGCGGCCGACGTTGGTTTCGTCGAGCGGCGCATCGACTTCGTCCAGGATGCAGAAGGGCGCGGGCTGGAACTGGAAGATACCGACCAGCAGCGAGAGCGCGGTGAGTGCCTTTTCTCCACCGGAGAGCAGCAGCACGTTCTGCAGCTTCTTGCCCGGAGGCGACGCGATGATGTCGATGCCGCTCAGGTCGCCGTTCTTGCCGTTGGCTTCCGGATCGGTGAGCTTCATGAAGGCCTGTCCGCCACCGAAGAGCTTGGTGAAGGTGGTGGAGAAGTTTTCGTTGATGATGGCGAAGGCTTCGTCGAACTTGACGCGCGAGATTTCGTCGATTTCCTTGATGGACGCCTGCGTGTTCTCGATGGATTCGAAGAGATCCTTGCGCTGTGTTTCGAGGAACTCGTGGCGCTGTGAGGTTTCGGCAAACTCTTCGAGCGCCATCATGTTGACCGGCCCCATGGCTTCGAGCTTGCCTTTGAGCGTGCGCGCGGCTTCCTCTTCGGCGCTCAGCGCGTCGCCTTCGATGCGCTCGATTGAGTCATCTTCGCGCAGAACGTTGGCTTCGACCGCGAGATCGTTCAGGCAGGTGGCTTCGAGATGCTCGAGGTCGGAGGTGAGCTTGGCCTGCTTGGCGGTGAGGGTCGAGCGTTGCTCTCGGAGTCCTTCGGTCTCCGAGCGCAGGGAGCGCAGCTTGGTGTCCAGCTCCGCGATGCGCGCGCGCAGGGAAGAGGCCTCTGCCGAAAGCGTTTCGGTCTCGGCAACGGCCTGAGCGCGGATCTCGGTGAGCTCGGTGTGCTGCGCGGCGAGGGCGGTGTTTTCTTCCTCGCGGCGTGCTTTCTCCGCATGCGCGCTGGCAAGCTGCGACTCAAGCTGCTGGATGCGCTGCTGCTGGGTGTTGAAGAGGCGACTGGTCTGCTCGAAGTTCGCATTCGCGTTGCGACGGCGTTCTTCGATGCCCGCGAGCATGGCGTTGGCGGCCGATGCGGCGGCCTGCAGGGCTTCGCGGTCGGCACGCATGTTGGCGATGCGCTCGGTGAGCTCTTGTACCTGCAGCTCCAGTGCGGTCTGCTCGGCGGCGAAACGCTCGGCTTCTTCGCGCTTGCGGGCGATGAAGGCTTCGCGCTGCTGGCGCTGATCCTTGTTGCGGCCCTGAGCGAGTTCGTACTGCTGGAGGCGCGACTGGATGCGTTGCGCTTCGGACTCCATCTGGCGCAGAGCCGCACCCTGGTTGGCGCTCTCGCGCTCGGCATCGCGACGCTCGGCCTGCTTGTTTTCGAGCATGGCGGAGAGCTCTGCGATGTCACGCGTGAGGGTGAGCGTTGCGGTTTCGTTGCGGGCCAGCTCCGCTTCAACGGCCTCCAGCTTGGCCTGCACTTCCGCCAGCTCACGCTTGAGCGCAAGAGGCCCCTGCGAACGAGGGCGCCCGCCGGTGACCGTGACGCTGTTGAAGGTTTCGCCGTTGGGGGCGAGGAAGAAGCTCTGCGGGTAGGCGAGTGCCATGGTGCGTGCGGTTTCCACGTCCGGCGCGATAAAGCCTTCGCGCAGCTTGGGCAGGATGACTTCAAGCGACTTGCCGAAGCCGTCCTGTACGCGGATGCAGTCCTTCAGCGCGATGACGCCGTTGCTGGCTGCGGTGGCGGAGTCCATACCCTGTTCGAGCGGGAAGCTGGAGTGCGCGTCCTGCGGATGCACGAGGAAGGTGGCACGGCCTTCCACTTCGGTTTGCAGCAGGCTCATGCCGGCTTGAGCGGCCTGCCAGCTCTTGACGACGACGTAGTTCAGCTCATCGCGCAGGAACTCATCGACGACCTGTTCGTACTTGCCGTCGACTTCGAGGAAGTCGGCGAGCGTGCCGATGGGCGTGTGATCGCCGGGGTTCTTCTGGTTGGCGCGGAAGATGTTGCGCACGGTGTCGGTGGAGTAGGAGTGCTCGTTGATGAGAGCTTCGATGGAGGTACGGCGGCCGGTAAGGGTGGCGACTTCGGCGCGCAGCTCGTTGGAGCGACGGCGGGATTGCGTCTCTTCCTCGCGTTTGCTTTGCAGCTGCTGGCGCACCTCGTTGATCTCGTTTTCGAGACGCTTGAGCCGTTCCGTAACGTCCTCAAAGACCATCTTGGCCTGGCCGCGCTGCTGGCCGAGCTGCTCAAGTTCCTGGGATGCCTGCTCGCGCTCGCCTTCGAGACGATCGTTTTCACGATCGAGGCCCTGGAGCGCAGCCTCTGCCTGAGCGATCTCGTTGTTGGCCTGTGCTGCGCGCTGCATGGCGCTCATGGCGTTGCGGCGCTGCTGCTCGGTGTTGGCTTCGGCCGCGAGCACTTCGCGGGTAGCGGCCTGGGCCTCTTCGCTCTGCTCGCGAGCGGCTTCACGCGCTGCGTTTGCTTCGCTGTTGGCGGTTTCGAGGAAGGCCTTGTGCTGCTCGCGCTCGGCGGCGAGCGTGGCGCTCTGCGCCTTGGCCTGCTCCATCTCCTCGCTACCGGTGACGGCGCGCTCGGCAAGGTCTTCGATGCGGTCGTTGTTGGAGGTGGTGCGGGCAGCGATGCGTTCGAGCTCGACGGCGGAGGAGTTGGCGCGTGCGTTGCCTTCGCGGATGGCCTGATCGAGCTCGTAGCCGCGGCTGACGCCGGAGGTGTGCTCGGCGTCCATACCGTCGAGGCCGGAAGCCTGCTCTTCGATCAATCCGGCAAGGCGCGCGATCTCCGCTTCGGTGGCTTGCCGGTCGGTGTCCATCTGGGAGAGGCGCGAGGCGAGCGTGGTGCGGAGCTTGGAGCGGAGCTCGGTCTGGACCTCACGATAACGCTCCGCCTTGGCGGCCTGACGCTTGAGCGAACCCATCTGGCGCGTGACTTCTTCGAAGATGTCGTTGACGCGGGCGAGGTTCTGCTTGGCTGACTCCAGCCGCAACTCGGCGAGACGCTTCTTGGTCTTGAAGCGGGTGATGCCTGCGGCTTCTTCGATGATGGAGCGGCGGTCGAGCGGCTTGGAGGAGAGCAGCTGGCCGATGCGCTCCTGACCGATGATGGCGTAGCTTTCGCCGCCGAGGCCGGTGCCCATGAAGATGTCTTTGATGTCAGAGAGCCGGCAGATCTTGCCGTTGAGCAGGTACTCGGAGTCTCCGGAACGGAAGAGGCGACGCGTAACCGTGATTTCTCCGGCGCGCACGGGGGTGCGGCCGAACTTGCGGCGGCGGATCTTGAGCACAACATTGGCGTTCGGTGCGGGCACGGAGGCTTCGGCTTCACCCTCAGCTCCGGGCTCGGCGTTGGCTGCGTTGGCCTGGGCTTCGGCGTCGGCGGCCTGCTGGGCCTCGTACTCGGCAAGCGAGGCCTCGTAGGCTTCGAGCTGATCCGGGGTTGCGTTTTCCGGAAGCACGGGCTTGCGCTTGCGCGGGATGCGGGCTTCGTAGGTCTGGCCGGGCTGGGCTTCGGTGACGGCCTCTTCTGTCTCCTGCGCGATCTGGGCACGCAGAGCGGTCTCGTCCCAGTCGCCGGCGGCGTTCAGCGCGGCCTCGGCGGGGTGCTCGTCTGCGATGACGATCTCGGGCTCGCCGTCGGCGAGTGTCTGGCCATCGTAGACCTCGGGGTCGACGAGGGTGAGCGAGACTTCGGCCATGCCGGTGGGCTTGCGGTCGCGCGTGCCGGCAAAGATGACGTCTTCCATCTTGATGCCGCGCAGGCTCTTGGCGCTCTGCTCGCCAAGTACCCAGGTGATGGCGTCGGAGATGTTGGACTTGCCGCAGCCGTTGGGCCCGACGATCGCGACTATGCCTTCGCCCGCAAGTTGAACTTCAGTGCGGTCACAAAAGGACTTAAAGCCGAGAATCTGGACTTTTTTAAGCTTCAGCACGGGCAAAAACCTCGTAGGAAAAGGGACGGAGTCCGCCCCTGGAGTATGCCCAAATGCTAAGGTTGCACATCAAGGGCGGCAACCCTCTGTGCGCGATATGTTGTGGATAAGGCGTCCCTATGTCGACATATTGTGCTGACCGGAAATTTCCCACACCAAGGGTTGGGCGTGTGGAAAACCTGTGTGCACCTCTTTTGTGGCAGGGAATGCGAAGAGAAATCGAACGTGGGGAGGCCCTGGCTGTGCAGAATCAGCAGGGTGGGGGGGTGGCAACAGGTAGCTCGAGTGCGCTAATCTGCCTCGCAGGAGTTGCGGAAGAGGATTTGCACCGGAGCAACACGATTTCTATAATCCGCATCATCCACACCTATGGTCTCTGTGCGGCAGAGGCTCGCATTCCTCCCCATGCGCGGATGCGCAAGATCAAAATACTTGACGGTAATCCGAGGAGTTTCATTCTATGAAGAAGGTCGTACTGGCTTCGCTGCTTTCATTTGCAACTGCAGCCCCCATGGTCTCTTTTGCTCAGGACGCACAGCAGCCGGCTCAACAGCAGGGCGGCGGACAGGTACAGATGTCGCAGGAAGAGTATGCGGCGTACAACAATGCCAACACGCAGACCGCGCCGGCTGCGAAGGCGGCTGCGTTTGAGGCATACCTGAAGCAGTATCCGAACTCCGCTGTAAAGGCTGAGGTATTGAACCAGCTTCTGTTTGCCTACAACCAGGCTGGCGATCAGGCCAACACGGTTGCAACGGCGGACCGCGTTCTGGCGCTCGATCCGCAGAACGTGCGCGCTCTGACCCTGGAGGTCTACTATCGTCGCGCCGACGCCGACAAGATGACCGATCCGACGGCGAAGTCCGCGGCGCTGGACAAGGTGGCTCAGTTTGCCCAGACCGGTCTGAACGCAACCAAGCCCAAGGACATGAGCGATGACGACTTCGCCAAGCTGAAGAAGGCGACGCTGCCGACCTTTGAGTCTGCGATTGCCGACGCCGCTCTGGCCAAGAAGGACAACGCAACGGCGATCACCGCGATCAAGGCGGAACTGGCTGCCGATCCGGATGACACCACCAAGCCGAGCCCGGTGCTGCAGGACGTTTACGTTCTGGCGCAGGCCTACTACACCTCGACTCCGCCGGATTATCTGAACTGCGCCTGGTATGCGACTCGCGCCGTGGCGTTTGCTCCGGATGCGTACAAGCCGCAGATTCAGCCGCTGGCGACCTATTGCTACCAGAAGTACCACGGCTCGAAGGATGGCTATGATCAGCTGACTTCGCTGGTGCAGACGAGCATTGATCCTCCGGCGACGATCGCGACGACGATCAAGCCTGCTCCGAAGCCGGAGGACATCGTGACGAACCTGATCGCGACGACGCCGGATCTGGCGACGCTGGCTCTGTCGGACAAGGAGTTCGTGCTCCAGTACGGCAAGCCTGAAGATGCCGATAAGGTCTTCTCGACGATCAAGGGCAAGAGCGTGCAGGTTCCGGATGCGGTTGTCATTGCTGCAACCGACAGCCAGGTGCAGCTTGCGGTTTCCGACGACGCGGTGCAGGGCAAGGTGGCCGACTTCACGGTCAACATGAAGGCTCCGCTGACCAAGCTGCCGACGGTGGGCGACAAGGTAACGGTGACCGGTACCTATGACTCCTACACCCAGAAGCCGCTGATGATCACTATGACCGATGGCGAGATTGTGCCGAAGAAGGCTGCAACGCCGGTTCATCACAGCACCACGCATCACCACTAGAGTGAAGTGCAGTACAACGGCAAGAGCCTCCCTTCGGGGAGGCTCTTGCTGTTTGCGGGGCTTGTTGCCGTGCGCTGCTGCCGTGTCTTACTGATCCAGCAGGTTGATGAAAAGACGGAAGGCGCCGGGAACAGCTTCCGGGAGTTGCCGGTAGATTGCGAATGCGACGTAGGTGTAATGGCCCTTGCCGAGAGGCGTGGTGAGCAGGCCGCCACGTTGTGGTTTCTGAGCAAGGATGTGTTCGTCAGGGGCGCCGGGGTCGTGGGTTTCGGTGAGCGCCGTGTAGTGCGGGTCCCAGTCGCCCAAGAAGCCGTGGCCGCGCTCTTCGATCCAGTCGTTGAAATCGCTGGGCACGATGCGGTTAGGCGTTGTGAGCAGAGGGTGAGCAGGCTGGAGGAGAGTGACGGGCGCTGTCTCATCGACGACCTTGGCATTGTCGTCGAGCGAGAGCGGGTAGGGGGCATCGGCAGCGGTGAACTCGACGCTCTGGTACTGTACGACGACGTTGCCGCCGTTGCGTGCGAAGTTGAGCAGAGCCTGTGTCGGCGCGCCGTGCAGGTCTTCGTGCGCGGTGTAGGTGCGGACGCCGAGGATGACGGTATCGAAGGCGGAGAGCCGGGTAGCGGTGAGATCGGCGACGGTGAGCGCGGTGACGGGGAGACCGATGCTGGCGAGCGCTTCAGGAACGGCATCTCCTGTACCGGGAAGGTAGCCGATGCGGCGTTTGGAGGGCAGCTTGAGGTCCGCGGGCACGATGCGCAGGGTTGCGGGCGTGAAGAGGTTGGTGCGCGGCAGGCTGCCGTAGCCGACGGGACGAAAGCCTTCCTGAACCGTTGTTGCCGGCTCTGGGAGAGAGAAGGCCACGGTGGTGGGAGCGGCGAGTGTGGCGGGCGGCTGGAGCGTAAAGATGCGCGAGGTGCTGCTGTCGTCGTTGGCTGTAACGCTCCACGCAGGAGGGAGCGTGGCGTGCAGCGCGCTTAGGCTCCCGAGGGGCACGGAGACGCGCAGGGGGAAGCGATGCGGCGGCAGCGGCAGAAGCTGCGTGTCGGTAGCTAACTGCACGTTGCCGTGCGGGACGATCTGGAGCGGCTGCTCGGCCGTGTGTACGACGCTGCCAAGGGGGAGCGTGACGTTGTCCACCGTGAGGTTTGCCCAGGCCACGAGCGCCGGAGGAGCGAGCGGAGCGTTGCGTAGTGTGGGGTCGTTGAGGGTGTAGACCGGGACTTCGATGCTGGTGCGTGAGAAGTAGGCGCGCGAAACCTGCGCGGTGAGCGAGGCCGGTGCGCGGAGGTCTTGGGTTGTGGAGGCGGCGCCGGAGGGCGTGTCTACGCCTGCGGCGCTGCGTAGCGATTCGGTGAGATGACCTCTCGTTGCGTTGTAGCTTTGCGCGAGCGTGGCGGTAAACGGTGAGCGGCGTGTTCTGCAACTGCTGGGCCGAAGGGGCGGTGGCGTCAAGCGAAAGGCCGAGCGAGAGGGCGAGCGCCTGCTGCAGCTGCGCCTGCTTGATGCGGAGCTCGTGTTGCAGATTGGCTTTTTCCTCCGCCGGTGCGCTGGTGGCCTCAAGCGTCGCAAGGTAGGTGTTCAGGCCGCTGAGGGCGGAGGCAAGCGCAGGAGCCACGGCCGCTGGTTGAGCCGGGTTGAAGCTCTGCGTGAGTGACTGGATCTGTTGCGCGAGCTGTGCGATGGGCTGTGCCGCACCGGGGATGTGAGGCGCGAGCGTGGCGAGGCTGGCGACCGAGGTATCGATGCCGGTGAAGAGGTCGTCGCTTTGCGCGGTGGGTGTGGGGGCGCCGGTGGAGTCGCCATAGAGGTGGAAGGCGACCTGATGTTCGCCGTGCGGGGCTCCGCGCATGCCCTGTCCCATTTGGGATTTCTGTTCGGCAAGGCCGCGGCGGGCAAATTGCAGGTAGCTGACGGGCGCTTCTCCGGTTGCGGAGAGCAGGGGGTCGGTTTTCCCTTCCTGCAGGAGGACGTCTGCGCTGGGCGCGCTGCGGGAGGTGGCGCCGGTGACGTAGTTGTGGAACTCTGCGGGAACGTACTGGTCCGTTGCGTAGTCAAAGAGGCCGTTTGCGGTGATGGCGCTGTGGGGGACGCGGGCGTATACGCGCAGGGGCTTCCAGGGCAGGATGCCCTCGCGGATCATCTCGGGGAAGACGTTGGGGTCTGCAGCGGCAAGGAACGCCTCCTGCGCGATCTGGCCGGAGACCTGATGCTGGCCGTGGCCGTCGGTGACGCCGCCGATCCAGGTGCTGGTGAGGATGAGGGGGCGGAAGATGCGGATGGCGCGGACGGCGTCGTACAGCACGCGCTGGTGGGTCCACTTGTCGAAGGTCTCAGCCTTGGTTTTGGAGAAGCCGAAGTCGACTTCGGTGCCGAACATCTGCGAGACGCCGGTGTAGCGGTCGTTGGCGAGGAGCTCCTGGGTGCGGAGCAGGCCGAGTGCGTCTTCGAAGTCTCCGGTCATGGCGTTTTGTCCGCCTTCGCCGCGGGTGAGCGAGAGGTCGGCGACGCGGGCGCCGAGGCCGCGGGAGCAGAGGGTCAGCATGCCGCCGTCCTCGTCGTCAGGATGCGCGACGATGTTGAGGACGGAGGCGCGGGTGTTGAGCCGGCGCACCATCTGTTCCAGCCCGCGAGCGCCCTGATCGATGGGCAGCTCACGTCCGTCGCGCGGAGAGATGCGTTCGCCGGCGAGGTTGGCCGGGTCGCTGAAGTGCACATCGGGTTGCTGGGCGGCAGGTTGCTGGGCGGCAAGGGCTTCACAGAGAGCTGCTGCGGCGAGCGAGGCAACGGCCAGGTGACGGATCTTCATAGCCTTCCTAGATTCGCATAACACCGCGATAGACTCGGGCAGAGATGGAAGAAGCAAGCAAGTTGGAGAGAACGCTGACGCCGCGTGGTGCGTTGGTGTTGAATCTGCTGGACATGATCGGTGTGGGACCGTTCCTGACGCTGCCGTTGCTGCTGGCGGCCATGGGCGGGCCGCAGGCGATGCTCGGCTGGGTGCTGGGAGCGCTGCTGGCCGCGGTGGATGGCATGGTCTGGGCGGAGCTGGGCGCGGCGATGCCGGAGGCGGGGGGAAGCTATCGCTACCTGGAAGAGATGTTTCCCGGTGAGTGGGGGCGCTGGCTCGGCTTTCTGTTTGTCTTTCAGCTCTGCTTCAGCGCGCCGTTGAGTGTGGCGAGCGGAGCGATCGGGCTGGCCCAGTATGCGGGGTTTGTCTGGCCTGCCCTGAGCAGCCATGCGGGGCCGCATGTGGTGCACGCCGGAGCGTATTCGTTCGGGGTGCATGCGGGGCGGAGCGTGGTGTTGGCCATGGTGATTGTGGCACTCGCGGCGCTACTGCAGATGCGTCGGGCCGGGGAGCTGAAGCGGCTTTCGTATGTGCTGCTGGGACTGGTGCTGCTGACCATTGTGTGGACGGTTCTGACGGGGGTGCTGCGTGGGCACTGGGGCAATGTGGTTGCGTTTGCTCCGGGAGCGTGGACGCTGAACTCCTCCTTCTTCCTTGGGCTGGGTTCGGCGATGCTGGTGGCCACGTATGACTACTGGGGCTATTACAACGTGACCTTTCTGGGCGCGGAGGTGCGGGAGGCTGCGCGCACCATTCCTCGTGCGGTGCTGGGCTCGATTGCGATTGTGGCGGTGCTGTATCTGGCGTTGAACGCGAGCGTGCTGAGTGTGCTGGGAGCGCCGGCGATGATGCAGGCCAGCAGCCTGGGGGCGCGTCGCGCCTTGTTGTCGGTGTTTATGGAGAGCGCCTGGACGCCGGTGCTGGGAGGCTATGGCGTGCTGTTGGCCAAGCTGGCCGCCGTCCTGGTGATGGTGACGGCGTTTGCGAGTGTGTTCTCCCTGCTGCTGGGGTACTCCCGGGTGCCGTATGCGGCGGCGAGCGATGGGAACTTTCTGCGGGCGTTTGCACGGCTGGATCGCCGGGGAGGTTTCCCGCTCGTGTCGTTGCTTTCGCTGGCGGCCATGGCGATGGCGTGCTGCTTTCTCTCGCTGTCGGATGTGATTGCGGCGCTGGTGGTGCTGCGCATCGTGTTGCAGTTCGGTATGCAGCACGCAGGGGTCATGCTGTGGAGGAAGAGGAAGCCGGAGCTGGTGCGGCCGTTTCGGATGTGGCTATACCCTCTGCCGCCCTTGCTGGCGCTGGTGGGCTTTGGCTACATTGTTTTCAGCCGCCCGAACTTCAAGCGGGAGCTGGCTTTAGCCGGGGTGGTCTCGCTGGCGGGGACGATCGTGTTTTTGCTGCGCAAACGCAAGGACGGGCAATGAAGCCTGTGCTGCTTTGGTGCTGTTGTGCTCATCTAATCGTCGAAGTAACGTAGCAGGAACGCTGTTGGCCGGCGTGAGGGAGGCGAGATGCTGATCCGAAGGGCGAAAGAGATTGCTTCGAGCGAGATTACGCCGAAGGAGACGCTGCGCGCTTTTCAGCGTTCGCGTCGCGAGCTGTTGGCCGGTTTGGGCGCGGTAGCCGGTGCGGCGTTGTTGCCGACGGAAGCCTGGGCGTTCGACAAGCTGAACGTGACGGAAAACAACAAGTATGTGGTGAATGAAACGGTGACACCACAGGCCAAGGCGCAGAGCTACAACAACTTCTACGAGTTCGGCACCTCGAAGAGCGACCCGGCGGCGAATGCAAAGAAGTTTCGCACGCGACCCTGGACGATCCGGGTGGAAGGGCTTGTGAAGAAGCCGCAGACGCTGGATCTGGATGCGGTGATGAAGCTTAGGCCGATGGAGCAACGGGTGTACCGCTTCCGCTGCGTGGAGGCGTGGTCGATGGTCATTCCCTGGGACGGCTATTCTCTGGCGGAGCTGGTGAAGACCGTGGAGCCGTTGCCGAGCGCCAAGTATGTGCAGTTTCTCTCACTGGCCGACAGGCAGGAGATGCAGCTTCCTGGAGGCTATGACTGGCCGTACTCCGAGGGGCTGCGGATGGACGAGGCGATGCATCCGCTGACGCTGCTGACCTTTGGCAGCTATGGCGAGACGCTGGCCAACCAGCAGGGCGCTCCGGTGCGCGTGATTGTGCCGTGGAAGTATGGCTTCAAGAGCGCGAAGTCGATTGTGAAGATCCGGTTCACCGATAAGCAGCCTTCGACGACGTGGAATGATCTGGCGCCGCAGGAGTATGGGTTTTACTCGAACGTGAATCCGTATGTGGATCATCCGCGGTGGTCGCAGGCGCATGAGCGCAGGTTAGACTCAAGCAACAGCCTGTTCCCGAGGACGATTCCAACGCAGCCGTTCAATGGCTACGGCAATGAAGTCGCGGGACTCTATGCTGGTATGGACCTGAAGAAATACTACTAAGTGCCGCGCGGGCGTCGTTTCTGGCGCAGCTTCTTTGTTTTTGGAAAGCGACGTTGCGCAGGAACGGAGCCGAATGCCGTCGAAAGCGATCCCGTGGTTGAAGGTACTGGTGCATGGGCTTTGCCTGCTTCCGTTTATGAAGCTGGTGATGATGTATCGAGCGGGGACGCTCGTGGCGTTGGCTGATCCGGTGCAGTTCCTGACGCACTTTACCGGCGATTGGGCGCTTTGGATTCTGCTGCTGGATCTGGCGATTACGCCGGTGCGACGGTTGTCGCCGAAGTTGGCATGGCTGATCCGGCTGCGGCGCATGGTGGGCCTGTACTCGTTCTTCTACGCCACGCTGCATTTGCTGGTGTATGTCTTCCTGTTCTCCGGCTATGACGTGCCGAGTGCGATGGACGGGCTGAAGGCCGGGCATTGGGGCGAGCCGTTCCATCAGCTGGCCTTGGTCTGGCCGTCGATGTGGGATGACGTGCTGAAGCGCCGGTTTATCCAGGTGGGCCTGCTGGCCTGGGTGCTGCTGTTGGCGTTGGCGGTCACCAGCCCGCAGCGGGTGTTGCGCTGGATGGGCGGTAAGCGGTGGCAGAAGCTGCACCGGATGGTCTATGTGGCGGCGTTTGCGGCGGTGGTGCACTTCTGGTGGCTGGTCAAGGCCGGGGTGCGCGAGCCGTGGAAGGTGACGGCGGTTCTGGCGGTGCTGCTGCTGGCACGGCTTTTGTGGTGGGCGCGCCAGCGCCGGAAGAAGGCTGCACCGGTGTTCCGTACGGCCTGAAAATTCTCGTTTCCGGACGCAACTTCACAGGAACGCGTGGGGTCACATGATGGGGGAAGAGAGTTTCTCCGCGAGGTGAGTGTGGCCATGAGGCGATCTGTACTGTGGGTGTCCGTGCTGCTTGCGCCGGTGCCGGGCTGGGCTGTGAGCGCGCCGCTGCAGGTCAAGGCAGAGCAGGTTGAGGCAAAGCAGGCCGCTTCCATGCAGGCCGAGCCGGCGCAGAGCAAGGTCACAGAGACTCCGTCGCCCGAGCAGCAGCGGACCTCCAGGGCATTTGCCGGCAAGGCGCGAAGGGTGTTTCCTCCGAAGCCGCCGAAGAGCGGAAGTTTGACTCCGCTGGGTGAGCGCGATCGCGCGGTGCAGTTGCTGAATCGCTTTGCCTACGGCGCACGGCCCGGAGATGTGGACGCGGTGCTGGCGATGGGAACGGAGGCGTGGTTGCAGCAGCAACTGCAGCCTGCACAGATCAAGGACGATGGGCTGGAGCGCCGGTTGGCGGAGCTTCCGTCGGTGAAGATGAGTGCGGCGGAGGCGACGGTGGCGTTTCCGGATCGGGGACAGGTTCTGGCGGTGAAAGAGGGGCGGGTGCCCTATCCTGCGGAGCCGTTGCTGAACGCGCTGTATGAGGTGCAGGTCGCCAAGGAAGAGGCGAAGCAGGAGAAGAAGAACGCGGATGGAAGCGTTGTTCCGCGGCCGCAGCTCAGCGATGCGGAGAAGAGCGAGCAGCAGCAGAGGGATCGGGCTGAGGCTCGTCAGCTGGCCGGGCCGTTGATTGTGCTGCCGAAGAATGAACGCCTGCACGCTCTGGTGCAGATGCCGATCGAAGAGCGAATTGTGCTGACGGCGAACGGGAATCTGAGCAACGACCAACGCACTTTGTTGATGAACGGCTTTTCCCCGCGCGAACGCGAGATCTTTCAGGAGATGGGACGGGATGGCAATACCGCCTCGCTGCTGCGCGAGGAGCTGTCGCAGGCGCGCGTGCTGCGGGATGTGCTCTCCAACAGACAGCTTGAAGAGGTGATGACGAACTTCTGGTTCAACCACTTCAATGTGTATATGCCGAAGGACTCGGATCAGTGGTACACGAGCTCCTATGAGCGCGAGGTGATTCGGCCGCATGCGCTGGGGAAGTTTAGCGATCTGCTGCTGGCTACGGCGGAGTCTCCCGCGATGATGGTGTATCTGGATAACTGGCTTTCGATCGGGCCGGACTCGCAGGCCAATGGCGTGGACCCGAAGAAGCCGGGGGCCAGGAAGGGTACGCGCGGTCTGAATGAGAACTACGGCCGCGAGGTGATGGAGCTGCATACGCTGAGCGTCAACGGCGGCTACACGCAAGGCGATGTGACGGCGCTGTCGGCGATTCTGACGGGATGGACGGTGCAGCGTGTCGGGCAGGGAGGCGGATTTACTTTTGACCCGAAGCGGCATGAACCGGGGCCGAAGTTCTGGCTGGGCTATCGCATCGAGGAGAACGGTACGGTGAGCCGATTGAACGGCGCGATGCCGGCGGTGACCTTTGGACCGGAGGTTCCCGGGTATGCCGAGCAGCCGGCAACTCCGGAGAGTATGAAGCAGGGTGTGGCGGCGTTGAAGATTCTTGCCGAAAGCCCCAGGACGGCGCACTTCATCTCGTGGTTGATGGCGCAGTACTTTGTGGCGGACGACCCTCCGGCTTCGGTGGTGGCGCGGCTGGAGAAGACGTACCTGAGCACAGGCGGCGACGTTCGCGCGATGCTGTTGACGCTGGCTCACTCACCGGAGTTCAACGCTCACCAGTACTTTCACAACAAGGTGAAGACACCGGAAGAGTTTCTGGCGTCTGCGTTCCGTTCGACGGCGACCGAGCCGCAGAATCCGGCGCAGATGAGCAATACGTTGCGCGATCTGGGAGAACCGCTTTATACGAAGCTGGAGCCGACGGGCTACTACCTGACGGCGGCTCAGTGGATGAGCTCGAACGCGCTGGTGGACAGGTTGAACTTTGCCTATGCGCTCACGACGGGGCATTATCCGGGGCAGCGGTTCGACGCGCCACGGCTGCTGGCGATGGGGCTGATGACGCGGTCGAGCACTGTGCCGCTGCAGGGGATGAGGGCTTCGTCCGGCGCAGGAGACCGGGCGGAGGCCAAGCAGGTTGCCTGGGGCCCGCTCTCCGGCGAGACGGGAGCCCGGAGAGATCTGCCTTCGGCGGGAGCGCAGGTGACGCTGCGCGTACTGGAAGGAACGATGATTGGAACGCCGGTCTCGGGACAGACAAACGGACTGATCGCCAACCAGCTTGCGCAGGCCAAGGATGGCGATGCCGTGAATACGCTGAATCTGCTGACGGCGCTGGTGATGGGAGCCCCGGAGTTTCAATTGCGATAACCCGGCACCGGAAGACACAACGGCGCATCCCGATGGATGCGCCGTTGTGCGTTTGGACGCGAGGGCTAGAGCTCGGCTACGCCTTCAAAGAGATCGGAGGACTGGCGTGCCGGTTGGGGAACAGAGCTGGCGGCCAGGGTGTAGTGCTCAAAGCTGCCGTGCTGTTTGAAGTACTCCTGCGTGGAGGCCATGACGGGCGCCTGCGAGACGTGCTGCCGGAAGGCTTCCATCTTGATCTCGACAACGGAGGAAACGTCGAGCGCGAGAGTCCAGGGCGCGAGCAGCGGAGCGTGGCGGTCGGGAAGAACCTGACTGCCGGAGAGGTAGAAGAGCCGCTGCGGCTGCCACAGCTCCCCGGACTGAGGGAAGCGGCGGGGGTGGCCGGCCCAGTGGAAGGCCGCGGTGGTGGCCGCAGAGATGGAGGTGTGGTCGGGATGGGTGTTCAAGGCGCCGTCGCCGCCGAAGGTGAGGATGATGTGGGGGCGGATGGCGCGAATGCGGGTGACGAGCTTTTGCGCGATGGCGGAGAGAGGCTCGAACTCAAGCTGAGCGTCCTGGTAGTCGAGCAGCTCATGCCCACTGGTCCTGAGCACGTTGCAGGAGGCTTCAAACTCGGCACGGCGAATCTGCCCGAGCTCTTTTCCAGAGCTGGAGCTGCCGCGGTTGGTGGCCGCCTGACCGTCGGTGGCGCAGAGAACGTAGGTTTCTGCGCCGCGTTGCACGGCGAGGGAAAGGGCTCCGCCGAAGGCAAAGCATTCGTCGTCAGGATGGGCGCAGATGCAAAGTACTCGAAAACTCATACGTGATTGCGGGGTGGGACCGTTCTATTTCGATGCTATCCGGGAACGCGGTGGAGAGGAAGACGTTATGAAGCGGCAGGCTCCCGGGACGTACCCTTCGGGGCGATCGGGTCGGGAAAGAGGCCTTTAGGTTGAGCGGCGTGTTCGTTCTGCGCGTACAGCGCCGCGACGGGGGCGAAGCTGCGCCGGTGCAGCGGCGTAGGGCCGAACGTGCGGAGCGCTTTACGGTGTGCCGGGGTGGCATAGCCTTTGTGCGCGGCCAGACCGTAGGCAGGGTGCAGCTTGTCGGCCTCGCACATCAGCGCGTCGCGGTAGACCTTGGCGACGACCGAGGCGGCGGCGATGGAGAGGCAGAGAGCGTCGCCGTAGTAGAGCTTGGTCTGGGCGCAGGGGTGGTCGATGAGCATGGCGTCCAGGATCAGGTGATCGGGAGATAGGCTGAGCGCGTTGACCGCCTGCAGCATGGCCAGGCGTGAGGCCTGGTAGATGTTGATGCGGTCGATGGTGCTGGCGTCGACCTCGGCGACGGCAAAGGCGAGCGCCATGGAGCGGATCCTGGTGTCGAGTGTTTCGCGCTGCTGCTGGTCGAGCTGCTTGGAGTCGGTGAGCCCCATCTGCTCCAGCTCGTCGACCTTTTCCGGCAGAATGACCGCGGCGGCGACCACCGGGCCGAAGAGAGCGCCGCGGCCGACTTCGTCGACGCCCGCGATATGACGGTAGCCGTGGTAGCGAAGAGCCTCTTCCGGAGCATTCGAGCAGACCAGCTGTTTCAGCATCTTCTGCTTGGCGGTCGCTTTGGTGACGCCGGAGGGTTGCGGAATACGGAAGAGCGTTGACATGAGGCAAAACGCCGACGCAGCGCGGAGCTGCGGTGAGGGCTTCTTCCAGTTTAGCCAGATTTCAGACCGAAAGCCCCGGAAGCAATGCCGCGGAGCGCACAAAAGTGGGAGTCGAAGTTTGGAGATTCTGCACTATGCTGCAGCTATCACTGAATCAAAATGGGACAGTTCTCAGGAGAGGCAAGAGATGGCTAGGATGCGTTTGCACTCGTGGACTTGGTGCTGCGTGAGCGTGATGGGGTTGGCGCTGGGCACGGGAGCACAGGCTCAACAGAGCGATACGGCGGCGGCAGCGCCTTCCGCGTCGACCGCACAGCAGCAGGCCGGCGGAGAGAGTGCCAAGGCGGCTGGACAGAACGAGCCTGCGAAGAAGGGAAGCCTCTTCCATAAGGAAAAGGTGCCGTATACCGGGCCGACGGAGATTATCGTGCTGCCGGCCACGCCGATTCTGGATGAGGAGGGCAAGCAGCAGCTCGATCCTGAGGGCAAGCCGATGTTCAACCCTCCGGTGCAACAGCAGCGCGATAAGGAAGGGCACCCGGTCTTCGATGCCAACGGGAAGCCGGTCTTCCAGACAGCTGAAGAGCTGGGCTATGACCAGCACGGCAAGAAGCTGCATGCCAAGAAGGTGAAGCCGCCCAAGACAACACCGCTTTCGATTGCTCGGGGCACGTTTACGGTGGATGGTGTGATCGGCAAGGCGGAGCTGAACTACGACATCGCCGACTTCCACTTCCTCTACCTTTTTGTGCCGGGTATTGGGGTGACGATGGTTTCCAGCCAGGAGTTTCCGGGGTCGCGTGAGCAGAAGAATGCGTTTGAAGGCGCGACGCTGACGGTGCGGGCAGACGAACATACGTTGCAGATCGGTAGCGATAAGCACCTGCTGGCTGGCAAGAAGCCGGTGTCGGCCTATGTGCTGGTGAATCGTGAGTTCCAGCTTCCGTCGCGGTATCCGGAGGTGGGGTACGGTGTGGCGACGAAGGCGCCGTATGTGTGGCCGGGCAGCAAAGCCAATGAGAAGCTCAGTGGCCTTGTGGCGCCGCCGCCTACGCCGGTCAGTCTGAAGCCGAAGATGTTGCTCGCGGCTTGTCCGCAGGGGCAGATGAGGATGCCTGCTCCGGTAGCGCTTCCCGGCGAGGCGGCGCCAGAGCAGCCGTGCGTCCCGATAGAGCAGGCTGAGGCCGCGGAGAAGAAGCAGGCAAGCAGCGCTGCGGCTGAAGCGCCGAAGCCGACAGGGAGTTCGCAGTAGCGGCTGGAAACGAGGCCTGAAGAGCAAAGAGCGAGGGCACCCGGTGGGGTGCCCTCGCTCTTTTTGGCTTGGTACGGCGTAAGACTAGGCCTTGCGGTCAACCTCACGCAGACGGGCAGCCTTGCCACGCAGAGCACGGATGTAGAAGAGCTTTGCGCGACGAACGCGGAAAGAACGAATCTTTTCAACGCGGTCGACTACCTTGGAGTTGTACGGGAAGATGCGCTCGACACCCTGGCCGAAGCTCATCTTACGAACGGTGAAAGAGCCTTGGGGGCCCTTGCGGCAGGCGATAACCAGGCCTTCGAAAGCCTGGAGACGCTCTTTTTCGCCTTCCTTAATCTTGACCTGCACGCGAACGGTGTCGCCGGGGCCGAATTCCGGAAGATCGGTGCGCTGGAGCTTTTCGGCCAGCTTCTGCATGATCGGATTGATGGACATGGTACGGATTCCTTGCTTAGAAGTCGCAGGGTCTAGTGTACCACGGGTTACTGATTTTGTTCCTTGTTTTACAGAGCGTTCTTTTCGAGCTCGAAGCCGAGCTGTGCTAAATGCTCGCGGTCGCGCTCGGAGAGCTCGGCCTTTTGCAGCAGCTCGGGTCGATTGCGCGCGGTTTTTTCCAAGGCGGCCTCGCGGCGCCAGCGTCGGATGGCGAGGTGGTCGCCGCCGGTGAGCACGGGAGGAATGGCGACGCCGGCGAGGTCAGCGGGGCGGGTGTAGTGGGGGTAATCGAGGAGCCCGCCGGAGCCGTGGGTGGAGCGGGGAACGCCGTCGGTGTCGTTGTGCAGGCCGCCTTCGTCGGCGTCGCCGAAGCTCTCGTACTTGTTGGAGTCCTCGTGGCCGAGCACGCCGGGGAGCAGGCGTACGGTGGCGTCGAGGAGGATGGCTGCGGGCAGCTCGCCGCCGGTCAGGACGTAGTCTCCGATGGAGAGCTCTTCGTCGCAAAGCAGCTGGCTGATGCGCTCGTCGACGCCTTCATAACGGCCACAGATGAGGGTGACGCGCTGAAGCTGGCTGAGACGGCGGGCAATGGGCTGGGTGAAGCGCTTGCCGGAGGCGGAAAGAAGGATCACCGTCTCGCGCCGGGGATCGCGCTCGGCCTTGGGGGTGATGCCGAGCGCTGCCGCGGCTTCGAGGATGGGTTGTGCTTTGAGCACCATGCCCTCGCCGCCGCCGAAGGGGCGGTCATCCACGGTCTTGTGGCGGTCATGGGTAAAGTGCCGAAGATCGTGGGTGTGTGCTTCCGCGAGGCCGTTGCGCAGGGCTCGCTGCAGGACGCCGTGCGCGAAGATGTCGTCAAAGAAGCGCGGGAAGATGGTGAGAATATCGAAGCGCATGACTCAGGCCTCGGTGGCCAGCAGGCCGTCGGGAAGGTTCATGCGGACTGCGCGGGCTTCCGCGTCTACGGATTCGATCCAGGCGAGTACGAGCGGGATCAGCACGGTCTCGGTGTCGGGCGCGGTCTCGACCTCAAGCAGGGAGGGCGCGTCTTCCAGGCGGCGGCCATCGCTGCCGACGGGGAACTGGATGTCGACGATGGTGCCAGCGGCGTTGCCTCGGTCAAAGAGCGTGGAGCCGATGAGATCGCGCACGAACCAGGTGCCCTCTTCCAGGGCAGGCAGGGAGCTGGCCGGGATGAAGAGGTGTTGGCCTTCGAGCGCTTCGGCGTCGGTGATGGATTCCGATCCGGAGAGCTTGAGCACGATACGGCCGGCGTTGCGGCCGGTGGGGAAGAAGTGGGCTTCGAGCAGGCGCGCCGGGGTGGAGGCGGTTGGCTCGCCGGAGGAAACCAGAAAAACCTCGCGGCCGTCATGAAAGACGTCCAGATCGGTCAGGGGTTCGGCCAGAAGCTCGCCGCGGCGGCCTTGAGAGCGCAGCAGCTGAGCGATGGCAAACCATTCGGATTGAGCGGCGTTGGTCACAGCTTCCTAGTGTAGGGCAGAGCGGGCATGAGAAAAGGCCCTCGCGTGGCGAGAGCCTGTCCTGACCGGTTGTCTTGCGTTGCGAAGGGAGGTTACTCGCCTTCGTCGAGCTCCATGTCGTCGGCCTCAACGATGTCGAGAGCGAAACGATGTTGCAGCTTCATGCTGGCAGCCGAAAGGATGGTGCGCAGCGAGCGGGCCGTGCGGCCCTGTTTCCCGATAATCTTGCCGACATCGTCCGGAGCAACGAACAGGCGTAGCACGGTGGTGTCGTTCTCATCGAATACATCAATTCGGACGGCATCCGAATCATCGACAAGCGCGCGGGCTACGTCTGTCATCAACGACTTCATAGCGTTGACGCCGTTCACGCCCATGGTGGAATCTACCGCTTCGTTCAACTGGCACCTCAGAGGAAAAGTTGCACCCGGAACATTTTCCCAAAATGGGACGGAAATGGCGAGTGAAGAGAGCCCCATCCTCCACGCGACGCTCGTAAAGGGAAGTCCTCTACCAGAGTAAGACGCGGAATCTCCTGTTTAGGAGAACCTGTTCAGGGACAATACTTTCTGAGGAAAAGCATACCCGAGGGAGCCGTGCACATGGCCAAATCTTTGGACACGTGACGGTCCTCCGGTGTGCAGTATCCCAGTTACTCAGGGAACGTTACCTTAGGCGGCAGCGGTTTCGGTCGCTTCAGCCGGAACGTACTTGGAGGCCAGCTTGGCAACGGTGTCCGACATCTGAGCGCCCTTAGCGGTCCAGTAAGCGATGCGGTCGGTCTTCAGCAGAACGGAAGCCGGGTTGGTGCGGGGGTTGTAGGTGCCGACCACTTCGATCGAACGGCCGTTGCGAGCACGGTCCTTTTCGATGACAACGACGCGGTACTGAGGCTGCTTGCGGGCGCCAACACGCGCCAAACGAATCATCAACACAGGGAAAATCCTCTCAAAGTACAGAAACTTGGTTGTTCAGGGTTGACACGCTCGGCGTGGACGCTAATCGACACACCGGGCGGACGCAGATAGTCCGAACGACTTATTATCGCGGATTTTCAGGGTTGGGGCAAGCCGAATTCCCTTTATTTGCCCGGAAACGGGAGTGAGGTGAGAGGGCGGGCGGGCTGTGGATTGCTGCGAGAGCCGGGCCTGGGCACGGAGCCGGGTGTTCCGGGAAGGGCTCCGGGAGAGGGGCAGCGCAACCCGGGAGGGGGTCTTTGCGCTCAGATGTTACAGGCAGTGCAGCCGTTTTGTGAGGCGTTCCATATGAACCGCGAATATCACCGCTGGTGGTCGAAGGACCTGAGCCGGGAGATGGAGTTGCTGGTTTTTGGGCATGATGGGGTTCCGGTCGTGGTTTTTCCGGTAGCCGGTGGGCGGTTCTATGACTTTGAAGATCGCGGGATGGTGAAGGCGCTCGGCGAAAAGCTGGAGCATGGCCGTTTGCAGCTCTTTTGCCTTGATGAAGGTGAGGTCGAGGGGTGGTGGAGCCAGGAGCTGGCGCCGGAGCTTCGTCCTCGAGCCGAGGTGCGTTATGAGCGGTACGTTCTAGAGGATGTGGTGCCTTTGATACGAAGTAAGAATCGGCGCCCCCGGCTTTCGACCGCAGGATGCGCGGCTGGCGGCTATCGGGCGGTTAATCTTGCGCTGAAGCATCCGCAGCTTTTTTCAAGCGCGTTGTCGATGAGTGGCATCTTCGACCTGAAGCAGGCAGGGTTGCTGGGCGGCCACTACGAGGACGCGAGTTACTTTAATCTGCCGCTGGATTATTTGCCCGGCGCTCGGGAGCAGGCCTATCTGGAGCAGTTGCGGCGCAGCAGTTTCGTGCTGGCCGCTGGGGCAAGGGACGCGGTACGTAAGGAAAATGAGGCGCTGGCCGGAGTGATGCGCTCCAAGGGCATTCCGGTGCGGCTGGATCTCTGGGGGGAGCAGGCGGAGTCCGGCTGGCCGTGGTGGCAGCGTATGGTGCAGATTTATCTCTAGTTATCGCGGATATGCGCCGCGCGGCCCTGCTTTTGCCTGGGGAAGTACATCTTTTGTCGTGCAAACGCGTCCCATACCGATAGAAGCTGAGTTTTTTCCTGGCGGTCGGGATAGAAGGTAACGCAGTCGGCGGCACCGAGGTCGTAAGAGCTTTTTGTGGAGCGTGGTGGAGATTGAGCCAGGATCTGTTCTGAAGCAGGGCAGAAGGCCTGGAATCCCGGCGAGGCGTGCCCGAGTTGGGAAAAGGCGAAGTCTCCAGCGAAAAACTCCACTAAAGTCGGTGCGGTAACCGGTGGTAGTTACAATAGAATTACTCCCGAGAGCCTGAAAGAACGCGGTTGAGATTCTCAGGTTTCGAGGATGGAAGATGAACCCTAGCCAAGCTGTTACGGATAACGAACCGGTACGTGCTTCTGTTCGTTTTCCCCTGCATCTTGCCGTGACGTTGAACGCTGACGGGCGAGAGTATCGGGCGGTGACCCGCGATGTGTCTGCAAACGGTGTGCTGTTTATCGGGGAAGAGCTTCCTCCGGTTGATACGGTGATACGTTTCCGGATCAATATGCCGGCGGATGTCATGGGTGGCACGGGAGATGTTGTAGTCAGTTGCGTTGGACGGATCGTGCGGCATCGTGCGGAGAATGGCCTGACCGTAGCGGCTGCGGTGATCGACGAATATTCCCTGAAAGCTGAGCAGGTATGAGTTTCGACGAAGAATTAGACAACACAACAGAAGTCAGTGGTACTCCTTCAGAAGGCCAGATACGCGTCATCCTTGCGGATTCGCAGGCGATCTATCGGGTCGGCATTCGCAAGATTTTTGCTCTTGAAGACGACATTCGCGTGGTTGCGCAGGCAGAGACGCTGGAGAATCTGTACGCCGCGTTGCAGCGTTTCCCCACGGATATCGTGCTGCTGGAAGGGCAGTTGATTGCGGGCACGGTCGATGCGATTCCGGAGTTTGTGCGCCGTGCGCCGGATGCCAAGTTGATTGTTCAGGTGAGCGAAAGCGATGAGAGCAATACGGTCGAACTGTACCGGCGCGGCGTTCGTGGCGTGGTGCCGCGTTCGATTACGCCAGACCTGCTGATCAAGTGCGTACGCAAGATTGCTGCGGGAGAGACATGGATTGATAACCAGTCGATCTCCTGGGTGATTGACGCCTATCGTGCACAGGCCGCGGCGCTGACCAACCCGCGCACGCAACCGAAGCTGAGCGAGAAAGAGTTGGCGATCATTGCCTGCATTACGCGTGGTATGCGGAACAAGGAGATCGCCTACCAGATCGGCACGACCGAACAGGTGATCAAGAACTACCTGCGCAAGGTATATGACAAGCTCGGCGTGAGCGATCGTCTGGAGCTGGCGCTCTACTGTCTGCACCATCAGATTCTGCGTAATGAGACGCAGGCCGCTGAGCTGCAGTATGCCGATCCGGGGATGCCGTTGCGCGCGAAGCTGTAGGAAGCGAAGGTTTCGGGAGAAAAGGGATGCGCTATGCCGCATCCCTTTTCTGTTTGCCTGCGAGGGCGAACGGGGGCGAGCGTGACGGCGAAGGGGCCAGCCTCGCGAAAACGTGGTGTAAACTTGAACGTAATGCACCGCGAACACGCCAACTCGTGTTGTTGTTCGCGCCTCGGGGATTGAGGCGAAGCGGCGGCGTGTTTGCTGCCGGAAAGAAGCTTCTACTCCCTGAGCGCCCACGAAATGATTCGTGGGCTTTTGATTTTTGCGGTGAAAAATTTTCGTGGCATATGGAGACGCACCTTGGCTGATGAAACTGGAAACTCGACGAGCGCAGCGGCACCCGCGGTGGTGAAGGAAACAAAGGCGCAGAAGGTCGAGCGGCTGAAGCGTGAGAAGAACCCCTGGGAGAGCTGGGACGATGTGGTGGGCTACTCCAAGCAGGGACGCGAAAGCGTCGCGGCTGACTGGAGCGGCACCTACTTCAAGTGGTGGGGTATCTACACCCAGGGCGATGGCGTGGGTGTGACCGGCGGTAAGGGCGGCGAAGGTCTGGTGAGCGACTACTTCATGATGCGTATCGGCATTGTGAACGGAAAGCTGACGAGCTCGCAGCTTCGCGAGATTGCGGACATTACACAGAAGCACGCGCGCGGCATTGCGGACGTGACGACGCGCCAGTGCATTCAGCTGCATTGGTTGACGATCGAATCGTTGCCGGAGATTGTGGAGCGCCTTACCGCGATCGGACTTTCACCGAAGGGTGCTTGCGGCGACGTGGTGCGTAACGTGACGGGCTGCCCGATGGCGGGTCTCGATGGCCATGAGTTGCTCGATGCTTCGCCGCTGGCGAACAAGATCAGCGCCGAGCTGACGGGCAATCCGGAGTTTGTGAACCTGCCGCGTAAGTTCAAGATCACGGTGACGGGCTGCCCGATCTGGTGCTCGTACCCGGAGATCAACGACGTGGCTCTGACCGCGCTAAAGCGCGTGAAGGACGGTAAGGAAGAGATCGGCTACTCGCTGCGCATTGGCGGCGGGCTGTCGACTGAGCCGCACATCTCGGTGCGCATGAACGCGTTCATCCCGCAGGACAAGGCGTTTGATGCGGTAAAGGCTGTATGCGAGATCTACCGCGAGCAGGACGTGCTGCGTGAGAACCGCGGGCGCGCGCGCATCAAGTACCTCTTCATGAAGCATGGCTGGACGGCTGAGTCGATGCTGACAGCGATTGAGGAACGCCTGGGCTACAAGTTCGACCCGCAGCCGGAAGGCGCTGAGGCAGGTGATCTGTATCGCGATCACGTTGGCGTGAACCCGCAGAAGGAAGCCGGGCTGAACTCGGTGGGCGTGACGGTGATCAACGGCCGTATGAACCCTGAGCAGATGCTTGCGTTTGCAGAGCTCGCGGAGAAGTACGGTAACGGCGAGGTGCGCACCACCATTGGTCAGAACGTGATTCTTGTGAACATTCCGAGTGCGAACGTGCAGGCGGTGGTTGAGGGTGTGAGCAAGACGGGCTTCCAGGTGGAGCCGAAGTCGTTCTACCGCGGTGCGGTGGCTTGCACGGGCACGGAGTTCTGCAAGCTTGCCATTACGGAGACGAAGGCGTTCAACAAGTGGCTGGTGAGCGAGCTGGAAGAGCGGTTACCGGAGTTCGATCAGCAGTTCCGCCTGCATGTGACCGGCTGCACGAACTCGTGCGGACAGGGATGGATTGCAGATATCGGCCTCGAAGGCAAGAAGATCAAGAAGGATGGCGTGATGGTGGACGCGTTCTACTTCATGGTCGGCGGCTCGGTGGGTGGAGAGTATGCAGGGATTGCGCGGCAGATAGGCTACCGCGCTGCGGCGACGGATTGCCCGGAGGCCATTGAGCGCCTGTTGCGTGGTTATCTGAAGGGCCGTGGTGATGGTGAGTCCCTGCGCAGCTACTTCCGCCGTACGAGCGATGATGAGCTTCGCACACAGTTGAACGGGGCAGAGGTTGCGGCGGTAGAGCGCGACATGACGAAGAAGGAAGCGCTGCCCAGCGCGTAAGGACGATATGAGTTTGTTTCCGATGTTTCTGAAGCTCACGGCGCGGCCCTGCGTGGTGGTTGGTGCGGGTCGTATCGCGGAGTCGAAGATCGAAAGCCTGCTGAATGCGGAAGCTTCCGTGCGCGTGATTGCGCCGGAGGCTTTGCCGCGTGTGCAGGCCTGGGCGGAAGCAGGCGAGATTGTGTGGGAGCAGCGCGAGTATGCCGAGGGCGATCTTGCGGGCGCGTTTCTGTGTGTGGCCGCGACGGCTACGCCGGAGGTGAATCGCGCGGTATTTCATGAGGCTTCCGCAAAGAACGTTTTGTGCAACGCGGTGGATGATCCTCCGTTTTGCGACTTCTATTTCCCGTCGATTGTGAAGCGTGGCGAGCTGCAGATCGCGATTTCAACCGCAGGGGAGTCGCCTGCGTTGTCGATGCGTTTACGGAAGGAACTGAATGCTGCGTTACCGCTCGATCTTGGCGAATGGTTGATGGAGCTGGGGCGTTTGCGCCGTGAGGTGACGGCGGTGGAGCCGATCGGCGAGCCGCGCAGAGAGCTGCTGCATGAACTGGCCTCGCGTGAGGTGTGCGGCTTTGCCGAGTGCCCTTCGCGTGTTCGTGCACAGCAGCATATGCGTGAGCATGGCTACGTGGCTGCCGCCAAGAAGGACGATGTAAGGGCATGAGCACTACGGCGCAAAAGGGAACGGTCTATCTTGTCGGCGCAGGGCCGGGAGATCCCGAGCTATTGACGCTGCGCGCGCTGCGTTTGTTGGAGAGCGCGGATGTGGTGTTTCATGACGACCTGGTGACCGATGAGGTGCTGGCGCTGGTGCACCGTCACGCCCTTGTGACGAGTGTGGGGAAGCGTTGCGGACGGCCGCGCATTACGCAGGCCGGTATTCATGCGCTGATGATCGAGTCGGCAAAAGCGGGACAGTCTGTAGTGCGTCTGAAGTCGGGAGATCCGTTGATCTTCGGCCGTGCGGGGGAAGAGCTTGCGGCGCTGCGGGCGGCGGGGATTGCGTTTGAGATTGTTCCCGGTGTTACAGCCGCATTGGCTGCGGGAGCTGCACTGGCGCTGCCGCTGACGGATCGTAAGAGCGCCTCGAAGCTGATTTTTGCAACGGGACATCATGCAGAAGGCAAGACGTCTGCCCCGGTGTGGACAGGGAGCCTGCCGGAGGATGCAACGTTGGTCATGTATATGCCGGGCCGGGATACCGCGCGCATTGCGGAAGAGCTTCGTGCGGCGGGCGTGGCCAGCGATATGCCGTGTGCGGCAATCTCTCATGCGGCGCGGCCGGAGCAGCAGGTTGCCGCATGCGCGCTGCAGGATCTGGATGAGCTCTCCTGCGGACCGGCACCGCTGATGCTGATGATTGGACGTGCGATGGCGCCGTTGCTCGATGGAGAAGCCGTCGAGACGCTGGAGCTTCCGTTGAGGGAAGCATTCGAATCGCTCACGGACAAACGCTGAGGTTTCGTCGAGAAGTCCGCTTGATTGAGAACAGCAGAAGGGGCGCGAAATCTTCGCGCCCCTTCTGCTGTTTGCGGAGTGTGGGTTTGCTTACTTGCTGGTCTTAACCAGAGGCGTTGTGATCTCGTCGAGATAATCCTTCTTGGAGTTATCGCGTTCGAGAACAGCGTAGCGCTGGCCGTCGTGGTAATCGAGCGTGTAGGCGGTGATGGTGTCCTGCGATTGTACGAGAAGCGTGATGGGCTTCTGCGTTCCTTTGGATGCATTGATCGCATCGAGCAGAGCATTGCTTCCGAGGACGTGACCGTTGACTGCAAGGATCTTCTGTCCTGGAGCAAGCTTAGCCTTGTCAGCCGGACTTCCCCAACGAACGTCACTGAGCGTGCCGTCGCTCCGCACGGAGATGCCGAGCGAGTACCAGTAGCTGGGACCGCCGCGAAGGCCGACGAACTTTTGTTCGGTGGCGGAGGGCTCGTCCTTGAAGACAAGCTTGTACCCACCGCGTTCGATGCCGTCGAGGTCGGCGTGTGGGTTGATGAGATCGACACGCTCATGCAGGAACTTGGCCCAGTCGTACGGAGCAACGGTGTTGAGGTCTTTGATGATCTCTTCACGGTTGTAGGTGACGATCTCCGGACCGGTGTTGCCTCCCTTGGCGAGGAAGAGCTTGTGGAAGTCCGCGATCGATTTCTGATCGTTGGTGAGCTGGCGGATGAGCGTATCCACGTCAAGCCAGAGCAGTTCGCCTTCCTGGTAGTAGTCCTGTCCGCGGCGCCAGTTGGCCCAGGTTGCGTCGTGTCCACGAAGGACGCTGGCGGCGATGGCGGTGTCGTCGGTGGAGCGCCACAGGCGTCCGCTCTTGTACTCAAGCTGCGCGGCGGACATGGCGAGCATGTCGCGATACTGTTCCTGGGTCTTGAGGCCAGAGCGGGCTGCGAGCACGTTGCCCATGTACTGGGTCATGCCTTCGTACACCCAAAGCAGCTCGCCCTGCTGCATGGTCGCGAAGTCAGGCTGATAGAGATGATCGGGGCGACGGTACTTCCCGTTCCAGGAGTGGGTGAACTCGTGGGCGAGCAGGTCGGCTTCGGCGATCTTCATGACCGGGTTGGCGAAGCCCTTTTCTCCGATGCCGTTGTCAGAAGACTGACCGTGCTCGAGACCTTCGCCGCCGGCTACATCCGAGAGCGTCAGGAGGAAGTGATACTCGTTGTAATGATGCGAGCTGTAGGCTGCAGAGGCTTCGCGCACGAGGTTGTTGATCTCGGTAACGGTGGCCGGGGTGAGGTTGGTGTCTTCCGGCTCATCGGATGCGATATCGATGTAATGCCTGGGAGAGATCTCCGGCGCAAGCGTGAACTCGTGGAAGTATTCCCCGGTGAGAACTGGAGAGTCTTCCAGCTGTTCGACGTTGGTTTCTTTGTAGGCAACGGTGCCGCCGGGCTTGGTGTTGGCGTCGAAAGGCTTGACCGGCGTCAGCGCGGTGCCGATGCCCCAGCCGGCGGGAACGATCACGGTGGGAATGACGGGGATTTCGCGTACGGGCTTGTGTGCGGGATAGAGCAGCAGCTTTTCCCACTCGAGCATGGCGAGATGATCGGAGCGGTGTTCGGATTCGATGCAGTCCAGGTGCGCGTGGATGGTGGTTACGCCTGAGGGAACGTCGACATGGAAGGCGTAGAGGTCGACATCGTCGCGCCGCCAGGTGAGCGTCTTGCCGTTTGCCGTAAAGACGACGCCTGTGATGTTCTCCACTGGTCCGGTCGGACGATGGTTTCCAGGAATCCACTCCGGCGTGGTGTAGACGTTTTCGCCAGCCTTGGCAGGAAGATCAATCTCTGCGTGGTACAGGCGGCGTGGTGCGTCGGTGAAATCTGCCGTGATGCGCACGGGCTGCTGCGCAAAGGCAGGCACGGTGATCATGGCAAGTGTTGCAAGAGTAAGCGGCATACGATGCATCTTCGGGACTGTATCCTCTCCGGTGGTTCGAACTGTACGTGCTGGCGTTCGTCTTTTCAGCATACGCATAAAACGCTCTGGCCGCTTCTTGAGTGCAAGAGGCGGCCAGAGCGTTGTTGGTGTTGTTCGATGGGGCTTGCTTAGGGAACCGCGATCGGCGCGGGCGCACTCTTCGGTGTGCTGAGATAGCCGCTCACGGTGTTCTTACCGATGCTGTTGACGACGATTTCATAGAGCATCGGCGTCTTGCCGGAGTAGAACTGGACTGGCTCGTCGAGGTTCTTATCCTTCTTCTCGATGCTGCGATCGTCGGAGTTCACCACGAGGTTGAACTTGGAGCGCTTGGTGTCCACCTTCTTCAGCTGCAGCTTGATGGTGCCGACGTTCTGCGGTGCATCGCCCTTGTGCAGGGTGAATTCGTAGTAGTTGCGGTCGCCCATGCGCTTGAGCTCTTCGAGCTCATCATGGTTGGTGGCGATGAGGCCGCTCATGACACCCTGATCGCCGACAACGCGTGTGAGCTGCGATTTGGTGTTGGCCAGATCGGCCTGTGTGGTGGCAACATCGTTCTTCACGCCGGAGACGTCGGTCTTCACGCTGGAAACGTCGTTTTGAACATCGCCGACGCGCTTCTCCGTTGCGGCCTGCTCGCGTGCAAGATGCTGCTGGCTGATCTCAGCCTGCTTCTGGGCCATGAGCAACTGATTGGAGCGATCGTCGAGCTGCTTCTGGGTGAGTCCCATGGACTGACCGAGTGCCTGGCCCTGTGCCTTCAGGCGCTCGTTGGTGTCTTCAATTTTTTCGGAAAGTGCCGTGTTCTGTGCCGTTGCAGTGACGAGGTTACGGTTGGCCTCCGTCAACTTGTTCTGGAGCACGAGTGACCAGATGAGCGAGCCAAAGCCAAGGATGACGCCGAGCACCGCGATTGGCGCCAGCCAGCCGGGGGTCTTTTGTTCTACGACTGTTTCACGAATTTCCGCCATGCGGTGAATACTCCTTACGGTTGCCGAACCTGTCCATTAGGGTACAGGCTCCCTATCGAAGACGTGCGAAACCTACAATGGGAGACGCAGCCATAGTTAGAGGCCCAAGGAATTGTGATGCTAGAAAAAGGAAACAAGATGCCAGATGCGGATGTGGTGATATGTGGTGCTGGAATCATGGGTTTATCGCTTGCGGTGGAGTTGCAGTCACGCGGTGCTCACGTCTGCGTTGTGGAAAAAGCCGAGGCCGGAAGCCGAACGTTGGGGCAGGCGTCCTGGGCCGCAGCGGGAATGCTGGCTGCGGATGATCCGCATAATCCCGAGGTACTGCACAAGCTTTCACGCTGGAGCCGCGAGTTGTATGACGGCTATCTGGATCGTTTGCGGTCGCTGAGCGCGCAGACGATTCCGTATCAGACCAATAAGACGCTGCAGTTTCTTGCAGATGGGACGACGATGAACCTGGTGGAGCAGTCGGTGAATCCTCGCGATGTGATGCGTGGGTTGGAGTCTGCGGTCGAGGCGTTGCAGATTCCTGTGCGGCGCGGGTTTGCGGTGGCGGAGGTTGTGCAGGAGCCGGCGGGGCTGCGCGTGGTTTCCGAAGACGGCGAGAGCGTGCAGGGTGCGCAGGTGGTGCATGCCATGGGCGCGTGGTCTGCGTTGGCCTGCAATGCAAAGCCGCGCAAGGGACAGATGATGCGTGTGCGTCTGGAGAGCGATACGGTGGTGCGCGAAGCAGGCGTCTACATTGCTCCACGGCAGTTTGGCGAGCAGGCCGGAACGGCGTTGATTGGAGCAACGGTTGAGGATGCCGGCTTTGACACGAGCGTGCAGGAGGAGTCGCTGGAGTGGTTGCGGGAGTACGCGGCGCGGCTGCTGCCAGAGATTCGCGAGGCCGAGCTTGTGGAGACGTGGGTGGGGTTCAGGCCAGCTGTGCCGGGCGAGCTGCCGGTGATCGGAAAGCTGGAGCAGGAAGAGCGGCAGTGGGTCGCGTGCGGACATTTCCGCAACGGGATTTTGCTGGCTCCGGCGACGGCCTGCGCAATTGCTGATTTACTAGAAGAGAAGCGGCCACCGGTGGACTTAGCACTTTTTGCGCCACACGGTTCGTCACTCGCACAGGGCGGCCGATAACCGTTCATGGGTGAGTGACAAGGGCTCAAACACGCACCGATAATTTCACCGTTGCGCGGAACTCCGCGCGGGGAGCGTCTTTTTCGTATGAACACGCCTAAGGGTTTGCAGGATGTCATCGCTAATGAGTCATCCATTTGTTTCATCGACGGAGCGAAAGGCATTCTTTCCTACCGCGGGATCGATATCCATGAGCTGGCACAGAAGTCGTCGTTTGAAGAGATTACGTTTCTTCTCTGGAACAATGCGTTGCCAACGGCAGCGGAGCTGAAGGATTTTTCGCACCAGCTTGCGGCGGCACGTCAGCTTCCTGATGATGTGATCGAGTTTTTGAAGAGCGTGCCGCGCACAGCTTCTCCGATGGAGGTGCTGCGTACGACGGTTTCGCTGCTCTCGATCTATGACGCCGATGAGAAGTCTGTGCTGCACACGGCGAATGTGCGCAAGAGCTTCCGTCTGACAGCGCAGATTGCGATGATTGTGGCGATCTTCGATCGCATTCGCAAGGGCAAGGAGATCATCACGCCGGACACCTCGCTCTCGCACGCGGCGAACTTCCTGTGGATGCTGAACGGCGTGAAGCCGAGCGAGACCGCAACCAAGGCGCTGGATGTGGCACTGATTCTGCATGCGGACCATGAGCTGAATGCTTCGACCTTTGCGGCGCGCGTGATTGCAGCGACGCTGAGCGATATGCACTCTGCCATTACCGGCGCGATCGGTGCGCTGAAGGGGCCATTGCATGGCGGTGCCAACGAAGCGGTGATGCATCTTCTGTATGACATTGAGCGCGCCGGTACCGATCCGGTGGAACACGTGCGTGGCATGTTGGCCAATAAAGAGAAGATCTCCGGCTTTGGTCATCGTGTTTACACGACGGAAGATCCGCGCGCGACGCATCTGCGCCGCATGTCAGAGGACCTTGGGAAGGATGCCAATCCGAAGTGGTATGAGATGTCGCGCAAGATTGAGCTCTTCGTCAAGGACGAGAAGAAGCTGAATGCGAATGTGGACTTCTACTCCGCGTCAACCTATACGACGCTCGGGATCGACATCGATCTCTTTACGCCGATCTTTGCTGTCAGCCGTATCGCGGGCTGGTGCGCGCATGTGATCGAGCAGCATGATGACAACCGCCTGATTCGTCCGCGTGCGGATTACACGGGCCCGGCGTATCCGGCTCCGTATGTGCCGGTGGCACAACGTACCTCGAAGGTGAAGGACTGGTCGAAGCCGAAGGCGTAAAATCAGGCAGCAGCCGTCTTGCGAGCGTCCCCGGAGCTTTGTCTCCGGGGACGCTTTGTTTTGGCTGCGAAGGGGCGTCGTAGGATGGGTGTATGAAACGGATTGACCTGGACGCGAACGCAACGACGCCTGTGCTGCCGGAGGTGATAGAGGCGATGCTGCCGTACTTTGCCGCTCAGGGGGGTAATCCCAGCTCTGCGCATGCGGCAGGGCAGCGCACGCGCTCTGCGGTGGAGAAGGCGCGCGAGTCGGTTGCGCGGCTGTTGCATGCCGCTGCGAAGGAGATTGTCTTTACCTCGGGTGGGACGGAGAGCGATAACCTTGCGTTGCGCGGCGTGCTGGAGCCGTATGTCGATCGTGGCGAGAGTGCGCACCTGATCACTACGCAGATAGAGCACCACGCCGTGCTGTATGCGGCCGAAGCGCTGGAGAAGCGCGGTGTTGCGGTGACGTATCTTCCGGCAAACGCGGAGGGCGTGGTGACGGCGGAGGCGGTTGCGTCTGCACTGCGACCAGAGACAAGGCTGATCTCCGTGATGCTGGCCAATAACGAAACAGGCGCGGTTCAGCCTGTGGGCAAGATTGCACGCATCGCACGGGAGCACGGTGTGCTGATGCATACAGATGCGGTGCAGGCCGCGGCGAAGCTGCCGTTGGATATGAGCGGTGAGTTTAAGAACGTCGATCTGCTTTCGCTCTCCGGACATAAGATGTACGCGCCACAGGGTACGGGCGCGTTGTTTGTGCGCAAGGGGGTGGCGTTGCAGCCGCTGCAGTTTGGTGGCCCACAGGAGAGGCAACGTCGCGCAGGCACGGAGAACGTGCCCGGGGTTGTGGCGTTGGGCAAAGCAGCCGAGCTTGCGATGAGCTGGCTGGACAGCGATGCTGCGTTGGCGTTGGAGCGTTTGCGCGACCGGCTTGAGCAGGGAATTCTAAACAGAACGGAAGACGTGGTGGTGAATGCGTCTGCAGCGCGTCGTGTAGCGAATACGACGAACCTGCGTTTTGCCGGAGTGGATGCTGAGCCGCTGTTGATCGCGCTCGATATGCAAGGGGTTTCCGCGAGCTTTGGAGCGGCGTGCATGTCCGGCGCGACCGAACCTTCGCATGTGCTGGTGGCTATGGGGCTGAGTGTGCGAGAGGCGAGAGCAAGTCTACGGCTTTCTTTGTCGCGCGAGACGAAGGAGGAGGAGATCGACCGAGCGATTGAGATTGTCTCCGCGGCGGTAAAACGACTGCGGGCTCTGGCATAAGAGGAAAGAAAAAGCCGCCCGTAGGCGGCTTTTCTGTGTGGATCGATGTCGCGAATGCGTTAGAGATACCAGGGAATGTTCACGACGACAATTCTCTGGTTGCCCTTGAGGAGCAGGAGTAGCTTGAGGATCTGCACGCGCTGGTTGTGTAGGAAGTTCTCCCACCAGTGACGCACGACGAGCTCAGGGAGCAGGACTGCGACTTTGCGGCCGGGGTTTTCATCCTCAAGCTTCAGGATGTAGTCCATCAGCGGCGAAATGATGGTGCGGTAGGTGCTCTGCACTGTGACCAGCTCGGGCTCGACGCGGTTGGCTTCGAGGATGGGAGCCAGCACCATCTTGTCCCAGACGGCGGTGATGGTGTCGCCTTCTTCGTCATGGATGTGGACGACTTTGACCATGTCGCCCATGAGCATGCCGAAGCGCAATGCCTTTTCGCCGATCTTGTCCCAGCGTGCCATGGGGATGACGACGATGGGAGGCTCAAGGCCGGTGAGCCGCAACGGCGTGGGGTCAGCGGTCTCCAGCTTGACGCGACGGTAGTGACGCTTTACCGCGAGCATCAGCAGGATGATCATGGGCACAAGCAAGGCCGTGATCCATGCACCTGCGGTGAACTTTGCCACCAGAACAACGAGCAGCGTTACGCCGGTGGCGGTTGCGCCGAGGCCGTTCAGGAAGAGCTTGGTGCGCCAGCCTTTTTGATCGCGGTTATGAAGCCAGTGACGGACCATGCCGGCCTGGGACAGCGTGAAGGCCAGGAAGGCGCCGATAGCGTACAGCGGGATCAGCTTGTCGGTAACACCGTCGAAGATGATGAGTAGAAGCGCGGTGAAGCCGGTGAGCGCGTAGATGCCGTGCGAGAAGAGCAGGCGGCGTCCGCGCAGCAGGAAGACGTGCGGCAGATAATCCTTCATGGCGATGGAGCGAGCCATGCGGGGGAAGTCTGCAAAGGCTGTATTGGCCGAGAAGGAGAGAGCGGCCAGCACGGAACCCATGGTGAGGAAGTAGAACCAGCCGCGTCCGAAGACCGCTGCTACCTGGATGGAAAGAACGCTCTGATACGCGTGGCCTGCGGTGTCGGGGTCCATGGCGGTAACGCCGTAAGCCTTGGCGACGTAGGAGAGGCCGGCGAGCAGGACGATCAGCATGGCGATGATGATCGTGAGTGCTGCATTGGCTTTCTTGGAGCGAGGTTCTTTGAAGGCGGGTACGCCGTTGGAGACGGCTTCAACGCCGGTCATGGCGGCGCAGCCTGAAGCGAAGGCCTTGAGCAACAACCAAAAGGTCAGCGTCTCCATGATGGGCGACGGTGGCGGAGGCGGTGTGACCGGTACAGGATGACCGCCTGCCAGCAGAGCGTGCACCACACCGACGAGGACCGTTGTGCCCAGAGTGCCGACGAAGAGGAAGGTCGGCACCATAAAGACGAAGGCGGACTCCTTCATGCCGCGCAGGTTGATGATCACAATGATCGCCAACACGAGCAGACAGAGAAGGAGCTGGTGCGGATGCAGTGAAGGCCATGCGCTGACCAGTGCCGTCACGCCGGCAGAGATGCCGACGGCCGCGGTGAGAATGTAATCGATCATCAGAGCGGATGCGGCCAGAAGGCCGGCACCGTTGCCCAGATTTTCGGTGGCCACCGTGAAGGAGCCGCCGCCATTGGGGTACGCCTCAATGGTTTGGCGGTAAGAGAAGTACAGAACAACCAGCAGGCACAGGATCGCCGCAAAGATGGGCAAGAGATGCTGCTGTACCCCAGCCATGCCGAGAGGAATGAGAAGATACATCGCCTGCTCGGGGCCATAGGCGGCGCTGGTGAGGCCGTCCAAACCGAAGATGGGGATACCGGCCGCTACGCTGATGTGCTCGTCGTGCTCCGCACTTGTGGCTAGCGGTTTTCCTAAAATCAAATCAAAGAAGCTCATGGCCTCGCAAATACCTCGGCTGCGCAAAGCGCACCGTTTCTAAGGATACGCCTGACTGTCAAGGGTGGCCGTTTATCGAACGTCTGAGGCCGTTAGACTGGAAGACATGTCGAAGATTCAGAGCATTCCGGTGAAGACGATTGCGGGGCAGGCAAGCTCGCTTGGAGAGTATGCGGGCAAGGTGCTGCTGGTAGTCAATGTGGCGTCCAAATGCGGCTTTACGCCGCAGTACGAAGCTTTGGAGACGCTGTACAAGCAGTTCAAGACGCAGGGCTTTGCGGTGCTGGGATTTCCGGCCAACGACTTCGGCCAGCAGGAGCCGGGGACCAATGCTGAGATTCAGCGCTTCTGCTCGATTACCTATGGCGTGAACTTTCCGATGTTCGAGAAGGTTGCGGTAACCGGGCCGGAGAAGTGTGCGCTCTATGAGGCGTTGACGGAAGCGCAGCCGGAGGCGATTGGCGATGACGGCAGCCTGCGTGCGAAGCTTTCGCAGTTTGCCGCGTCCAACGATCTGCCTGCGCCGCGTCCGCGCCCTGAAGTGTTGTGGAACTTCGAGAAGTTTCTGGTGAGCAAGAAGGGCGAGGTTGTTGCGCGTTTCTGCTCCAGCGTTGCTCCGAGCGATGCGCGTTTGGTGCAGGCGGTAGAGGCCGAGCTGGCAAAGTAACGCTGTACTGGTGTTGTCGTAAACAAGACCGCGGGCATAGCGTCTCAGCTATGCCCGCGGTCTTTGTGCGTTGCGGCTAGGGGATGGTGGTGGTTTGCGGGTCCTGATGCGCGAGATTGAGGGTGAGCGTGGCGCGCTTGCGGCTCTTCCACTGGTCGGCGTTGAGGCGGGGGAAGAGGAAGAGCACCTGGCCTTGCAGCGTCTGGCCGGGAGCGGCTTCGTCGCCGTCATGCAAGGGGTGCGGCAGTAGCGGCTTGAGGTTCGGGAAACTTGTCTCAAGGTTGGTGAGATCGCTGCCTGTGATCAGGTTCGCCTGGGCTTCGGCGTCTGTGGGATCGACCAGCTTTGCCTCCGCCCAGGAGTAGTAGATGGGCAGGCGGAGCTTGTTTTCGAGCTTGACGGTGGCGACGATGTAGAGGTCGTCGCGCTCTTCGGGCGTGGTGCCGAGTACGCGCATGCCTGTGTTGAGCTGCATTGAGTTCATGCGGGTGTGGGGTGCGAAGACCTCCGCCTGGGTGACGGTGAGCTCCGAGACTTTGCGCGGGTTGAGGAAGAAGATCGCAAGAGCTACGAGGACGAGCACGCAGGCGGCGATCACGAGCGCCTTGAGCGGCGAGCGGTTGGGTTCGGGTGCGAGAGAAAGTTCTGCCATCAATCCTTCCAGGTGGTTTTGAGCGTTGAAGCGTCAGGGGCGCGGACGGAGCGAAGCCAGGAAGGCTTCGACCGGTTGCGTGTTGATCAGGTCGGCGGCTGAGAGCCAGGCGCGGCGCAGTTGCACGATGCCGTACTCCAGGCGCGTGAACTCCTCCACGGCATGAGCGTCGGTGTTGACGATGAGTTTGCAGCCGAGCTCCTTGGCCTGCCTCAGATGGAGATCGGAGAGATCCGTACGTTCCGGTGCCGAGTTGTGTTCGACGGCGATGCCGTAGCGTGCGGCGGCGGTGAGCATTTTGCTGACGTCGACCTTATAGGGATCCCGCTTGAGTACCTTGCGGCCTGTGGGGTGTCCGAGAATCTGCACGTACGGGTTTTCGCAGGCACGCAGAATGCGTTCGGTGACCTCTTCCGGTGTTTGGTTGAAGCCGGAGTGAATGCTGGCGATGAGCACGTCGAGTTGCGCCATCGTGTCGTCTTCGAGATCGAGCGTGCCGTCGAGCAGGATGTCGCACTCGCAGCCGGCGAGGATGCGGAATGGGATGCCGGGTTCGACGAGATCCTGCGCTCCTTCTGCGAGCAGCCTGCGATAGCGCGCCCACTGGGGGCCGCGTTGCTCGGCAAACTCTTCTGCGAGCCGGTCGCTTTCTGCGCGGATGCGTGCGGCGTGTGCGAGAGCGCGCTTGTCGTCCATGCCGCCGGTCATGGAGAGAAGCTTGGAGTGATCGGTGATGGCGATGTAGTCGAGGCCACGTTCGATGGCGGCTTCGGCCATCTGGCGAATGGAGTTAACTCCATCGGACTCGGTGGTGTGCATGTGAAGATCGCCGCGTACGTCGTGGAGGGTGATGAGCCTGGGCAGTTCATGACGGGCAGCGGCGTCGATCTCTCCACTGTTTTCACGCAACTCGGGAGCGATGTAGTCGAGCTCGAGCGCGTTGTAGATCTCCTCCTCGGTGGCGGCGGCGACGATGGCGTTGTCTTCGAGCCGCATGAGGGCGTACTCGCTGAGGGTGAGGCCGCGTTTGATGGCGCGCTGGCGCAGGGCAACGTTGTGGTGCTTGGAGCCGGTGAAGTACTGCAGTGCGGCGCCGTAGCTGGCGCGCGGCAGCAAGCGTACGTCTACCTGCAGGCCGTTGCGCAGGGTAAAGCTCACCTTGTTTTGCCCGCGTGCCAGGAGCTTATCGATGAGGGGCAGTGTGGCGACATGCTCCACCGCCGAGGCGACGACGCTGGACTCGCAGGCCGGGCCGGTGACGAGTAGATCGAGGTCGCCTACGGACTCTTTCCCGCGCCGCAGCGAGCCGGCGGGAGTGATGGTTTCGATGCCGGGGAACTGGCGGATGAGCGCAGCGATACGCTCGGCGTGGTCGCGCGCGACGTCGATGCGGAAGCGTGAGGCGTTGCGACGATGATCCTCGATGCCTTTGAGAAGCTTGTCGGTGAACTTCTGCCCCATGCGCGGGAGAGAGAGCAGGTCGCCGCGCTTGGCGGCTTCCTCCAGAGCGTCGATATCGGCGATGCCCGTGGCGGAGTAGAGCATCGCAACGGTCTTGGGCCCCATGCCGGGCAGCTTCAGCAGCTCGAGCATGGAAGGGCGATACTTGCTCAGCAGCTCATCCCGCATGGGCATGGTGCCGGTGGCGACGAGATCACGAATGTTGGCGGCCATGCCTTTGCCGATGCCTGCGATGGACAGCAGAGCCTTGGGATCGGCTTCGGGAGCGGCGAGCTCGGCGAGCGAGAGCGTCTGCTGCTCGACGGCCTCAGCTGCGCGCCGGTACGAGCGGATGCGGAAGGGGTCTGCGCCGTCGATTTCGAGCAGCGCTGCGGTTTCGTCTAAGAGGCGAGCGATCGTGATGTTGTCCATGCGGTCTTTCGTGCGGGGCAGGCAGACAGAGGCCCGGTTACCGCGCACCCTGTGATTGTAGGATGACGGCAACCGGGCCTGCTGAGAAACGCTGTGGAGAGAGGGCTAGGCCTGTTTGAGGATGGTGACCATGTCGGCCTGCGGTCCCTTTGTGCCCTGAATGATTTCGAACTCGACTTCGTCGCCTTCTTTGAGACCGCGATAGCCTTCGGCCTGAATCGAGCTGTAGTGAACGAAGACGTCCGGTCCGCCGTCACGGCCCAGGAAGCCGTACCCCTTCGCGTTGTTGAACCACTTTACGGTGCCTTTGTACTGTGCCATTGCTGTCGTTCTGTCCCGTCGTGCAAAGTGGCAGGCCGGTGCTGCGAGGGCAGCGGCCTCCCCTTCTGAATGGACGAGGAGAAACCGCTACGGAGATGTGAGCCGTTGCAGATTCGTTTTCGCCTTACGGTAAAACCTAACGGCGGGTCTTGGTGTTGCGCAGGGAGGCGTATAAAAGGACACCGATGAGCGTTTTACCGTCGTGAATCTTGCCCTCGTGGATCATGCGCAGGACTTCGGAAAGTGGCGTCATGTGGAGCTCGATGCGCTCATCGTCTTCAGGGGCTGCGGCGCCGAGCGTGAGGTCCTCAGCGAGCAGGATGTGCATGGCTTCGGAAAGAAAGCCGGGGCTTGCCCAGTACTTGGTGTGGATGGACCACTTTTTCGCGCGGTAGCCGGTTTCTTCAATCAACTCGCGCTTGCCTGCCGGGATCAGCTTTTCGCCTTTTTCGATGCGGCCGGCGGGCAGCTCAAGCAGGAAGGACTCTGCGGCGTGGCGATACTGACGGATCAGCAGGATGCCGGGATCTTTGGGGTTGGTTTTCGTGTCGACGGCGAGGATGACCACGGAGCCGTTATGGCGAATGACGTCACGCGTTGCGTGGACCTCACCCGGTTCTTTCACTTCGTCGCGTGTTACCCAGAAGACTTTGCCCTGGTACACGGTTTGCGAGTTGAGCACCTTGGCCTTGCCGCGCAGCGCCTTGCCGGGGAGAGGCTTTTTGACCGCAGCAACCTTTGACGTTTTGGCGGTCGCGGTGGACTTTTTGACGGTGGACTTCACGGCGGTTTTCTTTGCGGCGTTCTTCTTCTGAGTAGCCATAAACACTACCGTATAGGAGGAATTCTTTCGGCGTTCATCGAAATGTTCGCATCGGAGCGAGCCGGAGTGCATCCAAAACTGGGGTCAAGGTGAGAAACTGGTAAACGATGAACGCTGAATGTCTGTCCATTTCGACGCTGCCGGGGACGAGCGCGCTCTTTCGCGCGTTTTGCGAAGGCGCGCCTGAAGACAGGCGTGAAGCTCTGTTGCGCTGGTATCCAGCCAAGCCTTTTCGCAACGATTGGGCGAAGGATTCTCCCAGCGTTTCCGCCGAGCACGCAACGCGGTTGGCCGACGCGCTGAAGACGCAGTCCGAGAGCTTTGGAGCAGATGCTGCGGTATTGGCGAGTGTGGAAAAACTGCGCGCCGGGGCCGCAGCGGTCATTACAGGGCAGCAGGTCGGGCTCTTTGGTGGGCCTCTGCTGACGGTGCTGAAGGCCGCGACCGCGATCCGCAAGGCAAAAGATGCCACTGAAGCCAGCGGCCGGGAGCATGTACCGGTTTTCTGGTTGGCGAGCGAGGATCACGATCTGGCAGAGGTTGACCAGCTCGCGTTGCTGACCAAGACCGAGGTGGAGACGCTTTCCCTGGGATTGAGCAGCGAGCGTCCGGTTCCGGTAGGCGGTTTGAAGATTGATCGCGCGGACACCTTGTCGGCCACGGTGGAGCGAGCCTGCGAGCTGTTCGCCTGGGGGCCGCTGTCCGAGGTGCTGGAGCAGAGTTATGCTGCCGGCGAGACGCTATCTTCCGCATTCGCTCGTTTTCTTACAAAGATTTTTGCCGGTACGGGACTGATTGTTCTGGATGCAGCTTCGCGTGCTTTCCATGCGCTGGGCGCGAAGGCGCTGCGTGGAGCCATTGAAGAGGCTGAGTCGCTTGAGGCGTTGCTGCTTGCGCGCACGGCTGAGCTGGAGTCGCTGGGCTACCATGCGCAGGTGCTGGTGACCGCAGGACAGTCGCTGCTGTTTCTTCTGGAGGAAGAGAGCGGAGCCCGCCAGGCGTTGAAGCGTTTGCCGGATGGCCTTTGGAAGGCCGGTGCTAAGAGCTTTACGACCGCACAGCTGCTGGAGATTCTGGAAAAGACCCCGGAGCGTGTGAGCCCGAATGCTCTGCTGCGCCCGATCTTTCAGGACACGATTTTCCCGACGGCGGCATATATCGGTGGCCCGGCAGAGGTGGCGTACTTTGCCCAGTCAGCCGTGGTGTTCGAGAAGCTGCTGGGGCGGATTACCCCGGTGCTGCCGCGTCTTTCGGCTACGTTGGTGGAGCCTTCTATCGCGGCGCTGTTGGCCCAGCATGAGGTTTCGCTGGAGCAGGTATGGCAGGCAGGCAACGTGGATGCGCTTGCGTTGCGGCTTGGCGCGCGTGCGATGCCGATTGAGGCAAAGCGAAAGCTTGCAGCGGTGGGCAATGCAATGGAAGAAGAGCTTGCCGCGCTGACCACCTATGCCGACACGTTGAATCCTGAGCTGGGTAAGGCTGCCGGAGTGAGCGCCAGCAAAATGCGTTACCAGATGAATCGGCTGCGCCGGTTAATGGCGCAGTTTGAGCTGCAGAAGGAAGCTTCTCTTCGTAAGCATGCTACGGCGATGTTGCTGCATCTTCTGCCGGAGGGGCACCTGCAGGAGCGCGTCCTGGGAGGAATCTGGTTCCTCGCCAAGGAGGACGCGTCTGCACTGGTGGCGTCTTTGGTGGAGTTTGCCGGGCTGGAGTGTCCGGGGCATCGAGTGCTTTACCTCTAGCAGAAACACCCGACGGATTGAGTACCGGGTCAGGCAGCGTGCTGGAACTTTTTGCAGACTGCTGCGTACCTTCTTGCGAGGTGTTTGTCATGCACGTTCTGTTTGCACTTTGCCTGCTGCCATTTGGAGCGATTCACTTTCTGCCGACCATTGTGGCGTTGCTGCGAGACTCACAACATAAGGTCGGTATCTTTCTGCTGAACCTCTTTCTCGGCTGGACGGTCATTGGCTGGGTGGTCGCTTTGGTTCTGGCCTTCCGCTGCGCTCCGCGGTATCAGAGTTTTGCTTACGCAGGGTATGCGCCACAGGGGTGGCGTCGATACTAAAATGTCCGTCGAGGAGTTTGTGCGATGGGACTGAGTGATCAACCGTTTGAAGTGATGTGCCCCGAGTGCGGCGGCATGTTGAAGATTGACCCGGTGAGCCGTTCTGTTCTTTCGCACACCGCTGCACCGCGCAAGCGTACGTTTGAGGATCTTGGCGCCGCGGCTCGCGCTCTCAAAGAACAGGACGCGCGTCGTGACTCTCTGTTTGCGCAGTCGATGCAGGCGGAAAAGAATAAGGATGACTTGATGGAAAAGCGTTTTGCCGAAGCGGTGAAGAAGGCCAAAGAGTCTCCGCTGAGCGGTAAGCCGCTGCGCGAGTTCGATCTGGACTAACGCGTCACTGGAAGATAAAAACGCGGAGCAAGAGGGTTCTCTTGCTCCGCGTTTTCTTTTGTTGCCACAGTTATGCGGTAACGGTAGGGATCGCCTTTTCGCTGTCGAGCACAACGCCGATGGCGTGAATGATGGAGGTGACGCGGATGGCGGCGTTGACGAGCTCTTCGCTCACACCCTTTTGACGCAGCACGTTCTCGTGCGAGGCGACGCACTTGCCGCAGGCGTTGACGGCGGAAACCGCCAGGCACCAGAGCTCGAAGTCGTTGTGGTCCACGTTGTGTCCGCGCAGGGCGTTCATGCGCAGGCGTGCGGGAAGCGTAGCGTACTTCGGGTTGTCGGTCAGGTGATGGAAGCGGTAGTAGATGTTGTTCATCCCCATGATGGCCGCGGCTGCTTTGGTGGCCTCAAGCGCTTCGGGCGAGAGCACGGTCGCAGCTTCGGTGATGGCTGCGGCGGTAAGCTCGGCGTTGCGCGTTGCAATGGCGGAGGCCACAATGGTGCCCCAGAGCTGCTGGGCTGTCAGCTCGGTGTTCTGGCGGACGAGTGAGGAGAAGTTGAGCTTCAGGTCCTTCGCATAGCCGGGAAGTGTGTTGATCAGGGTATCCAGAGACATCAGTAGTTCCCTTCCGCGGCTGTGAAAGCCGCTGTGTCAAAGCAGGCCAGATTGCTGGCGCTGCGCAAGAAACAGGGGCGACTTTGCTCGCACGGAAGACAAGGCATTCAAACGCAAGCTGCGAGAGCGTTTGACGCGTGGAGGTTAGACGCTAAGGGTCTCTTCGCCCTTCTGCCAGTTGCAGGGGCAGAGCTCGTCGGTCTGCAGAGCATCGAGGACGCGCAGAACTTCCTGCGGGTTGCGGCCTACGGAGCCTGCGGTGACGTAGATGAACTGGATCTCGTTGTTCGGGTCGACGAGGAAGGTGGCGCGCTGAGCAACACCGCTCTTTTCATCGAGGATGCCGAGCTGGCCGCAAAGCTCACGCTTGACGTCGGCGAGCATCGGGAAGGGGAGGTCCTTGAGGTCGTCGTGGTTGTTGCGCCATGCGAGGTGAACAAACTCGGAGTCGATCGAGCCACCGAGGATCTGGCAGTCGCGGTCCTGGAAGTCCTGGTTCAGCTTGCCGAAGCCTGCAATCTCGGTCGGACAAACAAAGGTGAAGTCCTTGGGCCAAAAGAAATAAAGCTTCCACTTTCCTTCGTAGGAGGCGTTGGTGATGGTTTCAAAGGCCTTTGCGTTGTCGCGGCTGACGGTAGCCAACAGGGAAAACTCGGGGAACTGATCGCCAATCTGCAGCATGTACTTACTCCTTGGAAAAATGTGATTTTGAGAAAAGATTGCCCGTGCGATTCATCGCGTTCGATGAGCCACCGGAAGGAACATATCGAGAAACCGTGTTGCTAATTCGTTTGTTTTGCCTGGCACTGTGGGCAAATGCCGATGACGTCCACAGCGTAACGCTCTACTTTGAACCCGTTTGCCAGTTTTGTCCGGCCTGGGGTAAATCCAAGTTCCCCTTGATCGATGTCCGTAATCTGGTTGCACTCAGAGCAGATGAGGTGATGGTGAGGGTGCTGATTTGTTTCCACCCGCAGCGTGCCATGATGCACGCTCACCTCGCGTAGGAGCCCGCTATCCACAAAAAGATGGATGTTCTTGTACACCGTAGCGAGCGAAATGGCGGGTACTTTTTCTTTCACCCGCACGTAGACGTCTTCAGGCGACGGATGGCCATACATCGATTGCAGCGTTTCGAAGAGCACCTGTCGCTGGTGCGTCATTGCGATGCCATGCTTCTGGCATAGATCGCGAAAGATGTCTGTGGCCATTTCCATCAATTGCTATTGAACGATAATTATTATCGTCCGTCAAGCGTGTGTAGTTTTTCTCGCAAAGGGTGCGGTTTGCCGTTGCTATGTGCGCGCTCGTCACGTGATCCGCCCGATGAGGGAAGCGGGCAGGGACTGGATGCTCTTACGGTCTGATTGTTAGCCAATTCCACTGAGAACAAACCGTGGAAAGTTCCGATAAAGCACTTGATTTCAGAATTTATGAAACCGTAGCAAGAAACTGATTCTCATTTGTATCCAAATTAGTCTACAATTGCCCCATGCCGACAGAGTGCCGTACTGCAAGGGTGATTGATTCGCATACCGAGGGTGAGCCGACCCGTGTTGTGGTCGAGGGAGGCCCTGATCTCGGATCAGGCAGTATGCAGGAACGGCTGGAGATTTTCCGCAGCCAGTTTGACTCGTTTCGCGCCGGTGTTTGCTGTGAGCCGCGCGGTTCTGAGGTGGTTGTCGGTGCATTGTTGTGTGAGCCGGTGGACCGTGAGTGTGTGACCGGAGTCATCTTCTTTAATGACATCGGTTACCTGGGCATGTGTGGGCATGGCACGATCGGTGTTGTGCGGACGTTGGCGCATTTGGGCAGATTGCAGCCGGGGCGTCACAAGATTGAGACGCCGGTGGGTATTGTGGAAGCCGAGCTGCTTGATGACGGCTCGGTGCGCGTGCGCAACGTAGAGAGCTATCGCTATAAGAGCGCGGTTCCGGTTGAGGTTCCTGGCTTCGGTACCTTTACGGGCGATATCGCCTGGGGTGGGAACTGGTTCTTTCTGATTGGTACGCATCCGTTCGAGTTGACGCTGGCAAATCGTCATCAGCTGGTTCAGGTATCGCACGCGATCCGCGAGAGTCTGGCGCGTGCAGGTGTTACGGGTGCTGATGGTGCGTACATCGATCACATTGAGCTCTTCGGCAAGCCTGTTCATGCGGAGAACTCGAGCCGCAACTTTGTGCTGTGCCCCGGGGCGTCGTTTGATCGCTCGCCGTGCGGTACGGGCACGAGCGCGAAGATGGCATGCCTGTATGCGGACGGCGTGCTGAAGGTTGGCCAGCAGTGGCGCCAGGAAAGTATTCTCGGCACGCATTTCGTGGGTACGGTGCAGGGTGTAGGCGATCGTGTACTGCCGACGATTCAGGGAAAGGCCTGGATTACGGGCGAGTCGACGCTGTTGTTTGATGAGACTGATCCGTTCAGAGGCGGGATTTTGTACTAATGCAACACTTTGATGTCCTGATACTCGGTGCTGGGATTGTTGGAGCTGCCTGCGCGATGGAGTGCGCGCGTGCGGGCTTGCGCGTAGGCGTGGTTGAGCCTCGTGTGCCGGGTGGCGCGGCCAGCGCTGCGGGTATGGGACATGTTGTTGTGATGGATGATTCGCCTGCACAGCTTGCGCTTTCGCGTTACGGGCGCGAGCTGTGGCAGAAGATGCGTGCCGCGCTTCCCGATTCGGTGGAGTATGAGCAGCGTGGAACGCTTTGGGTTGCCGCAGACGGGGAGGAGATGCAGGAGGTTTATGCCAAGCAGGCGACCTATACAAGCATCGGTGTGTCCTCGCAGGTGCTCGATGAGAAAGCGCTGGCGCAGGCTGAGCCGGAGCTGCGCAAAGGGCTCGCAGGTGGACTATTAGTGCCTGAGGATGCGGTTGTGTATCCGCCGGCTGCTGCACGCTACTTTCTGGATGAGGCGATTGCTCTGGGCGCAAAGCTGATCCGCGGCGTTCGTCCTGTGGAGGCGGCAAAGGGTATCGTTCGCTTGCAGGATGGCAGTGCGCTTTCTGCCGGCTCCATCGTGATTGCAACCGGGGTTGATACGAGCCTTGTGCCGTGGATTACGGTGCAGCCGCGCAAGGGACACCTTGTAATTACGGATCGCTACCCGGGGTTTGTACATCACCAGCTCGTAGAGCTTGGCTACTTGAAGAGTGCGCATAAGCTTACGGCCGACTCGGTTGCATTCAACGTGCAGCCGCGCCAGACCGGGCAGCTGCTGATCGGTTCTTCGCGTCAGTACGGCGACGCCGAGCACGATGTCGATAACAAGATTTTGAAGCAGATGATTGACCGGGCGTGTGAGTACATGCCACGCATTCGCGATCTCTCCGCGATCCGCGTTTGGACCGGATTTCGCGCGGCAACGCCGAACAAGCTGCCGTTGATTGGACCAACGCCTGACCCCACGGTGTTTCTTGCGATGGGCTTTGAAGGGCTCGGTATTACGAACTCACCGGCTGCGGCTCGATTGCTTGCGGATCATCTCTTGCAGCGTGAGTCTGCGATTGATCGCGATCCGTTTTTGCCTGCCCATGTGTTTCGAGGAGAGTCTGCGCATGCCTGAGAAGCGGAAAGAAGTTCTCGTGCAAGTGAACGGCATGCCTGTGACGGTTCCAGCCGGTGCGATGGTGAGTGCCGCGTTGCTGCAGAGCAACGCGCCGTGCAGAAGCTCGGTGACAGGGCAACCGCGTACGGCGCTGTGCGGCATGGGGATTTGTTTTGAATGCCGTGCTGTGATCGATGGCGTGGCACACCGGCGGACGTGTCAGATTCCATGCCGTGAAGGCATGGTTGTGGAGACGATGCAATGAGCAGCCAGCACTGGGATGTTTTGATTGTGGGTGCGGGCCCGGCCGGTATGGCTGCAGCCGCTGCGGCGTCGCAGGGTGGGCATCGTGTTGCCGTTCTGGATGAGAACCCGGCTGCAGGTGGACAGATCTGGCGGCGCGGATGGAACGACGATGAGCATAAGCCCGATGCTGCCCGGCAGGCGCAGACGGGGAAGTTTGTTGCCAGCGGTGCGACGCTGTTTCACGGCCGCCGTGTTGTGGCTGCGCTTGCGCAAGGCGTGCTCGAAACGTGGAACGACGCGGAGAATGTTGGCGAGCGCTTTGCCTATGACAAGCTGATTCTTGCAACCGGAGCGCGGGAACGTTTTCTTCCTTTCCCAGGCTGGACGTTGCCGGGTGTCTTTGGCGCAGGTGGTCTGCAGGCGCTCGTGCGCAACGGTTACGATGTGCGCGGCAAGCGCGTTGCAGTTGCTGGGACGGGGCCGTTGTTGATGGCCATTGCGGCGCATCTGCAGGAGGACGGCGCGAAGGTGCTGTCGATCTGCGAGCAGGCTCCTCTCTCGCAGCTGGTCTCCTTTGCCACCGCGTTACTGAAGCGGCCGGGCAAGATTCTGCAAGGTCTTTCTCTGCGCTCTTCGCTGCGCGGTGTTGCATATCGCACAGGAAGCTGGCCGGTGGCAGCGTATGGCGCAGGCCAGCTGGAAAAGGTTGAGTTTACCGATGGCAAGCGCCGCTGGGAGGTGGACTGCGATCTACTTGCCTGCGGCTTCCATCTGGTACCGAACATTGAGCTGCCTGCGCTGCTGGGCTGCGCGCTTGAAGACGGTTGCGTGCGTGTTGATGCGCTGCAGCGTACGAGCGTAGAGCACGTCTTCTGCGCAGGAGAGCCCACAGGGGTAGCCGGTGTGGATGCTGCGCTGCTGCAGGGGGAAGCTGCTGGTCTGATGGCGATCGGTCTTACGGCGCAGGCGCAGAAGCTGTCCGCGCGCGTTGCCTCAGAGCGTGGCTTTGGCGCCGCGATGGAGAAAGCGTTCCGGCTTCGAACAGAAGTGCTGCAGATGGCCGCCAAGGACACGATTGTTTGCCGTTGCGAAGACGTTTGTTACGGCGATCTTAAGGCGCTGGCCGACGGGCAAAACACCTGGACGGATGCCAAGCTGCAGAAGCGTTGCGGTATGGGCCCCTGCCAGGGACGTGTTTGCGGTCCCGCGGTCGAAGCACTTTTCGGATGGAAGAACGCTTCGGTGCGTCCTCCCATCTTTCCGCTCCCTATTTCGGCTCTTAGCTCTGAGCCGCAACTTCGAACTGACTCTAACTCTGCTGCACTACAGGAGATTCAATGAACTGGTTTGGCGTAATGCCTGCAATGACGACCCCTTTCGACGCGAACCTTGACGTCGATCACGCTTTTCTGGCCAAGCACTGCGAATGGCTGCTTGCAAACGGCTGCAAGGGCCTGGTGATGCTCGGCTCGTTGGGCGAAGGCGCAACGCTGGAGCACGATGAGAAGGTGGCCATTCTCAAGACGGCCGTCAAGGCTTCCGAGAAGACCGGCACGCCGGTAGTTGCTTCGATCTCCGCTCTTTCGACCAAGGGTGCTGTGCAGCTGGCAAAGGATGCCGAGGCTGCAGGTTGCAGCGGCCTGATGGTGCTTCCGCCGTATGTGTACACCGCAGACTGGCGCGATATGAAGGCGCATGTTGTGGCCATCATGGAAGCGACGAAGCTGCCCTGCATGCTCTACAACAACCCGATTGCGTACAAGACCGACTTCCAGCCCTGGCAGATTGCCGAGCTGGCAGGCGAGTTCGAGAACCTGAAGGCGGTCAAGGAGTCGAGCGCGGATGTTCGTCGCGTATCGCACATCCGTGAGCTGCTGGGTGATCGTCTGAAGATCTTCGTCGGTGTGGACGATGTTCTGGTTGAGGCTGTGGACGCGGGTGCTACGGGTTGGGTTGCTGGCTTGGTGAACGCGTTCCCGAAGGAGTCGGTGGAGCTGTTCGAGCTCGCGCTGGCAGGCAAGCGTAAGGAAGCCTATGAGCTGTATCACTGGTTCCTGCCGCTGCTCCGTCTGGACACCGTGCCGAAGTTCGTACAGCTGATCAAGTGGGTGCAGGGTGAGACCGGTACGGGTTCTGCTACCGTACGTGCACCGCGTCTTGAGATCACGGGTGCGGAGCTGGAAGAGACGAAGGCTGTGCTTTCCAAGGCTCTGAAGAACCGTCCCACTGTAACGTCGACCCCGTTTCCGGGTGTGTAAGTAAGGAGAAGTGAAATGGCAAGTGTAGCCGTGGAGAAGTTGCATGGTCGTTCGTGGATAGCTGGAGCTTTGGCCGAGAGCGGCAGCAACAGCTTCCACGGCTATTCCCCTGCCGATGGCGGCAAGCTGGAGCCGGAGTATTTTTCGGCTTCAGCCGCTGACGTTGAGCGTGCCGTGGCAGGCGCTGTAGAAGCTGCGCCTCTGTTCGCGCGTAGCTCTGGTATGGAACGTGCAAAGTTGTTGCGTGCGATTGCGGATGGCATTGATGCCGCAGCCGAGCAACTGATTGTTCGCGCGAATCAGGAAACAGCGTTGCCGCGCCCGCGTTTGACGGGAGAGGTTGCCCGCACGAGCGGACAGCTGCGTTTGTTTGCCGGTGTTCTGGAAGATGGCTCGTGGGTGAATGCGCGGATTGATACCGCTGACCCCATGCGCACACCGCCCAAGCCGGATATTCGTTCCATGCTTCGCCCGCTGGGCCCGGTAGTGGTCTTCGGAGCAAGCAACTTCCCGCTGGCATTTTCTGTGGCAGGTGGCGATACGGCCTCTGCGCTGGCTGCGGGAAATCCTGTGATTGTGAAAGCGCATCCAGCGCACCCTGGTACGGGTGAGCTGGTGGCGCAGATTATTAACGCTGCGGTGCAGCTGGTTGGCTTTCCTGCGGGCACCTTCTCGCTGCTCTTTGATGAAGGCCACGAAGTGGGTGCGCGTCTGGTGCAGCACCCGGCGGTGAAGGCGGTTGGATTTACGGGATCGTTCCGCGGCGGACGCGCGCTGATGGACCTTGCCTCTTCGCGCAAGGAGCCGATTCCGGTTTATGCCGAGATGGGCAGCACGAACCCGGTCTTTGTTCTGCCGGGAGCGTTGAAGGAAAAGAGCGAGGCGCTGGCGACAGGCCTGCATCAGTCGTTCACGCTTGGCGGAGGACAGTTCTGCACGAAGCCAGGAATGGTGTTCGTGGAAGAAGCGCTGGCCGCAGACTTTACCAAAACACTGCGCGCCAGTGTGACGCAGAGCCCTTCGTTCAATCTGCTGACGGAAGGCATTGCGAAGGTGTTCGATCGCTCGGTTTCGGCGAAGAGCTCTCTGGCTACTTCTGTCGGCACGGAGGCGGGAGCTGGCTTTGCGGCGCAGGGTACATTGCTTGAGGTGAAGGCAGAGGCGTTCCTTACGGATCACTCGCTCTCAGAAGAGATCTTTGGGCCGGTAACGCTGCTGGTACATTGCGGCGCGGCAGCGCAGATGATGCAGGCTGCGCAGGCTCTGGAAGGCCACCTGACGGCAACGGTATTTGCTACGGAGGAAGATCTGGTGCAGTATGCAGACCTGCTGCATGTACTGGAAACCAAGGTTGGACGACTGATTGTGAATGCGTTCCCAACGGGGGTTGAAGTGAACCATGCGATGGTGCATGGCGGACCCTATCCTGCGACTTCGGACGGGCGCTCGACTTCGGTTGGAAGCCAGGCGATCTTCCGTTTTGTGCGCCCGGTGGCGTATCAGGGACTACCGCAGTTTGCGCTGCCGCCTGAGCTGCGCGATCGCAATGAGCTGGGTATCTATCGTTTGTGGAACGGCAAGCTGGAGTCTGGTTCTCACGTTGTAGAGTCCAAGTAAATTCAACTACTCACTGCGCCGGGGATGGAGTCATCCTCGGCGCAGTGTTGTACGGCAAGGCTTTGCTTCTGCAGTAAAGAAATTCCATCCGCGGGGTTTGGTGATGAAGCTTGCAACCTTAATGTCGGGCAGTGGCCTGGCAATTATCCTTTCGCTGTTTGCGCCGGTGATGCAGGCTCAGAGCACGCCGGCCCCCACGCCACCGATGGGTTGGAATAGCTGGAACCACTTTGCCGAGCATGTAACGGACAAGGATGTTCGCGCGGCTGCGGATGCGTTGGTCTCCAGCGGAATGCGCGATGCTGGTTATGTCTACGTCAACATCGACGATACGTGGGAAGGGCAGCGCGACGCGCAGGGATACATTCATCCCAACAAGAAATTTCCCGATATGAAAGCGCTGGCCGATTACGTGCACAGCAGGGGACTGAAGCTGGGCATCTACTCTTCCCCGGGCGCAAAGACCTGCGCAGGATATGAAGGCTCTCTAGGCCATGAGAAGCAGGATGCCGAGATGTATGCGAAGTGGGGTGTCGATTATCTGAAGTACGACCTCTGCTCCTATACGAAGAATCTTAAGGACCAGGCTGGCGATGACCATGCCAAAGCTCAGCAGGTGATGCTGCAGGTCTACACGACGATGCATGACGCGCTGCAGGCAGCAGGGCGCCCGATTGTGCTTTCGCTCTGCCAGTACGGTTGGGAGGCGGTATGGCGCTGGGGCGCGGAGACCGGCGGCAGCTTATGGCGTACGACCGGCGACATTGAAGATAGCTATGCTTCGATGGAGAAGATCGGATTTTCGCAGGCCGGGCTTGCGAAGTTTGCTGGCCCCGGGCATTGGAATGATCCTGACATGCTGGAAGTGGGCAACGGTGGCATGAGCAAGGATGAGTACATCTCGCACATGACGCTGTGGGCGATGCTGGCGGCGCCGCTGCTTGCAGGCAACGATCTTGCGAAGATGAGCGAGGAGACGAAGACGATTCTGATGAACCGCGAAGTGATTGCGGTGGATCAGGATGCTGCGGGCCACCAGGGCGATCGCGTTTACACCGAAGGGCCTTTGGAGGTGTGGAGTAAGCCGCTCGCCGATGGCAGCCTTGCGGTTGCGATTTTCAGCCGCTGGCGTATGCCGCTTGATTTCGATGTTCCCATGAGCAAGCTCGGCTATGGGGCGACAGAGCCTGTGAAGGCGCGCGATCTGTGGGCACATCGTGATCTGGATCCGATCGTTGGGAGCTTTCACACAACACTGCGTCCGCACAGCGTTGTGCTTCTACGCCTGAGCCGTTAGTTTCTACGTTTCCCGGAGTCTTGTTATGTTGTTTGGTCGTATCGCTGCTTCTACCGCTCTATTGACCTGCTGTCAGATGCTTTCTGCGCAGGCCCCGAAGGCTTTGCCCCCAGGTCCTATGCTGGAGCAAGGGTCTGTGACGCTGCGAGGTTCCATGCTTTCGCTGAGCCTGCTGCGCTCGTCCGGCACCGTGGCGAAGCTGACGACCACGGCTGATCCGAGCTTTGATTACACGCAGGGCGATCGTCTGAAAGAGCGCTCGGCGGATACGTTCTATCACCTTGGCGATCTCGACCTTCGTCTTCGCTCAGAGGGCGAGACGGAGTGGAAGGATTACTCGACAGCGTACCGCCGCAAGCCGGTGCAGGTAACACGGGTCGATGAGAAGCACTTCGTTGCCAACCTCGCACCCACGCTTCCCGGAGATACTCCGCTGGAGGTGATGCGGTCATGGGAGGTGACGCCTGCCGGACTGCGTTTGAGCTACACCTTGCTTAACAAAAGCGACAAGCCTGTACATATTGGCGGCCTGGGAATTCCGATGGTCTTCAATAACAACATGAACGATCGCACGCTGGAACAGGCGTATAAGCAGTGCAGCTTCTACGACCCGTACATCGGCGAAGATGCGGGGTACGTGCAGGTTGTTCGGCTGCAGGGAACGGGGCCTGTACTGCTTCTGGTGCCGGATGGACACACGCCGTTTGAGGCATGGAAGCCGATTCTGGATCATCGCAATCGTGAGACGGGTAGCGGCGAGTTGCTCAACGATCCTACGCCGCGCGGCATGACCTACGAAGGCTCGTACGACTGGATGATCCATTCGGGAGGCTTTGCCGAGACGGATTGGAAGAAGACAACGGGGAAGACGCCAGAGGAGTGGAATCCTGCGACGGAAGAGGTGCTGGCTCCGGGACAAAGCGTGCAGTATGGTCTGCAGGTACTGGTTGCTCCTTCGGTGCGCGATGTTGAAGCAACGCTGAGTGAGCATCATCGTCCGGTAGCGGTTGGTGTTCCGGGATATGTTTTGCCGCAGGATACTCCGGCGCGCTTGTTCCTGCGCTATGGTGCGCCGGTAAGCACGATCAAGAGTGAGCCGGAAGGCGCCGTGAAGATTCACGATGACGGCGCTGCAGCGGATCACGACTGGCATGCTTACACGTTACAGGGCGCTACCTTTGGGCGCGCGCGCATCAAGGTGACGTACGCCGATGGAACGGTGCAGAGCATTGCCTATCGCACGATCAAGGCCGAAACCCAGACGGTTGCCGATATGGGGAGCTTTCTCTTCCATGAGCAATGGTTCGACGACAAGAATGATCCGTTCCATCGTTCGCCTTCGATCATGAGCTATGACGACGAGGCAGGAAAAATTCTGACGCAGGAGCCGCGCGTATGGATTGCCGGGCTTTCCGATGAGGGCGGTGCAGGGTCTTACCTTGCCGCAGCGATGAAGGAAGAGCTGCAGCCGAACAAAGAAGAGGTCGCCAAACTCGAACGCTTCGTGAATGAGACTGTGTGGGGACACCTGCAGGAGAATGACGGTGAAGGGAAGTATGGCGTCCACAAGAGCCTTTTCTACTACGACCCGCAAGGGATGCCTGCTGGATACTACGACCCTTCCTATAACTGGAAGAACTGGACAAGCTGGAATAAGAAAGACTCCAGCGATCTGGGACGCACCTATAACTATCCGCACGTTGTTGCAGCGTACTGGGCTCTTTATCATGTAGCTCGTAATAGCCAGGGGCTGGTCACTGAGAAGTCGTGGCAGTGGTATCTGGATCAGGCGTATGAAACCAGCATGGCGATGAAGACGCTGGCGCCTTACTATACGCAGTTTGGCTTGATGGAAGGTACAGTCTTTCTACAACTGCTCGAGGATCTGAAGGCCGAAGGCTGGACGGACAAGGCAAATACTTTGGAAGCCTTCATGCGCGAGCGCGCCTCCCATTGGCAGACGGAGGAGTATCCCTTCGGTAGCGAGATGCCCTGGGACTCTACCGGACAGGAAGAGGTCTACGATTGGTCCGCCTACTTTGGCATGAAGGACAAGGCGACAGTAACGCTCAATGCGATTCTTGCCTATACGCCGGTCGAGCCGTCGTGGGGCTACAACGGAAGTGCGCGCCGCTTCTGGGACTTCTTGTATGGCGGCAAGTATTCTCGTATTGAACGCCAGCTACACCATTATGGCTCCGGGTTGAACGCGATTCCGCTGCTTATGGCGTATCGTGCTCATCCGGATGATCTGTATCTGCTGCGTGCGGGATACGGTGGTGTGATGGGGCCGCTGACCAACATTGATAGCAAGGGCTTTGCCTCTGCGGCGTTCCACTCGTATCCGGATCGTATGGCCTTTGATCCGTACACGGGGGATTATGGTCCGAACTTCTTCGGGCATGCGATGAACACAGGAACGTATCTGGTGCACGATCCTCGCTTCGGTTGGCTGGGCTTCGGCGGAACGGTGCAGGATCATGCAGACAGTGTCTCCATCCGTGTGACGGATAGCTCGCGGAGCCGCTTGTTTATTGCTCCTGCTGGTTTGTGGGTCACGCTGGAAGAGGGACAGATCGACTCGGCGAGCTATGAGCCAAAGACAGGGAAGGTCTCTCTGACGCTGGCTCCGGCGACGCAGTATGTTGCGAAAGCAAGGATCCATGTTCAGGCAACCACGCCTTCTGCCAAGACCTACTCTGTGATGGGTGCGAAGCAGGCAGGCAGCTATGCGGAGATCGATCTGGCGACAGACGCTACAACGCTGACCCTGATGCCTCTCTCGCACTAATCCAGCGAAACCAATCACAACGAATGCCGGTTCTCCCTGGAAGAGAACCGGCATTCGTATACACGAGTCTCTCCTGAGGAGTTCTGTCTTATGGGTAAGCAGTCGTCGGTTCACTCTTCATCGGAGAAGCAGCCGCACCTTGTTCGCCAGCTGGGTCTTTTTGATTGCACGATGATTGTGATGGGCGGAATGATTGGCTCGGGCATCTTCATCGTGCCTGCGGGGATGTCTCGCACGATTGGCAGCCCGGGTTGGTTGATCGCCGCCTGGGTACTGACGAGCATTCTTACAATCGGTGCTGCTGCCACGTATGGTGAGCTTTCTTCTGCGTTGCCAGAGGCCGGTGGTATGTACCGCTACCTGCGCGAGTGTTTTTCGCCTCTCGTGGGTTTTCTGTATGGTTGGACGTTCTTTACCGTGATCCAGACGGGAAGCATTGCTGCAGTGGCTGTTGCTTTCGCGCGCTTCCTGGGATTCTTCTTTCCCTCGATTTCGGAACATCACTACCTGATTCATCCGATCCACTTCAGCGAGCATTATGCGGTGAGCCTTTCCACCGCACAGCTGATTGCGATTCTGGTGATTGTGCTTTTGAGCGGGACCAATGCGTTTGGCCTGCGCTATGGCAAGTGGGTGCAGAACACGCTTACGGTGGTGAAGATTGGTTCACTGGTCGGCTTGATGCTGGTGGGGATTTACGGCGCAAGACATGCAACGATCGTGGAGAATTACAGCAAGTTCTTTAGCCAGCATCCGATGTCCCACACGCCGGAGAGTTTTACCGCGATTGCGTTTCTTGCTCCCTTGATCGCGATTTGTGTCGCGCAGTCTGGCTCTTTGTTTTCGGCGGATTCATGGCACAACGTTGCGTTTACTTCAGAAGAGGTGCAGGAGCCTCGTAAGGTGCTGCCGCGTGCGTTGATTCTGGGTGCGACGCTGGTGGTTGTTATTTACCTGCTCGTAAACCTGATTTACTTGTGCACGCTGAGTTTCAACGATCTGGCGAATGCTCCGCAGGATCGTGTTGCTACCGCGATGCTGCGTGCGGTGATGCCTCACTACGGTGGCGCGTTGATGTCTGCGGCGATTGTGATTTCTACCTTTGGATGCATCAACGGACTGGTTCTGGCAGGCGCTCGCGCGTACTACGCCATGGCCCGGGATGGCCTCTTCCTGCGCTCGGCGCAGAAGGTGAACCGTTATGGTGTTCCGGGGTGGTCGCTCGCGCTCCAGACGTTCTGGTCGGTTGGGCTGCTGCTGGTGAACACCTATTCGCCTAAGACGGGATATGGGAATCTCTATGGGGATTTGCTGGATTATGTAATCGCCGCGGCGCTGTTCTTCTACATCCTGACGATTGCCGGCGTGATTGTGCTGCGCCGTAAGCGCCCTGATCTGGAGCGCCCCTACAAGGTGCCGTTCTACCCGCTGACGCCGCTGGTTTATATCGTCGGCGCAGCGTGCATTCTGCTTTGCCTGGCTATTTACCGGCCTGCTACCACCTGGCCAGGGTTCGTTATCGTAGCGTGCGGTATCCCGGTCTACTTTCTCTTTCGCCGAAGAGCAGCGTAGAGAGTAGGCGAAATTCGGTATGGGTAATCAAGGTGGAGACGGCTGCGACCGTTTCTCTCCACATATTCGAGTACGCGTTGCACTAAGATGAATAACTAAGATTCTTGTGCAATTCTATGCCGCCAACGTCGAAAAAATCGCAGAGTAGTAAGCCGTCCTCTCAGGTTGAGCACGGGAACAGTATTAATCTCGCCTTTCAGCAGATTCGTCAGCTAATTGTTCATGGCAACCTGGCTCCAGGCGCCTGGATCATCGAGACGGAGCTGAGCCGTAAGCTCGGGATGAGTCGGACGCCTGTGCGCAGCGCATTGCAGTGGTTGCAGCGTGAAGGCTATGTGATTGAGCAGAAAGCTCGTCTGAACTCACGCATGATGGTGGCTCCGCTGACGCATGAAGATGCTCGCGAGCTCTATGCCATCGTTTCCAGGATCGAAGGACTTGCAGGGGCAAACACCGCAGTGCTCTCGGAAGAGAAGCGTCTGGAGATTGTAGAAAGCATCACGCCCATTAATCGCGAGCTGAACGACATTGCCCAGACAGGCAAGTTGGATGGACGAAGCATCTTCGACCTGGACATGCAGTTTCACCGTTTGATTGTGGAGGCTGGTGCAGGACCACGGCTGCTGCTACTGCATAACGCGGTGAAGCCGCAGACCGAGCGTTACTGGCGGCTTTATGCAAGCAACATCCTGGATCAATTGTATGTAGCGGTTTCGGAGCATAACCAGATCATCGAAGCGATTCGAGAGGGCCGGCCGGAGATCGCAGAGCAGGCTCTGATTGCGAACTGGGTGAACGGCGCAGAGCGTATTGCGGATGTGATCCATCAGCAGGGACAGCGTGGGGTCTGGTAGAAAAGGACCTTCCTTGTTGTAGCGGTTGAGTATGTTGAAGAGTATGGTGCAACAAGAAAGCGGCCGGAGCATTTGCTCCGGCCGCTTTCTTGTTCGGTTGTGGGAGTTAGAACTCCAGGTTGGCACGGATTTCAATCACACGAGGTGTGTTGGTTACGCTGCCGGTGGCAAACGCAGGATCCTGAACACCGCTATCAAAGCTGCCGCGCGTAGAGCCGAATACCGGGTGATTCCAGGCGTTCAGGAATTCACCCTGAAGACGGAACTGAATGGTATCGCGGATCGGGAAGGCCTTGGATACCGACATGTCGTGGTAGAAACCCTTGGGGCCGTAGAGGTAAACGATTTGCCCGATGGTGCCAGGAGTCGTATTGGGTTTGATGTATTGCTGATTCGAACCATTGCTGCCAGCAGTAGACGCGAGATACTTTCTGTCGAGCAGGGTTGCGTAGGGCGAACCAGCGATTCGCTGTACCTTGATTGAGCGTTGGAGCTGCTTGGAGGTGACCCCATTCAACTCAATGCCACCATCACCGTAATCGTTGAAGGTGTCGTTACCGCCGGTCAGACGAGAAGGTGCACCGCTCATCATGTTCATGACCGATCCAATCGTCCAGTTACCCAGAATGCTGCTCAGGACGCCGCCGTTTGAGAGGAAAGCACGTCCCTTGCCGATAGGAAGGTCGTAGGTTGAGGTGAAGTGGAGCGTGTGACGGTAATCAAATGCCAGAGGGCCGTATCCCTTGGAGAAGTTACGGAGTGTGTAGAGATTGCTGGCACTGCCGGTATAGTCATGCGCGGAAGAAATACCCAGGTTCTTGCCGTAGGTATAGTTGGCATCGAAGGTCCAACCATGCCAGCTTTGCTGACGGAAGTCTACCTGCAACGAGTTGTAGTTGGAGTAGCCGTAGGCCTTCATCAACGAAGTGCTGGTGCCTGCCGCAAACGGGTTAGCCTGGAAGTAATTGATGGGATAACCACCGCCTGCGCCTGTGTAGCCTGCGTTGTTTGCACACGGTGCGAAGGAGGAACCTACGAGGTTACAGAAATAAGAGGTTGTACCCGCAATGCCTGAGAGAACTGAGGCCATGGAGCCGACCTGGCCGTTCTGGAGCATCGTAGTAAAGGTGCCGTTATCGTAGTCAGCCAGATTGCCGTATTGCCCGGTCCCTTCGCCTGCGAAAGCAGTATCGAAGACCGGAGTGGGAAGGGCACCTTTGAAGGTTTTTCCGCCGCTAGCAGCCAAGTTCGCCTGCGCGTTCTTGAACTGTTGAAGGAAGCCGTTTTCAAAGACATTGACTTCGTTCGGATCGATGGGAACCCACTGATGAACGGTGCGGTTGCCGTCGTAGCGTACTTCGAGTGCACGCTTGCCGAAGCGGCGCTGCACACCAAGGTTCCAGGATTCGGTATAAGGCTGTTGGATGTGCTTATCCATGCCTGCGAAAGCAACCGAATTCAGGAACGTGAAGTCACTTTGTGCTTCGCTACGCATGTAGTTTGCAGGAGCAAGACCGTAGGCCGGCATGTTGTCCCCAAGAGAGAGCGAACCTGGAGCATAAGTTCCCTTGGTGCCACTGTTGTTGGCGTTCAGGTAGAACTGCTGGAAGAAGAACGCGCCGTAAGAAGAGGCGTTATTCCAGAAGTACTGCTCAGGCATCGTAAAGCGCTTGAGGCTGAAACCACCACGAATGACGGTGTCGCCATTCCCGAAGATCTTGCCGAAGCTGTCACCGCGGGGGTTCCAGGCAAAGCCTACCTGGGGCTGGGGTGTCTTGTTCCAGGGGCTGTAAGCATGGGGGATGGTATCGATCGTCGGGTTGGCATTGCCGCCCAGTGAGCCGGGGTTGAAGAGGCCGGTCGACGGTCCGAGAATGTTGGCTTCGGTGATGGAGTGATAGGCGTTGGTGAGATCGTGATCATCGCCTACGAAGTCCCAGCGCATACCGTAGTTGAGCGTGAACGAAGGGGTGATTCGCCAGGAGTCCTGTGCAAAGAGGCCCCACTGTTGCTGCAACTCATTGAGGTCGTAGACGCCAATTCCGTTGAGGTAATTACCGGTCTTTTGGGAGTAAGCATAGCTGCCGCTCACTCCTGAAATACGGCCTGTGAGTACGGCGTACATCTGCTGCGCCTCGGCGATGTTGTTCGAGGTCGCACCGGGCATGGTTGAGGAGGTAAAGGCATTGAACGCGGGATCACCTTCCACCAGACCGAGGTTGATGTTGGGGAAGCCCGAAGGGTTGTTGTAGTAATGATCCTGCTCACGCGACCACGAGCCGCCAAACTTGATCGAGTGGCTGCCCTTCTGCCAGGAGATCGAGTCCGAGAGGTTCATGACCGGATAGAAGTGTGAGCTTGGGGTAACGTATGTCTGACCCGACATCTGGTAATTCGCAACACTGCTGACGTTGCTCATGTTCCAGTAAATGGTGGGGTACTGCGCATAGAGCGCAGGTACGCCGGTTCCAAAGGAGCTGGTGGTGTACAGGTAGCCAGCCTTGAACTGATTCACCATACGGGGTGAAATTTCGTAATCGAGCCCATACCCAGCCGTCATGGAGCGAGTAAAGTAGCCGCTGTCCTGATTGAGGAAGTCTGCTCCAGGGAAGGGGGGAGGATATTCTCCGTTGACCGTATCCTGGCTCATGTTGCCCGAGAAATACATGTGCAGCTTCTGGGTTGCGTTCCAGTCGATGCGCAAAGTGGGCCAGTAAAAAACTTGAGGCTGCGGGACATTCCAGTTCACTGTTTGGAGGTTAGGATCCAGAGATGTTCCGATGCTCCCTGAGGCAACCGACTTGTTGATGAGTGCCATTTGTGATGCGATGGCGGCGTTCATCGTGGTCGGCGCACCAACCGCTCCTGCGAGATCATACAGATTGACCGTATTGCCGTTGTAAGAGAAGTTACCTGCCTGGGCCGTTGAGGTGAAGATGTTGTTCGAGACGGATGGTGTGCCAGGTACACGTCGCGTAGAAACGCTGGCAAAAAAGAAGAGCTTGTCATGCAGAATCGGGCCGCCTAAGCTTCCGCCGAAGTCGTTATAGATTTGCTTCGGACGACGGACCGCATTTGCATTATTGGCGTATGTATTGGCGTCGAGTCCGCTGTTCTGGGCGTCGACATAAATTCGTCCGTGGTACTGATTCGTGCCGGAACGAGTTACATAGTTCACCTGCATCGTAGCCTGACCGAAGCCCTGATCGAGATCGATCTGGTCAGTCTGGATGGCCATTTCCGAGATGTTCTCAATACGGGGCGATGCTGCCGGTGCGATATTGCCGTCGTACTTGCCGCGGGAAGAAGAGCCGACGACGCCATCGATGTTGGAGCCCTGGCTGGAAAGTGGCTGACCGTTGAAGATACCGTCGCTGTTTGTACCGGTATATCCAGGGGTTAGGCGTGCCAGCGAGGTGAGATCGCGTCCCACGAAGGGGAGGTTTTCGATCTGTTTCAGATCAATGACTGAACCGAGAGCATTGGAGGTTGTATCCAGCAGCGGTGTCGTAACGGCATCAACCGTGACGGTTTCGCTGGTGTCGCCAACTTTGAGGAGAGCTGTTACCGGTGTCGTCTGCGAGGCCTGGACGACGATGGTGTCGATCAGGGTTGTCGCAAAGCCCTTGTGAGTAATTTCGAGGCGATACGTACCGATATCGAGGCCTACGAAGTTGAAGGTGCCTTTGCCTTCGGTCTTGCTCTTGCGTACTTTGTTGGTGCTGATCTGAGTGAGCACAAGGGTTGCGCCAGGTACAGCGGCGTTCGTGGGGTCCGTTACCGTGATGGCAACAGTGCCTTGAGAACCTGCTTGGGCATACAACGCAGATCCACTACAGGCAGCGAGTGTTATTGCAACAACACCTGCGAGAGGTTTCCTTAGGAAACAGTCCGACATACAGCCTCCTTCAAAAAAAATCAAATGCGGAGCACCGGTCGATAAAGCATCTCCTCGTGAAACACAGGATGTAGAGGAACTGTCGATCAACCGGGTGCCACTAAACTTTGGTACGAATGAAGGAAGTATCCCGAATTTGTATACAAAATGCAATACAGATTTAGCGATAATTACGCATTCATTTCACGCAGCTTTAATTTTAAGGCGAAAAAAAAGCGTAACGCGTCCGTGACTACGCGTTACGCCCAAATTCATAAAGCTTTTGTTTAGTTGCCCGGAGCCGTTCCCTGGTTCCAGTCGGGGATCTTTTCTCCAAGAAGGCCGGTGACGAAGAAATTCTCCAGCTCACGCTGTCCGTAGGCCCCGCCAGCGCCGTGGCGTCCACCCGGAACATAGAGCAGGTCGAACTCCTTATTTGCCTTCTCCAGACGGTCGACGACCTGGAAGGCGGAGGAGGGATCGACGTTGTCATCCATTTCGCCGACGACAAGCATCAGCTTGCCTTGCAGGCGCCAGGCGTTGTCTACGTTGGACGAGGCGGAGTACTGCGGGCCAATGGGCCAGCCCATCCACTGTTCGTTCCACCAGATCTTGTCCATACGGTTGTCCTGGCAGCCGCTGTTGGAGACAGCCACCTTGTAGAACTCCGGATGGAAGAGCAGGGCAGCCATGGCGTTTTGGCCACCGGCAGAGGTGCCGAAGATGCCGACGCGAGTGATGTCGTACCACGGGTTCTGCGCAGCGTAGGCTTTGTGCCAGGCGATACGGTCTTCGAAGCCGCCATCCTTGAGGTTCTTCCATGCCACGTCGTGGAAGGCCTTGGAGCGGTTGTTGGTGCCCATGCCATCGATCTGCACGACTACGAAGCCCAACTCGGTGAGCGGCTGTCCCCAGGTGATGAAGCTCTTGGGGACAAACGAGCCCTGAGGGCCGGCGTAGATGTCTTCTACGACGGGGTAGTGCTTGGACGGGTCAAAGTTCGCCGGTTTCCAGACGACGCCCCAGATATCGGTCTTGCCGTCACGGCCCTTGGCATGGAACGGCTCAGGAGCCTGCCAGCCTGCTGCGGTCATCAGGTGCAGGTCAGCGTGCAGCAGTTCTGTGGGGTGGGAGGCATTGTCCGTGTGGGCGATGCTCAGCACGGGGGCGGTGGTCACGGTGCTGACCAGGTCGTACATCAGCTTGCCGTCTTCGGAGTATCCAACCTGATGATTCCCCGCGGAGGCGGTGAGCTCGGTGAGGTTGGTGCCATCGAAGTTCACGCGGTAGGCGTGAACATAATATGGATCCTCGCCTGGTGTGCGTCCGCTGGCGGAGAACCAGATGACGTGATTCTTCTCATCGACACGATCGACGGAGCGAACAACCCAATCTCCGTGGGTGATCTGACGAATGACCTTGCCATTGGTTCCGTCGAGCAGGTACAGGTGCTCCCAGCCATCGCGTTCGGAGGCCCAGAGAACCTGCTTGCCGTCCTCAAGATCGTAGCGGTAGATCTTACCGGTGTCCTGTTGGTTGGGAACGAGACGGCGGTAGTCGACGAAGGTATGGCTGGCTTCTTCGGCCATGACGCGGGGTTTGCCGGTGGCTGCGTTGACGTCGATTACACGGTACGTCTGGTGGCCACGAGCGTTGTACTCGAAGCTGAAGCCGCGGCTATCCTTCCACCACTGCATGGGGGAGAGCTCGAACGGGTTCGGGAAGAGCGTACTCTCGACATCGGTTTGCTGGTGCGTGGTGACATCGAAGAGCACCGGCTGCTGCAGGTCAAGCACGTCGCCGGGCTTGGTGTAGGGAATGACGGGGTAGAGTGGCTGAAGCTGGTCCTTCGGGGAGGATTCCACGAACCGGATGGTGCGATGGTAGCCGGGCTTAATACGGTAGGCTGCCAGATGCCTGGAGTCAGGCGACCACGAAAGTGAGTCGAAGTCGTAGTAGTTGCCTTCGGAGCCATCCATGCTGAGCTCGATCGTCTGCTTGCCGTCCGCCGATTGCAGGCTGACGTTGTAGCTGAGAATCATTGCCTTCCACTTGCCGTCCGGTGAGGTGAGCTGGCGCGCGTGGCTGTTGCGCAGCTCCGGGTGCAGGTTCGGGTCTTCGTTGAAGGTCGATTCACGGTCCTGCGGATGCTCGCAGGTGTACTGGCTCAGGTCGCAGCGCCAAGGATCGTAACCAATATTAAAGCTCAGCTGTGTGTGCTGCTGGTTGAGCTCGAACTGACGGAGCGGCAGATCGTCGGCAGAGACATCGTTATGCGTTACGGCTGAGATGGCTGCGGCCAGTTTTTGCTGGTCGAACGCCGGTGTGGTCTTTCCGGTGTCTGCGTCGTAGAGGTAAAAGGTGAGCTTGCCTTTGTCGCGCTCGCCGTAGAGCAGCTCGTGCTGATTTTCAACCCAGTGCGCCTCGGTCGGCATCTGGAGTGTGAGGCCGCGGTACTTTTTGGAAAGGTCCGCGGCGCGAGCATAGTCTTCCTTGGTAACGGCTGCAGAGGCCGCTACTGTTGCTGACATTGTCGTCAGCAACACGTAGGCTGCAATCTTCATTTCATCTCCGATATGTTCAGTGGGGCATGGGTGGGATGCTCACCATAAAACTTCCACTGAGGGTTGTAGTCCGGTGTCAGCTTCTCGTGTTCCATGGAAGCGCGCAGTAGGGCAAGCGGCATGGCGCCTTGCTGCAGGATGGTGTCGTGGAACTCACGGTCGGTCATCTTGTGGGAGTCGACCAGTTCGTGGTGCATGGCGCGGAACTGCAGGCCACCCATAAGGTAGGCGCACTGGTAGAGCGGGCCTACTGAGCCGTCGAAGGAGCGGCGTACCTCAGCGGTTGCGTTATCAGGCTCAAAGCCCACCGCATCGATCAGGAACTGTACGCACTGTTGCGGCGTCCACTTCCCGAGGTGGAAGTTCATGGTGAAGATGACGCGTGCGGAGCGGTGCATGCGCCAGACAAGGGCGCCGACACGTTCTTCCGGGGTGCTGTCGAAGCCGCGATCCCAGAAGAGCATCTCCCACCAGAGCGAGTTGCCCTCAACCCAGAACGGTGTCTCAAACGGCTGACGATAGGGATGGTAACGCTGCGCAATGTAGTACTGCAGGAAGTGTCCCGGGATCATCTCATGGAAAGCCGTGGCATGAGCGAAGGGGATATTGTTGCCGCGCATGCTCATCTCGCGCTGCGCGTAGGTCATCGTGTTGGTCGGGTAGGAGACGCTGATCTCGTCACCGCCGGTGAAGAACGGATTCACGAGCTGACGCTCGGGCGTCATCATGATCATGCGCCAGGTCTCTTCGGCCAAAGGCGGCACGGTGACCAGATCGTTCTTTTTCACAAACTCATCGCCCTGCAGCACAAGCTTGCGGATAAGGTCCGGCTGCTCGCCCGGCGGGACGTGCATGGTCTTTACCTTCTCGACGGCCTTGTGCCAGTCATCCCCGTAGCCCATCTCGTGGGAGGCGATCAGCATCTGTTTCATGCACCAGTCGTATTCGGTCTGCGCGATGGCGACGAGCTCTTCTGGGGTGTAGGGAATGTGCTCGACGGCAAGTTCCTTCATCAGCGCATCACGACCGACAGGGTCACCAATAATGGTGGTCTTGTCGTCGGCTGCAATGCCGATGAGGCTCTTCTTCAGAAAGTCGATGTAGCCGCTGAGCGCTTTGTCCGTGTCGCGGTAGGGGCCGACATCCCACCAGGTGAACTGAGGATCGTAGCCGTTGTACTGATCAAACCAGGTGTGAAGGTTGCTTTGCAGATCCATGACGGCACCGACGGCGCGGTTGGCCGTGACGGGGTCAACCACATGATTGCCGGCCGTGTTCTTGGGGTCCAGATCGTGCTCGGCACGTGTGATGGTGTCGGTAATTTCGGTGAGCTGCTTTGCGGTCGCTTCGGCGTCCGGGCGCTGCATCAGACGCTTCTTCTCGAAGATCGTCTCAAGAGTAGGAGCGAACGGGAGAACGGGCTCCATCGCTTTGCGCTGCGTGCGCTGGAGGCTCAGATCATGCAGGTCGCCCTGCAGGAGATTCTGCAGCAATAAATAGTCCAGCTGATCGGAGTTGGAAAAGCTGCTGAAGTTCTGCTGCTTGAGCGACTTCAGGGATTCTTCGTCAAAGCTCTGGAGGCGGTTAAGTCGTGCGACGGAGGAATGAACCGTGTAGGTCGCTTCCAGTGCCTGACGATCCGCGCTGTAGCGCTGAATGACGTCGGGCATGACAGGCGCCTGTGCATGAGCTGCATGTCCAAGCGTAGGGAAGGCTAAGAGAAAGGCGGAGAAACGACAAAGAAACCGCATAACGACTCCTGATTTCGTGGCTCAAATCATAGATTGGCAGCGCTGCTTCACAATAGCATACGTATTTGTATACACTTCTCGCGAGGTCCCCTTTATGCGTGCGAATCGCCGTGAATTCCTTTTCGGGGCTGCCACTGTGGCGGCCAGTGCTACGCTTCCGTCTGTTGCTCTTGCTGAGCATGGCGTCAGCATCCCGCTGAAAGCTGAGCCGTTGCCGTTGTCCTCGGTGCGGTTGCTGCCCTCGGTGTATGCCACCGCCGTGGAGAAAAATCGCCAGTACCTGTTGCGCCTGAGTGCGGATCGGTTGCTGCACAACTTCATGCTGTATGCGGGGCTTCCCCCCAAGGGCAAGATTTACGGCGGCTGGGAAGACGACACGATCGCAGGTCACTCGCTGGGCCATTACATGACGGCTCTGGTGGAGATGTACTGGCAGACCGGTGATGATGATTGCCGCAAGCGGGCTGACTACATCGTGGTGGAGTTGGCGCGTGCACAGAAGGCGCGCGGCAACGGCTACGTCGGTGCACTTGGCCGCAAGCTGAAGGATGGCAAGATCGTTGACGGCATCACGGTCTTTGACGAAGTGAAGAAGGGGGATATCCACTCCGGAGGATTTGACCTCAACGGTTCGTGGTCCCCACTCTATACCGTGCACAAGGTGTTCGCAGGCTTGCTGGATGTGAACGAAGGATGGGGCAACCAGCAGGCTCTGGACGTGGCGATCGGTCTGGCGACGTATTTCGCGGATATGTTCGATGCGTTGAACGAAGAGCAGATGCAGAAGCTGCTTTCCTGCGAGTACGGCGGGTTGAACGAAAGCTATGCCGAGCTCTATGTGCGCACGAAGAATGAGCGCTGGCTGAAGATTTCGCAGCGCATCTATGATCACCGTGTTCTGGACCCGCTGGAGGCCGGACAGGATAAGCTTGCGAACTTCCATGCGAATACGCAGATCCCGAAGCTGATCGGTCTGGCGCGTATTCACGAGATCACCGGCGATCCTGCGCCGGGTAATGCGGCGCAGTTTTTCTGGACTGCAGTGACGCAGCATCACAGCTACGTCATCGGCGGCAACGCTGATCGCGAGTATTTCTCTGAGCCGGATACGGTTTCGCAGCATATTACGGAGCAGACCTGCGAGCACTGCAACACCTACAACATGTTGAAGCTGACGCGCCATCTGTACAGCTGGCAGCCGGATGGTAGCTGGTTTGACTATTATGAGCGCGCCCATCTGAACCATGTCATGGCCGCGCAGGATCCTTCGACGGGAGGCTTCACCTATATGACGCCTCTGCTGACCGCGGCTGAGCGAGGCTACTCGTCTACTGATGACGATGCGTTCTGGTGCTGTGTTGGCACGGGAATGGAGAGTCACTCTAAGCATGGTGAGTCGATTTACTGGCAGAGCGGCGACACGCTGTTGGTGAACCTGTACATTGCATCGGAAGCAAGCTGGCAGGAGCGGGAGGCCAAGCTGCGGCTGGAGACGAACTATCCGTTTGAGCCGGAGTCACGCTTGACGCTGACCTCGTTGCAGAAGCCAGGCCGCTTTACGATTGCGCTTCGTATTCCCAAGTGGGCCGAGGGGCAGGCCAAGATTACGGTCAATGGCAAGGCGGAAAGCTTTACCCCGCAGAAGGGTTATGCCGCTCTGCACCGCCACTGGAAGCAGGGAGATGTGATTGTCATCTCGCTGCCGTTGCAGATTCGTATGGAGTCGACGGTGGGCGATGAGAAGACCGTTGCGTTCCTGCGCGGGCCGATGGTGCTTTCTGCAGACCTGGGTTCGGTGGAGAAGAAGTGGGACAGCGATGATCCGGCGATGGTGGGCGAAAACCTTACGCAGAGCTTTAAGCCGACCGATGAAAAGAAGGGCATTTACGCAACGAACGGCATTGTGCGTCCTGCCGATCTGACGTTTGTGCCGTTCTTCTCGCAGTATCAGCGTCGTAGCGCGGTGTACTTCAGCCGCTTCTCGGAGAGCGAATGGAAGCAGCAGGAGGTGATCTTTGCTGCGGAACAGGCGAAGGCGCGTGACATTGCGGCACGCTCCGTGGATGTGATGCACCTTGGCGAGATGCAGCCGGAGCGCGATCACAACCTGACCTCGGAACAGTCCTACCCGGATACGTATCGCGGCCGTCAGGGACGCGAGGCACGCTCGGGAGGCTACTTCGAGTTCTCGATGAAGACCAAGCCGGGACAGCTGGTGTTGCAGGCAACGTACTGGGGCGGAGAGCGGGGCGGCAGCTTCGACATTCTTGTTGACAACGTGCTGCTGGCAACGCAGAAGCTGCATGAGGATCGCCCGGGTAAGTTCTTTGATGTGGAGTATGTGATCCCAACCGAGCTGACGCAGAACAAGAGCTCGATCCGGGTTCGCTTCCTGCCGCATGACCGTTCGACCGCAGGCCCGGTCTTCGGTGTTCGCTTATTTACTGCAAAGCCGGGAGAGACGTCCAGCTCCGCAACGGCACAACCAAAGGCTTAAGAAAGAGAGCAGGGATGAAGGATTCTTTGAGCAAAATGACGACGGCTAAGCTGTCGCGTCGCTCCTTTTTGACGGGACCTGTGGTGGGCGGCGCAGCTTTTGCGCTTAGCTCCAGCGGCGCCGGCGTGAAAGCGCTGGCGGAGGTGGCTTCGGCCACCTCACCGTTTTTGCTGGTCGCTGCCGGCGGTGCGTTGACAAGCCTGCGTTATGCAGGGGATGCGTACACGACGAACTATATTGCCAACGGACAGAAGCTGGGTGAAGTTCTGGTGCAGTGGCGTCGCCCCGAGGGTGAGTGGCAAACGTTGGATTCGACGCAGCTTTCCGCGGCTCAGGTAAAGCTGCAGCAGGCAAGCCATGGCGGTTGTGCTGCGGAGTATCTTGCGCAGGATCAGCAGGGCAAGGCGCTGCAGGTGATTGTCCGGTTGGAGCCGCATGGTAGCGCGCTGCGCTGGAGCATCTCGCTGCGCAACCTTTCCTCACAGAGCATCGAGGTGGGTGACCTGGCGGTGCCGTTGCCGATGCATTCGAGCTTCGATGGTAAGGAGAAGCCGACGGCGTCTGTATTGAAGCACAGCTTTGTCTCCGGCAATGGCTCCTTCCTGTTCTGGATGCGCTCCAACAGTGTGGGCCCCTATCTGGTGATGACGCCGGAGCGCAACACGCATCTGGAGTTTTGGGATCGCACGCATCCGACCAAGACCACGCCGCAGATCTTTCGCGCGTATGTGCACTCGGTTGCCGCAGGGGAAGCGGTCAAGAAAGAAGGTGGTACCTGGCGTCAACCGCATACCAGCCTTACGCTTGCTCCCGCAGGAAGCGAGAAGGCAGAACAAACCTATGGCTTCCAGCTGGCCTGGGCGAAGGATTACGGATCGGTCCGGCAGCGGTTGGTTGAGGTCGGCGGTCTTGATATGGATGTAGCGCCGGGAATGACGGTGCCTACAGATCTTTCAACCTGCCTGGCGATTCGCTCGCAGGACAAGATTGAGCGGTTGATTGCCGAGCATCCTGAAGAGACGAAGATCGTCTCTCTTGGCGAGAAGAACGGACGCAACTTGTATCGCATCCAGTTCTCGCATCTCGGAGAGAACCTGATTACGGTGGAGCAGGCCGATGGCCGCAAGACGCTGCTGGAGTTCTTTGCGTGCGAACCGCTGGAGACGTTGATCCGCAAGCGCGGCGCCTTTATCGCCAAGCATCAGTTCCGCGATGCGAGCAAGTGGTACAACGGCTTGCTCGCGGAGTGGAATATGGAATCGCAGGTGATGCTGGGGCCGGATAACTACGACCGCATCAAGAGCTGGCGCATTTACGAAGTCACCTGTGATGATCCGGGGCTGAGCAAGCCTGCGTATCTGGCCAGCAAGCTGGCGGAGTATCCGGATCAGGCGCAGGTGGAAGCGTTGGATTACTACATTGAGCACTTCGTGTGGGGCGGTTTGCAGCGCACCACGCAGGAGTCGTACAGCTATGGCATCTACGGCATTCTCGATTGGAAGCAAAATCGCGATAGCCCGGACCCGGGCCCGAAGGGCAAGCTGCACATGTGGCGTCCGTATGACTATCCGCACATCATTGTGATGTACTGGGGGATGTACCGCACGGCACGCGATTATCCCGGGCTGAAGATGAAGATGACGCGGGATGAGTATCTGGAGCGTGCACACGGAACGGCGCTGGCGTTGTTTACCGTGCCCAAGGAAATCATCAACTGGGAAGCGTATGAAACAGGCTTCTACAACGAGGTTGTGATTCCGCAGCTGATTGAAGAGCTGGATAGGGTGGGTTGGCACGCGAAGGCGGAGGAACTGCGTATTCACTGGGAGAAGAAGGTGAAGTACTTCGTCACAGGCGGAGCAAACCTCTTCGGCTCAGAGTATGCGTTTGACTCGACCGGTTTTGAATCAACGGAAGCGCTTGTGCGTTATGCCTATGAACATCCGCATATTGCAGGGGTAACACCGACGGCTCTGCGTAAGTTCATGGTGACGCAGATGCGGGCGAACCTCTTCTGCCGTGGCGTGGTGGAGAAGGCGTACTACTACTATGGCTCGGATTATCGCGCTGAGGGTGGAGACGCGTTCACGCTGACGTATATGTCGCAGATGGGTGGGTGGGCTGTGCTGGACCACGCATTGCATGAGGCCGCTGTGCCGGACGCGACTGTGCGCCTGGGATATGCTTCCTACCTGAGCACATGGGCTTTGATGAATACGGGCACCAGCCAGTCCGGCTTTGGCTACTGGTTCCCGGGCGAGGCCAATGATGGCGGAACGGGCGGAGGCTTTGAGCCGGAGTCGCATGGCCATACCTGGCTGGGCCAGCCGCATCATCGCGGGCCGTGGTACTACTCCTCGGAAACGGATCTGGGCTATTGCGGTGCATTGCGTTCTGCTTCGACTGTGGTTGCGGATGATGCTATCTTCGGTCGCTTCTGCTTCGGCGGTGAGCTGGTGGAAGAAAAGGATGTGCTGCAGATTACGCCGCGAGATGGCGTGCGTCGTCGTCTGCATCTGCGTACAGAGGAGCAGCGTGTCGATCTTGAAGTGATCGGTGCACGTTTTGCCCGCGAACGTGTTGTTATCTGGACGCCTAAGTCGCAGAGCTTCGTCTTCGATCTTGAATTCGAAGCAACGGCGGCGGAGAGCGGACGCGTCGTGATTGCAGGCTTGCCGAAGGGCAAGTATGCGATTGAGTCGGTTGACCAGACGCTGGAGCTGGAGCCGGAAGCAGACGGAGTTCTCCGAATAGCGGTGAAGGCCACGGCGACTCCTCGCCGGGTTTCTGTGACTCGGAAAGCAAATAGCTAGTAAGACGGTGTAAGAAAAAATGCTCGCGTAGCGGTGAGGAGTCCGCTACGCGAGCAACTTGTTTCAGGAGCCGCTAGTGAGGCGGTTGTCCTCCTGAAGATCCGCTGGGCGGTGGGCCTCCGGAGCCATTGCTGGAGCCGGATCCGCTGGGGGGAGGCGTACCGCCCCCGCCGCCGGAGTGAGGTGGAGGGGCTCCGTTGCCCCCGCCAGAGTGGGGCGGTGGTGCTCCGTGTCCACCGTGGTAGTAGCCCCCGCCATAGTACGGTGCGCCACCACCGTGTGGAGCGTAGTAGCCATGAGGCGGCGGCGGAGCTGCGTGATAGTAGTGACCGCCGCTCCAGTGGCCGCCTGTAAAGCCGACGCCCGCATAGCCGAAGCCATAGTTCACGCCGCCATAATAGCCAACGGTGGTGCCCCAGTAGCCGGCATGCCACAAGTAAGCGCCCCCGCTGGGAGCCCAGTAGCCGGGGGTCCAGAGTGCGCCGGGGTAAGGAGCCAACACCCAAGAGCCGGAAACCCAACGGTAGGCTCCGCCCGCATAGGCCCAGTAGCCAGGGGTCCAGACATAGGCCGGGCCCGGAGCCGGTGGAGGTGCATATACCGGTACGACAGGCGGAGCGATGCGAACCGCAATCGCTACCTGCGCGTGGGCGTGTGTGCAGAGACCTGTGAGGGCTGCTGCAAGAATCAGCTTTTGAACGCGAACGGTATTGGAAAAAGACAAAGTCATGGGGAGGCCGGTTCTCTCTAGTGAACAACCTTGGTGAAGTAAGAGCTTGAAGTGCTGATCGAGATCTTGCGTTGGGCTGCGGTGAGGGTGGTTACGCTGGGATACACCGTGCCGTCGTCCAACCGGGCGAAGGCAACCTGAGCAACCAGCGTGTCCTGCGGGTTATCGAGGTAGCTTGAGAGCGTGATGCTGAGAATCTGCATCGTTTTGATGTCGAGATTCACACGTATCTGATCGCCGGGTTTCGCGTAGTCGTGGATGATGACAGCGTCTCCTCCGGGGCCGTTGTGTTCAAGACTGAGCGGTTTGCTGCTCATCGCGTTATGGAGCGCAGCATGGTCAAGCGGAAGGTATAGAGCGGTTGTCTGCTGAATCTGCTGCATTTCCTCCCGCGCTTCAGCAATTTTCTTTTCCATCATGTGCCTTTTGAGCGGACCGCCACTGACTTCAGGCGGTACGTCCTCGGTCATCGGAACCTTGATCATCTTGCCGTCTGCTCCGAAGCTGCAGGCGGATTGGCGAGGAGGGCGGCTCTTGCCGTTGAGCGTAATGGTGGTGCTTTCAATCCATTGATAGGTGTGCAGCTGTGCTTCGTTGTGAGCTGCTGCCTGTTGCAGTTGCGCCATCCGTTGCTGCATGCCGGACGAATCACTGCCTGCTTTCTCCTGCGCCTGCGCAACGCAGGCTCCAAAGAGAAAAATTGCAAGGACGTAAGGGAGGACAAGGTATTGATAGGTGAGCACTGCTGCTCCTCGGGAGTTAGGGCGCAATGAGCTGCGCGAAACTCATCTTGCGTCTCCGAACGAGGCATGGAAGCGCCAAACTGACCGGCGCGGTCAGAGCTGGACCAGCGCGTGGGCAGGCGTACGGAAGTTCGCCGTTGGCGGCCAATGCTCCTTACACTCATTCATGTGACCGCTTTCAGCATCCTTGTGGAGTCCATTTCCCCGCTGTCGACGCCTGGGCACGTGAGTGCAACGTCCTTGCAGCTCCATGCCGTGGGCGTGGTGCTGGGGCTGCTGCTTTCAGGGTTCGAGTTGCAGTATCTGTGGTCGTTACGCAAGGGCAGGGAGGTGCCGCGAGGCCTTGTCTTCCTGATTCTGCTGCTGGTGGTTTCAAGCCTGCTGCGCACCAGCCGGTTTACAGCGTTTGTTTCCGGCCAGATCGCCAGCGAAGATCCTGGAGCGGCCTCCTGGATTCTGACCTTCTCTTCCATTGTGCTGACGCCTCTGGTGCTGCTGCGCTATTACGGCCCCGTCCAGCGCCGGCAGAAGCTTAGAGAATGGGCTTTCTGGGCGATGCTGGTCAACGCCGCGATCACCTGGGCACTCTTCGTCTTTGCGATTCTCACTCGCTATCGCCTGCTGGCGATAGCAGCGCCTTCGCTGTTCTGCATCGTTGCTGTGGTGTTGTTAGCGGTAACGACGGTTCAGTCCGGAGGATTTCAGCTTCGTCGCCGCGGTCTTACGCTTTCTCTGGCCTGTATGGCGGGTGGGCTGGCCGGTATTCCTCTGGGGTTGATTCCGTCGGCGACCAGACATGTCGCGCATCGGAACCCGTTTCTGATGAGCGCGACCGCAGAGATTGTGCGGATGCTGATCGTGCTTGGTTCGTTATTCCTCTTCTCGAATCTGCCGCGGATCGATGTGCTGATTAAGCGTGTGGTGCGCGTGTATTTGTGGGTGCTAAGCGGATTTACTCTCTGGTATCTGCTGTACAAGATCTCAGGCCGCTTGATCCTGGAGCCGCATCAGGGAGTGCAGCTTGCGCTAGGGCTACTGGGCACGGCAACGGCTGCGGCCATTGTCTTTGGCGCAGCGTGGCTCTATAAGCGAGTCGACCACTTCATCGAGCAGGAGCTGTTCGAGCAACCGGATTTTTACACGGCATCGAGCGCGCTTTGGGGACAGCTGATCGAGCTTAGTGATGAACGCTCGATTCTGCAGCTGACGACGCTGTACCTCCGTTCAACGCTGGGGCTGGATGCGATCAGGATTGTGGCGCATCAGGACGTGCCGGGCAAGCATCCTGAGTTGTCTCTGGTGGGTGGCGGTGTGTACGTGTTGCACCCGAAGGATCCTGCGGCATCGCTTACGGTTCCAGCCGCGGAGTACCTGATTCCGATGTTTCAGGAAGGCCTTGTGCGTCATGTGATCGCGCTCGGAACCGGAAGGGATCGACCTGCGTTGTTGCAGACGGATATTGCTTTTCTGTTGCGTACCGTCTCGCAGGTGGAGACACGGTTTGAAGCGCTCGCCGCGGAGCTGGCACGCTTTGAAAAACAGAAGCGCGAGATGGCGCTGCGGCAGGAGATTGCTGAGGCTGAGCTGCGTGCTCTACAGGCGCAGATCAATCCGCATTTCCTCTTCAATTCGCTCAACACTATTGCCGAGCTTGCGGTCTCAGACCCGTCGCAGGCTGAAGAGATGACACTGCGTCTTGCACGCAGCTTTCGTTATGTACTGGCGAACTCGGAGCGACGGTATACCTCGCTATGGGAAGAGATTGAGTTCGCTCGAAACTATCTCGACATTGAGCGCGCTCGTTTTGGAGAGAAGGTGCGCATCTCCTTTGAGGTTGATCCCGAGCTGCATGAACTGCAGGTGCCGGTTCTCTTGTTGCAACCGCTGATTGAAAACTCGTTGAAGCACGGCATCGGAGCGCGTCTTGAAGGAGGTGCGATTCGCATTCTCGCTTCGCGAACGCAGGAGGGCGTCATGATCTGCGTGCAGGATGACGGCGTCGGTCTGCAGCAAGGCTCAACGCGTTCGTCGCAGGAAGATGATCGTGAACACTTTGGACTTTCCAATGTAAGGCGGCGACTTGCGTCCGCGTTTGGAGAGCGTGCCTCCTTCTCGTTGCACGCAATCGATCCAGCAGGTGTGGAAGCCTGTATTTTGATTAGGAGTTGAAGACGATGCGAACGCTCATTGTCGATGATGAAAGCGCAGCACGATCCCGGTTGACCCGCCTGCTGCGGGATTTTCCGGAGGTAAACATTGTGGGTGAGGCCTCCAACGGTCTGGAAGCGGTAGAGCTTCTGGAGTCGTTGCAGCCAGACCTGTTGTTTCTCGATATCCAAATGGGGGGCATGGATGGTTTTTCGGTGCTGCGCTCTTTGCCGCACAACGCGCGCATTCCTCTGGTGATCTTCGCGACGGGTTTCGATCAGTACGCGCTGGACGCCTTTGAGGCGAATGCACTGGCTTATCTTCTGAAGCCGATCGAAAAGGATAAGCTTGCAAGCGCTGTGCAGCGCGCGCAACTATTGCTGCAGTCGGAAGACGCTCGGAGACGCGAGGATCAAAACATCCGCGTCGCGCTGGAGGAGAAAGCTCCGCTGCGGAAGATCGTAGGGCGCAAGCATAACCGCTACGTGCTGCTCGATCCGG
>JAPWKG010000015.1 GCA_028283625.1 Acidobacteriaceae bacterium | reverse complement strand
AGAGCCGCTAACCCCGCCAGCAGCAGTACCGTTGCCACCAACTGCGCGCCAGAACTCTTAAGCTTGCCTCGCATCCGCGCAGCAAAGGGATCTTCGCTCCCTTCGACATGACGACGCAGGATCATGATCGGCCGCACACCGCGGATGTCGAGCAGCGGAGGCAAGGTGAAAAGCAACGTCGTCAACAAACCTGCCGTAATCCCCAGCAATACCGTCCACGGGTCAACCCGAAAGCTCGGAGACAAATGCAATAAGCGTTCGAGAAAGAGTGGGAAAACCGTCTGCACCCCAAGACCGAGCAAGGAACCCGCTACACCACCGACTGCACCGAGCAATAACGTTTGCAGCAGATAGATCTTCATTACCTGAACGCTGGTAGCGCCCAATGACTTCATGATGGCAATTGCTTCCATGCGCTGCTGCAGATGCGCTCGCATCGCCATCGCCACACCAACAGCACCGAGCACCATCGCCACTAGGCTCATCAGTGAAAGCAACCCGGTGGCTCCATCCAAAGCCTTCGTCACCGTTGGGTTGGCCTCGCGATAATCCGCGACTTGGGCCTCCGGAATCACAGCTTCCAGTTCCTGCTTGAGCGTTGCAACGACACCCTCCGGCGCAGCCAGCCCGTCCCGTCCTCGCAGCCGGAAAAGATAGCGTCGCGTCGCATGGCTTCCCTGCACCAGCAAGCCACTGCGCTCAAGCGTCTGCTGCGAGAGCAAAACACGCGGCCCCGCAGCAAACATGCCGCTCAAACGGTCCGGCTCCTCAACCACCGTGGCAACAATACGCAGTGTGCTGTTACCAAGCCGGATCGAATCTCCGAGATGCAGATGCAGACGCAACAGCAGATCATCCGCAACCACAACATTCTCTCCGCCGAGTGCCTGTGCCAACGGCATCGCCGGTGCTAGTACCACGCGGCCATAAAACGGGTATCGCTGCGGATCAACCGCCTTCAAAGCGACCAGCAACGGATCTTGTGAGCCCGCGGCCGACGCCATGGACAGCAGTTCTGTTACGTCGGTACGTTCCACGCCCGGCTGCATACTCAATGCATCAAGCGAAGAGGTTTCCTGCGGCGTGAGCGGCTGCGTCTCCCGAACGGAAACGTCTGCTGCCAGAATTGCGCGCGCGCGCAGGAGAAGCTCTTTGCGGAAGCTGGATGAGAAGCCACGAACCCCGGTCAAAGCGGCGACGCCGATAGCGACACTGAGCACCACAAACGCGAACTTCGCTCGCGAAGACCTTAGCTCGCGGACAGCAATGCGTCCTGCAGTACGGAGAGAAAGCGAGGGCATACGCTAAGCGCCTCCGCGTTCATCAGCAATAACACAACCATCCCGTAGCACGATTCGCCTGGATGCCTGAGCCGCCAACGCAGGATCATGCGTAACAAGCACAAGCGTCGTTCCCTCCGCACGATTTAGTTCCAACAGCAGGTCGAGGACGTGCTTTCCATTCGCAGAATCAAGATTTCCTGTTGGCTCATCGGCCAGAACAATCGGAGGCCGCAACATGAAGGCGCGCGCCAAAGCAACGCGCTGCTGCTCACCGCCGGAAAGCTGGATTGGATAATGATCGACGCGCGCGGCAAGCCCAACACTTGCGAGCAATGCCTTCGCACGGTCCATGCCCTGCCTGCGTGACCCATTGGACTCGTTCAGCTCATAGGGCAACAGCACATTCTCAAGCGCTGTCAGCGTAGGAATGAGCTGATAACTCTGAAAGACAAAGCCCAGCGTGCGTCCACGTAGCTGCGCCAGTTGATCCTCCGGCAGACGTCCAATTGCCGTTCCGTTCAAAATGACGTTTCCCGATGTGGGGTGGTCAAGGCCCGCCAGCAACCCAAGCAAAGTTGACTTTCCTGAGCCAGACGAGCCCATGATCGCCACAAACTCGCCCTGCTCCACCACAAAGTCGATCCCCTTCAGGATCTCCAACCGATTTGCGCCCGTGCGCAATGACTTGCGAAGTCCTTCGACCGCGATCATCGTTCCCACGTCTCTCTTCGCTCCTTCGATTCCCCAAACTCTTCGTTATTAGAAGAGACGAATCAGACGGCAAAAATATTGCACAGACCTACACTAGAAAGATGCGACGCTTGCTTTTCCCCATCGTAACGGCTCTCACGCTCAGCTTCGGGCTCGGATGCAAGACGGATGCTTCCGCTGTCTCTGCCGCAAACCAATCGCCTCAGGCCGCCTCTCCGGTGGTGCAAACGCAGACAGATACCCGCCCGCTACTGCTCTGCTTCGGAGACTCCATTACCGCGGGATACGGCATCGAAAGCGGCAATACCTATCCGCAGGATTTACAGGCGCTGCTCGACCAGGCCGGTTACCACTACCGCGTGGTGAACGCAGGGATCAGTGGCAACACGACCAAGGATGGGCTTGATCGGCTCCAGCACCTGCTCGCACGGAAGCCGCAGCTTGCGGTCGTCGAGTTCGGAGGCAATGACGCACTGCGCGGGCTGCCGCTCGAACAAACGCAGCAGAACCTTGCCAGCATCATCGAAGGCCTTCAGGCCACTGGCGCCGGCGTCGTGCTTGCAGGCATTACAATTCCGCCCAGCTACGGAGCCCAATACGTCAGCCGTTTCAACGCAATCTATCCCGCGCTGGCGCACCGCTACAAGGTGCCCTATCTTCCGTTCGTGCTTCAGGGAGCCTATGGCACCGCAGGCGACATGCAGGAAGATGGCATTCATCCCACCGCGCAAGGCGCACAGCAGGTAGCAAAGAACATCTACCACCTGCTGCAACCATTGCTAAAGCATTAGCCCATCACGACAATCGGTTGCATCAGCGTACCCGCAACACGCTTGCCAATGCACAGCAGATCTCGCTGCCCTGTGAAGACCTTCACCATGGCAGCGTTTGAAAACTCAGCGATGTTGGTCTGCATCCCGTTACGAAAACGGGCTGCGGCCGTATCATCAATCGTCACGGACGGCATCTCCGGCAACAGCGTGCGCGGATGAGGCAAGCGCGCTGCGATCTGATCCGGAGAAAGCGCCTTCAGATCCTCAACCGTAATCGCGTGCTCCAGGCCGAAGGCACCCGCCTGCACACGGCGCAAGGAGCATAGATGAGCTCCGCATCCTGCCAACTGGCCCAGCTCATGCGCCACGGAGCGCACATACCCACCAGCTGAAACCTTCATCTCGAAGCTCGCAACGTCCCCCTCCAGCCCTGTCAGGGCAAAGTGGTGGATCGTGATTCGCGCAGGCTTTACCGACACTTCCTTACCCTGGCGAGCCAGCTTGTGTGCCGGAACTCCGTTGATCTTCTTCGCGGAAAACACTGGTGGAATCTGATCCAGCTCGCCATGAAAGCCGCTCCCCAGAGCCTGCAACTCCTGCAGAGAATGCTTCAGCGGCTGAGGCTCCGATACGGCGATACCCTCTGCGTCGAAGCTGTCCGTAGCAAAACCAAAGCGAATGTGGCCCGTGTAGCTCTTCTCCGCCTGCCCAAAGAACTGGGCCAGACGAGTGTACTTTCCCAAGAGCAAAGGCAGAACGCCGGTCGCCATCGGGTCCAGCGTCCCCAGGTGCCCTACCGAGCGCTCGCCGGTGGCCCGGCGAACGATGGAAACCACATCATGCGAAGTCATTCCACTGGGCTTATCCAAAACAATCAGCCCATTCATCCGCGCTGTGGCCTCACCAAAGAAAGAAATTCGTTACGCGTTTGCAGCTGCGTCTTGAATACGCCCAACATGGAGGAGGTCACCGTCGAAGAGCGCTGCTTCTCAACGCCACGCATCATCATGCAGAGGTGCTCGGCTTCAAGAACCACGCCAACCCCCTGCGGGTTCACCGCTTCCTGTACCGCTTCGGCGATCTGCTGGGTCAAACGCTCCTGCACCTGCAAACGGCGCGCAAACACATCCACAATGCGCGGCAGCTTGCTCAGCCCAAGAACCTTTCCGTTGGGGACATACGCCACATGAGCCCGTCCAAAGAACGGCAGCAAATGATGCTCGCACAGCGAATAGAACTCGATGTCCTTGACGATGACCATCTCGTCGTAATCCACGTCAAAGAGGGCTTCATGCAGCACTTCTTCCACCGTCTGGTGATAGCCCTTGGTCAGAAAGGCCATCGCCTTCTCCATGCGCTCCGGGGTACGCAGCAAGCCATCGCGTGTCGGGTCTTCCCCCACACGACTCAACAGCTCTGCATAAATCTGCTGCATGGACGCAGAACGCAACGTCACATTTTCCTGCGCAGCCAGAACTTCAACCGTTCCCTTTGTGCTCATCTCTGTCTTCCTTCTTACTCGCCAAATCTGGCGGCACGGCCCTCGCCGAAATAATCAAATGCGTTGTTGCCGGTCTCTTCTACACGCACCCGTTCCAGCTTCGCGTGCGGATAAGCAATGAAGATCCGCCATAGCTCCCGGCAGAGATTCTCCGTCGTCGTCACCGTATCGCGAAAGCATTCGAGCGTGTTCAGATTCTGGTGATCAAAGCGATCCAGAAGCTCACGCCTCGCAAACGCATCCAGATCGCTCAAATTGGTTACCATTCCCGTCACGGGATCGATGGGGCCAGAAACCGTTACCTGCACGACATAGTTATGGCCATGCCCGAACGGGTTGTTGCACTTGCCAAATGTGGCAGCGTTTTCCTCCGCAGACAAAGCGTCTACATGCAACCGGTGCGCCGCGACAAAGGTCCAGCGACGCGTGAAGTGTGCGATCGCACTCATGCACCTTCTCCATAAAAATCGGCGAACAGATCAGGCATCTCATATACACGCACCCGCTGCAGCTTGGCATGCGGAATCTTGCCTGCGAGCCGCCGCCAGATAGCGACCGCGATATTCTCCGTTGTCGGAATGGTGTGGGCAAACTCCGGCACCTCATAGTTCAGGTGACGGTGGTCATAAACGCTCACGACCTCACGCTCCAGAATCTCCTTCAGAAGCTTCAGGTCCACGACGAAACCGGTTACGGGATCAACTTCTCCTGCAACGGTGACCTCGAGCGTGTAGTTATGGCCATGTCCCTGGCGGTTGGAGCACTTGCCGAACACACGGAAGTTCTCTTCATCACTCCACTGGTCGTTCCAGTAGAAGTGGGCGGCGGAAAAATCGGCTTTTCTTGTCAGCAGAATCATGGCGCAGAACCAGCCTTCAACTCTATCCGATGCGCGCGGGAAAGTGGAGGTCGCATGACATCGCTCTTACGAGCTATATTCTCGCCCCTTCCAGGAAACCCGGTGAAAAATATGGTGGTTCATCCAGCTCCGGACCAACAGTGCCACAAAAAGCGGCAGTCCCAGAGGGGAAAGTGCTGTATTCGTCCATCCCATATGTGCCCGCGCGACGCGCGTATAAAAGCGCAGCAGCGTCCGCAGCCACACCAGGCCCAGCGCCATCTTTTTCCAGGTCGCCAAATAAGGAAAGAGCAGCAGACTGAACGGCAAACACCACAGCAGGATATCCAGCACACGCCATGCCGCCAGCTGCAACGCATGCGGAAACAGAAGTGCTAGGTTCTTCGTCCAGCCCTCGACCATATCGGATACGCCCTGATACATCCTCGTCGAAAGCGCGTCTCCGCCGTATCGGAAGCGAATCAACCGTCCCGATTGCTTCACCTTCTTTGCCAGATCCACATCTTCAAGCACACTTCGGGCAATTGCCTTGTGCCCTCCCACCGCAAAGTAGGCCTCGCGCTCCATCATCAGGAACTGTCCATTCGCGGCGGCAAGGCTCTTCTCCGGATCATTGACTTCGTTCATGCGGTAAACGCTCGCCAACTCTGAAAACACCAATGGCATCAAGACCCTCTGCGCCACCCCATGCACAAGCTGACGCGGGGAGTAGGAGAGCAACGCGGCATGGTGCTTGCGTGCCTCATGCAGAGCATGCAGCAGGCTCTTCGGCTCATGGATCGTATCCGCATCAGTAAAGACCAGCCATCGTCCGCGCGCGACTCCCGCCGCATACCAACAGGCGTTCGATTTTCCGGTCCACAGGCTGGCGTCAAGCGGAGGTGCCTCCAGCACGCGCACCGACGGCTGTCCAGCAGCGGCCTCTTCCATCAGCCTGCGCGTGGCATCGGTTGAAGCATCATCCACCAGCAGTAGCTCCCAGTCGCGGCCAAGCGAGAAGAGCTCATCCTCTTGCGCAAGCAGGCTGTGCAAACACTCCGGCAAGCGCAACGCCTCATTGCGCGCGGGGACAATCACGCTGATCTCCACCGCGGCTTCCGGCAACGGCGAAACACTTCCAGACTGCGGAGACGGTACCGGAGCATCCTCATCTACCGGCAGTCCAAGGATCGGGCTGAGCTTTTCAGGCACGCTCCGTATTATAGGAAGCGTGATGCGTCTTCGATTCCCTCTCGCCGCTCTCGCGCTCAGTTTGTTCACCGCCGGCTGCGATCGTGGCTCCCGCCCTGAGCAGCTCGGCACACCTGCCCCGCTTTTTACCGTCTCTGACGGCACAAACACTGTGGATTTGGCCAAACTGCGTGGCAAGGTCGTCTTGCTGAACTTCTGGGCCTCGTGGTGTGCCCCCTGCCTGGAAGAGCTGCCAAGCCTCGAAGACCTGCACCACCAGATGCCCGAGATCGTCTTCGCCGGCGTTTCCATCGACACCGACAAAGCCGCCTACAACCAGTTCCTGAAGCAGCATCATGTCGATTTCACGACGGTAATCGACACGGAGCAGCAGTCCAACATGCGTTACGGAACCTATCGTCCGCCGGAAAGCTACATCATCGACAAACACGGCCTGATTCGCCGGAAATTTATCGGTCCGCAGGACTGGACAAGCCCGGAAATCACTGAAATTTTGACCAAACTCTCCGCCGAGCACTAGCCAGAATTTCTCCCCACGGCCCGAATCAGCCTTGCTAGACTAAATACATGACGCAGCTCGACGTCCTCTATCGCTACGGTGCCGCTCCCACAGAAGCGGCGATGATGGCACTCTCTCGTGTACGCGAGGTTTATGGCATCCGTAAGCTGGAGTTTCAGCCCGCGGAGAATACCGTTCGCGTGGAGTACGATGCTACCCGTCTCAATGAGCCAACCGTGCAGGGCCTCCTGCGCCGTTCCGGGCTCGACATCACAGAGCGTGTTTCTCTGATTCCGCCGCAACCGGAGCCTGAACCGGCAGCGGCCCCTGCAGCCTAAGGCAGAGCGGAAATGCAAAGCAGCAAACAACAATCCCCGACGAAGTTCATCGTAGCGGGCGTTATCGTGCTCGCAACCGTAGCGTGGCTGGCCATCTCCGGCTCGCGCGACTCCAAGAGCTACTACGTCACCATCGCAGAGCTGCAAAAGATGGGCAATAAGGCGTACTCCAAAAATCTGCGTGTCGCCGGCAACGTGCAGCCCGGCTCCATCGAGCGCGTGGGCACAAATGCCACGTTCACCCTCGTTGAGCTCGATAAAACCATCCGTGTCGACTACAAAGGCGCCGAGCCTCCCCCGGACAGCTTCAAGGACGATGCTCAGGCTCTTGCCATCGGCACCTACGGACGCGACGGCGTCTTTCACGCCTCCCAGTTGCAGGCCAAATGCGCTTCGAAATACGCTCCGGCCAAACCTGGTCAGACGCCCACCGGGAATACCGCTCCCCTGGCGGCAAAAGCAGCCTAACCATCACAGAAAAGCCCTCAGCTTTGGCTGGGGGCTTTTTCTGCTCGTTGAGCTTCTGCGCCGCCGCAGAAGCTCAACTCTCTCCCAGCGCCTTCACCAGCACTCGCGTAAACACAACGCCCTGATCGTACGACGAGACGAGAATTCTCTCGTCCCTCCCATGTGCGCGCTCATCTCCACTCTCCACACCGATGCCGGAGAATCCATAGCTCGGCATCCCTGCGTTTGCGGTGTAGATCGAATCACTGGCACCGGCCTCCATTATGGGCAAGACCGGTACATTCCAATGCAACGCGTCCATTGCGACGTGCAAGGAATCCATGATGTCCTTCCGCGGAGGAGGCGGTGCCACCGTGAGCCGCGTAGGAGCAGTCGCACTCTCGGAGTCATCCTCGGCCCGGTACAGCACCTGAACCTTCGGGTCATCTGCAATCGCCACCAAACGCTTCCGCACCTCCTCTGCTGAGTGACCAGGCAAAATCCTGCAATTCACATTGGCGGATGCTGTTCCCGGCAGTGCGTTGGGTGCATGCCCTGCCTGCATCATCGTCGCCACGCACGTTGTGCGCAAAATCGCATTATCCCAGGGGTACTTTGCAGAAAGCTCGGCTGCGGCCTGTTCCTCTGTCCCGCGCTGCAACAACCGGGCGATCAACGCTGCTCGCTCTGGATTGGCCAGTTTTTGCTCCTCAACGTAATAGGCATGCGTAATTGCATTCAGCTCTACCGGAAATGGCGCACGCTCCAGCCGCCCCAACGCATCTGCAACTTCATAGAGGGCGTTCTCCGGAGTGGGCAGCGAGCTGTGCCCCCCGGGATTGGTTGCACGAAAGAGAAAGTCTGCATAGGTTTTCTCCGTTGCCTCAACAGCCATCTCTGCTGGCTTGCCCCCGCGCAGCAACAATCCTCCCATGTCCGGATTGATTACCGCCTCGGCCTGCACCAGCTCGGGACGATGCTCCAACAACCAGGCCACCCCGTTATGGGCGCCGCCTTCTTCATCAGCGGTCAGCGCCAGAATGACGTCGCGTTTCGGCGTCCATCGGGAGCGTTGCAGCTCAAGAAATGCAGTCAGAAACGCTGCCGCATTGCCCTTCACATCCTGCGTACCGCGACCATAAAAATAACCATCCTTCACCTGCAGCACGAACGGGTCCATCGTCCAATCCGCGCGCAACGCCTCCACCACATCCAGGTGGATGATGATCAGCAATGGCTTCTTCACCGCATGCGCTGCACGATAGCGCACCACCAGATTGCCCCGGTTCTCCGTAGGACCATCCACCACGATATCCGCCGCAGGAAAGCCCGCATCGAGCAGCATCGTGCGAATCTTCCCCTCCAACACCGTAGTCGAGCCCGAACGATGCGTTGTATCGGTTTCGATCAGCGTCTTCAGTACCTGATGAGACAACCCGGCCTCTCCTGCCGGAGAAGGAACACTCTGCGCACCTGCATTGCCGCAAATCGCCACCGCGAAACACACCGCCGCCATGCCAAGCCGCATCCTCAATCACCTCTCATGGGTTTGATCGCTCTATACTCGCATAGAGGCTTGTTTCTACAAGCGTTTTTTGCGCACCGCCTCCGTATACGCCGTTGAACGCCGCTACCCAAGCTCCCGCTGTTGTTCTCGAACGCTGTGCACGTTTGTACGGTGGCTTCGCGGCGTTGCGCGACGTATCACTCACGCTTCCGGCAGGCTCTTCTGTCGTTCTGCTCGGGGAGAATGGCGCAGGAAAGTCCACCCTGCTGCGCATCATTGCCGGTCTGGCCGCACCAAGCCTCGGCTCAGTACGCGTCTTCGGTGAAGCACCGCTTGATATTCGTGAGCGACTCGCATACATGAGCCACGCGACCATGCTGTACGACGAAATGACCGCGCGCGAAAACCTCGAATACTTCGCAACGCTCTATGGCGGCTACTCATCGCTGACCCCTCCGGCAGAGTCACTGCAGGCTGTCGGACTTGACCCAGCCAACCCGCGCCGCATTGGAGAGTACTCCCAGGGCATGCGGCAGCGCGCCGCGCTGGCACGCACGCTCATGACCTCGCCGGACCTGCTGCTGCTCGACGAACCGTTCTCGAACCTCGACGTCCACTCTGCCAAAGCGATGGTGCAACGACTACAGCAATACCTGGCAACACCGGGATCCAACGGCGTGGCGCGCACACTTCTGCTCACCACGCACCAGGCGGAATTGGCGCAGCCTCTTGCTGGAAACACCATTCACATGAGTGCCGGACGCATCGTAAGCCAGACGGGACCCACCGCATGAGCACGCCGAAAGCCAGCAAAACCAACGCCGCCCGAGCGCTCGATGCCCTCGGCATCGACTACGAGCTGCGTGCCTACGAAGTGGACCTGAACGACCTCAGCGCCCCCAACGTCGCAGCTAAAGTAGGCATGCCTGTCGAACAAGTCTTCAAGACACTCGTAACCCGTGCCAGCGACGGAGAACACCTCTTCGCCGTACTGCCTGGTAACTCTGAACTCGATCTGAAAAAGCTTGCCTCCGCTGCTGGCGTGCGCAAGGTCGAGCTTGCCGCTCTGAAAGATGTCGAACATCTAACCGGCTATATCCGCGGCGGCGTTACCGTGATGGCTGCCAAAAAACCGTTCCGCGCCTTTGCTGACGAGACCATCGAGCTCTTTGATCAGATCTGCGTCTCCGCCGGCCAGCGCGGCCTGCAACTCACGCTCGCCCCCGAGGACTACCTGCGCGCCTCCGGCGCAGAGATTGCCGATCTCACCAAGGAGCCGACGCATTGAGCTACATGGGCCATGTCATGGCGCATCTGCGCAAGGATCTGCGTATTGAGTGGCGCACCAAAGAGTCGCTCAACGGTATGCTCTTTTTCACCTTACTGGTGAGCGTCGTCTTTTCTCTGGCCTTTGACCCCACGGCCTACCCCAGCATTGCGCGCCAGATCTCCGGTGGCCTGCTCTGGGTGGGCCTGCTCTTTGCGGCCATGACTGCGCTCAACCAGTCCTGGGCCCGCGAGCTGCGCAACAACTCCCTTGAAGCGCAACGGTTGGCCCCCTCGCCGGCATCATCCCTTTTTGTCGGCAAGGCGCTGGCGAACTTCCTCTTCGTCACCGCAGTGGAGCTCGTCCTGGCTCCCGTATTTACGCTGTTCTACAACCTGCATCCGCTAGGAGAAAGCTGGCTGCTGCTCATCATTCTGCCCCTGGGCACCTGGGCGCTGGTTTGCAACGGTACCTTTTTCGCTGCACTCAGCCTGCGCTCTCGTAATCGCGAGCTGCTGCTCCCCCTCCTGCTCTTCCCCATCGCCATGCCTGCGCTGCTGGCGATGGTGCAGGCCACCACCGCGGTTTTGACCGGCGAGTTCCTGCCGAACCTGTGGCTAAAGGTGCTGATTGCCTACGCCATCATCTTCACCACGGTCTGCGTGCTGACCTTCGAACTGATCCTTCAGGCTGATTAGCGAACGTCTCGCGCCGAACTGCGCGTTAAAATCAATGGAGTGAACAGAGCTTCCAAACTCGCACTGCCTTCGCTCGTTGTGTGCCTCGCCGTTATGGCCTTCGGCTTCTATCAGGCCATGGCCGCACCAACCGAAGCGACGATGGGCAATCTCTACCGGGTTTTCTTCTATCACTTCCCGCACACGATTCTGAGCTTCCTTTTTCCTTACCTGAACTGTGGCGCCTCGCTGCTGTATCTGGCCTGGAGAAAGAACAACCCGGTTCGCGCCGCCAAGGCCGACGCCTTTGCCGTTGCCAGCTGCGAACTAACCGTGCTCTACACCACCATCGGCCTGGCAACGGGCGTGCTCTGGGGACGCGCGGCCTGGGGTATCTGGTGGACCTGGGATGCACGCCTGACCACATACCTGCTGCTGTGGCTGCTCTACGTCAGCTACCTGCTGCTGCGCCGCCTCTCCAACGGCAACACCACGCCTCTGCTGGCAGCGGTACTCGCCATCTTTGCCGCGGTCGACATCCCTATCTGCTTTGAGTCCATCCGCTGGTGGCGCACGCAGCACCCCGCCCCTGTCTTCGGCGGTGGGCAGGACTCCGGCATCGATCCTTCCATGGTCCCGGCCGTGCTCTGGAACGTTGCTGCTTTTCTACTCTGGGGACTCTTCCTGCTTGGCTGCCGCTACGCTCTTGAGCGTCGCCGCCAGGCTCAGCAGATCGGCGATAGCTATGAGCTACTTGCCGCTGACGAAGGAGCGCTCTAATGCATATCCCGTTCCAAACGCTCTCCGAACGCCACACCGTTTACGCTTTCTGCGTCGTATGGCTCCTGCAGTTCGGCTATGCTCTTTGGTTGCTGGCGGCATGGCGTAAATCTCGTCCCGGCGCTTAAAAAAAGCAACGGAGCCGGGGTCGCAATCCAGCTCCGTTGTCCGAGGAGTCATACGTTAGCCCGGCGCCTCGAACGAGGCTGATGTTGCCGTGCTGTATCGATAAACCAACCTGCGGTCAGAAAGTTGCGGCCGCTCAGAAAATTCCCCGCGAACCCTCCGCGCAATTGCGTCCGGAGTGCGGCCTGCCTACACTTGAACCCAGTGCGCTCTACCACTCCATTTCCTCTTCGCCGCACCTTGGCGGCCTGCTCGATCGCGCTGGTCTTTACCGGCTGCCATCGCAACCGTTTTCCCAGCTATCCGGACAACTACCGCGAGTACGCCTACGTCACAGACGGGGGCGGCAACTCCGTCACGGTTCTGGATCTGGTCTACCTTCGGCGCGACCGTACACTACCGGTTGGTAAAAACCCGACCGGCATCGCGGCCAATCCACAACGGAACGAGGTCTATGCGGTCAACAGCGGTTCGAATACCGTTACGGTCATCAACACCGAGCTGAACCGCATTGAAGCAACGATCGGCGTACAACACCAGCCTTACTCCATCGAGGTTTCCTCCGATGGCAAACGCGCGTACGTTCCGAACTCCGGCTCCAACACCGTCTCTGTCCTTGATCTGGACAGCCGTCGCGAGATTGCGCAAGTGGCTACAGGGGAAGCTCCCGGCCTGGCCCGCCTCTCGCAGGATGGCAAAACGCTGGTGGTGAGCAACCGCCTCGCCGGATCGCTTTCGGTCTATACCGTCAACCCGGAGGATGCGCAACACCCGCTGACCTTCCGCGACTCCTTCAGCGGATGTCCCGGGGCCACAGATCTCGTCGTTGAAGCCGATTCCCCCGATTACCCAAGCTTTGGCTCAAAGGCCTTTGTGGCCTGCTCCGGCGGCCATCAGGTCATGGATGTCTGGCTGGCAGCCGATGCCGACTCGTACCGTGGCAAGCAGGACCCCTCGCTGACCCACGACTTCAAACTCGACATGCTCGACGTGGGCCGCACCCCGGTGCACCTCACCCTCAAGCCCGGCAACGGGGAGCTCTTCGTTTCGAACTTTGACTCGGACTCCATCTCTGCTATTTCGACCTACACCAACGAGGTCGAAGGCACGTATCTGATCGGCTCCAAGCCGACACGCTCGGCGACCACCGGTTGGTCAAAGACCACCGTCATCCCCGCTGACGATACCCTTTGGGTCTCAAACTTCGGAGCCGACGCCGTGAGCGTGTACTCCATCGGCGATGGGCGCATGATGGCCTCCACGCACACCGGTTCTCACCCAGATGCGCTGGCTTTCTCCGCAGACGAGCACCTGGTGCTGGCCGTGGACTCCGGCTCGGCCGATGTCTCGGTCATTCGTACCCAGCCCAGCACGGCACCCACGCTGGTCACGCTGCTGCCGGCAGGCCCGCAGCCGAACGATATCGCGATCAAAGCGTTTACGCTGCGGAAGCCTTAATTTGCCGCTTCGCGTTCCGCCCTGCGGGCTTCCCGCAGGGCTTCGCGCGTAGCGGAGACGTAGGCTCCTCCCAGGAGCAGCAGACCGGAAAGAAACGCCCACATCATCAGCCCTACTGAGACTTCGAACGGTCCGTAAACGGAGCGGAAGTCCAGGTGCGGCAGCGCCAGAATGTACAGGTACTTGGCCAGCTCCCAGAGCACTCCCATCACCATCGCCGTCGGCAGTACGGCCCGGGCCGGAACCTTGCGATTGGGCAGTCCCCAATAAATGAGGAAGAACAATCCAACGCTGGCCACCAGCGCGCAAACCGTCAGGAACGATTGCGTCAGCGCCCGGAAAACGATGTTCTGGGTATGCCCGAAGAACAGAAAATTCATCACGGCCTGCTGCGCCGCACTCATCGCAACCGACCCCATCGCCAGTATCGCGACCCCGATCGCAAGAGCGATCGAAACAATCTGATTTTTCAGATAAGACCGGTTCTGCTTCACGCCCCAAACACTGTTCAGCGCCACTTCCAGCGGTAGAAAAACGCCCGTGGCCGTAATAAAAAGCATGACTACCGAAAAGATCTTCACATTCGTGTGCGAGTACGCCACGTAGCGCATATTCCTCATCACGAAGTCCTGATTGTTCGGCAGAAAATGGCCCATCATCTGGCTGACGACCTCAACCATCCGCTCCGAGTGAAAGACGCGACGCGCGAGCGTCAGCAGCAGCACAATGAACGGAAACAGGCTCAGGATCACCTGTGCCGCTACCGAAAAAGCATAGGTATGTACCTCGGTCCGTGTCATGTAACGGCCCAGTGCCTTCACCTGAGCCCAGGTACCGCTCTTCTCCACCGGAGCGGCGGTGGCCGCCTCCATCTTCGGGGATAACGACTCTGATCCAGCCCTGGGAGCTTCGGCCTCCGTCGTCACCTGCCGTTCCGTTATGCCAATCGGTTCTTCAGCCATTGCGTTCTTCGATGCTACGAGAAACCGGAGCGTCCTGCGTAACACTCTCTCCTGCCTCTCCAGGCTCCTGCTGCAAACGGTCCAGAGCCCAGGCAGCGCTTTCCGCCAGAACCTCGTCCTCTCCCGCACTCCAGGCCTCCAGTTGCGGCACGAAGCGCAACTCTCCACTATTGCCCATCGCAATCGCCACATTGCGCTGCACCCGCTTGCGTCGCGTGCGCTCCAGAGGAGAGCCTCGAAACCAACGATTGAACGTTGGCCCATCCATCTCCCCCAACCAGTCCAGCTCGGGGTTCACCAATGCCTCGCGGTAGGAGTGCGTTGCGGCCACCGGGGCCTTCCGGTTCCAGGGGCATACGTCCTGACAGATATCGCAACCGAACACCTGCCGCCCCATCGACGCACGAAGCGCTTCCGGAATGCTTCCCTTCTTCTCGATCGTCAGGTAAGCGATACAGCGGGATGCATCCATCTGCCGTGCCGGACTCTCCTCCGTCGGTCGCAGCAACGCCTCCGTAGGACAAGCGTCGATGCACCGCGTACAGCTTCCGCAACGATCCGTAGCGGCCAGCGCGGCGGTCTGCGGCTCCAGCTCCAACGAAGTCACAATCGCTCCCAGCAAAAACCAGGAACCAAGCTGCTGGTTCAACACACAGGTGTTCTTCCCGATCCAGCCAATCCCGGCCCGTGCAGCCAGATCGCGCTCCAGCATCGGTCCGGTATCCACGTAACAGCGTGTCTCCATCGTCGGATACCCGGCCTTCAGAAGATCCTCCATGCGTCGCAGCTTCAGCAGCAGCGTGTCATGGTAATCGCTCCCCCGCGAAGGCGCGTCCGAGGCCGCCGCAGGCTCTCCGCTCCAGGCATACCGTGCGATCCATCCCTGCGTTCCTTCGGCCGCATCAGTTGAACGAGGCTCCGAGACGTTATAGCTCGCCGCGCATACGATCACGCTGCGCGCCCAGGGAATGGAACGCCGCAGGTCTCCGCGGACCAGCTCCCCCTCCTCGTTCACCCGCTTCAACCACTCCATCTCGCCTGCGTGCCCTGAGGCGACCCATGCGGCAAAGCGGCGCTCGCTTGCGACGTCCGGCTGAGCGACCGAGGCAACACCGGCCTGGTCAAAGCCGGCCTCGCGCGCGCAGTGCTGCACAAGGGCCAATAGCCCACTCTGCACCCCCGCCGAACTCACCTCGTCCACCATCCCTGTAGATGATGGCACGAGATGCCCGTTTACCTTTCATGAGGAAAGCCGCATCCCACTTTCGCTTTTTTTTTGCCATCCCACAGATTCGATGCTAGACTCCAACTTGCTGACCCCACCCTGAGCATCCTGCGTGGCAATAAAAGGAGAAACACCTACGTGGCAGACGATCGCAGCAAAGCTATAGACACAGCCCTTTCACAGCTCGAAAAGCAGTTTGGTAAAGGTTCCGTCATGCGCTTGGGCGCAAAGGACGCGGTCGTTCCCATCTCGGTGATCGGTACTGGCTCCATCTCGTTCGACGCAGCTCTCGGTGTTGGCGGTGTCCCCCGCGGACGTGTCATCGAGATCTTTGGCCCGGAATCCTCGGGTAAAACCACCATTACCCTGCAGATTATTGCCGAGGCCCAAAAAGCAGGCGGCCTGGCAGCGTTCGTCGACGCCGAACATGCGCTCGATCCCGTCTACGCCAAAAAGCTCGGTGTCGATGTCGACAACCTGCTTGTCTCGCAGCCGGATTATGGAGAACAGGCCCTGGAAATCACCGAGGCCCTGGTCAAGTCCGGTGCCATTGACGTGCTAGTGGTCGACTCCGTGGCTGCGCTCGTTCCCAAGGCCGAACTTGACGGCGAAATGGGGGACTCTCACGTAGGTCTGCAGGCGCGTCTTATGTCGCAGGCGCTGCGCAAGCTTACCGGCACCGTATCCAAGTCGCGTACCTGCCTGATCTTCATCAACCAAATCCGCGAGAAGATCGGCGTGATGTTTGGCAATCCGGAAACCACCACCGGCGGTCGCGCACTCAAGTTCTACTCCTCCGTCCGTATCGACATCCGTCGTATTGGCGCGGTCAAGGAAGGCGATACGGTCGTCGGCGCACGCACCAAGGTCAAGATCGTCAAAAACAAGGTGGCTGCTCCTTTCCGCGATGCGGAGTTCGACATTCTTTACGGAGAGGGCATCTCGCGTGAAGGCGATGTGCTCGATCTCGCTGTAACGCATAACATCGTCGACAAGTCCGGAGCCTGGTACTCCTTCCAGGGAGAGCGTATCGGTCAGGGTCGTGAAAATGTCCGCAATTTCCTCAAGGAAAATACAGACACCTTCGCCCGCATCGACACGGAACTGCGCCGCAAACTGGGGATCAAAGCCTCTGATGGCGCAGAAATCCCTGAAGTTCCCACCGATGGCGTCACTCAGGCAGAAGCTGTCGTCAAGACTCGCCGGAACTAGCGAGTTTTGATAGACTAAGCTTCAGGACGGACAGGTGGCAGAGCCCGGTTGAATGCACCTGACTCGAAATCAGACGTAGTCGCAAGGCTACCGGGGGTTCGAATCCCTCCCTGTCCGCCATCCTCTTTTGAAGAGCCGCCTCCAAGGCGGCTCTTCTTATTGGCAGGCCACCATGACGCCGCGTTTTCGCTATCTCGATGCCCTCACGACGATCTTTGTCGTCATCCTGCTGGTGGCAAATCTCGTCGCCCAAAAGCTCGTTCGCTTTGGTCCCATCGGTCCGATTCCTGCGTTCACCAGCTCAGGCGCACTCGTACTCTTCCCCGTAACCTATATCTTTGGGGACATCTTCACCGAGATTTACGGCTACGCGGCCAGCCGGCGCGCCATATGGCTCGGCTTCTTCGGTACAGCTCTTATGTATGCGGTCTCTGCACTGGTCATCGCGCTGCCGGCAGACCCCGAGTTCCATCATCAGGACGCGTTCGTCACCGTCTTCGGAGTGCTGCCGCGCATCCTCGTCGCCAGCCTGATCGCCTTCTGGGCCGGTGAGTTTGCCAACTCATACACGATGGCAAAGTTGAAGCTGCTCACCCGCGGCCGCTGGCTCTGGACAAGAACCGTAGGCTCCACCATGATCGGCCAAGCCGTGGACACCACTCTGGTCATCAGCATCGCTTTTGCAGGCCGCGTTTCCACCGCAAAGATTGGAAACATCATCCTCACCGGCTACCTGCTGAAGGTTCTCTATGAAGTTCTTGCCACTCCGTTCACCTATCTGGTCATCGGTTGGCTTAAACGCGCTGAGGGCATCGATACCTTTGACACCCGTACCGACTTCAACCCCTTCAGCATTTTTTCCAATCTCCCGCAAAAGCGCGGCTCCGCTAACTAGCCCGCCCTTCTACGACAAGACAAAAGCAGCCTAACGGCGCAGCAGATCAATCGGCTCGTTGACGTCTTCAATGCGGAAGAGCTCACCCAGTGCAGGATGCCGGCGAGCCACTGCCCGGTACATCTCCCACGCTACCCGGCGATAGCTGTAATGCCCTGCGACACCCGAGCGCAGCTCGGCAATGTACAACGATTCCGAAAAATCCATTTTGAACATCGCGCGACAACGCGTTCCCATCGGCAGGAGATATGCCGCGTTCGCCCGCGCATCGAGACTACCTTCGCTGGCCACGGAACGATACGTACGATGAGCCGCATCCATAGCCTCGCGATACACCTCAGCCAGGCCAGCCTCTTCCAACGTGGGCTGCCCCGGACACACAGGCTCTTCATAGCCGTGCAGGTCGCTGAAGTCCTGAATCAGCTGCACGCAACGGCGATGCCGGTGCATATCCCGGAAGCCGCCGATATCCATCAGGATGTCGAAGCGGAAACCATCTCCGGACTGGAAGCCACGCAGCAGCTCGTCATGCCGTCCACGGTGCTTGGCGCCCAGCCGAATAATCTCATTGCGGCGCTGGGAGCCAATTGCCCCAATCGTGCCACGAATCTGACGGTAGGAGTAATGGCAGTACGGATACAGCAGTGAGGTGGCAATTTCCACCTCCATATCCTCGTCATCGTCCAGCAGATCCACCAGCGGTGCGCCGTAAATGGGCTGATCGCCCATCAACTCCCGCGCTGCCTGCTGCAGCTCACGGCGAGACTCGATCAGATACTGATTCGGCTCCGCATACTTCACCAATGTCGGCGCAACGCGCACCTCGGGCATCAGATCACGCAGAATTTCGGTTGTCGACTCCTGCGGCACCACGCCCTCACCCGCCATCTGCTCCAACCGGTCACGCTGAACATTCCATGCCGGGGAGCTGGCAGCCGCACGTAGTTTGAGCCCAAGCTCGCGCACCTCCGCAATGCGGCTCGACAACAGCCGTGAAACCTGTGTCTCCAGAGTGCGCGCGTTTACGATCTGGCCGAGCGAGGTATTGGTCGCCAAGGGCAAAAGGTAACGTGCCACGTCAAACGCGCGGGCTTTCAACGTGCGGGCGTACTGATCCTCCCTCATCTCCTCAGGCCGGGCGACCACCTTCTGCAAAGCCTCGAACATCCCGCCGCTAATGTCGTCGTATGCCTTGAAAAGCGCCTGAATGGAAGCCGTGTATCCGGCCCGCTTCTGCTCTTCGAGCTTTGGGGTGTACCAACCTGAGCGGCGAAAGTCCTGATAGCGCGTGGAGCGCTCCTGCCCGTCCCAGCGCGCTTCGTCCACCAGCGCAATGGCGGCGAGCATGGACAGACGCTCGATGGCAAACGGAATGTGCGCCAGGTCGGCAATCGACCGATGACCGTACTGGAAATAAAACGTATTGAGGAACTGCTCCGCTCGCTGCGAGCTGATCTCTGCCAGGGATTCGCGCATGGTCAAGGCCGAGCGCGAGTATTTTGCCATGGCGTAAGCAAGTACTTCCGGCTCTGCACCGTGGATTGCGTAGACTTCAGTGGAGTTTTCAGGGGAGGCAGCGGCGGACGGGTCGAATTCTGGGTCAGGCATGGGCTCCCGAAAAGAATACGACCTTAGAGGCTGAGGAATTAGCCCCAATTCATACAAAATCAGTCCCGCACGATGATTTAATACCGAAGGACATTTCTTTTAGGAGTCAGCATGAGCACACTTACCGGCAAAGTCGCCCTCGTAACCGGAGCCTCGCAAGGCATTGGGCGCGCCATTGCGCTGGATCTTGCCCGCCAGGGAGCGACCATCGCCCTCGCCGCTCGCTCTGCCGACAAGCTTTCCGCGGTCGCCGAAGAGATCATCACCGCGGGGGGCACAGCGAAGACCTACGCACTCGACGTCGCCAGCGAAGAATCCATCAAGGCCACGGCCAAGCAGGTCCTTGCCGAGCTCGGCACGGTGCACATCCTCGTTAACAACGCAGGCGTCACCAAAGACGGCCTCGCCCTGCGCATGAAGCTCGCGGACTTTGACGACATTCTGCGTACCAACCTTACCGGCGCGTTCCTGCTCACGCAGGCCGTGATCTCCAGCATGATGAAAAACCGCTGGGGCCGCGTCATCAACATCGCCTCGGTGGTAGGCGAAACCGGAGCCGCAGGCCAAGCCAACTATGCGGCCTCCAAGGCCGGCATGATCGGTCTGACCAAGTCTTTTGCACGGGAGTTTGCCTCACGCGGCATCACGGTAAACGCGGTAGCACCGGGATTCATCGAAACCGCCATGACGCACGTTCTCACGGACGACCAGAAATCCGGCATTCTTGCGCAGATTCCGCTCGCTCGCTACGGTGCAGACACGGACATTGCAGCTGCGGTCAGCTTTCTGGCCTCCGACGCTGCCGGCTATATTACCGGCCATACCCTGGACGTCAACGGCGGCATGTACATGGGCTAATCCCCGCTCTGTCCCAAAGGCCCGTCCCATCCCTGACCGGAGAGACGGGCTTTTTCTGGATTGCCGACAAAACATCAGGCTCTTCGTCTCTTCCTGGCTTTTGCAATCCGCCTTTTCTCCTCTTGCCGAAGATGAAGACACTGCTTCGCCTGATTGGCCAGCCAGCCCACGTCGGCATTCACGAAATGCTGGTGCGACCATCGGTGCAAAGCCTGTAGTTGTGCCATCAACAAACTCTGGGGCGGCTTTCGCCGCCCCACTCTGCGATTAGCGCACAATGCGACACTCTTATTCTTCTTATGGCCTTATAGGCTCTCTCTTATTTGCCTGCCCACGAAAAGGGATATCCTAGAAAAGAGCGTCAGGCCGCGACCTCGGTTCATCCAATGGACCGACGAGCCGCGGCTCAGACATACGGCTATCTCAGGAGTCCTGCAGTGCCTTCAGTCCCCGAAACAATCCACCTGATCCAAATAGGTGAACAGGCAGGAGCCGGCAGCACCTGTTCCGCAGCACTCGACGACAATCCGTGGGAGCACGACGCCGACCAAAGCTACGGCCCCGGCGCCTCCATCGCGGACCCGCTGCCCTCTGACGCCCCGCGTCAGGGCGTATTGCCCCAGCAGTACCGCCAGGCCACCCGGGAAGAGCTCGATCTGCGCATACGCGCCGCCAAGCATGCTCTGGGAGAAAAGCTCGTCGTTCTTGGCCACTTCTATCAACGTGACGAAGTCGTAAAGTATGCCGACTTCGTAGGTGACAGCTTCCAGCTTGCGCAGGCCGCCAAAACACGGCCGAACGCTGAGGCGATTGTCTTCTGCGGTGTGCACTTCATGGCAGAGACCGCAGACATGCTCTCACGTCCGGATCAGGCCGTCATCCTGCCAAATCTGGCAGCGGGCTGTTCCATGGCTGATATGGCAGATCTTGATGCGGTTGAGGACTGCTGGGAGGAGCTGACCGCCCTCTTTGGTACAGAGTCTGACGCCGAAGGCCGCCAGCCCGTTCTTCCGGTGACGTACATGAACTCCTCGGCCGCGCTCAAGGCGTTTTGCGGCCGTCACGGAGGCGTAGTGTGCACCTCTTCCAACGCGCGTTCTGTTCTCGAGTGGGCCTTTGCTCGCGGCCAGCGCGTCCTCTTCTTCCCCGACCAGCACCTGGGCCGCAATACGGCCAAGGCAATGGGCGTCTCGCTTGAGCAGATGCCGCTTTGGAAGCCGGAAGTGGCGCTCGGTGGCAACAGTGAAACGCATCTGCACGAGGCGAAGGTGATCCTCTGGCACGGTTTCTGCTCGGTGCACAAGCGCTTCAGCGTGGAGCAGATCGCAATGGCGCGTCAGCGCCACCCGGGCGTGCGCGTCATCGTCCATCCGGAGTGCACGATGGAGGTCGTGGATGCAGCCGATGAAGCAGGCTCCACCGATTACATCCGCAAAGCCATCGAAGCCGCCCCTGCGGGTTCAGTCTTCGCTATCGGCACGGAGATCAATCTTGTACAGCGCCTCGCCAATGATCATCCGGAGATGACGATCTTCTGTTTGGACTCGATCATCTGTCCCTGCTCGACGATGTATCGCATCCACCCGAGCTACCTTGCCTGGGTGCTCGAGTCCCTCGAGCGCGGTGAGATTGTCAACCAGATCACGGTAGACGAGGCCACAGCGAGCGATGCGCGCGTTGCCCTGGAGCGCATGCTGGCGCTTGCCCCCGGAAAGCCGGTGATGGCCGCATGAGCATTCCTCGCGAGCACATTGTCGTTGTCGGCAGCGGTATTGCCGGCCTGATCGCAACGCTGCGTCTGGCCACAACGCACGACGTGACGCTCGTAACCAAGAACGAGCTGGCGGAATCGAACACACGCTGGGCGCAGGGCGGTATCGCGGCGGCCATGTTCGCCGATGACTCCGCGGAAGCCCACATCACCGACACCCTGATCGCTGGCGCGCACCTTTGCGATAAAGCCGCCGTGCGCGTTCTGTGCGAAGAAGGTCCTCTGCGGATTCATGACCTGATTCGCTTTGGAGTGCAGTTTGATCAGCGCGACGGTGAGCTGGCCAAGGGGTTGGAAGCCGCTCACTCTTACCCTCGCGTACTCCATGCAGGGGGCGACTCAACCGGCCTCTCCATCGAGATGGCTCTGGTGCACGCGGTGCGCGCGACCAAAAACGTTCAGGTTCTAGAGCACACCTTCGTCGCCGACATTCTGCTGCGCAACGGGGTTGCGGCTGGGCTATCGATCATCAAGCGCGACGGCCAGAGGCAGCGTCTCGATGCGGATGCGGTCCTTCTCGCCTCCGGCGGCGCCGGTCAGCTCTTCCTGCACACGACCAACCCCGGTGGGGCCACCGGCGACGGCACCGCAGCCGCTTTGCGGGCTGGTGCCGAGATCGCGGACAGCGAGTTCTATCAGTTCCACCCCACCGCCCTCGCTCATCCGGAAACCTTCCTGATCTCTGAGGCGGTTCGCGGCGAAGGTGCCGTGCTGCTCGATGCGAACGGTCGCCGCTTTATGCAGGCGATTCATCCGCTTGCTGAACTAGCACCACGCGACATCGTCGCTCGCGGCATTGCGCTGCAAATGGCAGCCCAGAACGGTAAGCCCGTGATGCTGGACGCCACGCGACTGGGAGGCGAAGAGTTCCTGCGCACCCGCTTCCCGTCGATCGATGCTGCGGTCCGCCGCCGTGGCATGGACTGGTCCCGCGAACCCATCCCCGTCACTCCCGCAGCCCATTACTGGATGGGCGGCGTTCGCACAGATTTGTACGGCCGCACCTCGGTTCCACGGCTCTTCGCCGTGGGGGAAACAGCGTGCACCGGTGTACACGGCGCCAACCGTCTTGCGTCGAACTCCCTGCTCGAAAGCCTTGTTTTTGCCTGGCGCTGCGCCGGACTTTTCCTTGGAGAGAGCACTCTTCCCAGTTTCAACATCAACACCGCCGCAGAGTTTGACGCGACGCGCGTTCATCCGCTCGGCGCGCAGTACTCCCCGGAGCGCAGCATTGATCGTCGCAGCCTGCAGACGTTGATGTGGGCAGCGGCCGGCATCGAGCGCAACGGGCACGATCTGGAAACAGCGCTGGCCGAGCTCAACGCCACTCGTGTGGAAGGCAGCTCTGTGGCTGCTCTCGAAACGGCGAATCTGCATCTTCTGGCCCGCCTTGTTATGACCGCTGCGCTTACACGCACAGAGTCTCGCGGCGCTCATTTCCGTTCCGATTACCCGCATCCCTCGCCTGCCTGGGCGCGCTCGCTGGTGTATAGCCAGAGAGCAACCGTCAGCACCACGGATGCCGCTGAGACCGTCGCACCATGATGAAACCTTCCGCTGCGTACGTGGACAAACTTGTCCGCGCCGCACTTGATGAAGACGCCCCCTGGGGCGATCTAAGCGCACAAACCTTTCTTCCCTCCTCCGCACGCGTTCGCGCACAGCTCGTGGCGCGTGAAGACGGCGTGCTGGCTGGCGAAGATCTCTTTACCGCATCCATGCGCCTCACCGGCGACATCACAGTGCGCTTTGAGCTGCATGACGGTCAGCGCTTCAGCCGTGGTACGCTGCTGGCCACCGCCGAAGGCCCTGCGCGCGACGTACTTACAGGAGAGCGTGTCGGGCTGAACTTCATCCAACGGCTAAGCGGCATCGCCACCCTTACCGCGAGCTATGTGGCAGCCGCCGCGGGCAGCGCCACACGCATCACAGACACGCGCAAAACAACGCCCGGGCTGCGGCAGCTCGAACGCTATGCCGTGCGCTGCGGAGGCGGGCACAACCACCGTTTTTCACTCTCGGATGCGGTCATGCTCAAGGACAACCACCTTGCAGTGCTGACACAGAACGGTGCCCGAGCCTTGCCGGAAAGCCTTCGCGAAGCGGCGCAAAGCCTGCCGCACACCACGCACATCGAGGTAGAGGTGGATCGGCTCGATCAGATCCCTTCCGTGCTCTCCTCCGGCGTTGTGAACACGCTCATGCTCGACAATTTTTCGCTCGACGCCATGCACGAAGGGGTCGCACTCGTCCGCAAGCTGGCCCCTGGCGTACTCATCGAAGCCTCAGGCGGCATCACTCTCGAGCGCATCGCAGCCATTGCAGCCACCGGCGTGGATCTGATTTCGGTCGGCGCACTTACGCACTCGGTTCGCGCTTTGGATCTAGGTCTCGACATCCAAAGCTAAGCCGGAGCATCCGAAAAAACACGAAACACCGCGTCCTTCCGGGCGAATTGCGTTTCCGCTTTTCGCCTATTCTTTTGGGGAGTTGTTGGGTAGATACCCGGTGTTCGGCTCGACACGAATCTCCGAAGGTACGAAACGAACGACGTTTGGAGAACATTTTTGTTGCGCCGGGGTGAGCTGCCTCGTTACTTTGTGGCTAATGGCACATATGCACACAGCACTGCCGGTTGAGCCTGCAGCCTCGGTTGAGTCCGCCGCACCAGCACCAATCAACATTGGGACCACCATCCGCGGCTTCCGGCTCCAGAAGGGCATGTCGCAGGGTGATATTGAAAAGCGCACCGGCCTGCTCCGCTGCTATCTCTCTCGCGTCGAAAACGGTCATACTGTGCCGTCGCTTGAGACCCTGCAAAAGATCGCCTCTGCGCTCGATCTTCCTCTCAGCCACTTTTTCGCCGAAGACCCGATTAAGGATGTCCCCGGTGTTTCCCTCTCTGCCGACGAGATTCGCTTTCTCACGCAGGTTCAGCGCTACTCTGCGAACCTGACAGAAAGCGACCGCCGCCTCCTGCTCGCGATGGTTCGCAAGTTTGCAGCGACCGCATCCACCTCTGTGGTCTAAATCAAAACGCTTCTGCTTCAAACAAAAACCCGCCAACGATGGCGGGTTTTCCTTTTCTGCCGGCTTTCAAGCACCGATTCAGGCAAAACGAGCCACCGCATAGCTCACCATCGCCAGCAAGAGCGCGGCACAGGTAAAGACAACACGCTGACGGGTACGATACTGAGCCTTGCCTACCGTCATGCGGGAGAACAGCGGCCAGGCTAACAGCAAGCCGGAGAAAAACCCTCCCAGATGCGCCGTGTTGTCGATGTGGGGCACAACCGCCGGATTCACGTGAAGAACCCGCAGTGTGCTGTCTGAGAACATCGGTATCATGTTCGGCGCGGCTCCAAGCACCAGATTCGCTACCGCAAACAGCACGACCTGAGAGCGCAGCCCGCGGATGTCCTTCCACTGCAGGCCGTTGCGCACGAGGCCACGGTTGGAAAGCAGAACAATCAGCACGCCGGTAATTCCAAAGATCGCCCCTGAAGCTCCCACGACAAGCAGGTTCGTCCGGATAAAGAGCGAGCAGGCGAGCGAAAGCAGATTGCCCGCGACGCCGGTCAACATATAGACCGCGACCAGGCCATATCGTCCCAGCAGCCTCTCTCCAAAGAGCCCAAGGTTCCAGAGACACCACATATTCAGGACGACGTGCAGCACCGTACCGTGCACGAAACAGGCTGTCAGCAGGCGCCACCACTCCCCTTGCAGTACGCGGATTGAGTCGCAGCCTCCGAAGCGAACCAAGGTGTCGCCATCGAATTGCGCGGTCAACACCTCACCCCAGGCATGCTGCCGCAAGGCATCCGCCATGGGCCCAAAGCGAAACATGACCGCAAAGACCAGCACATTCACCAGCACCAGGCCGTACGTCGCTGGATACGACCACCAGGAGTCGCTGTTCTCTTTCACCGGGTGCGCCTGGGCGACGGCCTGCTCTTCTGCCATGGCGGCTGCTTCATGCTCAAAGACTGCTTTTTCCAGCTGCAGTTTGCCGTCCGAATGACTGGTGTGACTCACGACAAGGGGGCCTCACTACAAAGTGTAGAGCAAAACAAAACCGCAGCCGAAGCCGCGGTTTTGAAAAGCATAAAGAAGTGAGGCTAGGCTGCCTGCTTGCCAAGCTGGTCGTTGGCCTCGGTGCGAGAGCGACTCCGCAGCGCTGTACTTACCATGCTGCCCACCGGCGTCACCATCGCAATCACTCCCCAGAGAAGCAAGGAAAGGACAACGCCAGCGATCGCAACCGCTTCAAGACCGATCGTAACCGTAGCGGGCGTGCGCGCAGCCAGCAAACCTGCGGTCTCCGCCGGATGCAGTTTCACATGAAGAGCCGTTACATGGCTGATGGCTTCAATGCGCCGAATGACCAGCGCGGCCAGCAGAAACGCCACAAAAGAAAGTGAGGTGGCCGAGAGCAGCAGCACGTCGACAGAACGGTGCAAATGCTGCTTACGCCGGCAGAACGTGCACTGCGACAGATGCGTCTCGTAATCAACCCGAAGATCCGGAGGGATCTGGGAGATGTCGTAACGCCAACCAGCCAGGATCCCACCCACAACCGGATCCGTGCACGCATGAAATCGACGCGAATTTGAAGTGGTGTTATTCATCGGTTGTACATGCACTAGTTTACTAGATTCTTACTAACGCTGAGCAACAATCATTCAGCAGGTAGCGTCTGATATTCGCCTAAATTCCATCGCTAGAGACAGATCGGTTCGATCGGCGCTTCCTGTTGGGCCAGTAGAACGCGATTTCCCAGAAGCCGGAGTCGATCTCCAAGAGCCCGTTCCGCCGACATTTTAGCCAGCTCGGGAAGATTGTTTGACTCGCTCAAATGCCCCAGTACGATCGTGTGCGCTCCGCCGTCATAGTCACGCTGCAGAAACTCTGCAGCCGCATCGTTGGACAGATGCCCCACCCGGCTCAGCACACGCTGCTTCACACTCCAGGGATACGGGCCGTCCTTCAGCATCTCGAGATCGTGGTTTGATTCCAGAAGCAACACGTCCACCGAACGAAGTGCCAGCTTCACATTCGGCGGAATGTACCCCAGGTCCGTCGCCACAGCCATGCGAATCGACTCCGACCCGGCGTGGAAGACAAAGCCACAAGGGTCAGCTGCATCGTGAGGAATCGTAAACGGATTCACCTCGATGCCTCCGATTTGGAAGGGCTTCCCGGCCTGAAAGTACTCGACGGCGGGCAAAAACGCCGGATCGCGCTTCTCATTCTGATCGGCAGAATCATTCGTAGCAGGATCACAGGCCGCAAGATCAATCACAGAAGGCTCCGCCTCAATGAAAGAAGACTTCGCCAGAGACTCTTCTCCGCCAAGCCCACTACCGCTGGTCGCAGCCTCGGCCCGCTCCTGCTTCTCCCGCTGTACTTTTTCGAGCCACTGCTTATAGGTCATCGTCTGGCGCGGGCGCGTCATCCGCTCCCATGCCCGGTGCGTCGCTTCTGTAAAGAAAACCGGAATTTTGAGCCGGCGCGCCATGACCGCCAGCCCGGCAACGTGGTCAATGTGCTCGTGCGTGACGACAATGGCGTCCAGCTTTGCGGGATCCTCTCCCACCATCGCCATCCGGCGCAAAATCTCCCGGCAGCTCATACCGCAATCGACCAGAATCGAGGTTCCCGCACCGCTGATCACGGTGCAGTTCCCTTTGGATCCCGAAGCCAGTACAGACATCTTCACAACTTCAAGGATACTGCTCGATGCTGTGACAATCGACGCCCGGAACCCGGCTGAAGACCTTCCTACCGGCCCCTTCCGCCCTCAGGCGCCTGCGGATTCCGAAGCGGCGCAAGAAAGCTCACGATCGCGCGCATAACCTCCGCATCGCGCTGGTTGTAGACCAGCGTGCGAGAACGGATCACGCCAAAGGCCGGGCGCAACTGCGCGGCTGTCGCACAACAAATGCGATAACCGTGCACGCGGCTAACGGTACACTCAAAACTACGACAGCCGTGAACAAGATACTCCAGCGTGAAAACCTAACCGCTCTGCGCAAGCTTGACGACGCTTCGGTGCAGTTGATCTACATCGATCCCCCGTTCAACACAGGTTTCGTGCAAAAGCGTCATCGCATGCGGTCCGTTCGCGATGACGATCAGGGCGACAGGACCGGTTTCGGCGGCCGACGCTACCGCACCGAGACACTTGCATCGGCGCTTCCCGTTTACCGCGACAGCTTTGACGACTACATAGGCTTCCTTCGCCCGCGGCTGGAAGAAGCTCACCGCGTGCTCGCTGCCACAGGCTCTCTGTTCCTGCATGTCGACCCTCGCGAATCGCACTACTGCAAGATCATGCTCGATGAGATCTTCGGTCGCGCGTGCTTTCAAAACGAAATCATCTGGTCATACGACTACGGCGCCCGTCCCAAACGCCGCTGGCCGACCAAGCACGACACCCTGTTCTGGTACACCAAACACCCAAAGCAGTACACCTTCAACCTCGAAGAGGCCGACCGCATTCCTTATATGGCACCCACTCTCGTGGGGCGCGAAAAAGCAGCGCGCGGAAAAACGCCAACCGATGTCTGGTGGCACACCATCGTCTCTCCGACGGGGAAAGAGAAAACAGGCTACCCTACCCAGAAGCCGCTCGGCATTCTGGAAAGAATCGTGCGTGTTCACTCCAACCCCGGAGACACCGTGCTGGACTTCTTTGCAGGTAGCGGTACGACCGGCGTCGCCGCAGTTAGGCACGACCGCTCCTTTTTGCTCATCGATGAGAGCAAGGAGGCCGTGCAGCTTATGCGTAAGCGCCTCCGTCCTTTTTTATCCAAAAAAGTTGAAGCGTAAGCGCTTAGCGGATGTATGATCCGCAACATCCCAAACTTCTCCTCTGCTTCGTGTCCCAACTGCGTTTATGGATAGGGAAGTTGCAGCGTCACGTTGCGGAACCGCATCCCGCCCGTGTTCCTTGCTTTCCCTCGATGCGTAAGCTTCCTCTCGCAGGCCGGTACGGACCCCCATGAAACCCAGCATCCTTCTTGCTCTGATCTTTTCTTCCCTTGCAGCTCCGCTGTCTTCCTTACATGCTCAGTCCCAACCCGGAGCCTCATCGAAGCAGCACTGTACGGTTGTGCAGCAGGAGCCAACAGAAGGGGAGAAAATGCTCTCCAGTAAGCGCTATAGCGACGCGGACGCGTTCTATCGCAAAGCGCTTGAGGCAGACAAAAGCTCGTTGGAGGACCGTTATGGTCTTGTCAATGCCCTGATCGGAGAAGACAAAACCGAAGAGGCGCTTCAGGAAGCAGAAGCCATGACAAAACTTACGCCTGAACCAGCCCTGGCGGAAGTGGCTCTTTCTGAAGCGGAGTATCGCGCGGGCTCTCCGAATGAAGCAGAAGCCCACGCCCGCAAAGCGCTCAGCCTCTCTCCCTGCGAAGGACGCGCCCTCTATGCCCTGGCGTCCGTTTATGAGATTTGGGGATACAACCATCGGGCCGGAATGCTGATCCATTCAGCGCACAGTGTTCGCCCAAAGGACGAGTTGATCCTGCGGGAATGGATCTTCATGCTTCCCCGCAAGGAGCGTTTGGCCGCTCTCGAGCAGTACATGCAGGGAACGAACACCATTAATCAGGGGGACCGTTCTTCTTATCAAAACTCTCTGGATCACATGAAAGCACACCACGCTGGAGAGTGCCGCGTTACCTCCGTTTCCGATGAGGTGAAAACACCGCTTGCCCCGATCTATGGCGATAACTCTCATCCGGTCGCCTACGGACTGGATGTGTACTTCAACAACAAGCGGCGTCGTATGCAGATCGACACCGGCGCTTCCGGCATCACCCTGACAAGCAGCGCCGCGCGATCTCTGAATCTGACGCCGGAGTTTCAACACGGTATCACCGGCGTCGGTGATGAAGGCAAAGCCAATGCTTACCTGACACACGTTGACAAGATCCGCATCGGAGATGTCGAGATCTCTAACTGCCTGGTCGACGTTGTTGAAAAAAGCCGTCTCGATGTCGATGGCTTGATAGGCATGGATGTATTCGATCGTTGGCTCGTAACACTTGATTACCAACAAGGGCAGCTCTTGCTCAACCCGCTTCCCAAGCGGCCTGAGGATCCGGCAAAGCCTACATTGGATGATGACGCGGCGGAAACAAGTTCAAACCTGCATGACCCCTATATCGCCCCTGAGATGCAGAACTTCAACTCAATCATCCGTATCGGTCATCAGATCATGCTTCCCTCTGCGTTCAATAACAAAGGCCCCGTGCATTACCTGATTCTGGACACCGGTGCGCAGCAATCCAACGTCTCCCTACAGATGGGCAAAGAGCTCGGCAAACTTTCGAGTTCCCCAATGGAGTTTGTAGGCCTGTCAGGAAGAGTGCAAAAAGTCTACGAGACGAAGGACGCATCTCTACGGACCGCAAATCTCCTGCTGCCACAGCAGTCCTACTACTGCTACGACACAACCCATCTATCCCACTCCAACGGTTTTGAAACCTCCGGCCTGCTGGGTCTGCCCACGCTGCAACGGCTCAAGATCCAAATCGACTACAGGGATAACCTCATCAAACTGACCTACGATCCCAATCATGACACGATGAAGTTCTGATTCAGAGAAATCATGTCCACGCAAACGGCCCTTCCACATCGGGAGGGCCGTTTGCGTGAACAAGCTGCAGCGGAGGCTATGTATTTTGCGGCTCTACGCTTTTGAAGCCATACGTTTCGTAGCGTGTTTGCAGCTTTCCATTACGCACTGAAACGACGGTGTAGCCCTCGGCGGCTCCAAGACGTGTTCCGTGCCACCAATTTCCACTTACAGCACCGCTGGTTATGTACGGCACTCCATGCCAGGTTACGACCTCATTGATATGGGTATGCCCCTGCAGTACGCCGAGCACATTGCGGCCTTCAAAAAGCTGAATTACCTCAGAAGAGTTCACCACCGTTGCACCATGGTGCGTCTCCGGCTCGGCAGGCCGCGGCACGTAAGAATCGATAGCGCTCACAATCGGAATATGCGACACCACAATCACCGGATGAGCAGGGTGCAGTGCGGCAAGATCCAGAGCCAGCCATTGAAGTTGCTGCGCATCGATGCGGCCTTCATAGTGGCGATCGCTCGTAATGCCAATGGAGTCCAGCACGATAAAGTGCACACCTTTATGGTCGAAGCTGTAAAAGGTTTTTCCAAGGTGGTCTTCGTAATAACGCTTTCCATACAAAGGATCGGAAGGGCTCACACCGCTCTTGGTGTAGATCCCGATGCAGTCATGGTTCCCGATCGTGTGATAAGTCTTCATTCCAAGATCCTGCTCGGTCTTGTAATAAAGATCGAAGAGGCTGAGAGCCCGCTCTTTCGGAACCCCAAGGGAATCGAAGACGTGGTCTCCGCCCTGAATGGCAAAGTCGGCTTTCTCTGTACGAATCTTGCGAAAGGCCATAGCGCAACCGTTCGCGGCATCCAGTTCCGGCTGGATATGCGTATCGGTGAAGAAGATGAAGTCAAAATCCTGTGCCTTGGGTGCCGCGGCATACGCCCCGCCCTTACTCAAAACACTGGCAACTCCCAGGACACCCGCACCTGCCAAAAACTGTCTGCGATTCGAAAGCAACATATGCTTCAGCCTAGGCAAGCAGCATCACAGCGTCGTGAACAAGGGTCTCTCTTTCCTGCCCCTTCTCCCACAGCAAACGCTACCATGGCTCATGCAGTCTTCTTACATCCCCCCCATCTCCGACCCCGGTTCAGCGACGCCCTCTCCGTCGCTTGGGATGGTGGAGACAAGCAGGCTTTACGCCTGCGCGATCTTTCTCCTCTTTCTCTCCGTACAGGCTGATGGGTTCGGACATGCAGATAGCCTCAACCTTGTCCTTATGCGTTCCGCACTCGCGCTTTTTCTGCTTGGCTGCGTGGCAATGCTCTTCCCCCATCACCACCCCTTCCGTTTCAAAAAGAGCTCCACACCTGGGGAGAACGCATGGAGAGTGCTTTTTGCGTTGGCCTCTCTTAGTCAGCTCGCGAGCCTTGCACTGTTTTACAAATCGGCGCAGCATTACCACTTTGTCGGCTACCGTTTTTATCCCCACACAACTCCGTACCTCTTCCTTCTCGCGGCACTTGTGCCTCTCTTTGTCCTGCTGCAGCCGGACCAACCATCCACGAGAAAGCTTCTCATCGCAGCTCTCTTGCCTGTAACCATCGTTGGCCTGCTAACGGTCTTTAGCGACCCGCTCGACCCTCGACGCTCTGACATGCAACCGCTCATTGCCGCCGCCGACACTTCCCTGCTGCACCGCGTCGCTCCGTATCATCTCTATCGCCTGCTGAGCGGTCCTGTACTACTGACGTATCTTCCGGTTACCTGGCTGCTCTACCTTCCCTTCAATGCAGCCCATCTTGACCCACGGCTTCTCAATCTACTAAGCGTTCTGCTGCTCGGGTCATTCTTGGTTCTCGCCACGAAGCCACGGTTCCGGGTCTACAGCGCAGGCATGGTTGCCCTGCTTGCCTGCTCGCCCTACCTTCAATACCGCCATGACATCTATACGCCGCCTCACTGGCTTTGCCTGATCGCGGCACTACTGCTGACCGCACGCCGACGCTGGGCTGCTGCAGCTATCCTTCTTGGAGTCAGCGCCGCGATGTCGCAATTCAGCTGGATTCTGGCTCCCTTCTGGCTCCTGTACCTCTTCGAAGAAGAAGGGGCCCCTCAAGCTCTCGTGCACGGAGCCATCGCAGCCATAACAGCCGCGCTCTGCATTCTTCCGTTTTGGGTTTGGGATAAAAAGGCACTGCTCTACGGCATTCTGGGGCATTGGAACGGTGGAGGCGTCAACGCTCGCCCGGCCAGTCTTTCTTCCCTGGCAGCCGTGTTCGCAGGAGCGTCCCATCTGCAACACGTTCAGGCCATTGTGTTATTGCTGTTGCTCGTTTGGTGCTGGCGCACCCGCCGCAGCCGTAGCCTTGCCAGCATCTTTGCCACCATGACGGTCGCTCTGCTGCTCTTCGTCTTCTTCAACGTGTTGGTGTGGGGATATTTCTTCCTGCTCATCGGCTGGATGGCTATTCTGTGTGTTCTCACCAGCAACGACTGGCTGAAGCGCGAACAGGCGTAACCCACAAGCGCTCAACAAGAGAAACGCCCCAACTCGTAAAGCTGGGGCGTTTCTTGTTTGTTTCACCGCGGCATACAGCAGCAGTTTCTTTAGCGCGTGGCATTCCGATGCGTTGCGCTTGCGATCTTCTCCTCAGCCACACGTGCAACCGTGTTTGCCTCGTCGTACTTCTGCTGCTCATCGCCGGCCTGCTTCCACATCTCCTGCGACTGCACGAGTTCTGCCTCTGCGGCCTTTACGTCAATCTCTTCAGGACGCAACGCCGTCTCTGCGAGGATCGTCACCCGATCCGGCAGCACTTCCACCACTCCCGACGCGACAAAGAAGATCTGCTCGCCCGTTGCACCACCATGCAGGCGAACTTCCCCTGCGCCCAGCTCTGAGAGCAGGGGCGCGGCGCCGTACAGCGCCTCAAGGTAGCCGGAGATAGAAGGAAGCTCAACAGCACTTGCCGTCGAATCCAGCAGAACACGATCCGGCGTGACCAGCCGTACGTGCAGCAATTCCGAATTGTTGTTTCTGTCAGCCATGTCCTAGCCCTTCGCTCTGAGTTTTGCAGCCCCGGCATCTACACCGAAGCTGCATACTCAGTGGCTGTCTCTTGTTAGGCGTTCGCCTTCAGCTTCTCAGCTGCAGCGAGCACATCCTCGATACCGCCCTTAAGGTAGAAGGCCTGTTCCGGGATCGAGTCATGCTTACCCTCGATAATTTCCTTGAACGAGCGAACCGTATCTTCCACCTTCACATAGGCTCCGGGGATACCCGTGAAGATTTCCGCCACGTGGAAGGGCTGCGAGAGGAAGCGCTGCACCTTGCGGGCGCGCGTTACGGTCAGCTTGTCTTCTTCAGAAAGCTCGTCGATACCCAGGATCGCGATGATGTCCTGCAGATCCTTATAACGCTGCAGAATACGCTTCACACCCTGCGCCACGTTGTAGTGCTCGTCACCCACAATGCGGGCCGAGAGAATACGTGAGGTCGAGGTAAGCGGATCCACCGCCGGATAAATGCCGAGCTCGGACAGAGGACGCGAAAGCAACATCGTCGCATCCAGATGAGCAAAGGTTGTCGCCGGAGCCGGATCGGTAAAGTCATCCGCAGGGACGTACACAGCCTGCACCGAGGTAACCGAACCCTTCTTGGTCGACGTGATGCGCTCCTGCAGCTCGCCCATTTCGGTCGCCAGATTCGGCTGATAACCTACCGCCGACGGCATACGGCCGAGCAGTGTGGAGACTTCTGAACCAGCCTGCGTAAAGCGGAAAATGTTATCGATGAAGAGCAGCGTGTCTGCGCCTTCTTCGTCACGGAAGTACTCCGCAACGGTAAGACCGGTCAGCGCCACGCGCAGACGAGCTCCCGGCGGCTCCGTCATCTGACCATAGATCAGCGCAGCTTTGCTCTTGTTGTAATCCTTGGGATCAATAACGCCCGACTCCTGGAATTCATGCCAGAGGTCGTTTCCTTCGCGGGTACGTTCGCCTACACCGGCAAACACCGAGAAGCCGCCGTGCTTCATGGCGATGTTGTTGATCAGCTCCTGAATAACAACGGTCTTACCAACGCCTGCACCGCCAAAGAGGCCGATTTTGCCGCCCTTCAAAAACGGAAGGATCAAATCGACGACCTTGATACCGGTCTCAAACATCTCTTCCGAGGTCGACTGCTCATCAAACGCCGGAGCCTGACGGTGAATTGCGCGGTGCGCCTTGGCGTTCACCGGACCTAACTCATCGACCGGCTGACCGAGTACGTTGAGCACACGGCCAAGCGTTTCGCGGCCTACGGGAACCGTAATGCCAGCTCCTGTATCGATCACCTTCATCCCACGCACCATACCGTCCGTGGACTCCATCGCGATGCAACGCACGCGACCTTCGCCAAGGTGCTGCTGCACTTCCACGATCACATTCACAGGGCTCGGCGTAACGAAGCCTTCACCGATCACCTGCAGTGCCTGGAAGATCGGCGGCATATTCGCCTCATCGAACTGCACGTCGACGGCTGGGCCGGAAACGCGGATCACTTTGCCAATATTTTGTGTGTCTGCCATAGTCTCTCTTCGCGTCTCTTAGAGCGCTGCCGCTCCTGAAACAATTTCGATAATTTCCTTCGTGATCGCTGCCTGACGCACACGGTTCATCGTCAACGATAGCTTTTCAATCAGATCGCCTGCATTCTTCGTAGCCGCGTCGGTCGCCGTCATACGGGCCGCATGCTCTGCCGCCACCGACTCCAGAATTGCATGGAAGATCTGAATGATCACGTAACGGGGCATCAGATGGCGGAACAAGAGCTCCGGCTCCTGATCGAAGATGTAATCCACATCGGCGGTGCCAAACTTCTTGGCCTCACGCTCGATCTCGGCATCTTCCGGCTCCAGAACCGTGACACCAGAGGAAGCAGCAGCGTGAGCAATTGCCTCCTTCTGCTCCTCGGTCATCTCTTCTGCCGCTGTAATCTCAGGCGAGCCAAGCTTACGGATGGGGAGCAGCTTCTCCACAACCAGACGCTGCGCCAGCACGCTCTTGAACTCGTTGTACACGATGTACACGGAGTCAATCTCGGCCTGCTCATAGCGCCGGATGATCGAACGCGCAATCTCTGCAACGTCTTCAAAGATTGCTTTCATCAGCACCGTCGGATGCTCACCGGTAACTTCTACCGGCTCCGCGCGATGGCGGACATCTTCAATATGCTTGGCCAGGTCGTTGTCGTACAGCTCTTCCTTATGCTCGTAGACGGCGGCCGGATACTTGCGCTTATAAAAGCCGATCGCCTTCTTGCCCAGAGCTTCAAGATCAACGTTCTGGCCTGCTGCAATGCGTTCATCAATAAACCGCTGCGCGGCCTTACCGACATTGGCATTGAACCCGCCAGCAAATCCCTTATCGCCAGCGATCACCAAGACCAGAACGTTCTTTTCTTCGCGCTCTGTGAGCAGCGGATGAACGATTTCTCCCGTGGCGCTGTTATACAAGTCGGTACGGCGCACCAGCGACTCAAGAACGGCAGTCAGCATTTGCGCATAGGGGCGCGCCTGCAGTGCACGTTCCTGGGCGCGGCGCAGCTTAGCTGCCGAGACCATCTTCATGGCCTTGGTGATCTGCTGCGTGTTCTTCACGCTGCGGATGCGCCGCCGTAGATCGAGTGTATTTGGCATTCTCTGTTTGCTTCTTTTCCCGGTCTCGTTAAGGCTTTAGGCCTTCGTCTGCTCAGCTTTGAAGCCTTGCTTGTATTCGTTGATGGCACTCTTCAGGCGAGCCTTCAGATCGTCGTCCAGTGCGCGCTTGGCTTCGATATCCGTCAGAAGCTGCTGCTGGGCGGAGTCAAGGTACGGATACAGTCCAGCTTCAAAAGCACCAATCTGCTTCACTTCCAGATCATCCAGAAGCCCGTTGGTGCCGGCAAAGATGATGGCAACCTGCTGCACCCAGGTCAACGGCTGGAACTGGGGTTGCTTGAGCAGCTCCGTCAGACGAGCACCACGATTGAGCTGGTTCTGCGTCACCTTATCCAGATCGGAACCGAACTGCGAGAACGCAGCCAGTTCGCGATACTGCGCCAGATCAAGCTTCAGGGTCGAACCAACCTGCTTGGTTGCCTTGATCGCTGCCGAGAAACCTACACGCGAAACCGAAAGGCCAACGTTGACCGCCGGGCGAATACCCGAGTTGAACAGATCCGTTTCGAAGAAGAGCTGTCCGTCCGTAATCGAGATCACGTTGGTCGGAATGTACGCAGAGACGTCGCCAGCCTGTGTTTCGATGATCGGCAGAGCGGTCAAAGAACCACCGCCAAGCTCCTTGGACATCTTGGCCGAACGCTCCAGAAGGCGCGAGTGCAGATAGAACACATCGCCCGGATACGCTTCACGTCCCGGCGGACGACGCAGCAGCAGCGAGATCTCACGATACGAAGCCGCGTGCTTGGAAAGATCGTCATAGATGATCAGCGCGTGCTTGCCGCTATCGCGGAAGTACTCGCCCATCGCGGTCGCCGCAAACGGCGCGAGATACTGCATCGGCGCCGGCTCGGAGGCGGTCGCAGCCACAACAATGGTGTACGCCATGGCGCCATAGCGCTCCAGCGTCTGGACCACCTGAGCTACGGAGGAACGCTTCTGGCCGACCGCGCAGTAAATGCAGATCAGGTCGTTCTTAGCCGAGTTGATGATGGTGTCCAGAGCGACAGCGGTCTTACCCGTCTGGCGATCGCCGATCAGCAGCTCACGCTGGCCACGGCCGATGGGAATCATCGCATCGATTGCCTTGATACCGGTCGCCATCGGCTCCGTTACCGATTGACGATCAATGACACCCGGAGCAAGACGCTCCACGGGCAAGGAGTGCGGCGTGTTGATCGGTCCTTTGTCATCAATGGGCTGCCCGAGCGCGTTCACAACGCGACCGATCAGAGCCTCACCAACCGGCACGCTCATGATCTTGCCCGAGCGCTTAACCGTATCGCCTTCCTTCAGCTCGGTGTAGTCCCCCAGCAGTACGGCGCCTACCTGGTCTTCGTCCAGGTTCATCGCCAGACCGGCCACGCCGTGCGGGAACTCGATCAGCTCGCCTGCCATTACCTTGTCGAGGCCGTGGACGCGTGCGATGCCGTCGCCGAGGGTGACGATCGTACCGACCTCATCCACCTGTACACGCTGTTCATAGTTCTCAATCTGCTGGCGAAGCAGTTCGGTAATTTCGTTTGCCTGAATCGTAGCCATTCGTAGTCCTTCGTTCGGTTACTTCAATCCTGAATCTTGAGGTCGTTCGTCTCGCTGCTGTCGTTCTTTCGCGGCTTATGCTGCGTTCATCAAACGCAACTTGAGCTGCTCCAACTGCGCCCGGACCGAGCCATCGTAAATCGTCGATCCGACCTTCACAATCGCGCCGCCCAGAAGGCTCTTATCTTCGCGATACGTTGCCCGTACACGCTCACCACCGGTCAGCGCAGCAATCTTTTGCTCAATCAGCTGGCGGGAGGCTTCGTCGAGCGGCAGAGCGCTGGTCACTTCCACTTCAGCGACGCGCAGCTCCTGGTCTGCAATCGCATGGTATGCCTCGAGCATCTCATCCAACTCGTGCAAGCGGTCATGATGCGCTACCAGAGCGATAAAGTTGCGTGCTGCCTTCTCCAGGCCCAAGCGTGGAGCTAAAGCGTCCAAAACGCCCAGCTTCTGCTTCTCAGGAATAGAGGGGTTCGCAAGAACTTCACGCAGGTCGGGGCTTCCCACCAGCAAGGCGGCAAAATCGCGCAACTGCTTTTCTACAGCCAAAACATCGAGCTTTTGCTCGGAAACCACCTGCGCTAAAGCGCGTGCGTAACGGAGATCGACAATCGCCATTAGTTCTGGCCTCCCTTATCCGCTCCGAGGCGATGGGCAAAGCTTTCCACCAGAAGACGATCGGTTTCTGCGGTGACCACCAGCTTGCGTGCCGCCTGCTCGACCGCCAACTCGGCAGCGTACTTCTGAATCTCGCGGCGAGCCATCGAGGTTGCTGACTGAATCTCAGTCTCAGCCGCCGCCACAATCTTTTGCTTTTCTTCTTCAACGGACTGCAGAATTCGCTGCTCGTCACGGGCCGAATCCGCCTTGGCCTGCTCGCGCATCGCGACGATCTGATCGTCCAGGCTGGACAGCCGCTCCTCAACCGAGTTCAGACGAGCCGAAGCCTCCGCCGTTGCACTGCGAGCCTCTGCAAGCTGCTGCTGGATGGCCGAAGTGCGCTTACGGAAGGTCTTGGGCAACACCTTCAACAACGCAAAGCCAACCGCAAAGACCAGCACCAGGAAGTTCAACAGCGTGAAGGTCGTGGCAGCCTTCTCCACATCCATGCCGAACATGCGCCCGAAGGCCGCAACGGCAGCGGAGTGCCGGTACTCTTCGGTCTCGTCCTTGACTTCCTGCCTCTTTTCAGAGACCTTCGCAATCGGCGAAGAGGACGGGACCTGCGCAACCGCGCGCACCGCAACGGGAGCAAGCAGCGCAAAGGCCATAACGGCCAACATCAACTTCTTCAACAAGCGTGCCACTAGCGAGCCTCCGAGAGTGAACCACCACCCTGAGGCATCACTGCACGCATAATCTGCTCGCTCAGCTGCTCGGTAGCCTGCTCAATCTGCTGACGCGCCACAACCGCAGACGCTTCGATTTCCTTCTTGGCCGCAACGACGCGATCCTTCGCCAGTGAGCGAGCCTCTGCAAGCGCGGCGTCCTTTTGCTCATGCCACTGCTTCAGGCGCTGCTCCCGCTCGGCGAGAATTTCGGCACGGGCAACGCGGAGTTTCTCCTCAAACACGGCCGTCTCCGCCTCAGCTGCTGCAATCGCACCTCGGGCCTGCTCGACCGCTCCAGCTGTGCGCGCATGACGCTCAGCCAGAGTCCGCTCCAGCGGCTTACCAAGCAAAACCTGGTAGGCCACATACAACAAAGTAAACAGGATGACGGTCGGTATGGAACCAAGCACGAGGCCGCCAAGTTGATTCAAAATATCCATGTGTTTTTCGGGTAGTGCAGAAGAACCGGGATCCGGTTCGGGAGACCAACCGCTTTTTATCGGGCGGCCCCGCTCCCAGCAGCGCAAACTACTGGCTTTAGTACTTGTTACTTGTAGCAAAATGGGGGAAGGAAAGTCAAAGATGAAGGGCGGTAACCGCAGGAGCGGCATACTTCGCTCCCCTCGCCCCCTTCCCAGCCCTGAACCCACAAAAAATTCACAAACATTTCCAGCTCCAAAGGAATCAAGAGGGGTACACTTGTTGCACCAGCCGAGACCCGTTCCGGGTCGTGCAGGCCGCGTGAATCGGGGACTCCACCTCCGCTCCCCGGATCAGGCGGCCTGTATTATTTGCGTCGGCAAACGAGGCTTACTCCTCTGCTTCTTCCCTTAGCCAGAATCTGCGATACCGCTCTAGCAGAGAGTTTGGCCCCAGCGCCGTGAAGTACACCAAATTGCCCTCAAAGCGCTGTCCGTTGATCGTGGAACCACGCTCGATGGCTGCAATGACACGGCCTTCCGCTTGCGGAATACGGAAGCGCACCTCCAGCAGAGGATCGGAAGTCAAGGCGGCGTCGATTGCATAAAGCAAATCGGTCAACCCCTCCCCGCTGAGAGCCGAGACCGGGATCTCGCCCGGCAGAAAGAACCGGCTCTCCTCGCTCAGCAGATCGATTTTGTTCAGCACCTGCAGCGTCGGCTTTTCGCTTACGTCCAGCTCCTGCAACACAATCTCCACCTGAGCCTTCTGCTCTTCGAGCGTCGGCGAGGCAGCATCCCGCACATGGATCAGTAGTTCCGCACGCTCAACCTCTTCGAGCGTGGCGCGGAAGCTCGTGACCAGAGCATGCGGCAGATGCCGCAGGAAGCCGACGGTATCGCTCAGCAAAACCTTGCGACGAGAGGGCAGCGTCAGCTGGCGCAGCTTCGGGTCCAGCGTCGCGAACATGCGTTCGGAGGCCAGGACCTCCGCGCCGGTAATGGCGTTGAAAAGAGTCGACTTCCCTGCGTTGGTATACCCCACCAGGGCGACGGTCGGCACGGGCACTGCCTCACGACGGCCGCGCTGCTGACGGCGAATACGCCGTACCGCCTCCAGCTGCTGCTTGATGCGATCGAGCCGCCCACGAATCTTGCGCCGGTCGGTTTCAAGCTGCGTTTCCCCGGGGCCACGGGTACCAATGCCGCCACCGGTCTGGGACATGCTCTTGCCCTTGCCACCGAGACGAGGCAGAGAGTACTCCAGCTGCGCAAGCTCCACCTGCAGCATGCCTTCGCGCGTGCGAGCATGACGAGCAAAGATGTCGAGAATGAGCTGCGTGCGATCAATCACCGTCACAGGCAACCGCTCTTCCACGTTACGCGCCTGAGAAGGGGTCAAATCGTGATCGAAGAGCACCAGCGAAGCTCCGGTAGAAGCCACCGTGGCCACGATTTCGTCCATCTTACCCGCGCCAACCAGCGTGGCGGGGTCCGGCTTGCCGCGACGCTGAATCACTACGGCCGCAATCGTTGCACCGGCGGAACGAGCCAGCTCCTGAAACTCCGCCAGGGACGCTTCAAAATCCAGATCGGCCGCAGGAGCCGCTGCAGGCGCAGATCCGCCTGCACGCTCTGTGTCGATGGCGGCCGAAGCACGGGCCTGGGCCGCTATCGGCGACAAGCGTGGTTTGCCCGCAGTGAAGTCGACACACACCAGAACCGCACGCTCGCCAATGGCTTCCTGGCGAGCGCGCAGAAGGGCGCGCTCTTCTGCTGCAGAGCGTTTTAGCCGGTCAGCCCCGGCATGCTGTTTGAACTGGTTCAACTCGGCCAAATCGGCCTAACGAGCCTCGCTGGGCGCGCTGGGTGCGGAAGCAGGCGCCGAAGTGGCGTTCTGATTCTGCATGCGCGGTTCCGCATGACCACGTCCACTGACCACGGTGGAGATGGCATGCTTGAAAATCAACTGCTCCTGCGCGTTGTTCTCGAGCAGAACCGAGTATTTATCGAAGGAACGGATTTTTCCGGTCAACTTTACGCCACTGACCAGATAAATGGTGATGGGGCTCTTGTCTTTGCGGACCGTGTTCAGAAAGGTATCCTGAATGTTCTGTGCCGGCTTGGAATCCATGATTGCCGATCTCCTGATTCTTTTGGCTGAAGCAACGTTGCCTAAAAAGTCTGCCCACCATCGCAGACCCAGAGGTTATGCAGCGCAACTGACAGAGTTGCAGGCGTACAGCGTACAGGGAAGCTCCGTGCACGAGCAACTGTCTCCTGATAGGACGTGCCGATCATCGTGTCCGATTACGAGCCAGGACATTCCGCAAGCACCACGCAAAAGCCTTCATCTCGCGCTAGGATGAACTCGATGCCGTCTTCGCTTCAACCCGTCCCTCTGCTCGATTTTTCCCGTGAATATCAGGCACACCGTGAAGAATTTCTCACCGCGCTGACAGAGGTTGCCGATGCGCAGCAGTTCATTCTTGGGCCTGCCGTCGAGAGCTTTGAAGCCCAGGCAGCCGCAGCTCTGGATGCCGAATACGCCATTGGCTGCGCCAGCGGCACGGACGCGCTCTGGCTCGGTCTGGCCGCTCTCGAGATCGGCGACTCCCACACGTCCAGCCATCAGGCCCCACAACAGGCGGTGTTGACCACCCCCTTCACCTTCTTTGCAACCGCGAGCAGCATTCTCCGAGCAGGCGCTCTGCCGGTCTTTGCCGATATCGATCCCCTCACCTTCAATCTTTCTCCGGATGCTGCGGCCGCGGCCATCGAGCGCCACCATGACCGGGGAGGTGTTCCTGTGACCGCCTTGCTGCCGGTACACCTGTACGGACAATGCGCCGACATGGACGCTCTAGGCACGCTGGCGGCTCAACATGGCCTCGCCGTGCTGGAAGACGCCGCCCAGGCCTTTGGAGCGCGTTGGAACGGCATGGCGGCAGGCGCTCTGGGAGACGCTGCAGCGTTCAGCTTCTACCCCACCAAGAATCTCGCCGCCATGGGAGAGGCCGGCTTGCTCTCCACACAGGATCCGGAGCTCGCGGAACGGGCACGGATGCTTCGCGCACACGGTATGCGCCGGCGCTACTTCCACGATGAGATTGGCTGGAACGTCCGGCTCGACGGCTTCCAGGCAGCGATTCTCTCTGTTCGCCTACGCTACCTCGATGCCGGCAACACACGCCGACGCGCCATTGCAGCACGCTACGCGGAAGGCTTTCAAGCCGCTGGACTGGTCGGTAGGTCTACGGCGGAAGGTATCGTGCCTCCCTTTACCGACCCTCGCGCGGAGCATGTCTTCCACCAGTACGTCCTCCGCACTCCACAGCGCGATGCCCTGCGCCACTTCCTCTCCGAGCACAGGATCGGCAGTGAGATTTACTACCCACTTCCGCTTGACCAGCAGGACTCGCTCGCCTCACTCGGCTATCGAGCAGGGGACTTCCCTGAGGCCGAACGCGCCGCCAAGGAGGTACTCGCGCTGCCGATCTACCCCGAACTGCGGGATGACGAGGTGGACACCGTCGTCGAAGCGATCCGCCGGTTCTACGCCTGAAGCTCTTGAGCGCTCTTTCCCAAGGAGAACCTCCCCCAAACGAAAAAGAAGCGGCTTAGCGCCGCTTCTTTTCTTTGCCTGCTTTTGCCTTGTCCTTCTTCACTTCCGGAACAGGGCGCATCTCTTCCGGAGCCGTCGTTCCCGGGGGCAAAAGACGATGAACGGTGGTCTCCTCCAGCCGGTAGGTCTTTTCAATCGTCTGACCAGGGGTCACCATACCGGTCTTCGCATCTGGAGTCGGCATTGGAGAGGCTGCCGAGAGAACCCGGTACTGGAAGGCCGGGAGCTTCTGCACGGCCAGCACGCTCTTGCCATACGGGTCCGTAAGCGTGGTGATCTTCACCGGAAGGTACCCCGCGATATTACGGTCGCGGAACGCCGTCTCGTAACGATGCTTTTTTACGTTCCAGGTAAAGACGCGTACCTGGTCAAAGTCATACGGCAGCCCTGCCTTGTAGGGCGCCAGCACCGTCACATACTCCGGAATCTCCGAAACCACCTGACCGTTGTTCATGACGCCTGACTCCGGATCGTTCACCTTGGTAAGCACATAGGCTCCTACGATCCTCTGGCCCTCCGAGTAGCGGACCAAAGCGTCCGGCTCTGTGACGTCGATCATGCGCGAGTAAATCCAGCCTGCCTGCCCTTTGCTGGTTCGCACCAGCCACCAATCTTCCATCACAGGCTGCGGTGGGCCTTCCTCCCCTGGTTTGGGCGTGGGAGCAACACCCGGGGGCAGCGGCTTGGCCACCGTCGCCCGCTTCAGCAGACTCATAGTGTCCCCTTCCGAAAGGCGGAAGAAGTGATCGGTCTCACGGCCCGGAGCGATATGGAGGTAGACATCATCTCTGGCCGCGGCCTGTGCCACTACGGTATCGTTTATGCTTTGCTGCTTCAGAGCGTCGAACTGATCGGCCAGAGCCTGATCTGCGGTCAGACGCTCTTCAATCCAGCCGACCTTGCCATCCGGCGTGCGCACTTTCAGAAAGCGCCGCGCACGATCCAGTACAACCAGCTTCTCCCCGTTCGACACGGTTCCCGTACGGTTGGAGACAGCCGCGACGCGATCGCGCAGCGTGGCTTCCTTAGCGGTCAGGTACACGTACTTCGAAGGTCCCTGATGATGCTGGAAACGGGAACACCCGTCTCCCCCAAGAACCAGCACTGCTGTTAAAGCGACGATGCCCGCTGTCCGACCTGCTGCCTTAATGGCTCTGCGCAAACCCCTATGCCTCCACGATGCACGCAGGTTGCGGCAGAGACTTTCGTCTTTCATCTGCCAGCAACCTTACGCCACAGTGAAATCCTAATGCGTCGAGACCACCAGTGCGGGAACCGATGTTGTCGTTCCGGTGGCGGCAGTCGTGGGCTGCACAGCGAGAATGCCGCTGCTGCCAACGGAAAAGACCTGAATCCCGCTTGAGGAGTCATATCCGGCAGCAAGCAGATAATCACCCGATTTATCACTCGACAGCGACGAGACAGAGGTCGGAGCAGAGGTATTTGTGCTGCCAAGCTGGGTCAGCACACCACTGGCCTGCGAGAAGGAACTGATGGTCGAGTCAGACTTATTGGCCACGTACAGGTACTTGTAATCGTCGACAAAAGCCATCGCCGAGGGCGCAGTACCGGTCGTGTACGAAGACGGAATTGAGGTCGTGAAGGCCCCTTTGGACATGTTGTAGATCAGCACGGAGTACACCGTGGAGGTCGAGGAGGTGGTACGCGCCACATACAGGTTGTCGTTGTTATCCCAGGCAATGGCGTTATCGCCATCGGCAGCGGATGCGGTGTTCAGCCATGTAATCGTGGAAAACGATCCGTCGCTGGTGTCGAACGCGAGAATGTCCTCGCCGCCGGCGCCCATGGCAACGGCGACATAGTCGTTGTTCGGGGAGACCCGTACAGACTTTGGTGAAATCGTATAACCAGTCTTGTTGGTGAGGGCATAGGACGTCACCGCACTCAGCACGCCGCTGGAGCTGATGCTGTACACACGCAGCGCGGGAGCCGTCGCCGTGGCGTTATCCACAGCAAACAGCCACTTGCCGTCGCTGGAAATATCCATAGAGGCTTCCGGGTAACCGGTCACCGCCTGGGCCGTACCGTTGGACGGCACGCCCGCAGAGCTCAGGGCGTAGGAATAAATCGTTCCCGCAGGCGAGGCCACAAACAGATAGCCGTTCGCTTCCGAGACGACCATCGCCGTCGGAGCGAAGCTCAACAGAAACGGCGAACCGGAGACCGCCGTCAACGCGCCGCTCGAAAGCGTCCAGCTATTGATGTAGGTGGACCCCGTAGAGCTGTTGGACGCCAACACGATATCGGAAGAGGTCGTGCTATCCGAGCTGCCGCAACTTGTCTTCCCTTCGCATTCAAAAAAGGGCCCGCAACCAATCATCACCGGCAAAGCGCCCAAAACAGCCACCCCGGCTAGCCGCTCCGCTACCTTACGCCAAGTCCTCGCCACAAAAACACTCCTGCTGCTGATGAAACGTGGTTCTATTGTCGCAGCCTTTTACGTATTCAGACGTTTACGCCTGCAACCCGTTATCATCAATGGCTGTATGCCGAGTTTTTCTGACAGCATTTTCCTTTTCGTGCTGGCACTCCTTCTTTTTGGTCCCAAAAAGCTGCCTGTGCTGGCGCGCGAGCTCGGCAAGTGGCTCGGCGAGTTTCGCCGTGCGTCCAATGAGTTCAAGATGCAGATGGAAGAGGAGCTGCGGGTCGTCGAACAATCGGAACGCGAGGAAAAGATTGCCGCAATTGAGGCAGCTGCTCCTGTGGCTCCGGCCGTCCCCGCCTCCACGACCACGGGCACATCGTCCTCAACCGAGCCACTCGCGCTGGAAAACAGCATTGAGCCGCCTTCAGCCGCCACTCCGTCCCCCTCGGAGGCGCTTCCGATTGCCGAATCCGGCGAAATGAAGATGATGCCTCCGACAACAGGTCTTCCCGCCGCACGCAAACCGCGTGCGTCCGTCTCCGGAGACCCGCTGGGCAACCTGCTGGACCGCATCCCCACATCGCCTGAAGCGGCCGAATCCACGGAGACCGCACGACATGACTGACGACGTTCTGGACCGCGCACGCAGCGCCGCACGTGAGCGCGTTGAGCTGCCCGGCATGAGCCTGATGGAGCATCTGGAAGAGCTCCGCTCGCGCCTGCTCTGGTCCATCGCCTACCTGGTGATCGGTGCCGTCATCGCGTATATCTTCTCTTCGCGCCTGATCAATTACATGCAGAAGCCGTTGCTGGATATCGGTCTGCAGATGACCATGACGCACCCGACTGATGCGCTCAATCTGATGATCAAGACTTCGATCGTCTGCGGTGCGATCCTGGCCAGCCCGTTCATCCTCTATCAGGTGTGGCTGTTTATCTCGCCCGGCATGTACGCGCACGAGAAGCGCTATGTGTGGCCGTTCATGTTCTGCACCGTGGGGCTTTTTCTGGCGGGAGCCTGGTTTGGCTACCGCTGGGTGCTGCCAGGAGCGATGAAGGTGCTCATTCAGGAGATGGGCCACAACCTGAACCATATGATCACCATTGAGGATTACACCGGCTTCTTTCTGGCCGTCATCCTCGGCCTTGGGGTCACCTTCGAGCTTCCGGTCCTGATCTTCTTTCTTGCTCTCTTCGGGATCGTCGATGGCAAGTTCCTGCTCAAGCACTTCCGCTATGCGGTTCTGGGTATCTTCCTCATCGCGGCCATCATCTGCCCCACACCGGACCCGATCGGCATGTGCTTATTCGCTATGCCGATGCTGTTGCTGTACTTCATCGGTGTTGCCGTTGCGTACTTTGTGCGCGCAGATGCCGATAGCCGTGCCAACTGGGTTGCTCTCTTCTGGATCGCAGGCGCTCTGGCTGTGATCGTTGCCCTTCTGTGGTTTCTCAAACCGGCTGGCCTGATTCATGCGTTCGTACGCTTTCTTCAGACCCTGCACCTGCGTCACTAAGACAACGCCATGACGAAACTTCGCGCTCTTCTTGCTTCTCTTTTCCTCGCTGCCACCTCTCTGGCTCATGCCCAGAGCCACCCGATTGCCGGGGCTCACGTCATGCAGCTGACGCGCGAGTACCTGGCAGCCGCCCCACACCGCGCCATCGGAACACCGGGCCACGCGGCAGCAGAACGCTTCATTGCCACCCACTTCCGTCCGGAAGCGGCAAAAGGCGACTTCCTCACCGATAGCTTCTCCGCCCGAACCCCGGCCGGACAGATGGAGATGACCAACTACATCGCCAAGTTCCCGGGAAAGAAGGACGGCATCATCGTCATCGCCTCACACTATGAGACGAACTACCCACTGCAGTCGATCGGCTTCGTCGGCGCAAACGACGGTGCCAGCACCACGGCGCTGCTCATCGCACTGGGCGAGTACTACCGTGCCCACCCGCCGCAGGGCTATAGCGTATGGCTGGTCTTCGACGATGGAGAAGAGGCTGTCGGCAAGGAAGGCATGGTACCAAGCGACTCGCTCTACGGCGTACGTCATCTGGCGGCCAAGTGGTCCGGCGATGGCACCCTGAAGAAGATCAAAGCCTTCGTCGTCGCCGACATGCTTGCCTGGAAAGACATGAATATCGATCGGGAGCAGAACTCCACCCCCTGGCTGCTCGATCTTCTGGACAAGGCGGCCAAGAATACAGGCCACAGCTCGCGCGTCTTCAAGAACGAAATGGCGATCGAAGACGATCACATTCCCTTCCGTCAGCGCGGAGTACCGGTGCTGGACGTCATCGCATACGAGTACGGTCCGTATGACCAATCGCGCGGAGACTACGCCTTCCACCACACGGCCGAAGACACTCTGGATAAGCTGAGCGTCAACAGCATGCAGGTTTCGGCGGATCTCTTCGTGGAACTCGTCAAGCTCATCGACCAGCACTAATGCCCTGAACGCTCCACAACGGCCTCACGCTTTTGCGTGGGGCCTTCTCTTTGCCGTCCTGTCGAACAGAACTCTCATGGCTCAAGCATCCTGCGCTTCCGCCTTTTGCTCTAACCAATCCAGCCCACGGTGGCTTCAGGAGCGTTCATGCCCAAGACCAGCACATCGCAAACCGTCTCCCGCATCGCACTCGGAGCCGCACTTGCAGGAGCAGGCATTACCCACCTCACCGTCGCACGCAAGGAATTTAAAGCGCAGGTTCCGCCGTGGATGCCGCTCGACACCGATACCGTGGTCCTGGCTTCCGGTGCAGCGGAGATCGCGCTGGGTACGGCGCTGGCCCTGGCCCCGGAGAAGCTTCGCCCCCTGGCAGGCTGCGCCGCGGCCGGCTTCTTTGCTGCCATCTTCCCGGGGAACCTGGCGCAGCACCGGAACCGCCGTAACGCCTTCGGGCTCGACACCGACGGCAAACGGCTAACGAGACTGCTCTTTCAGCCTGCATTGATTGCCCTGGCGCTCTGGTCCACCGGTGCGACAAACCGTAAGTAGCTCGCACAGTTGAAGCAACTACAATTCCTGCAGTGACTCCGCTTTCTCATTGGCTTTGGTTCCATGCCGCCATTCTCGCCCTGATGGCCGTCGAGTTCGGCCTGCACCGGCTAATGCCCGAGCCACGCCGCAAGGCCATCTGGGCCACTGTTTTGTGGACGGCAGCAGCCCTCGGCTTCGCTCTTCTGCTGGTGCCGTACTACCAGGCCAAAGGCGCTACCGAGTATGTCGCGGGCTGGGCGATTGAAGAAGCTCTTTCGGTCGATAACCTTTTCGTTTTCCTTCTGCTTTTCCGCACCTTTCGTATCCCGGAGGAGCGTCAGCCGAAGGTGCTTTTCTGGGGGGTGGCGGGAGCCATCGTCATGCGCGGCGCGTTTATCGCCGGCGGTCTTACCCTGCTCGAACACTTTCAATGGGTGGAGTACGTTTTCGGTGCCATTCTGCTCTTTGCCGCACTCCGCCTGCTGAAGCCGGAAGCAGAAGAGGAAAACGAGGAGACACCCGCCTGGCTTCGCTGGCTGACGCGCCTGCATCCGGTCTCGGGCCGGACCGACGCCTTCACCTCTCACGAACCAATCCCCCCGGCCAATAAGCTGGTTTGGATGCCGACAACGCTGCTGCTCGCCCTGATTGCGGTTGAGCTCACCGATGTCGTCTTTGCTCTGGACTCCATTCCCGCGGTGCTCTCGATCACCCGCCACCCGTTTCTGGCGTACACCTCCAACATCATGGCGGTCATGGGGTTGCGCTCGCTCTATGTGCTGCTGGCCGCCATGCTGAAGTCGCTACGCTTCATGCATCTCGGGCTGGCAGCGATTCTGGCCTTTGCGGCGATCAAAATGCTGCTTGCACGCTGGATTGAGATCGGTCCGCTGCCCTCGCTCGCCGTCATCGCGGTTTTGCTCGGTTCCACCATCGGAGCTTCCCTGCTCTTCAAACAACGCGAAGCCTAAGACACACTTTGCACCGGCATCCACCTGCCTGCACGCGCTATCCTTAAGGCATGCCAACGCAGATCGATGTCCGCACGCCGTCCGCAGCCTACACCGTCGAAATCGGTGCAGGCCTGCTCGCAAACCTGAGCGAGCGTATTGCGGCGCTGCACGCAACGCCCCGGGCCAAGCTTTTTGTCATCACCTCTCCGGTGATCTGGAGCCAGTGGTCGGATCGTTTTCTGGCAAGCTTCGGTGATCATCAGCCGATCCTGCTTCAAGTACTTTCCGGCGAACAGTACAAGCGCATGAGCACGTTGGAGTCATTAGCCGAACAGCTGGCTCAGAACGGTGCTGACCGTGACTCGATCCTCATAGCCTTCGGCGGCGGCGTGATCGGAGACCTCGTCGGCTTTCTGGCCGCGATCTACATGCGCGGCATCCGCTATGTGCAGGTACCCACAACCGCGCTCGCGCAGATCGACTCGTCGGTCGGCGGTAAGACCGGAGCCAACCTCGCAGCGGGCAAAAACCTGATCGGCGCCTTCCACCATCCACTGGCCGTTTTTGCCGACATCGATACGCTGGCAACTCTGCCCGCCCGTGAACTGCGCGCGGGTCTGCAGGAGGCGATCAAGGCAGGCATCATTCGCGACCATGAGCTCTTCAGCTACATGGAGGACAACGCAGCAGCCATCCTGAGCGGCAATAAGGACGCCTTGACGCGCGTGATCTCCGAAAGCGTTCGCATGAAAGCCAACGTCGTCGCAGAAGATGAGCGAGAGAACGGCGTCCGAATGCTGCTGAACCTTGGCCACACGCTGGGCCACGCCATTGAAGCCGCAACCGACTACAACCAGCTCCTGCACGGTGAGGCGATCGCCTGGGGCATTCTGGCCGCAACCGCGATTGCGCAAAAGCGCGGCCTGCTCACCGAATCGCAGGTGGAACGCATCGACAACGTTCTACGCGCCTATGGACCTCTGGAGCCGTTCTCCGCCGACGCGCATGTGCTCGTTGCGCTGACAGCCAAGGACAAGAAAAACAGGAGCGGCGCGCGCTCCTACGTGCTTCCCGTAGGCATTGGTGATGCAACCGTTGTTCGCGATGTTTCCGAGGCTGAGCTGCTGGAAACCACACAAAACCTGCTGGCAGGGATGAATGCAACCCTCGCCGAAGCCAACGCCTAACCGAGCGCCGAGACGTCCCATGCAAGAATCGACCGGCGCACGCACCGCCAATGAAACCAGCCCTGACGAAGTTGCCCACAACGTACAGGCGATGTTCAACCACATAGCCCCGAAGTATGACCTGCTGAATCACCTCATCAGCATGGGACTCGACCGGCACTGGTGGCGCAAAACGGCCCGGGCTTTCCACCCAGTGCTCCAGAATCCTCGCGCGCAGATTCTGGATCTCTGCTGCGGTACAGGTGACCAGACCGCAGCGCTGGCGAAGAAACGTCCCGCAAACAGCGAACCCATCACAGGCCTCGACTTCTCGTCCGAGATGCTGGCCCGGGCACGCGCCAAATTTCCCGCAAACAACATCCTGTGGGTTGAGGGCGATGCCATGCATCTTCCTTTTCCCGATGCCAGCTTCGACCTGGTGACAGCGGCCTTCGGCTTCCGCAACCTGACCGACTACGCCGGTGGCCTGCGAGAAATCGCACGCGTGCTTCGGCCCGGTGGGCAGATCGGCATTCTGGAAGCCAACCAACCGGAAGGCGCCTCTGCGGTGATCTACAACCTGTACTTCAGCCGTATCGCCCCCTTGATCGGAGGGCTGATCTCCGGTGACCGGAGTGCCTACAAGTATCTGCCGGACTCTGTGCGCCGCTTTCCGCGGCCTCCCCGGATGCTTTCTCTCATGCAGCAGGCAGGCTTTGAAGACTCCTGCTGGGATGGCTACCTGCTGCACTCTGCCGGACTCTATCGTGGAGTTCGCTGGTAGGCCACTCTCGCGTATCCTCAAACAACCATGATCGAGCCACATAGCAGCCCAGCTTCGGAAGCCAAGCGTTCCGCCGCCCTCTCCTCGGCGATTGCGGCTGCGGGGATTACGCTGCTCAAGCTGGTCACCGGTGTCCTTACCGGCTCGCTCGGCATGTTTTCCGAAGCGGCTCATTCCGGGATCGACCTGATTGCCTCCGTCGTCACATTGTTAGCTGTACGGGCCTCGGACCGTCCTGCAGATGAGACCCACAACTTTGGTCATGGGAAGGTAGAAAACCTCTCCGCGGGCTTCGAAATTCTGCTCATGCTCGGCTCCTGCGCCTGGATCGCTTACGAAGCCGCACACCGGCTCAGCCACCCAGCGCAGTTGAAGGTCGCCTTCTCCGTCTGGCCATTTCTGGTACTTATCTGCTCGATCGTCGTGGACTTCAGCCGTTCGCGCGCTCTGCGGCGCGCTGCACGAGAAAACCACTCTGACGCACTCGAAGCCGACGCCGTCCACTTCGGTACCGATATTTACGCCGCCTCGGCCGTGCTCGTCGGGCTAGCCTGCTCGTACATTGGCCAACGATTCAGCGTTCCTGCACTGAGCTATGCTGACCCGATTGCAGCGCTCGTCGTTGCCTGCATCATCCTCTTCGTCACCTTTCGGCTTGCACGCGTTACGGTAGACTCCCTTACCGACGCGACACCGCAGGAAGTGCGTGTACAGCTCCACCGCGATATTGTGCAGGATCTGATCTCAATTCCCGGTATTCTCTCCGTCGATCGCCTGCGGGTGCGCCGTTCCGGGTCGAGCTACTTCGTGGACCTGACGCTCGCCATTCCGCGCAACTTCACCTTCCAGCGCGCAGAACAGCTGACCCTGAGCGCGGAGCAGGCCGTCAAACGCCGCCTGCCGACCGCAGACATCATGACCTCCACGGTTCCGACAGCGACTCTCTCCGAGAGCGTCTTCGATCGTATCCGTGCCGTTGCACAGAGGGCCAACCTCAACATTCATGATGTCTCCGTGCAGCAGTATGACGGTGGCCTGCATGTGGAGCTTCATCTTGAGGTCAACGAAACCATGCCGCTCCGCGATGCCCACGACATCGCTTCAGCGCTCGAGGCCAGCATTCGGGATGAAGTGCCAGACGTCACTACGCTGCTGACCCACATCGAGAGCGAGCCCTCCACGATCGACCGCGCCAGTGCAACGCCTCCGGCGGCAGCGCTCGAACGGAACTTCCGTGCCGTCGCCCGGGAGTTTCGCGACATTCTGGATGTGCACGATATCGTGGTCACACGTGCTCACGGCGGCGCGGCCAATAGCCTGCAGATCTCCTGCCACTGCACCCTGCCGGATGCTCTTCCCATGAGCCGCGTCCATGCGGTCATCACCGATTTTGAAGCGGCGTTTCGGCATGACCACCCCGATATCACCCGGGTCTTCATCCACCCGGAACCTGCAACGGATAACCGGCGCTAACGCGCTATCCTGTTCAAGAACTTTACGATGAAGCGTTTTTTCCGCATTGCGTTTACCGTCACCTGCATGCTCGCCACCATGGCGATTGCGGCAGGAATTACCTTGCGTCTGACGCTGCATCTCGGCGACACGGTGATCCCCAGCTTCTCAGGACTCACGGTTGCAGAAGCCTCGGACCTCGCCCTGAAAGCCGGTCTCGATCTCAGCATCGAAAACCAGTTTTACTCCACCACCGTCCCCGCCGGGCGCATTCTTTCGCAGGCCCCCGTGCCCGGAGCCAAAGTGCGCAAAGGATGGCAGGTTCGGGTTACCGAATCTCTTGGCCCGCAACAGGTCACCATTCCCGATGTCAGCGCGGAGACCGTCCATGACGCCTCAATGAACCTGCGCAGAAACCAGCTCGATCTCGGCACACTCGCCCACATCGATGCCCCGGGAGAGCCCGATCTCGTTCTGGCGCAAACTCCTCCGCCGGACGCCGGTGTGGATCAACCCCGCGTCTCGCTTCTACTCAGCTCCGCAGGCTCTGGCGGCTCCAACGCCTTTGTACTCCCCAGCTTTGTCGGTCTCAGCTATGGTCAGGCCAATCGCTCAGCAGCAGGCCTTGGGTTGAAAACAGCGTTGCTCGGACAGGTTACGACCGCGGTTCCAGCCTCGGCTCCCCCCACGGGGACGGGTGGATTCCATGCAGCAGAAGCTGTCCCGCAATCCACCGGCCCGATCGGCCCGGTCATCTCTCAGTCGCCTGAGGCTGGCCACCGTGCCAATAAAGGGGACACCATCCGCCTGACGTTCGCCCATCTGGTGATTACCGCGGCCGCTCCTGAACCGGCTGCCTCACCGGCTCCGGTTTCCTCGCCGGCAGCCCGTACCGTGATCGTCCCGACACAACGGCCGGCAGCCGCTCCCGCAAAACCTGCTCCTGTTCCTGCACGGCACTAGCTTTCCACCGCTTCAAGCTCTTCCCTGCGTAACTCTTCGGCCTTTGGCTGTTCAGGCATCGCTCTGGGCAGCTGCAGCGCAAAAAAGAGTTGCAACGCATGCATGACAATCAACAGTCCAAACGCCATGGCAAACAAAGGCTTGGGCTGCTGCAAAACGGAAGCTCTTCCGCTCCAGGACCAGGCAAGGAAGGTAGCGACAACCGTAGTCCAGATGGGACCGCCGAGCCGCTGAACGATGTTGAGTGCAGTAGTGGCCATCGGCAACGAGCGCTTCTCGACCGCAGCATAGGCTGAGGTGATGGATGGGATCCCAACGCTACTCATCCCCATTCCTCGAATAAAGAGTGACAGCTCCAGCACGGGAACACTTAGCCCATGCGTTGCCAACCAAAGAAACGGCAACGAGCCGAGCAGCGCCACAGACGCACCGACACCTGCAACCTGTCGCACGCCGAAGCGCTTGGTCATGGCTCCCATCGTCGGGTACACGCACATCATTCCGAGCCCCAGCGGAGCCATCAACCAGCCGGTCTTCGACGGCGAAGTCGCATAAACCTTCACCAGGAAGTACGGGACAAGAAACTGCCCCGCGAACGCGATACCGTTCGACATGAACTGGGTCGCAACGGAAATGCTGAAGGCACCTCGAAAGAGCTTGAGATCGATCAGCGCACGCTCCTGTAGTCGCCGAGCATGAAGCAGAAAGAGGCTTAGCAGAGCGAAGCTGGCCGCCATAAGCCACCAGCCGGAACGCTCCCGCACGTGGTCGGCGGCGTAAAGCAGAAGCACCAGGGCTGGAGAAAGCAGGAGTAACCCCCGCAGATCCAACGCGCGGCGTTCTTCTGCTGCCCCGTCCTTCGGCAGTACCTTCCAGGCAAGCAGAAGCGCAATCGTTCCCACCGGTACATTGATCAGAAAGAGCCAGCGCCAGGAAGCGTGCGAGAGAATCGCACCGGCCAGCACAGGACCGACTACAGGCCCCAGAAGAATGGGTAAGGCCGCATAGCCGAAAACCTTGGCCATGTGCTTGCCGGCGGCGCGAGCCAGCGTGAGTTGCGCCATCGGCGCCAACAGGCCGCCGCTCATTCCCTGCAACACACGAAAACCAATCAACGATCCGGGCGACCAGGCCACCCCGCATAGAGCGGAGGCCAGAGAAAACGCGATAAAGCAGCCCAGATACAGGTTCCGGGTTCCGACCCGGTCAACGAGCCAGCTATTGAGAGGCAGCATCAGGGCCAGCGCCAGCAGATAGCCACTGGTCACCCATTGAATCTCAGCAAGCGGCGCATGCAGATCCGTCGCCAGACTCGACAACGAAACGTTCACCACGGTCGCATCAAGCTGCGCGAGGAAGGAGCCGAGGATCGCAACTGCTGCGATCCCCCAAAGCCCCGCGGGAAGCCGGTCTTCGCTACTCTGACCCACCTTAGGCAAGTGCTGCCAGCACTTCCTCGGTGGAACGCACGCGCGACAGACGTGGGAAGATCCCCTTGACCGCCGTTTCGTGCTCCTCCGCGCTCAACGCCGAGCACGCATCTTCCACGATCACAAAGGCAAAACCCAGACCGGTGCCCTGCCGGGCCGTGGATTCCACACCAATGTTGGTCGAAATCCCGGTCAGAACAACCGTCTCGATGCCGCGATCCAGAAGCTGCTGTTCCAGACCGGTCCGGGCAAACGCCCCGAAGTGCCGCTTTGTGACGAGAAGATCTCCCGGCTCGAAGCCGGAAGCCGAGGCAAGCTCGGAAAGCTCCACCGGCAGAGGGCCATCCGGCAGATTCACGCCAGCATCCACGGGCAAACGAAGAAAGTCATTGAAGTCCACACGGACATAAACAACGGTTCCCCCCTGGGCACGCAGCGCTGCGGCGATTTTCCCCGTGCGCTCCATTACATCGGCCGCGCTATGGGGCTTCGGGTCACGACCCACAATACCGTTCTGCAAATCGATCGCGATCAAAGCTGTTTTCTTTGGATTCAATTCGAGGCTCATCGATCTCCCTTTCGACAAACCGAGGACTCCCTCGGTTTCAATACGTCTAGAATACGAGGGTGTCCTCGGTTTCGTCAAAAAAGAGCTCCAGCACCCGGCGGACTCCGCAGCAACCACGCTCGGAGCGCTCTCTTGCGACCATCCTGGAAGTGACGGCGAGGCTCTTCGCGCAGGATGGCTACGACGCCACGACCATGACCCGCATCGCTGCGCTGGCCGATATCTCCATCGGTGGTCTTTACCACTACTTCCCGGACAAAGAATCAATCGGCGTAGCGCTGAGCGCGTACTACGGCGTGGAGCTCGCGACCGCATGGCAGCCCTTGATCTCACACGCCGCTGAACGGAGTCTGCGCGAGTTTGTACGAGAATTCCTTGAAATCCTGATGGAGTTCACGAAAAAGTATCCAGCCTTCGCGGTACTGGCAACGGCCAGGATCAAGCGGCAGGACCCTGCCCGCAAGCAGAATTTGCGTCTCTCCATCGCCCGAGCGTTTCAGGCAAAGCGATCCTCGTTGAGTGACGAAGACGCGATGCTGGCCGCGCGCGTCACCCTGCAGCTCACACGCACAATGGTGGTACTGCACGCTGAGGCCACCGAAATCCAGAAGCCTGAAATCGTCCGCACGTTTGAGGATCTACTGACCCACTATCTGGACCGCCTGCTCACGCAGAGCTGAACGAGAGGCTAGGCGCGCTCCAGAATCGCGGCAAAGAAACCATCGCCCGCGAAGTTTGCTCCCGGCAGGGTGCGAAGGTAGGGCCCCTGCAACGGTGCTTCGCCGCTGAAAGGAAGTTGAAGCAATCCGAGCGTCTCTTCCATAGGAATGATCTTCACCAGCGTTCCCAGGGTCGCGACGATCCGCTCATTTTCTTCCGGCTCCAGCGAGCAGGTGGAGTAAACCAGGCGGCCGCCCGGTGCCAGACGCTCCAGCGAGGCCTTCAGAATCTTCCGTTGGCGATCGCTCTGACGCCGCAAATCCTCCGGCTCCAGGCGCACCTTGATCTCAGGATTGTGCGCCAGGGTTCCGGTACCGGAACACGGTGCATCACAAAGGATCAGGTCGAAACGACCTTCGGCAGAGGAGAAATTCGCCGCGTCGGCCTGCAAAACACGCACTCGCCCCGGTGCTTCGCGCTCCGTTCTCTCCCGCAGGCGCTCAACGCGCTTGGGGCTCACGTCCGTTGCAATGATCTCGGCCTCCGGTAAGTGGTCGGCAAGCACGAGCGTCTTGCCGCCTGGAGCAGCGCAGGTATCCCAAACGCGTTTTGCCTGCGGCAGCGCCGCCGCCGCCAACTCTGCCACCAGACGCGAGCCATCGTCCATGGCAAAGCGGCCGTCAGAGAACAGGCCGGCTCCAGCTGGCTCTTCGAGATCGAAGTTGCAGATCGCTTCAGTAACCTCGCGGCCATAGATCGCCAGCCACCGCTTCACCAGCCACTCGGGATGTCCCAGACGGCCAGCCATCGCCTGCGGACTCTCCACCAGGGGCCGCCGTATGCTGCCCTTACCTGCCAGAGAGATTTTGCGGAGAAGAGCGTTCACCATTCCCGCGGCCTTCGGATGCCCGGCCAGCTTTACCAACTCCACGCTTTCACTCAAAGCAGCATGAGCTGGAATGCGGTCCATATAGAGCAGCTGAAACGCTCCCATGCGCAAGGCGGTCGCCACCGGACCGGGAATAGGAGCGTCCGGTCGGGAGAGAAGCGGCAGAAGACGCGCCTCAAGCTCCAATTGACGCCGCAACACACCCAAAACCAGTGCGTGAGCCAGACCGGCATCTGCCTGCGACAGACCTGCCAGCAGGGCTCCGTGCAACAGATCATCGGAGTGCGCGTCCGTTTCCGCAACGCGCTCCAAAACACGGAACGCAGCCCAGCGAGCCGGGCTCACGAGCTTCTTCTTCTTCTGTGGAAAATTAGTGCTTTTCCCTTGGGAGGGCTGTGGATTACTCAACACGTTCCCCCGGCTTTAGCTGGAAGTCCCGTGCAAACTGTGCACCTGCCATTCGAGGCTTGCCCTCCAGCTGGACCTCTTCCAATAACAGTGCGCTTCCCTGCGATGCTCCAAGCAATAAGCCTTCATCGGTAAGCGTCAATGCCCCGGGAAGAACCTCTTGCTCGACATGAGGTTTAACCGATAAACGATGGAAAATAAAACGCTTTCCGCGCAGAGACGCGAAGGAACCCGGCCACGGGCTAAACCCTCTCCAACGATTGTAGATCTGCTGGGCGGTCTGGCTCTCCGGTGAGACGCGGGCATCGTCTCGCGTAAGAATCGGAGCCAACGTAGCCTGACTGTGGTCCTGAGGCGATGGAGAGATGCTGCCCTCCTGCAGGCCTGCGAGCGTCTCCACCAGTGCCTGGGCGCCGATGGTGGCTAGCTGTGGAAAAATATCCACCGAGGTTGCATCCGGCGCAATTGGAAGCCGACGCTCCACGAGCGTGTCCCCAGTGTCCAGTCCGGCGTCAAGACGCATCGTGGTCACACCGGTCTCGGTCTCTCCATTCGCTACCGCCCACTGCACCGGCGCTGCGCCACGGTACTTGGGCAGCAGGGAGCCGTGCACGTTGATGTTGCCAAAGCGGGGCAATGCCAACATCCAATCCGGGATAAGCTTCCCGAAAGCAACCACGCAGATTGCGTCCGGCTTAAGCTCTTCCAGCTTCGCCCTGAACTCTTCATTCCTGCGAATTGTGGCAGGCTGGTCGACGGGAAGCCCTGCGGCAAGCGCCGCTTTCTTGACAGCGGAGGCACGCAAGTCCATACCGCGGCCGGCCGGTTTATCCGGCTGCGTAACGACTAGCGCCACCTCATGCCCAGCGGCCAGCACGGCCTCCAGGCTCGGCACTGCGAACTCCGGGGTTCCGCAGAAAACCAGCTTCATGCGAGACTCCTTTACCTACCACTCACCGTTGCGCTGCAACTTTTTAATGCGACGCAGTACCAGATCACGCTTCAAACGGCTCAGATGGTCAATAAACAAGATGCCGTTCAGGTGATCAATCTCATGCTGCATCGCGCGCGCAAGCAGATCGTCGCCTTCGATTTCGAAGAACTCACCCTTCGCGTTTTGCGCACGAACCTTGACCCATTCCGGACGCTGCACCTTCTCCCGGATATCCGGAAGGCTAAGGCAGCCTTCCTCTTCCGTCGCCTTGCCTTCCCGCTCGATGATCTCCGGGTTGATCAGTACCAGTTTGTCCTCAGGACGGGACTTGAAGCTGATATCCACTACGGCGATCTGCTTAGGAATAGCGATCTGCGGAGCTGCCAGGCCGATTCCTTCAGCCACATACATGCTCTCAAACATCTCTTCCACCAGCTTTTCCAGCTCCGGGCCGAACTCCGTCACCGGCTCGGCCACACGGGCCAGCACCGGCTCCGGATACTTCACTACCGGATGAATCTTGACTCCCGCTTTCGGGGCGTGCGCTTCGCGCTTTCTTGGTTCACTCATTTAGAAATTCCGAATCTGTTCTTTGTAGGCCTCGAAGTTGCGCTTGAGCTCACGCAGACTATCGCCGCCAAACTTTTCAATCACCAGACGGGCCACGGTAAGAGCTACCATCGCTTCGCCCGCAACGCCCGCAGCAGGCACCACGCAGACGTCCGATCGCTCATAGGACGCCTTCGTTCCTTCGCGGGTCTCAAACGAGACGCTGGGCAACGGGCGACGCAGCGTGGAAATCGGCTTCAGATAACCACGAACGACCAGGTCCTGACCGTTGGAGATGCCCCCCTCGATGCCACCTGCGTTGTTCTTCTCGCGCGTGAACTTGGTGAAGCCATCCCCTGACTCCCCTTCCGTGGCGTAACCGATGGCGTCATGCACCTGCGATCCGGGCGCAGCCGCCGCCGTCACTCCGCGGCCAAGCTCCACAGCCTTGACCGCCTGAAGGCTCATCAAGGCCTGGGCCAGCAAGCCGTCGAGACGCTCGTCCCAGTTCACATGCGTGCCCACTCCCGGAGGAAGGCCGTGCACTACCACTTCAAAGATGCCGCCGATCGTATCGCCGGAACGCAAAGCCTGATCGACCTGCGACTTCATGCGGGCTTCCGCTTCAGGGTCGACACAGGCGAGCATGACCTCTTCACGCTGGCGGATCGAACGAATCTCCTCAAAGCTGGCATCGCGACCGAGTTCTTCCGTTCCAACCCGGATAACATGGCTGGCAACCTCAACACCGAGCTCCTTCAGGAGCATCTGCGCGAGAGCGCCACAGGCAACGCGAGCAGCCGACTCACGGGCACTTGCCCGCTCAAGAATGTAGCGGGCATCCTTAAAGTCATACTTTAAGGATCCGGCGAGGTCAGCATGGCCCGGACGAGGGCTTGCTACCGCCTTATGCTTCTCCTGATCGCCGCTTTCCACCGGAAGAATCTCTTCCCAGTTCTTCCAGTCATTGTTTGCCAGCGTCATCGCGACCGGCGAACCGATGGTCTTTCCGTGGCGCACGCCGGAGAGGATATGCGCCGCATCCTTTTCAATACGCATGCGGCCGCCGCGGCCGTAGCCCTGCTGGCGACGCCACAGCTCGTGGCTGAGAAACTCCTGATCTACCGGCACACCTGCGGGCAGACCGCTGACCAGAGCCACGAGCGCTTCCCCATGACTCTCTCCTGCTGTAGAAAAACGAAGCATTGTCTTCCGTTCCAAAGGCGCTTCCGTTCACGGAGCGCAACTCTTCGATGATATCGCTTATTGCTTGCTACTTTCCTCTTCCAGCCAGGCTCGGGAGTTGAACAGGGCTCGCTCCATAGAGCGCACCCAGTCCGTCACTTCGCCTTTGCCCTTGCCTGCACTCTGCGCCGCGGCAAACTCACCGCGCAGGTTCTGGAACTTGGCCTCAAGATCATCCAGCGCCGAGAGCAGCATCGCTTCCGGGGTCATGGGCAGCTTCGGAGAGCCAAACTCAAGCTTGCCGTGGTGCGACAGAATCATGTGCTCCAAGAGCAGGCGAAGCTTATCCGGAAAAGGAGTCGCACCATGCTCGGCATCAAGCTCAAGGATCTTCCGGTCGAGCATACGCTGGGCGATGGAGATATGGCCGATCAGCTGCCCTTCCAGCGTGTAGTTGAACGAGGACTTCCAGCTCAACTCACGAACCTTCCCCATATCATGCAGGATGGCGCCGGTTACCAGCAGGTCCCGATCAACCTCGGGATAGAACGGAGCCGTTGCCAGACAAACCCGCACGAGATGCAACACATGCTCCAGTAGTCCACCGATCCATGCGTGATGCAGGCGCTTTGCCGCGGGCGCTGCCAAAAACTGAGGACCGAACTCCGGATCGTTCAGAAAGGACAGAACCAGGCGCTGCAGGTCGCCGTTCGTGAACTGCTCGACGTAGCCACGAAGCTCCGCTGCCATCTCGGCAACGTTGTACTGTGTTGCCGGGACGAAATCAGACGGCTCCACCTCAGACTCCTCTGCGCGCCGCATCTTCTGCAACGTGATCTGGTACTTGCCCTGATAACGCGAGACGGTCCCCTGCACTTTGACGTAACAGCCTTCGGAGCAGCTTTCGAGAGCCTGCGCAAACTCATCCCACATGCGGGCTTCCAGCGTTCCGCTCTTGTCGGCCAGAGTCAGCGCAAGGTACGTTCCACCGCCCTTGCGCTCACGCTGATTCATGGCAGCTACCGAGAAGTAACTGACCACGCTTTGGTTCTCAAAGTTCGGAGCATCCGAGACAAAAAACTCTTTCATAATCGTGGCTCGATTCTAAGACGCATCTGCAAATCAAAAAAGCGAAGCCCGGGCAGTATCCCCCGGGCCTCGCTGAGGAGCATGCTCCTCTGGTTATTGCGGCTGCTGCGTCGTTGCCGGGGTGCTGTTGCTTCCCGTTGGCGCAGGCGCGGCTGCCGGAGCGGTGGAGGAAGGCAGCGGCTTGGTGAGCGACGAATTCACTGTCGGATCAACCACAACCGGCTTATTGGCCACAGCGTCCTTCGCCGGCTTCTCCGTCAAGCGCTCCTTCACTTCGCCCTTCTGGCGCTTGCGCTTCTTCTTCTTGGTGTCGCCATTCAGCCCCAGAGCACCGGACTGATGCTTCTCATCCGCTGTTTCTTCTGACGTTGCCTGCACCGGCTTCTTTTTGACCGCTGCGGTAGCGTGCTTCAGCTTCGACTCCAGATGCTCCTGCTCGGCTTCCTTTTCACGATCCGTAAAGCGGGACTTACGGACTACCGCTTCCTTCGGAGCCAACGGATCGTCGCTGTTGTACTCCGGTCCGGTTCCGGTTGAAATCGTCGTGACGTTGTCGGTGGCCGCCATGGCAACACCCGGAGCCTGTCCTGTGAGCGGCGCACCTTCTTCCGTAACCGCAACTGCACTGGACATCGGCAAAGCGTTACGCGGAGCCTCACCGAAACGAATCTTTTCGCGGCGTACGTGCTTGTGCTTGACCGGCCCTGCGACATCCTTGACGCCGGACTTGCGAGCATTCTCTGCTGCGCGCTCAGCAGCCAGTTCTGCTACGCGCTCACGCGACTCCGCCAGCGCCGCTGCAGCCTGAGCCTGACGCTCCTGCTCCAGACGGTGCTTCACAGCCAGCTTCTTCTTAGGAGCGGGCGGCTGATACGCCGTAAAGGTCGGTTTAATCTCTTTGTGATTCGAGCCTGTATCAACGAAACCAGGCTTGATATCGATATAGGCCTCGTCGCGCGCCTTCGTCAGCCAGGTACGCAGCGCCGGCTGCATGGCGTTGGAGTAAACCGCTTCCTGAACCTGCGGTTCCACATCCTTAAGCGGCGGAACGCCTTCCTGCTGGTGAGCATCGACACGCAGAATGACGAAGCCCTGACGTGTGCGGATGGGGGCGGTCACGCCGCCTACGGGCAGCGAGAAGGTTGCGTTTTCCAACACAGATCCCAGCGTTCCACGCTTGAAGTCGCCCAGGTCACCACCTGCAGAAGCTGTAGGACCACCTGAAACCTGCTTGGCCAGATCACTAAAGCTCGATCCAGCCTTCAGCTTTGCTTCCGTATCATCTGCCTTGGCCTGCGCTTCATTCACTTGCGCATCCGTGGCATTGTCCGGTGTTGGGATCAGGATTTCGCTCAGGTGAAGCTGCTCCGGCACCTTGAACTCATCCTTATGCGCGTTGTAGTACTCCTCTTCCTGCGCATGCGTCATGTGGATGGAGCGGCCGACTTCTTCACGAATCACGCTTTGGGTGATGACGCGATCGCGGATGCTCTGCTTGAAATCTTCAAACGAAATGCCCTGCTGCTCGGCAGCCTTCTGCAGCGCTTCCATCGACTCCAGATGGTTCTGCTTACGAATCTCATCGAGTTGGCGAAGCGTTTCAGCATCGCCCGTAATGCCCATCTCCTTTCCCTTGGAAAGGAGCAGCTGCTGATCGATCATGTCGCGCAGCATGTTGCGCTGACGATCATCGAAGTCAGCTTGCGTTGCGTTGCCCTGGCGGGCTTCCTGCAGCAGCCCCTGCTCCGCGCGCTCATATTCGCTACGCGTGATGATGCGGTCATTCACGCGAGCGATCACGTCTTCAACGACCTGACCGTTCGGCGTAATTGCCTGGGGGACGGGCAGCTTCGGCAACTGCAACTGCGGTGCCGAGGGATAGCTGCCTCCTGGCATAGAGTATTGAGACTGCTGGGCGTTCTGAGCCGCTGCGCCCACCACACTGCCCATCACCAAAAACGCAGCCAATCCAACGCGCCAAACGCGCTTACGGCCAATCAACATCACACCCATCTGCTTCTCGGTCATCCGTCCCTTAAATGCCAGTGTGTTTGACCGCGCGTTCCGGGTTTCATCACCAGCAGCTCTAATTGTAGAGGCCCATACAGGATAGTGGATAGAGGCTGCGAAAACCTACTTTCCTGCCTTCTCTTCTCAGGAATCTTCCGTGGCACGCCCTCTGCGCCGGAGAAAGCAGCCTTCATTTGGCCCGCGCCGGGCTTTTTCCTGCGGCGGTGCTCCGCATTCGCCGCGATTTCCTACCCAAAGGCATATACTTACGTCCAACCCCCACGGCCTGCGTGCAACCGCACAACGGTCTGTCTGGAAAATCGAGGTTCCTGCTAGCTCTCATGGTTAATCGCACAAGGCGCGCCGTTTTCACAGCCTCTCTTTTTCTCGCAGGATGCGCCGTTGCCGGCTCTCTGCTCGGCGGTCGTGTCGCCGCTCAGTCCGCTTCGGATGAGTCGACTCTGCGCGATTCCATGAAGCAGTTCACCGACGCGTACTCGGTCGTGGAAGCCAACTACGCCGACAAGCTGAACACCGATCAGGTGGATAAAGCCATCTATGACGGTGCCATCCCCGGCATGCTGGATACACTTGACCCGCACTCCAGCTTCTTCGACCCCAAAGCCTTCGCAAAGATGCGTGAGGATCAGCAGGGCAAGTACTTTGGCGTTGGCATGACCATTCAGCCGCAGGGCAACAAGATTGTTGTTGTGGCTCCGTTTGAAGGCACCCCAAGCTACCGCGCCGGCATCCGGCCGGGAGACGTCTTTCTCTCCATCGACGGAAAGTCGACGGAGAAGATGGATTCCTCAGAGGTCGCGTCCCTGCTGAAAGGGCCGCGCGGCACACACGTTGTTGTCACGATGGCGCGCGAAGGCTCTCCCAAGCCACTGACCTTCGACCTGGTCCGCGACGAAATTCCGCATCTGACCGTCGATCTCTCGATCGAAATCAAGCCGCATATTGGTTACGTCCATATCGCCAGCTTCTCGTCGGAGACCACGGCGAAGGAACTGCAGGACGACCTCGATAAGTTTGGTCCCGGACTGCAGGGCCTGCTCATCGATCTGCGTAGCAATCCGGGCGGCCTGCTGAATATGGCCGTGGATGTTTGCGATAAGTTCCTGCAGAAGGGGCAGATCGTCGTCTCCCAGCGCGGCCGTGCCTTCCCGGATCAGGTGTATCGCGCGCCGCACGGCTCCGATGCCAAGTATCCGATCGTCATTCTGGTGAACCGCAATACGGCGTCGGCCGCGGAGATCGTCTCCGGTGCGCTGCAGGATCACGACCGCGCGCTGATCGTAGGCGAAACAACCTTCGGTAAGGGACTCGTGCAGACGGTTTTCCCGATCGCCGAGAATACGGGCCTCGCCCTGACCACGTATCACTACTACACCCCGTCAGGCCGACTGATCCAACGCGATTACGCAGGCGAGTCGCGCTTCGACTACTTCTATGTTCGCGACGACGCCGCTCCAGCAAACAATACGAACAAGGAAGTGAAGCTCACAGACTCCGGACGCACCGTTTACGGCGGCGGAGGCATTACGCCGGATGAGAAGATCCCTGAGATCAAGTCCACGCATCAGGAAGACGTGTTACTGCAGCATTATGCGTTCTTCAACTTCTCCAAGCACTGGCTTGCGACCCACCCCACGGTGCCGCGCGACTTTGTGGTGGATGATGCGGTTATGGCCGACTTCAAAAACTTCCTCAAAGACCAGAAGATCGAATACACCGACAAAGACCTAAACGACTGCATCGATTGGGTGAAGACCAGCATCAAGGCTGAGCTCTTTACCGCTCAGTTTGGCCAGATGCAGGGCATGGCCGTACGAGTCAACTGGGATCCTCAGATTGCCAAGGCGCTGACCTACATGCCGGAGGCGCAGGCTCTCTTCGAGCACAAGGCCTTCCCCGCAGCGAGCGGGAACACGAAGCAGGTCGCAGCCACAAAATAAATCACCTTTTGCTGAGAACGAAACACGAAAATGCCCCGGGACAAACGTCGCGGGGCATCTTCATTTGGGCTGCCGAAAAGTAGCTCCCACCTTCATCTGAGTAATGCAGACTTCAAGGAGAAAACTCTCGCCGAACAGCTACCGCGTTCTATCCGTATGGACACGCGCCATCTATAGTAAGGACAGACGTCAGCCTTCTGGTTGTCGATCTCAAGGGGCTTGTGGTGCTTCGCCAAAAGACTGCCACAAGCCCCATATCAGACCTAATCAGTCCGATTAGAATACCGGATAGCCCCTTCGGCTTGCACCGCGAATGCGGCCACGCACTACGCTCATCCAGTCATGGCGAAGCAAATGCAATTACACGAATATCTACAGACAGTCCCCCGCCCGATCTCCGCAATGGCCAAGAGCTACCCTCCCGGCTATGAGGGCTATAGGCACACGCATGGCCGTGCGCAGTTTCTCTATGCAGCCTCCGGCAGTATGCGGTTGAGCTTCGATGTGGGCTGCTGGCTCGTGCCACCGATGCGAGCGGTTTGGCTACCTGCTGGGTATCCGCACCAGACCGATGCCATCGGCGCACTGGAGATGCGCACGCTTTACATCGACACTACCGGCCTTGGTCTTGCGACACCGGAAACCCCAAGCATGCTCCGTGTTTCTCCACTGCTGCACGAGTTGGTTATGCGTGTTACCGAGATGCCGGTCGAATACGATGAGCTCGGGCAAGAGGGGCGCGTGATAGAAACCCTGCTTGGCGAAATCGACTGGTCTGCGATCCACCCTCTCTGCTTGCCGGCCATCCACGACCTTAGGTTGCGAAAACTGGAACTCGCTCTGCGAAAAAACCCTGCCGACTCGAAAACTCTGGAAGAGTGGTCCAAAAGATTGGGAATCTCTACGCGAACTTTAACTCGCCTTGTTCGCCGTGAGACTAATCTTTCTTTCCAGGCGTGGAAGGACCAGATTCGCACCTTTGCAGCAATCCCCATGCTGACCGAGGGCATAGCCCTCGCAGAGATCGCCGATGCGCTTGGTTATGAAACAGCCTGGAGCTTTACGGCTATGTTCAAACGAGTCACAGGTAAGCTTCCCAGCAAGTACACACTGGCGGAAGAACAAGCTCGGAAAAATTAGAGGGGGAAAGGGGGAAAGGCTGGAGCGGGAGACCGGGATCGAACCGGCGACATTCAGCTTGGGAAGCTGACGTTCTGCCACTGAACTACTCCCGCAAGTCACGACACATCAGTGACTCACGCGTTTTTGCTGACCACACAAAAACGCTACAGCACCCCGATTATACGAAAGAAACGAGTAGAAATGGGGGAATTTTGCGAGACGTATGGGAAGAGTGCGAACTCTATGATGCTGCATTCGCTAGTCTCACCTTTGTCTGCAGCACTTTCTCAAGCATGCCAATCATCCAGATACGATGCTGCTTCAGAAAGTCTGAAAAACATTCAGGGTGGCTCGGATCGAAGGTCGGCTCGCTACCTGGCAACTCAGGAGCGGCTTCAGCGTGATTCACGAATTCTTCAGAGTTCGGCGCGATAGCACCTTTGCCAAAGTAACGATTTCCGAAGAAACGAATATCCTGCGCAGGCCCCCAACCAGAAGCTATTGTGTACAGACCATGCTGATCCCGATTTACCTCATGCCCATACGAAACGGAACCCTCAATATAAAAACGATTGCGTGTGAAGGCAGCATTCTTTGACCACCCCTCCCAGTTGCTGACAAGCAAAGCCTGGACCGTTTGCTGTGGGCCAACATAAAAGACATTATCCGCCACAGTAACATCGTCCGCGCCATTGAGGTTCACCAGACGGTTGTGATCCATCCAACTAACATTCATCCGAACCACTGTCCCGGTATTCCCAATATTCTCTAAGGGGTTACGGTTTCCCGGAGTACAAATCAGCATAAAACCACCCTCGTTCTCATGACTGAAGTTGTACTGAAAAAGCGTATTGCGGGAGTTATAGTCGGAGTCGAAACCTTCACCATCTTTTGTGTTTTGCGTATGAGCGGCTTCGTTTAATTGGAAAACGGAGTTATCTGCGCTCCATGGCCAGATACCGGCGTTGTAGCTGTCAGCTCGGCTATTGGCGTAGAGTACAACATTGTGTTCTACCAGAACGCGATCTGTAGCCCATGGGACGATCCCATCTCCTCCAACATCCGAAACGTAATTATCTCGCAGCACAACATGGGTGCTAGGAAACCAGTGTTCTCGATTCGCGAAATAGCTATCTGCAGCTATGCCAGAACGGTCGACACGCCAAACGATATTACGCTCGATTCTCAAATCGTCGAAACGGCTAGGCTTGGCCTCTCCTAGCGTACGAAAGATAATTCCACCATTATCCTTCGCGTCATTTGTTCCATTAACGTCATGAATATATAGATCAGAAAGAGTAATATGATGCGCTACGCCAAAGTTATCCAGAACAAGATGAACACCCCGGCGCGGCGAAGGTTTTTCTCCGTGATTCGTTATCTCAAAATTGCGAACCTCAACCTCTTCAACATTTCGAAGCAAAACTCCATCTTCGACTAAGCCCGCTCCATCGATTTTCGGCTTCTTCCCTTTCCCGTACTGCCCAAAAACAATGGGCATGGAAGGAGAACCGGAATTCTGCACACGTAGCTGTCCTGACCACACGTCCCCTGCAAGAAAAAGGATGTGATCCCCTGCATGAAACTGTTGCTCGTTCACCTTGTCTAAGGATCTCCATGGATGATGCCGGTCAGTACCTGCAGCATGATCATCTCCGTGGACAGAATCAATGAAGTACGTTCTTGCTTGCGCAAAAGAAGGGATTGAAGCACCGAGTACTGCTACAAGAAAAACATGTTTCCACATAAACGCTTCACCAGACATGCAATGCCACGTCATCGTCAAAGCGGAAGCGCCGCCGATCATCTTTACTCGACGGCGCTCCAACGCAATTTACCACTCGAAGCGAGCACCGAGCTGCCCGGTTCGGTTACCCGAAACACCGTTGACATGCCCGAAGTAAGCACTCGACATGCTTGTATTCACGCTGTAGTAGTGCCGATTGAACAGGTCAAAGAACTCCGCACGCAGCGTAACGGTGTACTGGCGTTCTCGTCCAAAGCTCGTTTTCTTGAGCAAGCTACCTGATTCATTCGGGGCGGCCCAACCTCTCCAGTTGGGGAAGATTCGAGGGCTATTCCCCAGCTCTCCATAATTAGGATCAGAGAAAACAGTTGGATCAAAGAACAGACTTGCGGGATCTGCAGCCGTACCAGGAACTGTTGGGTTCCAGGACGGATCGTAACGCTTGAACGTGTTCTTGAGCTTCGCCCCAGAAGCAACGTTTGCATACACCGCGCTCCATCCAGGATAGTAATTGCGAGAGCCGATAGCGCCCATTTGTCCAGCGTTACCGTACGACACAATGGTGCCAAGTTTCCATCCACCGAAAAGGAAGTCTTCTACTCGGTTGCTGGAAAGAAAGCGGCGGTTATGACCGAACGGCAGCGTATAGGCTACAAATCCTTTTACCGTCGAGTTGGTTTGCGAAACAGCTGCTTCTTGCTTGTACTTATATGGGTCTTGGAAGTTCTGACCAAAGGTCCATGTGTCAAAGAATGCTGAGCTTGTATTACCGGTACTTCTTGCCCAGGTGTAGCTCAAGTCCAGGCTAAGGAAACCACGCTGTTTGCTACCCTCGAAGGTTAACGCGTTGTATCCCGACTGGCCAAGGGGAGAGTTCGTGAATAAAACTCCTCCGCAGTAGCAAGACTGCACCTGAGGATATGGATTAATCGCAAAATAAGCAGGTCCACCAAATCCAGAGTAAGGATATCGAACACCTGCTGAGGATGCTGATCCCTGATCGCTGACCCAATCCCAGATATGACCTGAGTTCAATAGCTTCTGGTAAGAAGACCACGTTGGGAAGTTCGTCGGATTCAGCGTTCCGTCATGCAAATTCCGACCGCTGCTGCCTAGATAGCTCACCTCAAAACGCGTGTTCGCAGGAAGCTGATACTGCAGGCCGGCATACCAGTTTTCCATCATGCCCAGCTTCCTTGTCTTCGGATCAACTTCAGCGGGTCCCCACGGAATATACGTACTCCCCGGTTGCGGTCCAGTAGGAGCGATGTAGTTCCCCGGATAAGGGGTATCGTCCCACTGGAAGGCTGCCGCCTGAGGCGATACCTGATTGATCTGGTTGATCGCGTTGTAGCCAACCGCCGATCCATAAGGAACACCAGAGTAACCATTCCACCCGAGAGGAACATACGTGATGCCTGCAGAACCGCGTACAACCATCTTCGGTGTCGCCTGATAGGCAAGCCCTACCTTTGGTGCAAGCTGATGCCAGTCCGTATATGTCTCAAAGCTACTATCCGCAGAAGGAAGCCAGGTTACTGTTCCCGAGCTCGTGCCGAAAGCTGGGTTGACGACAGAGGTATCGAAGTTAGACCACTTGCCTCCAATGACATGCAGAGGACGCGTGAGTTCCCAACGGAGATCGGCGCTCAAAGTAAGCTTCGACGTCAGCTTGATATCATCCTGAGCAGGTGAGAGAGATTTCAGAAGTTTCTGATTCTGCGGTAGCTAAAACGCGCAACTTTGGCTGTGTAGAAACTGTGCAGGCCATCTGTGCATTTTCGCCTGGAATGACAGTTCTTACTGTTGCACACCCAGAGCATTTGGAGCCGCAAAGCTCCACGCCGGTCATCGAGAAGTAAAGGGGCAGGCCCCGGAGTAGGAACTTGAGTCCGGGCGCGCAGTCCGGCGGGCGAAGGCCGGTGGCAGGAAAAGGGGTACGGGGAGAAACCAGCAAGGTTTCTCCCCGCGATTTTTTCGGCATGGGAAAGAAGCGGTAAGTTCGCCGCCTCTCGTCTAATGGTTCGTTTGCGTCAGGCAGCTTTCTTCATGCCGCGATCTCTTCGAATTCTTGGCTGATTACTTCCTCGGCCTCGATAGGCGGCTCCAATGCGGCAAGGATGACGTTGGCGGTCTGCTGGATGACTTCCAAGCTCTCGGCCAATAGGGATGCGTTGCCGTGGTAAAGCTGGATGTAATCGGCGGATGCCGAACCCGTCACTAAACCCACGGCCTTACCGACAACGAAGGCAACGGCTTCGGCCTCTGTCTCGCGCACGGTCTTGGTGGTTGCGGTGCGGCGGTCGGCTTTGTGTAGCAGCTCGTGCGCCGTTTCATGCACTAACGTCGAAAACTCTTCGGCCTTGGACTGTCCGGGCAGGATGGCGATGCGTCCGCCATAGCTCATGCCAAGCGCGGGCGCGATGTTCGGGTTATAGACAAGCTGGATGCCCTGGGCCTTGAGGAACGCGGCCAGACGGTTGATGTTCTCGCCAGGATCGCCGCTCACTTCGTGCATCTTCGGCAGGTCTACGCCGTCTGTCTGCGAGATGTCGAAGACGTATGCGTTACGGAAACCCACCAA
>JAPWKG010000014.1 GCA_028283625.1 Acidobacteriaceae bacterium | reverse complement strand
AAATGCTGTTTCTAAACACGTTCACTTACCCAAACACAAGTGCACCTGTGCAGTTCCCATTTGGGGCTGACGTGTCACAAATCCTGCCGATGCCGTAGGCAGCGCGGTTTTCGTTATGTTCGTTCTGGCACGGAACTTCGGCATGGTCGATCTGCTCCGGTGACAGCTTAGAGGCTACAGGTTGTGAAATAGCTGGTCATTGTTGCCGGTGTCGGTATGCTGCAGGCAGGATGGAGGCACGCTAGTCCTCTACGTCCAGCTTGAATTGCGGCGGCTAGGAGTACTCCTCCCAATCGGGCGGAACGAAGCCAGGGACGGGCGTCCAATCCGGTTGCAAGAAGATACCGCCATCTGCTTTCATATTGAACAGTTCGCCCATTCTCGATGCGAGGAGTGCCGTCCATATAGACAACGCGACCGATATAGAAAAGCCGCACACCGTCAATTATTCCCCGATCTCGGAGATGTTCTGCCACACTCAAGGAAAATGCTTCATCGATGGTCCGTGGAACGTTAGGAACCATGATTCGCGGGTGAAGGCGAATAACATGCTCCCCGCCATAGTAGCCGTCTGGGATATCCTCGCCATTTCTCAGGAAGACAACTTCGCCCTGAATGGACATGAGTTGCGCTGGAGTTTTGCCCACATTGATTCCCTCGATCCTGAAATGTCCTGGCTCAGGCTGCTCTATCCTTAGCGCAATCCAAGGACGCTGTCCATTGAGTACAGCCTGAGCGCTTTCGCGAGCTGCGACGGCAGCGTCAGCGGCCGCTCTGGACTGTCGCACGATTTCCGGCAGGCCGCGCCAAGCTATAAAGGCCGCAGTGACCGCGCCAATTGCCATAAAGATATTGGCGAGGAGGGTGAGGTAATCGAATATCCCGTGCTCATTCGGCATGAAGCTATATTCGGTGATCGATAGGGAGCCCTCATTGTTTGTGGTTGTGCCGTGACCGGCTTCATCCTGTGGATTGTTACCCCGCATTTCTTTTGGGATTAGCGGCGGGTTACTGGATGGCGCTACGGTCTCCCCGCTATCACGTTTCTCGGGAGGGTTTTTGTGTTCACCGTTATCGGCAGTTTGCCGGGCAACTGGCATCGTTGTTTGCGTGATGGCGATCATCACGGCGAATATCGCCAATGTTTTCAGCATGGCACCATGCCTCAGCGTAGGAGTACTCATAGACACTCATACCTCAGCTCAGAAGTGGTGGCCCACGAGGGGGGCTGCGAGTACTGCGGGCAGGCTCCCTACCCGGCTCCGTCGCTAGTCGCTCAACTACATTGCGTAGCCGACACTGAGGTATGGCGGTGAGGATAAATCTGACGACATTGCCCCGGTTGCCAAGCCGGAATGCCGTGTTGCTCAGGGCGCTAGCTGGCGACCCTACACAATTTCATTGTAACAAAATCAACGCTGCTCGGCGCGTACGATAGAACGCGCATTGTAACGCCCTCGGAGTACCTGAGAGCAAGATAGAGACGAGGCGGGTTCGGCCAACCCCAGATACCACCAGCGCAGCCGAGGCGTGGCCGAAATGAAGGCCGCGCCCTGCGCCGCCGTGCGGTCAAAAGCCTTCACAGCGGTCTCGAAGCCTCGGCTTATAATTTCAGTCATCCGGGAAATGGCAGAGCAAGGCGTTGTTGAAACGCTCTCGCGGTGCCCTCGATCAAAAAATGCGCGGTATTTGCGGGTGCAATCGAGAAGCGCGTTGCGGCTTATAAATTTGCGGAGAAGTGCGCATCGGCGATCCGCCCAATTTGTGAACTATCGGCCCACTTCTCGGTGGGCTGCTGTAAAGGATACGTTTGGGGAGCAAGAGGGGGAGGCACTATGTACGACCGAAGTCTCTATGCGCTGGTGCTCATTTTCTGCACCATCTCCGTGCTGGGACAGAGCCAGACAATTGGGCCGAACGGCGAAGGATCATTCATCGCTGGGCCAGAGGGTATGCCGCTGAGGGTGCTTAACGAAGCTAATTCCTGGAGTCAGCCTTCTGTTGTTTTCAAAAACAATAAGATTGAAATCTTTATTCCAGACATCCGCACAGCGGGTTGGGCGCAAAGCTATGCAAGTGCTTTCAAGAAAGAGGGAACCTATTTCACATATCTCTACATCTATGGTGTTCAAAGCCATCGCACAATTCGTGAAACGCTCTACGTAAACACTCGTACAAAAATCGCTATTGTTATCGAGAACGCGCTCGCGCCGCCAACTCGCGTTGACTTCTGTAAGCCCGACCCGCTTATGCCAATCGACCGAATCACGGCGATTGTAAAGGAAGTTTCTGATAGCTTTCACGGCCAATCACTTGACGATGTGATTGCGGAACAGTCGTATACCGTCGCAAAGATGGCAGCTTGCTCAGAGTCACCGACTTCCCAAGACTGCACTATGAGTGATGCGGAGTTTCGTGCCAAGCATCCTCGATACCCACGAACGAAAACACCCACTGAAATTCTCTTGTCTCAAATCGCTCCGATGACGGAGAGGCAGCCCAACGAAGTTTGTAGGAGCGCTTCCACAACTCAAAATGCTGCTTCCCCGTCCGTCAGCGGAAAAGATAATTCGCAGAATCAACATCGGGAGACAGCAACTGCATTGTTGCAAGATCAGCCGTCTTCTTCCGATCTTGAGAGTGCTTGCGGCAACGGGAACATAGACAAATGCTATAGCGCTGGACGCCTTTTTGAACTTGGACAGGGCGTTCCTCGGGACTATATGCAGGCGTACAAATACTTCAAACAGGCCTGCGATGGCGGAAACATAGAGGGGTGCAATGAACTAGGTTTCCTGTTTGCAAACGGCTTTGGCGTTGCACGAGATTACCAACAGGCTTACAGATACGGCAAACAAGCTTGTGACGGCGGAGAGATGCTTTCGTGTAAAAATCTCGGCCTTCTCTTCTTGGATGGGCAAGGAGTTGCCCAGGATTATAGCCAAGCATTCAAGTATTTCAAGCAAGCCTGCAACGGTGGTAATGCCCTTGGGTGTAATAGCCTTGGTTTTCTTTTTGAACATGGCGATGGAGTTCAACAGGACTATACGCAGGCCTTCAAGTACTTGAAGAGAGCCTGTGATGCTGGTGAGGGTATAGGGTGCGCCAACATCGACCTCATGTTTGACCTGGGCAACGGAGTCACGAAAGATTTCAAACAGGCATTCGATTTCTATAAACAGATGTGCGACACTTCGCAGTTTAGAGGATGCGATTTACTAGGGCAGCTATACGAAAACGGTCGAGGTGTCGCTCAAGATTATGGAAAATCGTTGGAACTGTTCAAGCGGGCCTGTGATGGGAAGGATATGGGCGGATGCAATGATTTAGGCAAGTTGTACAGAGACGGCAATGGTGTCGCGCAGGATTACTTGCACGCCTATTCTCTATTCAAGCAAGCCTGCGATGCAAAGGAACCGCGCGGCTGCAACAATCTATCTCTCTTGTACGCATCGGGCCGCGGTGTTGCACAAGACTATCAGCAGGCTTACAAATACGGACAACAAGCTTGCGATGGCGGATCAGCCAAAGGCTGCTTTGATCTTGGTGCAGTGTGCAGTCATGACCGGAACTGCACGCAAGCTCTCGAATACTTTGCGAAGGCCTGCAACGGAGGTATTCCAGAGGGCTGTAATCAGGCGGCTAATTATTCGCAGCTCCAAGCAAATCAAATGCAAGCATTGAAGTTTTATAAAGTGTCCTGTGATGATGGCGATTCTACTGGATGCAAGAGCTACGCGCATCTACTCGACGACCTCTTAAAAGGCACAATGCGTATAGGCAACCTTCACGACTATGAGGAGGCCACTCTCTATAACAAAAAAGCTTGTAACCTTGGGGAGGTGAGTGCCTGCTCTGAAGCGGGATTCCTCTTGGCCTATGCCTCGACCATTGTTCAGGGTGCAGCGCCAAACAATCAGGAGGCCCTCAAGTATTACAACATGGCTTGTGACGGAGGGGAGATGAGTGTGTGTTTCAGGCTCGGGATGCTATTTGAATATGGACACAGCAATCTTTTAGCCGACGGTCAAAGCTTATCCAAGGACCCTCGGCAGGGCCTTAGCTATTGGGAAAAAGCTTGTGATAAGAAGGACGAGAGTGCATGCACAATGCTACAGACTGTTCAGAAGTCAAATCGTTTCTAAATGAGAAATCGTGCGTGTTCAGAAATGAGCGTGGCAATAGATCGCTGAAACGATATTCATCACAACGGCTGCGGGAATGCCGCTGACATGGCATCCCCGGCGTTTTCGGTTGTCTCGTTCTCTTCTTCAAAGGTGCTGCCGAAAATCATGTCCACGGCTCTCTGCGCGTTGGCGACGGCATGAACGATGAGGCGGTTATCCTCTTCCAGCTTTTCAATCCAGTTCTGGATGTATGCGGTGGTGTTGCGGTCGGTGTGCTCGTTGGCGATGCCAGCGATAGCGCAAAGGAAGGCCGCGCCCATCTCTGCGACTAATTCCTCTTTGCTGTAAAGCTCATCTCCGAAACGGTCGCCAAAGGTGCGATTGAGGCGGCTTTCGTGGCCGGTGCTGTGTACTAGCTCGTGAAACAGGGTGCTGTAATAGTGCGGCGCATCGACAAATCGGGAACGTGCGGGCATGTGTACGGAATCGGTAGAGGGCCGGTAGTAAGCACGGTACTCGGTGGGGCTGTTGAGATAAAGCGCGGGGCGGCTCTCCCATCCGGTGACGATGCTTTCGCAGATTTCGTCTTCGTTGATCTCCGGCGCGATGGCGGGCTGCGAGATTTCAGGAAGCGTGAGGCCGTCGCACTGCTCCACGTTGAAAACCGTGTAGTGGCAGAGGACAAAAGGCGCGCGCTCATCCTCGCCGGTGGTGTCTTCGGCTTTCTTCGCGTATTCGGGAAGCTGCTTGTAAAAGATGATCGGCGTTCCATGCTCGCCTTTGCGGACGTTGCCTTTCAATGCCTGAGCCTGCTTGAACGTAAGCCAAAATGGAGAGCTATATTCGCTCGACCAAAGCAACAAAACATTGATGCCCCGGTAAGTCTTGCCGGTGTAGAAATTGCGCGGGAACGGGCCGCTTGCGTAGCGCGGCGTCTTCCACGGTTTCTCCCACGGAAGCACGCCTGCTTTGAGGCTGGAGATAATGCGGTCGGTGACGGTCTGGTAGATGCTCGGCCTGCTGGCGGCGCTTGGCTTCTTCATGGGTGCTTCCTCCCTCGTCGTTGCTTTTGCTTTTCATGCCGTGCATGTCGGCATGTACCTACATGCCGAACGCCACGTGGCGAACGCGGGGGGTAGCAACTGCAAGCAGAGGGGGATCGCCCACCCTTGCAACGAAGCGCAGCGAGAGTGGAAAGGGCGCAGCGCAGCGGAGGGCTGCACAAGCGAAGCGCGGAAGCCTGGGGAGACTGCTTGCGGGCGCGAGGGGGCAGCGCCCCATGAGGAGGCTTGTCTACCGCATCCGTGCGCGTCAGCGCACTGAATCTCAGGGAGGGGTGTTGCGGGGAAGGAACGGCCCCGCATGGATGGGAAGCGGAAAACGCCCGGCACTATGGGCGGTTGCAGCGTGGGAAGGGCGTAGCACCCTTCCCGAAAAAGTATGGAACTGGCAATCTCACCTTTTGACAAGTGTTAGGCTACGGGCTACATTAGTTCAGGTGAGGATACGAAACTTCGTCCATAAAGGCTTGAAGAAGCTCTACGCGGACGACGCCACCAAAGGCGTTCCGCCCGACACCGTAGATAAGCTCCGCAAGATGCTTGCCTTTCTGGACGATATGGAAGACCCGGAAGAATTGAGGATGCTGCCTTCATGGAAGGCGCATACCTTGACGGGCGACCGCAAGGGCACATGGAGCCTGAGCGTCACAGCCAATCGGCGGTTGACGTTTCGCATCGACACCGCCGAATGCGAGATTTACGAAGTGGATTTAGAGGACTACCACTAGGCCGAAGGAGAAAAACACCATGCCTATGAAGAATCCGCCCCATCCTGGGGATTTCATTCGGACGGAGCTTATCGAGGCCGCAGGGTTGACGGTCACGGCGGCGGCACAAGCATTGCGCGTCTCGCGGCCTACGTTATCCAGCCTGCTCAATGGCAAGGCCGATCTCTCCGGCGATATGGCGCTCCGTATCGAGAAAGCCTTTGGCGTGAAGATGGATACGTTGATGCGGATGCAGTCGTCTTACGACATTGCCCAAACCCGCAAGCGCGAGAATCAAATCCGAGTGCCACGCATTTCCGTGTTGGCCGCCACGCATTAGCGTGAGGTACAACGTGCCCGGAACTCAGCGGCGCGACTGGCGTGTGGCCGCGATCACCGGATGCTGACGTAATCTATTTTCACGAAGGAAGAACAGTAAACCTCACCCCGCCGTTGTTTCAGTTCGCGCTCGGAGCTTAAACTTTCTTGCTATTCGCGTTCTTTGAGGTCTTCGAGTGTCCGATGATTGGTGGGAGTTTCTCTGACTTCAATCGGACTTGGGCCTTAGCTATCGAGGCTAGATCGGCTTCTTGTTCGCGCCGTTCCTCCGCTCTTCGTTTCGCTCGCAGGTCATCCGCCTCGTCCGTTTCCACATCCCGCCACGTCTCTAGAACATAGTCGAGTATGTCGCCGCGAAACTCTCGCAGTTGTGCTGCGTCCTCGCGTAAAGACTGTATCTGGTGTGCAAATTGCTTGAATTTGGTAAGCCTCAATAACGCCTCATTTGCTCGCTGCATACTGTCCGTGAATTGGAAGACCAACTGCTGGAGCGTTAGGGCCGAAGCTGCGGAGATAAATTCCGGGTCGCGTTTCTTCATAGAATCCCTTTGGGTGGTGAACACCGGCGGCTCCCTTTGCGCAGACCTGGGAAGGAAGGACCGCCGGTGTCTATGGGCGATTCTCCCCACTGCATTCGCCCATCTTGCTGCAAGGTCACTGGCCGCCATGCTGCTTTACGAGCGAGCGAATCGACCCTTTGAGCTGCTCTTTGACCGGCTCCATTTCTCCGTTTGCGTCGCGCGCATGATGCTTGATACCAAAGGACAGCCGAGATGCCACATCAATATCGATCTCGATTTCGGTGTCATCATCGAATTCAATCACCAGATATATCTCGCGAGATTTCGGATACGGCTCAGCCAGGAGCAATCGGCTGATTCGCTTTCCCATTGCCTCGTCAATGACCAACACAGCACGGTTTGTCTCGGAGTCTTTCATTCATTCACCAGCAGCCGTTGCGGATATTCCCTTACGATTTCCGGCTCCCCATCTACTTCGCGCTCATAGCGAACGCCGCAACTCAGGCGAGCTGCTAGATTAAGAAAAATCTGCGTGTCGTCATCAAAGAACAGACTCACACCAAAGTCGTTGGAGTCAGGATCGGAACTGCCCTCCACTATAAGTTCGCGGATGCGCTTACCGACAGCCTCATTGACCTTGATCGAAGCAAATTTTGGCCGAGCAGTTTGTTGGCTCATTTAGACCTCCTACGGGGTTTGCGCGCTTTGGGTGTTTCGATCTGATCCCATTGAAAGGGGCTGTAGCCATCGGGCAGCCGCATGTAGCTGCTTTCGGCAACAGGTTCCAGGTCTCCAAGGTCTCCCCCATCTGGAGCAGAAACAGTGACCTTTGCCACTGAAACGGAATCGAGAGTGACGGCCCATTCTGTGCGGTCGGTGAAGGCCACCACGACAAACAATGTGCGAATATCTGAGCGAGAAAATCGGATATGATCCACCGTTTTTCCCTTGGCTCCGTACTCGATAACAACATCACCTTGCCGTTCCAAATCAATCGCCTTTTTACGTGTTTTGCTCATTTTCTCTGCCAGCCTTCGAGTAAACGTTTGGGGTGTTCCTTGGCGGTTTCCAATTTTCCATCGATGGTGATTTCGTAGTTGACGCCGAAGCGGAACAGCACCGAAAGATCAATCGCAATCAGCGTGTCATCGTCACAGAAAATGAGTATGCCGAAATCGTTGGAGTCTGGGGCGGGTGGTCCCTGAACAACCAGGCGTCGGATACGTTTGCCGGTGGCTTCCTCGATGACAACTTCGGGCTGTTTCCACTTGCGCTTTTTGCTCACGACTTTACTTTCCGACGCTGGCCTAGATTCTTGTTCACCATGTCGTCAACGAGGCCGTAGAAATCTTTGATCTCGTAGGTCCCAAAGCCTAACGCCATAACCACCCGGATTTCGTGTTCCATCCGGTAGTCGCGGGGGAGTTGATTCGACTCCATTGCTTTGATCCATCGCAGGGAGACCCCGGCTCGCTCCGCCAGCTCTGCTTGCGTCCAGCCCTTCTCGGTCCGCAAGCGAGCAATCGCCAGAGCATTGCAGCGTCGGCGTTCTTCAATCCTGCGCCGTAATTCCGGGCTGATAATCCGCTCCCGTTTCATTCGGTTTTCCCTTCTCAAAACGGTCTTTGCTAGAGACAAAAGGGAGCTGCATGGGTACGCGAAGCCGCGCACCCGCTCTATAGTTAGAGCTTGGCATTACTACTCCAGCATGAAAGATAGCAACAATAGGTGTCATTGTCAACTATTACTAACGAAATCAATCTCGATGACTGGATTTCCCAGGCAGAAGCGGCTCGGCTGCGCGGTGTATCGAGGCAGGCGATAGCCAAGCTGATTCAGCGAAAGCGGCTGGCATCTCGTGAGATCGCCGGGCGGATTGTGGTGCGCCGGTCTGAGGTAGAGGCTTTTGTGCCGCAACCAATCGGGCGACCGTTCAAAAGGGCATCCGACGATTAAGGTGGGAGCAGCAAGAAACGCTCGTAGACAACTCAGGATGCTGATTGCAGGTGGCCGCAACAGTAACAGGAATATGCTCAACCGTTGGAAATTTACGATCAGCATTGGGGCTCTTCGTGTCGATATGTATCCGACAATGAGCGCACGAAGAACAGCCGCCAGCGGCGGCTCGTGCGCGTAGATTTGCCGCTAAGAACGCCCCGGCGGGGCAGCGGCAAATCAAAACCATCTCAGTGAGGAATGTCCGGGCCGGACATTGGGACGATACCCTCCCTACGCCAGCCTCCGCCACGGCTCCGGCCAAAGACGGCTTCGGGAGATTCACGGTCAGCGCGGCCTGTGGCGCTGACCTCGTTTGCCTTTATCGTGCGTCTCTGCCGCCTTCGACGCCTTGGCCTTGGCGTCGTCCGGTTGCGGCAGTTCCCACCCCGCCATCCCCTGCAACACGCGGTCCGCGTGCTTGATGGTGTTCACGTGTCCATAGTGGGTTTCAATCATGTGGACGGAAGTTCCCATCTGCTCGGCGAGAAAATACACGTCCACGCCTTCCTGCAATCGAAGCGTAGCGTAGGTGTGCCGGAAGCAATAGGTCGAGCGCGGTACGCCCTGCGTGCCTTCGCGCAGTTTCGCTTCGTTCAGAAGGTCGGCAATCAGCTTGCTGTAAAGAGTTTTTTCAGGCTTGCCCGTGGTGTTGGTAAAGACTCTGTCGTTCGGTTGCGTGGCTTTGGAAATAACGCGGATGCGTTCCAGATAATCTCCAACACTCTTGGGAGCCACCAGCTTGCGCGACTTGCCCTTGCCCTGCACGAACAGCACAACGATCTCACGCCCCTCGCGGTCTTTTGCGGGCATGATGTCGCGCCAGCGCAAATTCTTCATCTCCGCTGGCCTCATACCTGTATTGCAGGCAATCAGGATCATGTTGTAGGTGACGGTGCGATACCAGATGCTTGAAGGTTTATCTGTCTCGGCAATCCACTTCCTTCCCACGGTGTGGAGTTTGCGGTATTCCTCCAGCGTAAACTCATCGCGCCTCATCGTTTTGAGCTTGGGGCGCTCGTCGAAACGCTGGCTGGCCGCAACGTAGCGTTTCTTGATGGCGTAATTCATCACCGCACCGAAGATGGACATCTCCAGGCGGATGGTGGAATCGCTAATAAAAGGAACTGTTCGTTCTTCGGAAGGTTTGACTTCAATCGGCTTCAAAACCCTGATGCCCAGGGTTTGCTGAACCTTGGTGCGGCGCTCGGCTTCCGTATCCGCGAAGGCTTGAGCCATGTCGGCACTGACTTCCCGAACGCCGTTGCGCCTGTTGCGTCCCGCGCCGTTCTCCCGCCGCCATGCCGGATAGCCGCCCCAAAGCTCATCGCCAATAAGGTGGACCTGCGTTGAGCCTACATATCGATCTAAAGCGCCTTCGATGATGGCACGAACTTTCTTTGGTCGCGCGGCGCTGATTTCTCCACGCCTGGCCCGCGCCTCTTGCGCTAGGAGATACTCTCGCCCCACCTCGCGGAAGGGATGGTTGAACACAGGAACGTCATGCTTCAGGCGAAACCGGATATCTGCGTCCTGGTCGAAGGCGCGTTCCCGCGCCACCTCGATGTCGGTCGTCTTGAGCGAAACCGTCTTGTAGCGGTCGGCTTTGGGTATTTTCATGCGGCAATACCACATCCGATGATCCACGTCGCCACGCCGGAAGAGAACCAGGCCCGGCTTGAGTTCCGCTTTGTCGGTGACGAAAGCCATGTTCGCCTCTGTCTCTTTCGATGCGTCCTGTGCAGATTCCGTGCAGATTTTTCCGGCAAGTCATTGACTTTGCGTATCTGTGCAGGACTTGTACAGAGAATATCAAAATAATATGTTGCTTGTTTATAATTATTTACGATATAGTTGTCATCCTGTGCGAATAGCTGTTCTCCATCATTGGTTTGTGACCCGGGGCGGTGGTGAGCGCGTTGCCGAGTGCATTGCGGCGCTTTTTCCTGCTGCAGAGATTTTTACTCTGGTGGCCTCGCCTGCGGGAACGCCTGAGAGTCTGCGCGACCGGCGCTGGCATACCTCGTTTTTGCAAAAGCTGCCGCTGGCGCAAACGCACCACCGCCATTTTTTGCCTCTCTACCCTACTGCGACTGAGGCGCTGGATTTACGTGGCTTCGATCTGGTGCTCAGCTCGGACTCCGGCCCGGTAAAAGGGGTCCGGCTGCAGCCGGGAGCGCAGCAGATTTGCTACTGCCACTCGCCGATGCGCTATTTGTGGGATGGCTATGCGCAGTATCGCGCTGCGATGGGGGCGCTAACGGGCACGCTTTTCTCCGCCACGGTGCCGTATGTGCGACGCTGGGATGAACGGTCGGCACAGCGTGTGACCTGGTTCCTGGCGAACTCCAGCTATGTTCAGGACCGTATCCGGCGCTGCTACGGGCGAGAGAGTGCGGTGATCCATCCGCCGATCGATCTGCATCGTGCCTCAGGGGTGGTTGGGGAGCCGGTGGGGGATGCGTATCTGTGTGCGGGGCGGCTGGTCAGCTACAAGCGGACGGACATTCTGATGGATGCGTGCCGCTCGCTGGGTCGTAAGTTGCGGATTGCAGGGGCTGGCCCGGAGTTGGAAGCGCTGCGCCATCGAGCTGCCGGAGATCCAAACATTACCTTTCTTGGAGAGCTTCCAACCGAAGAGCTCTGGCGGGAGTTTGCGCGTGCGCGTGCCTTGCTGTTTGCCGCGGATGAGGATTTTGGCATGATCCCGCTGGAAGCGGAAGCCTGCGGACGCCCGGTGATCGCCTACGGCGCAGGCGGTTCGCTGGAGACCGTGCGCGAAGGCGTGACGGGCGCATACTTCTCAGAGCAAACGGCTTCTTCGGCGGCGGAAGCCATTGCCCGCTGGGAGCAGCAGGGCGAACCGGGCTTTGTGCCGCAGGCGGCGCGGGAGTGGGCCGCAAGCTTTGCCACGCCGCTGTTTCTGGAGCGCTACCGCAATTTTGTGCTGCAGCACGTGCCGGAAGCCGAGACCGAGATGATTTCCGTGGCCGAAGCGATGGAGCGACTGCGATGAGCCTGGAGCGGATGCGCGACGTTCTGCGCGGCTCGCTGGGGCGGAGTTTGCGCGATCTGGGCCCGGAGGACCGATTGGTGGCAGCCTGGCAGGTGGTCTGTGGTGCGGCTCTGGCGGCGCATGGAACGGTCTCTCATCTGGACGAGGAGAGCGTGCTGCACGTCCGGGTGGACTCGCAGGAGTGGTTCGAGATCTTCTTTGACCGGCGCACGAGCCTGAAACAGGATCTTGTCCGCATCGCCTCCGTACCGCTTGCCGGGATACACTTCGAGAAGGCCCGTGTTGCGCCCCGAGCGCGCGCAGTCGAAGGGCCGGGAGATCGAAAGGCATGACTGACACTGCAACCAGCGCTGTATCGCTGGACGAAGTACGCCACGTCGCCGAGCTGGCGAACGTTGAACTGACCGCGGAGGAGCTTCCGCGCATGGCTCGCGATTTGAACGCTGTTCTTGGCTATATCGCCGAGTTGAACGAGCTGAATACGGACGGTGTGGAGCCGATGGCCCAGGCAAGCGACGTGCTTGGCCTGAGCGTGGCGCAGCACGGCGAAACGCTGCGACCGGATGCGGTTGCTCCCTCCGTGGATCGTGCCGCCGTAATGGCGGAAGCACCAGAGTCGGACGGCCGTTTCTTCAAGGTGCCGAAGGTGATCGAGCGCTAAAGCGCCTCGCCCCCTGCTTCCGTATTTTCGATTGTCTTTTCCCGCAGGCCCTGGGTCTGCTTCTGAACGAGCCAAAACTGTCATGACGTTTGCCCCGCACACAGAACTTGAAACGCTTTCTCTGGCTACCGCACGCGCTCGCGTGCAGGCTGGCACGACCACGGCCGCCTCTCTGGCCGAGCAGCACTATGAACGCATTGCAGCCATCGACGCTCCGGAGTCCAGCGTCGGGCTGAACAGCTACCTGGCTCTGACCAAAGACCGTGCCTTTGCGCAGGCAGAGAAGATTGATGCCGCCGCGAAGGCCGGCAACGCTCTGGGGCCGCTGGCCGGTGTGCCGATCGGCATCAAGGATGTTCTGACGATGACCGGTGCGCCAGCAACGGCGGGCTCGAAGATTCTGGCGGGCTACCACCCGCCATACGACGCGACCTCAGTACGCAAGCTGGAGGCCGCTGGGGCGGTGTTGCTGGGCAAGCTGAACTGCGACGAGTTCGCGATGGGCTCGTCGAATGAAAACTCCGCGTATGGCCCGGTGAAGAATCCGCGTGCGCTCGACCGGGTCCCGGGTGGTTCTTCGGGTGGATCGGCTGCGGCGGTGGCCGCTGGGCTTTGCGTCGGTTCGCTGGGAACCGACACCGGCGGTTCGATCCGTCAGCCTGCAGCGTTTTGCGATGTGGTGGGTGTGTTGCCAACCTACGGGCGCGTTTCGCGCTACGGTCTGATTGCGTTTGCCTCTTCCCTGGACCGCGTGGGGCCGTTTGCGCGCTCGGTGGCGGACGCTGCAACGTTGCTTGAGGTGTTGGCCGGGCCTGACCCGCTGGATGCAACCGCGTCGGAGCAGCCTGTCGCGGCTTATGGCGAAGAGCTGGCTAAGCCGGTCAGCGGTATGCGCATCGGTGTGCCGGAGGAGTACTTCGGTGAGGGACTCGATCCTGAGATTCGCGCTGCGGTGGAGAAGTCGCTGGATGATCTGCGCGCGGCCGGTTGCACGGTAGAGAAGGTCTCGTTGCCGCATACACGTTACGCGGTACCGACGTACTACGTGATTGCGACGGCTGAGGCGAGCTCGAATCTTTCCCGCTTTGATGGAGTGCGCTTCGGTCTGCGCGCACCGGAGTCGAACACTCTGGCTGCAATGTTCCGTAACTCGCGCGACGAGGGCTTTGGTGCTGAGGTCAAGCGCCGCATCCTGTTGGGAACCTACGCGCTTTCCGCGGGCTATTATGACGCGTACTACAAGAAGGCGCAGCAGGTTCGTCGTCTGCTGGCTCAGGACTTTCTCGCGGCTTTCGACAAGGTCGACGCTCTGGTTTGCCCGGTGACCCCAACGCCTGCCTTCAAGCTGGGGGAGAAGACGGACGATCCGTTGAAGATGTATCTGGAAGATATCTACTCGGTAGCCGCCTCACTTGCCGGTATCTGCGGTATGAGCGTGCCGTGCGGCTACACCGGAGCGCAGCTCCCGATCGGTGTGCAGGTGCTGGCGCGTCCGTTCAATGAATCCGCGATGCTGCGTGTAGGTGCTGCGATTGAGGCCGCTCGTCGGTAAACGCGGCGGGCAGAGGAACCTGGTGTTCCTGCTCTGCTGCAGCGGCCCTTTGGCGGCGCAGCAGAGCGTGCCGAAACCTCCTCTGCCGCAATCGTCGGTTACGGTCAGCGCGCAGACGGATCGCGGGTTAGCGAACATTAATGATGCTGCGACAAGCGTTGCTGTCGTGTCGCAGCAGCAGATGCAGCAGTCGCCGGGGCTTACGCTGGACGATACTCTGCACTCGGTTGCTGGCTTTCAGCTCTTCCGCCGCACAAGCTCCTGGAGCGCAAACCCAACCACGCAGGGAGTAAGCCTGCGTGGTCTCGGTTCTACGGCTGCAAGCCGAACCCTTGTCGTAAGTGATGAAGTGCCGCTGAACGATGCGTTCGGGGGCTGGGTGCATTGGAATGAGATTCCTGCGCTCGCGATCGCTCGTGTGGAACTGCTGCGCGGTGGCGCTTCGGATCTGTATGGCTCATCGGCTATCGGTGGCGTGATCAACGTTCTTCCTCGTGCTGCGACGGTGCCGTGGGTGCTGCAGCTGGAGGGCGGCGGCGCCACGGAGAACACCGGTGTCGGCGATGCGCTGCTGAGCGGTGGCTCGGCACGTTGGGGGGCTGTGCTCGGCGCGTTGAGCGTGCTGTCTACGCAGGGGTATGTGCCGATTGCGCCTGCGCTGCGCGGAACGGTTGACCGGCAGGCGAATGTGCAGAGCGAGGCTGCGCGTATCCACTGGCAAACGCCGTTGCTGGCAGGGCACTACACGGCGTTTCTGCGTGGCAACCTGATGAACGAGTCGCGCGGCAATGGCACGGTGTTGCAGACCAATGCAACGCGGCTGTGGCGCTATCAGGGCGGTGGCGATGCGGGCTGGGCGCGCACGACCGCAGCGTTGCGCGTGTATGGAGCACGCGAAGGCTATCGCCAGAGCTTTACGAGTATTGCTGCTGATCGCGATGCGGAGACGCTGACGCGGCTACAGCGTGTGCCAGCCGATGAGATGGGAGTAGTGGTCCAGGCCTCGCGTGCCGTAGCGCGCAACCTGACGGTGGCTGCGGGTTTTGACGCTCGCGATACGCGGGCTACGGATGCGGAGACGCCGGTGGCGACGGGCAAGACGGTCGCTACGAGCGCAAGGCAGCGCGCCTCAGGAGGTTACATCGATGGCGTGTGGCAGCCGCGCGCCTGGTCGCTCTCTGCCTCGGTACGGGTGGATCGCTTTCGTACGTTCGATGCGAACGCGCTTGCCGCCAACGTGCGCACTGCGTTGCCGGAGGTGGATGAGCTGGTGGCAAGCCCGCGGGTTGGTATCGTGCGCCAGATTGCGGGGGGCCTTTCTCTCACGGCGACCGCCTTTCGTGCCTTTCGCGGACCTACGCTGAACGAGCTGTATCGCACCGGTCAGGTCGGCTCGCAAACGACACTGGCAAACAACATGTTGTTGTCAGAGCGCGCGACGGGGTTCGAGCTGGGAGGAGAGCTGGTGCAGGTGCGCGAGGGGAAGGTGCGTGCAACGTACTTCTGGACGGAGGTCAATCGTCCGATTTCCGCGGTCGTGTTGAGCCAGAGTGCCACCGCTCAAACTCTGCAACGGCAGAACCTCGGTCAAATCCGCTCGCGTGGCATGATGCTGGAGGCGCAGAGCGTAACGTGGCATGGCTTTGACGCTAGCTTCGGATATCAGCTCGCGATCGCAACCGTAACTGCCTTCCGGTCGGATTCGCCTGCGCAGGCAAACCTGACCGGGAAGTGGACGCCTCAGGTACCGCGGCAATCCGTAACCGTCACCGCAAACTATGCAGCAGCGCACGTTGCTTCCTTTCATCTGATTGCGAGCTATCAGGGGATGCAGTTTGACGATGCGGCGAACCAGTTCGTGCTGCATCCGTATGCCCGTTTCGACCTGTCGGCCGATCGCACGCTGCGGCATGGGTTCAGCCTCTACGCCGGAGCGCAGAACCTCCTCAACCGTTCGATCGATGCCGGACGCACGCCCACGCTGACGCTGGCATCACCACGTCTTGTGCAGGGTGGCTTGCGGTATACGCTGCGCCACTAGAGACGCGGAGCGGATTCGCGCCGGCTTTGAATCAGAATGCGGCCCCAGCCTGCGTCGACAACTTCAGCGTCAACTCCGGCTCGCGCGACCAGCGTGCGCCACTCTTCGATCGAGAAGGCTCTGCGGAAGGACACAGCGCCGTCATAGCGTACGAAGCGATGCCAGCGCAGCAGCCGTGCCATGAGATCGAAAAGACGCGCGGCTCGTTCGCTGCGACGAAGGTCGGCGATCATCCAGCCTTGCTTGGCTGTAGCGCAGCGTTGCAAAAGCAGAAGTACCTGCTCTTCCGGAAGATGATGCGCAACGAGTGAACAGAAGAGGACATCGGCCTCCGTGTCGTCGTGCAGAAGGTCTGCCTGTTGCCAGAGGATGCTGCCTGTGGCGATCTGCTGGCGTCGATTCTCTTCAAGCGTTAGCCGCTGGGCGTAAGGATGAAGGTCGAGCCCGGTGAGTGTGAGCGGAATGCTGTGGCTCTTTGACCACCGCAGCAGGACGCGGAGAAACTCCGCATGGCCGCAACCAAGATCAAGCACACGGAGAGGCTGATGGCCAACGCCGCAGCGTTCAATGATGCGAACAAGGAAGGCAAGCTGTGGCGCATAACCACGGGTGAGGCGGTTGGCCTGTGCCATGTCACGCATCGCCGCACGGTACTCCTCGTACGTGCAGGGAGCGTCGAGCAGCTCTTCAAGCTCGTAGGTCCGGTGCTCGAAGCCGGGAAGCTCTTGCTGCGGCGCAGGGGACGGTTTTGGCGGCGGTGTGCTGGTGTGTTCAGGAAGAGGCACCCGACGATTGTCGCGCAACACGCAGTTTGGCGAAAGGTTTCGCGCAACAAGGAAAGGCACGCTGCGTTTAGATGGAGTGCGCGGCGTCACCAGAGCCGCTGCAGGAGGTAGTGAGATGACGAAGATTGCCGCAATGTTTGCAGCGAAGGGAAGCATCGTACGGATGTTGGGCCTGACGGCCTTGGCGGCCGGGGTGTTCGCGCTCTTTGCACCACAAGCAGAAGCGCAGCGCTTCGCAGTTGGTGTCGTCTTCGGCGGTCCGCGCTACTATGCTCCTCCGCCCCCGCCGCCGGCGTATTGGGGCTATCGCCATCACTGCCATCCGCATTACTTCGCTCCTCCGCCTCCGCCGCGTTATTACGGCTATCGCTAAACCGGGTACGAGCAAAACGAGAGGTCGAAAAGACTGAAACGGCCGCCTGCAGAGGCGGCCGTTTCAGCTCGCGGAGAGGTGCTAAAGCGGGCGGTAGTAGCGCAGGGATTCCTCGGCGCAGGAGAGGCAGAGGCGCTTCTCGTCCCGTTCGACCCAGCGGTCGAAGTTCACGCCTTCGCCGCACGCGGCGCAGACAACTCGTTGCCCTTTGAACCCGGGGAACTCGCTGGAGGGAAGCGCCACGCGGACCCATTCGGTGCGGAAGAGATCACTATCCGGCATCTCGCGATAGGCCTTCATCTGCTGAGGGTTTTTCTCCAGCTCCGGGTAGAGCTCTTTGGCGCGTGCCTTCGAGCTTTCAAGGGCTACGACGCGCAGCGCCTTGTACTCGTCCTGTCCAAGCGGTGCATGAAGATCGACGAAGGTCGCAGCCATTTTGCCCCAGTCCCGCAGCTTGAGCGCGCGCTTGCCTACCCGGGCTGCGGTCACAACGCCGATGGCGTCGGTAGCGCAGCGGTCGATTTCAACAAAGACGACGAGCCGCTTGCGGTCGGGATTCAGGGTAGTGCCGTCGGCAAGAAAGCGCTGGCGCGGGTCTTCGACACCCAGACTGTTCAGCGCAAGCATGGCCATGCGCACGCCGAGAATCTGTCCGGCACACAGATGCCCGTGGGCGTGTTCGGCTTCGAGTAAGAGTTCGTCGAGAGAAGCAGCCATAAGACTTTATGCTACGCCTGCGGCAGGATGTCGCGTGGCGCTTGATCCATCGCCTCCTCTCGTGGCAGCATCGAACGCGTATGGCAATGCGAGAGTTTCATCCGACAGAGTGGTGGCAGACCGGAGTGATCTACCAGGTGTATCCGCGCAGTTTTCAGGATACGGATGGCGATGGTGTGGGCGATCTGCCGGGAATTACGGCAAGGCTGGATTACCTGAAGACGCTGGGAGTGGACGCGCTTTGGATCTCGCCCTTCTATCCTTCGCCGATGGCGGACTTCGGCTATGACGTTGCCGATTACACCAACGTCGATAAGCTGTTTGGTTCGCTTGAAGACTTCGATCATCTGCTGGCAGAGGCGCATAAACGCAACCTGCGCGTGATTCTTGACTTTGTCCCGAACCATACTTCGGATCTGCACCCATGGTTTGTCGAGTCGCGCTCATCGCGGCAAAGCCCGAAGAGGAACTGGTATCTGTGGAAGGATGCCGCTCGCGCAGAAGAGGGCGACACGCCCGCACGAGAGCGCGTGCCGAACAACTGGAGCTCGCACTTCGGAGGCTCGGCCTGGGAGTGGGATTCGCCCACCGAGCAGTTTTACCTGCACTCCTTTTTGAAGGAGCAGCCTGACCTGAATTGGCGGAACGCCGAAGTGCGGGCCGCCATCTACATGGCGATGCGCTTCTGGTTGGATCGTGGTGTGGATGGCTTTCGTATGGATGTGCTTTGGCTGCTCATTAAGGACGAGCAGTATCGCAATAATCCTGCGAACCCTGAGTACCGCGGTTCGATGCACGATCATGCCTCAACGCTGCCGGTTTATACGGCGGATCAGCCGGAGACGCACCTGATTGTGGCAGAGATGCGAACGATTCTGGATGGTTATGACGATACGTTGTCTCCGGAGCGCAAGGCGCATGTGGGGGCATCGAACCGCGTGCTGATCGGAGAGATCTACCTGCCTTTGCCGGAGTTGGTGGAGTACTACGGGGCTCAGCAGAAAAAAGCGCAGGACTCGCTTGAAAAACGTGGGCTGGAAGAGCTGGGAACACCACAGCTTTCCGGGGCCAACTTGCCATTCAACTTCCACCTCATACAGACGCAGTGGGAGGCCGCAGCGATTGCGAACGTCATCACCGAGTACGAGAAGCTGTTGCCTGCGGGAGCATGGCCGAACTACGTGCTGGGCAATCACGATCAGTCGCGGTTGGCGACGCGCATCGGCAAGCAGCAGGTACGTGCTGCGGCGCTGCTTCTGCTGACGCTGCGAGGAACGCCGACGCTGTATTACGGAGACGAGCTGGGTATGGAAGATGTAGCGGTGGCGCGCGAACAGGTGCAGGATCCAGCGGAGAAGAATGAGCCGGGGAAAGGCCGTGGGCGCGATCCGGAGCGGTCTCCTATGCTGTGGGTCGACCGCGAGAACGCGGGCTTTACTTTGCCGGAAGCCGCACCATGGTTGCCCGTTTCTTCAGACTACGCAATGCGCAATGCTTCCACGCAGTCGCGCGATCCGAAGTCGCTTTTCACGCTGTATCGCACGTTGCTGCACTACCGCCGCACCTATGATGCGCTGCATGCAGGCGGCATCAGCGAGGTGCGCGCAGAGGGCACGGTGCTGCGGTATAAGCGGACCACGCCTGAAGGCGGTCATAGCTCCGACTTTCAGGTGCTGCTGAACCTTGGAAGCGAGATTGCCACCGTGCAGTGCGAGAAGGGACAGGTGGTTCTGACCACCGTGCTTGACGGCGCAGGTGCGGAGGTTGAGGGAGAACTGACGCTGGAGGCGGGAGAAGGATTGCTGATCGCACTGGAAGGGTGAGCTTGTTCTTCCGCGCGCCAGGCTCTTTCCCCAGGAGAGCGTTCCTGGACCAGGTTGCATCTCAGCTAGAGAAGGCGTTTGCGCCTTGATGCGGTTGAGGAGAACGTGCGGATGAACAGGATCACGCCATTTCTTTGGTTCGACAACAATGCAGAGGACGCTGCCAACTTTTATCTTGAGATGTTTCCGGGCTCGAAGAAGCTGGGAGAGCTAAGAGCTTCTGGAGGCGTGGGGCCGTGGCCCGAAGGGCAGATCGCAACGATCACCCTTGAGCTGGAGGGGCAGCCGGTAACGTTTTTGAACGGTGGCCCTGCGCATAAGCTTTCCGAAGCGTTTTCCTTCAGCATCGCCTGCGCGACACAGCAGGAGATCGACTTTTATTGGGAGCGCATCCTTGCTTCAGGTGGGACCCCGATCGCTTGTGGCTGGATCAAGGATCACTTTGGACTCTGCTGGCAGGTGGTACCTGAAAATATCACTGCGTTGCTGGCGCACCCCAAGGCAATGTCGGCGATGATGGAGATGATCAAGCTGGAGAAGGCTGTGCTGGAGCAAGCCGCGCGCGAGCAATAGAGCGTCGCGGTGGTGAGTGGTTTATCGCAGAAAGGCAAAAGGCAGATGAGCTATCGCATCGCGCGTGATGGGCAGACGTTTGGCCCCTATAACGAAGAGGAAGTGCGCCGGTACCTTGCAAGCGGCAATATCCTGCCCACCGACCTGATCCAGCAAGAAGGCTCGGCAGAGTGGTTCGCGGTCTCTGTCCTTTTCCCTCCGCAGGTTCCCCCGGTCGGGCCTTATCCGGGTGGAGTGCCGAGGCTGTTTCCGGATCCGCCGGACTTTCCGTGGTGGGCGGTACTGTTGCTGACGGTGGCGACCGCCGGGATCTTCGCCGTGATCTGGGGCATCGTGCAGGCGGGGTGGTTGAAGCGCGTGAACCCGAGCAGCACAGCCGTCTGGTACTACGTGGCTAATGCTGTCCTTTTTTGTCTGCGTATGCCGGAGATTCTGCATACGGTCCGTTACAACGCCTTTGACGGCACGATGGTGGAGGATCATCACCGTTACCTGCTGCATGGCGCGAGCCTGATCCTGTTTTTCCTGACGCGCTTTGTCTTTCGCTCGGAGCTATTGCAGCACTTCAATGGTGCTGAGCCGTTGGGGCTTAACCTGAGCGGAGTGATGACGTTCTTCTTTGGCACACTGTATTTTCAGTACCACTTCAACCGCATCAATGAGATCAAGCGTGCGCTGCGCGTGAGTATTTCCGGCTAAGAGCCCAATGCGAAACCTTCAGGAAGAAGAGAAACGCCGCTCCCTTGGGGAGCGGCGTTTCTCGTGTCGTTTGCGAGGTGCGCTTAGCCGTTGTTCTGCTCTTCGCCTTCAGCGGGCTTCGGCGCGTCTGCGGTGCCGGGCTTGCGGATATCGATGCCACCCTTGAAGAACGCACCGTCTTCAATCGAGATACGGGCTGCGATCACGTCGCCGGTCAGCGAGCCTTCTGCGCGGATGTCGATACGGTCTGCAGCCTGGCAGTTGCCGCGAACCTTGCCGAGCACCACGATCTCACGAGCCGAAATGTTGGCGGCTACCTGACCGTTGCGGCCGACGGTGACGCGGTTGCCGGGCAGATTGATCGCGCCTTCGACCTTACCGTCGATGTAGAGCGACTCCGAACCGGTCAGCTCGCCCTTGACGATGAGGCTCTTACCGATGGTGGCCTGGTCGCTGGCAGCGGCAGCACCGGGTGCCGACGAAGGAGCAGCAGGGCGCGCGGGTTCAAATGCGGGGGAACCGCCAGAAACGGGCGGCGCCGGGCGGAGGGGTTCAGGGGTTGCGGGCGTCGTGCCAGGCTGGTTCGGTTTCCACATGGAGGGTCAAAATTCCTTTCGTCGTAGGCGGGATCGTTGGCTGCGATGTATCGCGCCGAATCTTTATCACAGGTCGAACACCCGCGCTTTGACCACGATACTACTTCGTCAACAGTGACTACCTGTGGAACATCCGAGAGAAAAGGTGCCGAGTTGGTAACACCTTTGTCGAATCGGGCGAGGAATATTCGTCCGCTCGAATGTTTTTGGGCGTTCCGAAGACGGAAAGCGGGGTTATGGTTCCTCTTCGCTTTCCCCTTCTTCTACCAGGGAGGTAGTGCCGGTGATGTTGAAGGTGAGGGGATCGAGCGCGGTGGGGTGCAGGGTGGCGCGCATGGGGGGCGCGTTGCCAGGTCGCGGCTTCGCAGGCGGGCCGGTGCGGCGGAGCCGTGGGCCAGGGGGAGATCTTTTGCGAAACGGCTGGGCGCCGGGCACCAATCTGGACGACGATGGCGGTCAGGGTCGTGGATTTTGCGAGAAGGTGTACGCCACAGTAAGCGGCGTAATCGCGAAACCAGGAGACTTCGGAGACCTGTGGGTCAAAATCGGGCAGATGTAGGGCGGTGACGCGGCCGGTTGTACGGTCGACGGAGAGCCAGGGGCCGGGCTGCCAACTCCAGTGGGCGGCTTCGGTGGGTAACGCATCGTTCAGGTGCAGGACGCGTCGGACGACGAAGGTACGGTCGGTAATTTCGTGGATTTCTCCGACGGTCCACTCTTTGATGTGGCCATCGACGAGCAGGGGACGAATTTTGAGCGTCGTGGTCTCTTCGTCGCGGTTCTCAGGGGTGGCTTCAGGCGGCAGATAGGGGACGCGTTTTACGGCCCCGAGTGAGACCGTGTGGGGCTTTGAGATCGCCTGCGCGGCGAAAGGTGCGCAGGCAATAAGCAGCAGTGGCACAGCAGCCGAGCGGGTCCGCATGGGAGCGAGCCTATCTGGATTTGATGTGTGAGAGGAGGAAAGTCTGAGATTTGAACCATCATTGGTGCATTCTTCCCGTTTTTGCACGAAAGTTGTTCACACGGTCGTATCACTCCGGGTGATGATGGCTTTTAGATCAAGAATTAAACGGGTCCTTCCCCAGGTGAATGGTGTGACTGTAGTGAGAAGCAGTGTGCGAACTCGCGCGTGGACGGGGCTGCACCTTTGGGTGCGGCAGATCGCCGCTGCGTGCGCTCTGACCCTGGCTGCGGTGCCGGGAGCACGGGCGCAGAGTCTGCAGCCGGGGGGGCCCGTGGATTTTGGAACTGTTGCGGTTGGAGCTACGCCGCAGACGTTCATCATGAGCTTCAGCGTGACGACGACCACGACCATCCAGTCGGTGCAGGCGCTGACGGACGGCATCGCGGGTAAGGATTTCAGCATCGTCTCCAATACATGCGTGGGAACGTTGGTTTCGCCGCAGGCCTGTGGTGTGACGATTGGGTTTTCCCCCACGGCCCCGGGGTTTCGTCGCGGTGTGCTGCAGCTGACGGATGCAAGCGGCTCCATCGTCAATACGGTTTATCTGCACGGTATCGGCTCCGGTCCGCAGATGCTGGTTGCTCCGTCGGCGGCATCAAGCCTTACGGTTAGCGGCGTTTCTCCGGCCACCTATCGTGCGAGTGCGGTTGTGGCCGATGCCGAAGGCTCGTTGTACTTCAACGATGTGCAGAATGGCAGGATTCTGAAGAGGACCAGCGCAGGCGTGGTGACGAACGTCGGCACACTCGGCACAACGGCGACAACGTCGATGGCGATCGACGGTGCAGGGGTGCTTTATCTGAGCTCTGGTGCCACGGTCTATAAGCTGCTGCCCGGGGGAACGCCTACAGCCATCTCGATGGGATCGATGACGTTGAGCTCGCCGTCGGGGGTAGCGGTCGACGGTCAGGGCTATTTGTATGTCGCGGATTCCGCCCTCAATACGATTCTGCGCATCGGGCCGGACGGCACGAGCACCGTCCTGACGCTGACCGGGCTGAGCACGCCGCTGAGCTCTCCGGAAGGGCTGACGACCGATGACACGTATCTCTACATCGCAGATGCTGGGAACAATCGCGTGGTGCGTGCCGGACTTTACTCGGGAGCGGCAACATCCGTAGCACTGCCGGTGACTGCTCCGCGTGACGTTTCGGTGGATGCCGCTGGCGATTTGTCGGTGACGGATGTGGGCAATGCCCGGGTTGTTCTGCTGCCTGCTTCAGGAAGCGCGGTAGCGCTGAGCTGGACAGGGACGGCACTGCAGCGCCCTTTGGGGCTGGCAATGCTTGCAGGGGGAGACCTTGCCGTTGCGGATGAAGGCGCTGGATTGGTGCAGGTTGCGCGAAGCGCCGGTGCACTGACCTTTCCTACGGCGACTCGCTTGGGTGCGCTGGATGCGGCAGACGGAAGCCTAACCGCATCGTTGCTAAATAGCGGCAATCTCGCATTGACCATGACGCTGCCTGCGAGCGGGACGAACCCTGCGCTCTCAAGCAGTGCGTTTGCCGCTTCGGCTTCAGGAAGCTGCCCGTTGGAGAGCGCGACCTCGACGACGGCCGCAACGATCGCGGTTGGTTCGCTCTGCAGTTATGCGGTGAGCTTTACCCCGACTATGGCGGGGATAAACTCCGGCACGCTGGTTTTGACCGCTGCTGCTGCATCAACAGGTTCGACGGCGACGGTTCTGAAGCCGACGGTGACGTTGCAGGGAACGGGCATCGCCGCGGCGACAAAGCTGACACTGGTTGCAACGCCGAGCGTGACCTCTCCTGGCTCGCCGGTACAGCTGACGGTTTCGGCTACAGATGCTGCTGGTGATGTACAGACCGACTACACCGGCACGGTGACGCTTTCGACAACGGACAGCACCGCAACGCTCAACCCTGCTTCCTACACCTTTACGGCCAGCGACAAAGGTACGCACACCTTTGCCTCAGGGGTGACGTTCCATACGAATGGCCTGTACACGGTGAGTGGAACCGACGGCACGCTGAGCGGCGTGAGCAACCAGGTTCGAGTGACTTCGGTGACAGGGTTTTCGATCACTGCGACACCGTCGCAGACCGGAGTGGGCTCGCCCGTAAGCTTTACGGTGACGGCTGTGGACAACGGTGTGGTTGTGCCCAGCTATACGGGTACCGTTACCTTCGCAACCAATGATGCCACCGCAAAATTTCTGAGTGGGACAACATACACCTTTACCGCTGCCGATCTGGGTACGCACACCTTTGCGGCGGCAAGCGGTGTCAGCTTCAACCAGACAGGCAGCTTCCAGATTACGGGTACGGATGGGACCTTCACCGGAACGAGCAACACGGTGCAGGTTTATAACGCGAACGGGTTTACGTTGGTCGCGTCTCCGGACACGGTGGAGCTGGGAGGCGCAGCGGGGCTGACGGTCAGCGCGACCTACAACGGCGTGGTGGTGCCCGGGTATACGGGCACGGCGACATTCTCAGCCACAGACCCGGCAGCAAAGTTCCTTGGAGGCAACAGCTACACCTTTGCTGCGACCGATGCGGGGACTCATACCTTCTCGGTATCGCAAGGGGTGCAGTTCAATACGCTCGGCACCTATACCGTAGCTGCGACGGATGGCACGCTGACGGGCACGAGCAACAGCGTTCATGTGGTTGCGGTCGATAGCTTCGTTGTAACGGCGACGCCTTCCGAGACCACGGTTGGGGTACCGGTCGCCTATACCGTCACTGCTATGTACAAAGGCTCGGTCGCGACCAACTTTACCGGTACGGTGAGCTTTACCAGCAGCGACAGCACGGCGAAGTTTTTGAGTGGCACGAGCTATACCTTTACGTCTGCCGATGCGGGTACGCATGAGTTTGTGCAGGCACAAGGCGTTAGCTTCAACGCCACTGGCACGTTCACCATTACGGCTACGGTGGGCGATGTGAGCGGCGAGAGTAATCCGGTAACGGTAACCGGGCCACAAGGCTTCACCGTTGTGGCGACGCCGTCACTGGTGATGCCGGGCACGCCGGTGAGCTACACCATCAGCGCAACGCAGAACGGTGCAGTGGTTTCGAACTACACCGGAACGGTGACGATTGCGACGACGGATACCAGCGCGAAGTTTCTGAGTGGCACCAGCTATACGTTTACCGCGGCGGATCAGGGGACCCATACTTTTTCGTCTTCTCAGGGCGTTGTGTTCAATACCGTGGGCAGCTATGCGCTTGCCGTAACGGACGGCACGCTGAAGGGAACCAGCAACACGGTGCAGGTTGCGCTTCCGAACGACATTGCGTTGCTTGCAGCGCCTGCGACTACTTCGGTGGGTGTACCGGTGGCGCTTACATTGAGCGCGACCTACAACGGCAAAACGGTTGCCGGGTATACGGGCACAATCAGCCTCACGTCTACGGACTCAACGGTGAAGTTCCTGAGCGGCAATAGCTACACCTTTACGGTAAGCGATGCGGGTACGCATACCTTTGCTGCAGGGGAGGGCGTGCAGTTCAACCAGGTAGGCAGCTTTACCGTCTCCGGCAGCGATGGTACACGCAGCGGAACCAGCAATGCGGTGGAGGTCACAGGAGCGACCGCGTTTACGGTTGTTGCTTCACCTTCGAGCACGACGGTGGGGCAGCCTGTGAGCTTTACGGTGACCGCGGTACAGAACGGCGTAGCGTACTCAGGCTTTACCGGTACGGTGAGCTTTGCTTCGACCGATGCGACGGCGAAGTTCCTGAGTGGCACGGCGTATACCTTCACGGCTGCGGATAACGGCACGCATACCTTTACTGCGGCTGCTGGCGTACAGTTCAACGCTAAAGGAACGTTTACCGTAACGGCGACGGCGGGTACGTTGTCAGGCGTGAGCAACAGTGTTGTGGTGACGGACTCCGCGTCGGCCACGGCCTTCAGCGTGATTGCCACACCTGCGACCGTCCATGTTGGTAGCCCGGTGAGCGTGACGGTCAGTGCGGTGAAGGCCGCTGGAGATGTCGACGCAACCTTTACGGGAAGCGTAGCCTTCAGCTCCACCGATAGCGCGGCTCGCTTTCTGGCCGGTACCAGCTACACCTTTACGGCGGCGGATGAGGGCACGCATACCTTTGCGGCTCCTGCGAACGGTGTGGTGATGAACACGGTCGGTACGCAGACGATCACGGTGACGAACGGAACCCTGAGCGGGGTGAGCAACTCCATTGTGGTGACGGCGGGTACGGTCGTGCCTTCGGTGACTTTGAGCAGCTCGTCCAATCCTACGGTTGCAGGAAGCTCGCTGGCGCTTACCGCTGTTGTTGCGGGCAGTGGCGCAGGTACCTTGCCCACTGGCTACGTGACCTTTGAGGATGCAGGCACGGTCCTGGGCACTGCAGTCCTTGCCAACGGTACCGCAACGATTCGTGGTGTCGCGTTCACAAGCGTTGGCACGCATTCGCTTACGGCGGTTTACAACGGAGACAGCATCTTTACCTCGGCCACGTCTCCTGCCTACGAAGAGCTCGTACAGGACTTCGCTCTGTCTCTGGCGGCAAACAGTAGTAGCGCACTGAGTATCTACAACGGGCATACGGCGAGCTACTCGCTCATGGTGACGCCGGAGGGGGGGGCGAGCTTTGCTGCGGCCGTGAGCTTTACCGTAAGCGGAGCGCCGCAGGGGGCCAAGGTTGTGATTACGCCGTCCTCGGTGGCGGCAGGTGCTTCGGCAACGGGCTTTACGGTTGCGATTACTCCACCGGTCACGACCTCGTCGCTGCGTGTCCGCGAAGAGAGGCGCTGGGCTCCTCTTACGCTGGCCCTGTTGCTGCTGCCGGCAGCCGGTTGCATGCGCCGACGCCGCATCGCTTCCATGCTGATGCTGGCTCTTCTTCTGTTGCCGCTTACCGCGATGACGGGATGCCTTTCCAACAGCAGCGATGGGTACTATGGCAACACTCCTCACACATACAACCTGGTAGTGACCGGGGCCTCCGGAACGATGGTTCACTCGGTCACGCTGACTTTGACGACGCAGTAGCAGAGGGAGAGCATGGAGCACGGAAAGATGTTGTGGCGCGCGTTGGTACGTACCCTGAGTACGGGCCTTGTGCTGCTCTCCGCTGCCACCGCCGCCCAGGCGCAGCACGGAGCGATGGACTTCGGCATGATGTACACGCAGGAGCGAAGCCGCTTTGTGGGAACGGATACGGGCGATAACTACTTCTATCTGCGCGGAGCTTCGTTTGATCTGGCCTCTTCGATGTGGAAGGGCTTCGGCCCGGCTGTGAGCGCTACCGGGTTGGCGGCCAGCAATGAGCGTGGCAACATCGATATTCATCACATCGAATTGCTGGGTGGGCTGCGCTATACCCGCAACTGGGGGCACATTACGCCGACGGTAATTACGCGCAGAATGAGCCTTTTTGCTGAAGCCAAGGCCGGGTACACCTTTGCGACGAGTGGCCTGTATCCGGTCAACGGGATTGTGCAGGATCATGCTTCGGCGCTAACGTATGCGGGCGGTGGGGGCTTCAATCTTCACGCCTACCAACGGTTCGACCTGAGGCTGGTGGATGTGCAGTATGTGATTTCCAAATTGCCCAACGGTTCTACCAACCAACAGAACACGCTGCGGTTTGGTGCAGGGTTGAATTTCCATTTCGGGCCTTAGTTTCCGTGATGAATCGGTGTCTTAGACTAGCGGGACGGAGTTTCCTGTAGTGTTGTCATCACACCGGATGCAGATTGAAGCGGGGGCTCAACAAATTGGGTCTGCGTGCCGTTGTCAGTGGAAGTAGCGATCAGGAATCGGGAGCGGATGGGCGAGCGGAAAACCGGAACGGAGAAAAACGAAGCGCAGCTTCGGCAGCTGATCGATATCGGCTTGTTGCTAGCCTCGGAGCGTTCGCTGGACGTGATCGTCCAGGGCGCGCTGGACGCTGGGCTAAAGCTGTGCGGTGCGGCCTTCGGTGCCTTTTTCTATAACCAGACCACCCCGGGCGGTGAACGTTACAAGCTGTACAAAGTTTCCGGGACCGAGGTGGATCTGCAGTCCTTTGCCAAGCTGCCGATGCCGCGCAATACCGATCTTTTTGCTCCGGTCTTCGAGGGCAGAGCGATCGTTCGCTCGGACGATATTCTGCAGGACTCTCGTTATGGCAAGAACGCTCCATACAAGGGCATGCCTGCAGGTCATCTTCCGGTACGAAGCTATCTTTCTGTTCCTGTGCGCAGCCGTGGGGGAGAAGTGCTGGGAGCGCTCTTCTATGGGCACCCGGAGCCGAACCGCTTTGAACCCGGAAGCGAAGACCTGGTAGCGATCATGGCTTCGCAGGCCGCGGTGGCGATCGAAAATACGCGCCTCACGGAGAAGCTGCAGCATGAGATGCAGTTGCTGGAGAACGCGCGCCAGCTGCAGCGCATCACTATGCAGCGATTGCAGCAGGCCTTACAGGCCGGGCAACTCGGCATTTGGACCTGGAATCGAGAGGACGATACCGCCGAACTCGATGAGCGTGCGGCGGAGTTCTACGGAGTGCAGCCCAATGTTCGTCTGCCACGGACGGAGGTTTATCGCGATGCAGTTTATGGCGAAGACGCCGCTTCGATTCCGGACGACATGATGCAGCGCCTGGCTCCGGGCAAGGATAGTTACTCGGTGGAGTTTCGCGTCGTAAAGCCAGGGCAGGGCATTCGCTGGCTTCTGGCGCATGGGCTGGCCCTGTATGGGCCCGACGGCAAGGAAGTGGTCGGACTGAGCGGTACGGTACAGGACATCACCGCGCGAAAGACGCAGGAAGCCACGCTGCGCCAAAGCGAAAAGCTGGCGGCAACCGGGCGTTTGGCTGCCACGATTGCGCATGAGATCAATAATCCGCTTGAGGCGGTTACAAACCTGATCTACCTCTGCAAGACGGACCCGGTTGTGCCTCCGGCGATCCAGAAGCTGTTGGAAACCGCGGACAGTGAACTGGCGCGCGTTTCTCAGATTGCGCAACAAACGCTCGGCTTTTATCGGGAGACAGCGCTGCCCGGACAGGTGAATCTCAACAAAGTGATTCGAGACGTCGTGGAGCTTTTCAGCCGAAAGCTGACGAGCAAGAAAATGACGAGCGATGTTTCTCTGGAGGACGAACTGAAGGTTATCGGTCTTCAGGGAGAGATTAAGCAGGTATTTTCGAACCTTCTGGTGAATGCGGTGGATGCTTCCGCAACCGGGACGGCGATTCGTATTCGGGGTCATAAAACGATCCAGCAGGGTGTTCCCGGCGTGTCGTTGCTGATTGTGGATCAGGGGGCGGGAATCCCCAAAGAGGTGCGTGTTCGTCTCTTTTCTCCCTTCTTTACGACGAAGCAGGCGGTCGGGACCGGGCTCGGACTATGGGTCACGCGCGGGATTGTGGAAAAGCACGGAGGGACAGTCTCGTTCCGGACGCAGACCGGGAAGCGTTCCGGCACCGTTTTTCGGGTTTTTTTGCCGGAAGCTGGAGCAGAGCAGGCGTTGCAGATGCGCCCGCAAGCACAGATTCTCCAGTAGACTAGCTGTGGAGATCACGGCTACCGTCAGGAGCAGTTTCTCCCGCTTTCTGGACCACGTGGCTACCTCGCGTCCGATTCGGGACCGGAAGACTTTGTGCCCAGATTGCCAGGCCCCCGCCATCAGGACTTCATTGATGAATCCAACGCTTCTATGCATCGATACGCGCAAGCCGGGCTTTCCTGTTGAGTCGTCCGCCGGTCACGAGTCGGAAGGGGAGGAAACGCTTCCTCGGATTCTGGTTGTGGATGATGAGGTGCTGATCGCCGATACGATTGTTCAGATTCTGAACCGCAATGGTTTTATCGCGGAAGCAGCGTATTCTGGCGAAGATGCCATCGAAGCAGCGAAGAGGGCATGCCCGGAGCTCGTCTTGAGCGATGTGCAGATGCCGAATGTCGATGGTGTGGAGGCTGCGATTGCCATTCGCGCCGCTTGTCCGGAGACCCGCATTATTCTCTTCAGCGGCCAGGCGGCAACGGTAGAAATCCTGGCACGCGCTCTTGAGCGTGGGCATAGCTTTGAATTGTTGCCCAAGCCCATTCACCCGACGCAACTGATTCAGCATTTGCGTTCGTAACAACGTTTAGCGCGGCAACGTGCTCAATTGTCTTCAACTTCAATCCCCTGCAAGAGGAGTTTCACCCATGGCGATTCCTGCCACCCAAATGCGCCCCGGCATGATCATCAAGTTCAAGGATGATCTGCACCTCGTTTTCTCGGTCGAGCACCGCACGCCCGGTAACCTGCGTGCCTTCATCCAGGCCAAGCTGCGCAATATTCGCACCGGTGCGATGTTTGTCGAACGCTTCCGTTCGCCGGATCCGATTGATCGCGTCCATGTCGAGAGCATCAAGATGGAGTATCTCTACAATGACGGCGATGACTACTACTTCATGGATCAGGAGACCTTCGAGCAGACCCCATTGAAGCGTGACACGCTGGGCGATGCTGTGGAGTTCCTTACGCCGAACCTCTTGATCGAAGTCAGCTTCCACGACGGTAACCCTGTGGGCATTGAGCTTCCGAGCTCGGTGGAGATGACGGTTGTCGAGACGGAGCCAGGCATCAAGTCAGCGACCGCTTCGTCGGTGACCAAGCCTGCGAAGATGGAGACCGGACTTGTGGTGCAGGTTCCGCCGTTCATCAACGAAGGCGAACGCATCAAGATCGATACGGCGGAAGGCGCCTACATGAGCCGCGCCTAGCCATCGTTTTCTGCACGCAAAGGGCATGACCTCCTCGAGGTCATGCCCTTTGTGTTGTGCGGAACAGGTAGTGAGGTCAGCTTTTTAGAACTTGTAGTAAGCGCTGACGGCTGGTTCGGTTGTAACGCGCCAGGAGTGCGTCGAAATTGTGGAATTGCCGAAGTTCGGCGCGCGGTAGTACAGCGAGCGGCCTGAGATACGGAAGCCGATGTGCTTGTTGTTTGTGGGCAGATCGAAGCCTGCTTCCAGAAGCCCTGCACCGCGCCACTGTGGCTGGCCGTAGGTTACGTCCAGATGGTTGAATGCGTTGCCGTCAGGACGGAAGCCAATGGCACCGCCGCCGATTACAACGTAGGGTTGGAAGGGAATGTGCTTCGGGTGAATCAGGTAGCCGGCCGTTGCCTCATGCCAGTCTGTGGGGACGGCATAGTACTGCGAGCCAGCCACATTGCTCAGGTTGTAGGCGTAACGCTCCTGATAGTGGCTAAAGCCATAGTTGATCTGAAAGCCGGCCCAGGAGCGCGGCGCAAGTTGCAGTGAGGTGAGAAAGCCTGCCGACCAGGTGGTCTTCTGTTGCTGACCAAAGGCGGCTACGTCCGAGTTGTTGTAAATGGTTGGGACGGTTTGAGGGTCTGAAGTGAGTTCTGAAGTGAACTGCCCTGTACCGCCAACAGAGATGCTGCCGTGATTCAGTTTCCACCACTGGGTTTGCCGGGACGGAGTTTGCGCAGAAGCCGCGAATCCGGAAAAGAGCAAAGCAGAGGTGAGTGCAAATCCAAGCAGATTTTTCATCAAATGGTCTCCCAAAAGTGTGCGAAGACACGATCGATGCGTACATCCGGTGCACCGAAATGGCGTCAAACGATGTAGAACCGCGTGCGATACATGCCTTCCGCGTTCGTACGTCTGTGTTGCAGCAAACAGCGAAGCGAACTGCTGTTGCCAGTTACCTGTTCGTCACAATAGATGCGCCCATGTCGGAGATCGATGGCCATGTGTCGCATGAGTGTTGCGTGCGATGAAACGGTTTGAGAGACTTAACGACAAGCGATGGTGCTGCATTTTCTTGTACGTGGACGGGTTCAAGGGGTTGGCTTTCGATGGTTTGTCCATCGTGAAGCCGCCGAGCTTGGTCTGCACGGCTGGGTTCGGAACCTCGAAACCGGAGAAGTCGAAGCCGTGGCGGCGGGTGATCCTCGAGATCTGGCCGAGTTGCGCAAGTCATTGCACAAGGGCTCACGCGGAAGCCGCGTCGATGCCGTGATTGAGCATGAGCTCGATGAGAGCGAAGCTGCATCACTCGGACCGTTTCAGATTGAAGGAGCCTGGTAAACCCTGATGGCCTACGAAATTAATTGCGAACCTTTGAAAGATCTCATCCGTACTGTTCCTGATTTTCCCAAGCCGGGAATTCTCTTTTACGACATCACGACGTTGCTCAAGGATCCTGCAGGCTTTGCGCAGCTGATCGATGCCTTTGCAGCGCACTACATCGGCAAGGGCATTGATGTGGTGTTGGGTACGGAAGCACGCGGCTTTATCTTTGCTCCGGCAATTGCCTATCGCCTGAACGCGGGCTTCGTGCCGGTGCGCAAGCCGAAGAAGCTTCCTGCAGAGACCGCCAAGGTGAGCTATGACCTGGAGTATGGCTCGGACGCGCTGGAGATCCACCTGGATGCGATTAAGCCGGGGCAGCGTGTGTTGCTGGTGGACGATCTGCTGGCTACGGGCGGAACCATGGCTGCGACGGTGCAGCTGGTGGAGCGTCTCGGTGGCAAGGTGCAAGGCATTGCCTTTGCCATTGAGCTGGATTTCCTGAAGGGCCGCAACAAGCTGGAAGGCTATGACGTATATAGCCTGCTGCATTACAACGAGTAAGGCTCCTCTATGGAGACGACAACGGCCAGACCGCCTCTTTGTGGTCTGGCCGTTGTCTTGGTGGAAGCGATCTCGCGCTGGGTTTCGTGAGGGTCTTCCGTTGAAGCAATTGTGATCTCTGCGCATCTTATTCGCAGGTATCTTCATTTCGCAGGTATCTTCGTCTCAGGAGAAATTTCCCATGATCAAAACTTACGGCTATGCCGCGCCCGATTTTCAGACTAACCCTCAGCCGTTCGATTTTGAGCACCGTACGCCGGGAGTGCACGATGTGCACATTGAGATCGAGTTCTGCGGCATCTGCCACTCCGATATCCATCAGGCTCGTAATGAGTGGGGCGGTTCTCTTTATCCAATGGTGCCGGGGCATGAGATTGTTGGCACGGTGAAGGCCGTGGGCAGCTCTGTGACGAAGTTCAAGGTGGGCGATAAGGCCGCGATCGGTTGCATGGTTGACTCCTGCCGCAGCTGCGAAAACTGTAGCGCGGGGGAAGAGCAGTACTGCACGAACCCCGGAATGGTGGGTACGTATAACGCGCGCGACAAGCAGGGAAATCTGACGTTCGGCGGCTATGCTTCCGATATCGTTTGCGATGAGAACTACGTGCTGAAGGTTCCGGAAGGCCTTGATCTTGCTGCAACAGCACCGTTGCTCTGCGCAGGCATTACGACGTACTCCCCGCTGCGCCACTGGGGCGCGGGAGAAGGCAAGAAGGTAGGCATCGTAGGCCTGGGAGGCCTGGGACATATGGGGCTGAAGTTCTCCCATGCGTTTGGTGCGAAGACGATTTTGTTCACGACCTCAGCCAGCAAGATCGAGGATGGCAAGAAGCTGGGTGCGGATGAAGTGGTGCTGACGCGCGAAGAGAACTGGCATGAACCGCATGCCGGCAGCTTCGACTTCATTCTGGATTGCGTCTCCGCAGAACACGACATCAATCCGTATCTCCGCTTGCTCAAGCGTGATGGCGTGTATTGCACGGTGGGCCTTCCAGAGGATCCGTTCAAGGTGGCGGGCTTTTCGATCATCGGCCGCAAGTACATGACGGGCTCCATGATTGGCGGCATTCGCGAGACGCAGGAGATGCTTGATTTCTGCGCCGAGAAGGGCATCGTCAGCGACATCGAGATGACGTCGTTTGAGAAGCTGGACGAGGCCTGGCAGCGTGTTGTGAAGGCGGATGTGAAGTACCGTTTTGTGCTCGATTGCCGCGAGCTGCGTAAGTAGACCGTACTCGGCGATCACAGGGCCATGGCGGTGTGATCCGCCATGGCCTTTATTCTTTTGCGGTAGTCTCTGTGATCCGCAGTCGTTCGGCTTCGTGAAGGTAGTTCTTTCGCCGGAACCAGTCTTCCATGCGTTCTGTCAGGAGCGGGAGTGGAACGCGGTTGCCGATCTCCATTACGCCGTCGGCTAGAGGCAGTGTGTCGTCAAAGACGGCATCGTTGGTGAAGTTGCGCATGGCGAAGTTATCGATCTGCCGCAGAGGGCAGAGGCGAGCTTCGCCTGCGGTATTGATGGCTTCAATGCGGACGGTGCGAGCGAACATCGGTCTACAGCCACTGAATGAACATGGGGGTATCGGCGGAGAAGATGCGCGGCTTTTCGTCGAGCAGACCGCTGGTGCTATCACGGGAAAAGACCGCCACGGTTCCGGGAGCCTTCTGGTTGCAGGCGACGAGCCAGTGCTCTGAGGGGTCGAAGGCGATGATGCGAGGCACCTGGCCGCCTGAGCTGACACGCTGCAACGGTTGGAGCGAGCCTTGCTGCGCGTCGATCGCGTAGACAACAACATCGTTCAAGCCGCCGCGGTTGCAGACATACAGGTAACGGCCATCGGAGGAGACGAGGACCTCGCAGGCCGTAATGTCCTTCGTGGCGACGTTCGGGGGCAGGGTGCTGATGCGGCTGCCCTCCCGCTCGCGGAGCTGGGCGGTGGCGGAGTTGCCATCCACGTGTCCCTCCCAGTCATAGAGCACGACGGTGCAGTCCAGCTCGTTGCTGCAGTACATCCAACGACGGTTGGGGTGAAAGGCAACGTGCCGGGGGCCCGCTCCGGGCTTGGCTGCCAGCTTGGCGACCGGGGTCATTGCAGCGGGTTCGTGGAAATGGAAGATACGGATCAGGTCATCGCCGAGATCGCAGGCCAGTACGAAGTTGCCATCCGGCGAAAAGGTGGCGCAGTGCATGTGGCTGGCTTCCTGCCGTTCGGTCACAGGGCCGTGCGGATCGTTGCCGCCGGTCATCTGGCTGACGATATGGCCGATACGTCCGTTCTTTTCGAGCGCGCAGAGCGTGACGGAGCCGCTTGAGTAGTTGGCGGTCAAAAGCGCGGAGCCGTCGTGACTGATGCTGACGTAGCAGGGATCGCTGCCTTGAATCAGCACGGAGTTCAGTGGCTTGAGCTGGGCCTTCTGGCGGTGGAGATGATAGCTGGAGACGCGACCTTGCCCGTCCCCGAGCTCGTTGACGGTGTAGAGCACCGGAAGGGTCGGGTGTAGTGCAAAGTAGTCGGGGCGCTCGGCGGCGACGGCGAGTTCAGGCGTGCCGAGCGTGCCGGAGCTTGCGTTCCAGCGTGCACGGTAGATGCCTTTTCCATCTCCTGTGCCGAGCAACACCCAGCTCTCCGCCTGAGAGGCGTGTCCGAGCGCGTGCGCGGCGGAAGGAAGGGCTACGGCGGTGGCCAGAAACTCGCGGCGTGTGGTCATCTTCATCTTGGGCAGTGTACGCCTCAAGCGGAGGGGCTCTGCGGGGACAGCAAAGCCACAGCGTACGGCTGTGGCTTCTTCCGAGGCTTTATGTGGCAGCGCCTAGATTTCTGTGGCGAGCGTGTGAGGTTCGCCGGGTAGCTTGAAGTCCAGTTCGCTGGGGTGCGCGTCGGAGTTGACGACGGGCAGCTGAGGCAGCTTGTCGGTCCGTCCGGCTTCCTGGAGTACGGTCTCGGTGCACTCCAGCACTTCCTCGACGGTCATGGTGTACATCTCACGGCCGTTGTCGTAGCCGTTCTCGATGGACTTTTTGAGGAAGAGGCCCGCAGCCTGTGCTGCGAGATAGTCGGTGATCACTTTGCCGTTCAGCTGCTTCTGTTCGACCCAAGCCTGATTCGGCATCGCGATCCAGAGCGGGCGGCCGTTGACGGCAAAACGAATATCGGTGGCATCTGCATGACGAGTAGCAATGGCAACCACGGTTCCCTTCCACACACAGTGCTGAGGTTCCCCGGTCCAACGGTCGGTGGCGACGAAGTCTTCGTACATGGCTACTTAAAAGCGTATCTTTCGTCCACCGGCAAGGCAAGCCTCGCGCTATGCTGATTTGCATGAATATTTCTTTGTTTCGTGCTGCGACAGGGATGAGTCTCCTGCTGGGTGCGTCCATTGCGTTTGCCCAGTCTGCGGCGAAGCCTGCGCCAGATGTTCTTGTATTCAGCAACGGAGATCAACTGACCGGAAAGCTGGAGAAGATCACCGGTGGTTCGGTCCAGTTTCAGACCGATATGGCCGGCGAAGTCTCGATTGGTTTCGACAAGATCAAATCCGTGCATTCCTCCTCGACCTTTGTTTTGTTCCGCAAGCAGTCTCGTGGACTGCCCGAGTCAAAGCACGGTGAGGTGGTTGTTGAAGACGGTAAGCTGACCATTACGCCAAAGGCGGGCACCGCTGAGACCATTACTACCGCCGATGTGCTGTACCTGGTGGACGAAGGTACCTATGAGCACGATATGGCCCGTAAGGCCGGCTTCTCGACCGGGTGGAACGGTACGGTCACCGGGGGAGCGACACTGGTTCAGGCGACCAACAGCTCCACGACGCTGACGGCTGGGATCGCCCTGGTGCGCGCGCTTCCAACGGTCGCCTTTCTTCCGCCGCGTAACCGCACCACACTGAACCTGACGGAGACTTACGGCAAACAGACTTCGCCGGTGATTCCCCCAACCGACCCAGCCAGCCCGGATGTCATCACCAAGACCAGCATCTTCCACTTCGATGGAGAACGGGATGAGTATATTACCGAGCGGTTCTACGCGTTAGTCGATAGTTCGCTGGATCATAACTACTCGCAAGGTCTTTCTTTGCAACAGATCTACGGCGGCGGTGTGGGCTGGACCCCGATCAAGTCCGCGGTACAGGAATTGGATCTGAAGGCGGAGGCGCACTACGAAGTGCAGTGGTTCATGTCTTCAGGCGATGGTGCTGTGAGCACTCCGGACACGCATCTCTTCGGTTCGACCTTTGCGGAAACCTACAGCCGTAACCTTCCTCACAAGATTGTCTTCACGGAAAGCGGAAACATCATTCCCGGATGGACGGATATGAACGCTTACTCGGCGAACGTGAGTGCTGGACTGGCGCTTCCGGTGTACAAGCGGTTGAGTGCTTCGGTCTCGGCGACGGATAACTTCCTGAATAACCCTGCGGTGTACTACAAGAAGAACTCCTTCCAGTTCGTAACCGGCGTCACGTACACCCTGAAGTAGGGAAGTAAGTGACCCGGGAAGTTCGGGAAATGTTCTAATGGAGTGACACAGGATATTTGCGTCTCAGGACGCGGCTGGTGCAGGGAGATTCGATCGAAGTGATGGTCCGTTTTCGCAAGTGGATGTTGGGGTGTGCGGTGTTGAGCGTGTGCGCGGTGGCGGCGGTGCCGTCCTTTGCGCAGACCGGGAAGGCAGCGCAGCCCAAGCGGGCCCGTCGCGAAACCAACGCCAGCCGCGAGGCGCGTATCGCTCGCACGATTCAGCAGACGTACAGCCAGCGCTATGAAGTCTTTGGCGGTGGCGGTTATCTTCGCTTCAAGCCAGGCGAGAACCTCAAGAGAAACAACGAGGTGACCTGGCAGGTTGCAACGCATTACTACCTCGATCCCAAGTTGGCTATCGTTGGAGATATACGCGGGGCGTTCGGTCATGCGCAGCAGATTCGTCCGCTGGAGTATGCCCAGATTCCGAATCCGCAGATCAACGAATACACCTTTATGGGGGGTGTGAACTACCGTTTCTACCGTAAGGAGAAGGTAGCCTACAGCGTGGAAGCCATTGGTGGCGGCGCTTGGGGAATCTTCTCGGGTGGATCGAAGGGAATCCCCTCAACCGATCTCGGCTTGTGGCATGACGGTTGGGCGCCGGCGTTTTCGCTGGGGCTGCATGCGGATTACAACTTCTACCCGAACCTGGCGTTTCGTGTTTCTCCGACGTACGTCGGCACACGCTTCGGTGGTTCGACGCAGAATAACTTCGGCTTCAATGCCGGTGTGGTGTATCGCTTTGGACACCAGTAATTCTGCGTGGGTGTACCCTTCTCGCAGAGGGGCGGGTGCCTGATATGTCCAAAGGTTGGGAGTCAAAAAACGTGGAAGAGCAGCAAGCTGAAGCCGAAACGTCGCGCGCGTTGAAGCCTGAAGACACGGGCGATGCTCGACGGGCCGATGCGGAGAAGAAACGCCGCATTCAGGCGCTCGAATTGCAACGCGAGCGGGTTTTGAGCGAGCGGACTTCCAGCGCGCATCGGCGTCAGGCGCTGGAGCAGGCGCTGGCAACGATCGAGGTTGAACTCGAGCAGCTGGGCTGGTCCATCAAGCTCTAGAGAAAAGGCCACTTTCGAGTGGCCTTTTGCTTTGCCCGCAGCGCGCCGTAGGGTCCGCTATCCGCTGGTACTGTGCCGCAGTGTGCCTGGTCGCGTAAGCTATAGGGCGGCAATGGATATTCAAAGTGTGGCGAAGCTGGCAGGCGTCTCGACCGCGACAATCTCGCGGGTCCTCAATGATTCGCCACATGTAAAGCGCTCAACCTATGAGCGGGTAAAGCGGCTGATTGCCGAGCTGAACTATGTTCCGAATACAAGTGCACGGAACCTGCGCATCGGGCGCTCGAAGCTACTGGGCCTGATTGTCTCTGATGTGAACAACCCGTTCTTTCCAGAGCTGATCGATCACTTTGAACGGATGGCGCGAGAGCAGGGCATCGATGTGATCTTCTCGCACACGAACTACGATAGCGACCGGTTGGCGCATTGCCTGCAGCGCATGGTGGAGCGGAATGTGGACGGGGTTGCGGTTTGCACCTCGGAGATGAACGAAGAGGCGCTGGCAGCCGCGGCACGGTTTTCAATGCCTTTGGTGCTGATGAATCAGGCCGGCCCCAGGACACCGTATACGAATATCGTGGTGGACCACGATGCGGGAGCGCGCGAGGCGATCGATCACCTGTATGAGCTTGGTCATCGCAGAATCGGCTTCATCTCGGGGCCGGAGGAGTTTGAGTCGACGCGCGATCGCAAGAAAGCGTTTCTGGCTGCGATGCAGCGACGGGAGCTGGAGGTCCGGCCGGAGTGGATGGCGGTGGGCGACCTGCATCTTGAGGGAGGGCAGCAGGCTGGGGCGCGTCTGCTCGAAGGCCGTGTTCGGCCGACGGCGATCTTCAGCTCGAATGATCTTATGGCGATTGGCGTGATGCATATAGCGCGGGAAAAAGGGCTGGAGGTGCCTCATGATCTCTCGGTGGTGGGCTTCGATAACCTTCCCGTGTGCAGCATGATGACGCCGCCATTGAGCTCCGTTGATATTCCGCGGGACAGGATTGCCGCGGAGGCGGTGCAGGCCCTGCTGCGTCAATCCGAGGAGAAAAACACTGAAAAGCAGAAGCTGGCGAAGCTGAGGACGCGGTTCGTTGCGCGGGGATCGACCGCGAAACCTGCACGGGCACGCCGGTCGTCTTGACAGTGGCTTCAGGCCGGACGTAGCCTTTGGGTGTCCCTGAAATGTAATGGATAACAAAATGGGACCGGAGTGAGAGTTTCGTGGCAGACAATCAACTAGCAAACGCCTGGATTCGCGTGGCACCGGCCCGTGTCAATCTGTTGGGAGAGCATACGGATTACACCGGCGGCATGGTGATGCCGATGGCGATTCCGTTTCATACGGAAGCCCGTATCCGCCGTGTCGAGGGTGCGATCAGCACGATGAGCACGGCGATGTTTCCCGGCAAGCGCATCATCGAGCAGGGAGTGGCCCCGCAGGCAGAAGGCAACTGGAGCGATTACCCGACCGGTGTACTGGTGGAGTTCCAGAAGCTGGGCATTGAGGTGCCGAGCTTTGATCTGGAGCTGGCGGGGAATGTGCCGTTCGGTGCTGGCCTGAGTTCTTCGGCATCGGTGGAAGTGGCGACGTGCATGGCGCTGTTGGCCTTGACCGGCAAGAAGATGCCGACCACGGAAATCGCTTTGCTGTGCCAGCGTGCGGAGAATCTTTTTGTGAACTCGCCGTGCGGCATTATGGACCAGGCGGTGGTGACGGCGGCCCACGAGGGGCACGCGCTGATGCTGAATACGCGCGACCTCACCTTCGATCTGGTGCCGATGAATACCGGCGCGCTTGCTGGGGTGACGGTGGTGGTCGTGAACTCCGAGGTGAAGCACTCGGTCGCGACGGGAAGCTACGGCGATCGCCGTCGTGAGGCGGAGGCCGGACAGAAGGCGATGGTCGATCGCTTCGGTTTGCGCGATCTTGGCGATGCAACGATGGAGCAGGTGGAGCAGGTTGCGGCGGAGCTCGATCCGATTGTGTTGAAGCGTGTACGCCACATTGTGAGCGAGAACGCTCGCGTGCGCGAAGCCGGTGAAGCGATGCGCGCAGGCGATGCGGTACGCATGGGCGAGATCATGCTGCGTGGCCATGTCAGCATGCGGGACGACTATGAGATTACTTGCCCCGAGGTGGACTTTCTGGTCGAGTGCGCGCGCGTGCAGCCTGGCTGCTATGGTGCTCGCATGACCGGCGGTGGCTTTGGCGGGTGCACGGTAAACCTGGTGGCAAACGAACAGGTGGAAAGCTTTACGGAGTCCGTGCTTCGCCAGTATGAAGCGGCATATGGCATCAAGGGCGAGGTCTACCCGTGCCATGCGGTAGACGGCGCGGTGGCGCTGTCGGAAAAGGAGCAGGCGTAATGGAGTCGTTGTGGTTGGAATCGCCCCACCGGCGATGGAATCCGCTGAAGGGTGAATGGGTTGTCGTATCGCCGCACCGCACGCAGCGGCCGTGGCAGGGACAGACCGAGGATGCGAGCGTACCGGTAATCCCTGAGTACGATCCGAAGTGCTATCTGTGCCCCGGCAACACGCGTGCGAACGGCGAGGTAACGCCGAAGTACGAAAGCACATTCGTTTTCCCGAACGATTTCGCTGCGTTGAAGCCGGATGTGCAGGAGGCAACGCTCGATGTGGAGCAAGCCGGTCTGCTGCGTGCAACGACAGAGCGCGGCATCTGCCGTGTTCTTTGCTTTCATCCGCGCCACGATCTGACTCTGGCGACGATGACGCCGGCGCAGATTGCTCCCGTTGTAGAGATGTGGAGCGAGCAGGTTGCGGAGCTGGGCGCGCGCCCGGAGATCCAGTACGTGCAGGTCTTTGAGAACCGCGGCTCGATGATGGGTGCAAGCAATCCGCATCCTCACGGCCAGCTCTGGGCTACCGAGCATATTCCGAATGAACCGCTGGCGGAGCTCAAGGCGCAGCGCGCGTACTTTGAAGCGCAGGGCAAGCCGCTGCTGAACGATTACCTGACGCTGGAGTTGAAGCAGAAGGAACGCGTTGTGGTGGAGAACGACGGCTGGGTGGTTGTGGTTCCGTTCTGGGCGGTCTGGCCGTTTGAAACGTTGCTGTTGCCGCGTCGCGCGGTGGGTTCGTTCAGCGATCTCACGGTTGCCGAGAAAGAGCAGCTCGCAGAGATTCTGCACCTGTTGACCGCCGGCTATAACCGTGTCTTCGACACGCCGTTCCCGTATTCGATGGGGTTCCATATCGCTCCGGTGGATGGCGAAGAGCATCCTGAGTGGGTGATGCACGCGCATTTTTATCCTCCGTTGTTACGTTCAGCGACGGTGCGGAAGTTTATGGTGGGCTTTGAGCTGTTGGGTTCACCGCAACGAGACATTACGCCGGAGTCAGCAGCTGAGACGCTGCGCCGTGTGATTGCGAGGTAACAATGTTGAAGAATGTTCTAGTGACCGGCGGTGCCGGATATATCGGCGGTACGGTTTCGATCATGCTGCGCGACGCGGGTTACCGCGTAACGGTGTTAGATAACCTCTCGCATGCGCGCCGTGAGGCGGTGCCAGAAGGCGTGGAGTTTGTCGAAGCGGATGTGGCTGACCGCCCACGCGTTGAGAAGCTGCTGCGCGAGCTGCAGCCGGATGGCGTGTTGCACTTCGCGGCTCTGATTGAAGCAGGTGAGTCGATGGTGAAGCCGGAGATCTACTTCCGCAACAATACGGCTTCGACGCTGTCGCTGCTGGAAGCGATGCACGCTACCGGCGTCAAGCGCTTCGTCTTCTCTTCAACGGCAGCGGTGTATGGGGAGCCGGACGCAACTCCGATTCCGGAGACGGCAAAGCTGCAGCCGACCAATGCCTATGGCGAGTCGAAGCTGCTGGTGGAGCAGATGCTCTCCTGGTTCCACCGTATTCATGGCCTGAAGGTTGCAACCCTGCGCTACTTCAACGTAGCGGGTGCGCTGGACAAACGTGGTGAACAGCACGAGCCCGAGACCCATTTGATTCCTCTGATTCTGGATGCGGCGCTTGGGAAGCGGAAGTCCATCTACATGTACGGCGACGACTACGACACGCCGGACGGCACCTGCATTCGCGATTACATCCATGTTCGGGATCTTGCGGATGCACATATTCTGGCACTGGAAAACCTGGATCAGCACGGCAAGATTCTTGTGAACCTTGGTAACGGTCAGGGCTTCTCGGTGAAGGAAGTGATCGAGTCGGCTCGCCGCGTGACGGGCGCTCCGATTCCGGCAGAGATGAAGGAGCGTCGTCCGGGCGATCCTGCGCGGCTGGTGGCCAGTTCAGATCGTGCGCGTGAGATTCTGGGCTGGGTACCGAAGCATCCGGAGCTGGACGATATCCTTGCCAGCGCATGGAAGTGGCACCAGCTCCGCTTTGGAGCCTAACGAAGAAGCTGCAAACAGTAAGGCCCGCCATCACGGCGGGCCTTACTGTTTGTGGAATCGTGCACTTTACTGCGAGGGGGTGGTGCTGCCGAGCACGGAGACCGTGATGGTGGTTGTGTAGCTCGTTGTGCCATCGGTGAAGGTGACGTTGATGTTGGAGGTGCCACGCGGTGCATCAGCCCGCGTGCCGTTTCCGCAGCCGGAAAGACCTGCCGTGATGCCGCAGGTTGCTACAAGCATCAGCACAGCGGGCAGGCGACGACGGCGTGGCAGGAAGAAGAGCAGTCCGCCACCCAGAAGCGCGGCAAAGGTAAACTCTGTTGCCTGTGTGCGCAGGGAGGAGCTTGTGGCGTAAGCAATCAGGTTGACTGCGATGCTTGCTGAGTTGTCCTGCCCGGTGAAGGTTACCGAAGAGGGGATAAAGCTGCAGCTCATGTTTGCGGGAAGCGAGCTGCAGGAACCCTTGACGGTGCCGGAGTAGCTTCCGATGCCGCTGATGGTGAAGGGGATTTGTGTTGTGAGTCCGGTTGTCACCGCGACGCCCGTGCTGGTTGTCGTTGCGGTGAAGGAGGGCGCTGCGATGACCTGGGTATAGGTTGCCGAGGACGACGCGTAGTTGATCGTTGTCGGTGTGAAGGTGGCCGTGATGGTGTGGCTGCCCAGGGCCAGGGTACTGGTGGTGAAGATCGCCGTTCCTGTGGAGTCGATTGCCGAGGTACCGAGGGTCGTGGTGCCGTCGGTAAAGGTTACTGAGCCGGCAAACGCAGGTGTTCCTGAAGGAACGGTCGCGCCGGAAGCGATGGCAGACTTTGCCGTGAAGGTGATGGAGACGTTGGTGCCGGCATTCGGGTGGGATGAGGTCAGGGTGGTCGTTGTGGCCACCGCCGTCACTGCCTCAGTAATGCTTGCGCTGGAAGAGGCGTACCAGTCGCTGGAGGCGTCGTCAGGGGTGTAGGTAGCCTTGATGGTGTGGTTGCCGCCAGTGAGTGGACCGTCCGTCATGGTTGCCGTCCCGGTGGAGTCGATGGTGACGGTGCCGAGGGTGGTGGTGCCATCGGTGAAGGTGACTGAGCCGCTGAGTGCAGGAGCACTGCTGGTGTCCTGCCCTGAAGATATGGCCACGGTCGCGGTTAGGGTGACGCTTGAGCCTGCATTTACGCTCAGATTCGAGCTGGTCAGCGTCGTCGTGGTGGCATACGCGGCTACGCCGCTCAGGTTGACAGTGTGGTTTGCGGCAGTGCTGTTGGAGGAGTTGTCCGTTACGGTGAGCGTTCCGGTGAGTGTGGTGCCGTTGGTGGTGGGCTGCAAAGCGGCGCCGACCGCGCAGGAGGCTCCTGGCTGCAACGTTGGTAGCTTGGTGCAGTCTGTGGAGTACAGCGAGGTGGAGTCCGGGCTGAGCGCGGTAAAGCCGGTGGAGGCGGTAACGGCGGAGATGGTCAGCGGTTCGGTGCCGAAGTTTGTCAGGTAGACAAAGGTGGGCGTGCCTGTACTGCCCGCAGGGACGGCCGTGGTGAAGGTGATGTCAGAGGCTGTGATGCCGACTGAGCGGATGCGATAGACGCCGTACTCTGCCTCAAAGAGGGTGCCGGAGGAGCCGAGGGCAAGTGCATAAGGATCCCAGAGCGTTCCGGTTGTGAGCGAGTTACCGAGGCCGATGCCCTGCACGCCGCTGGTGCCGGCGTAGGGGTAGATATTGCCGTCGGCGATGCTGATTTTACGGATCGTGCGATCGCCGTAGTCCGCTACGAAGATGTCTCCGGCTGGATCCAGGGTGACGCCATAAGGAGTGATGAAGCGGGCTGCGCTGGCCGGTCCGCCGTTTCCGCTGGCCGTGGTTCCGTCGCTGCTGGCGCCGGCAAGCGTGTACACGTAGCCGGGCAGCAGAGTGGTTCCGGGGTTCTCGGCCGTAATCAGAGTGGCCATCTGGGCGCCGCCGTTGTAGATGACGCGAACCTTACCGAGTGCGGAAACTGTTGTGACCGCCGAGGAGGTGTTGTAGTCGGTGAAGATGACATCGCCGTCACGATCGACGGTGACACCGCGTGAGTTCACAAAGCCTGCGGAGGTTGCGATGCCGCCGTCGCCTGAGGAGGATTGCACGCCGCCCATGATCTTGTAAATGTACCCACGTACCGGAGCGGTGACACTGGGATTGGTGGCTGTGATGAGCGCGGCCGCTTTGGCGCCACCGTTGTAGACCAGTCGCATGCGAGCGGCGCGGGTAGCCTGGCTGGAGTAGTCGACAACGAAGATGTCTCCGTCGGTGTCGACGGCAACCGCATTGAGATAGGTCATGGTTGCGGACGAGGCCAGTCCGCCGTCACCGGTAATGCCGGGTGAGGTGCCGCTGCCGGCCAGATCGTAGATATAGCCGGGGATCGGCGCCGATGTGGCTCCAGAGCAAGAGGTCGCTCCGGTGGTAAGGCCGAAGGTGGTGGGTTGTTCTAGCTCGATGAGGCAGGCCATGTTCGCGCCGCCGGAGTAAATGACGCGCAGGTTATAGCCGGTGTAATTGGAGATAAGAACATTGCCTTCCTTATCGACTGCAACCCCGGTGGGGCCATAAAGAGTCGTTGCGCCTACGCTGGCTGCCAGTACTTTATCGGTCGAGCCCTTGGTATGCGTCGTACTGGTGGTGTACGGGGTCGTGTCTCCGGCAAGGGTGTAAACGCTGCCTGCGGTAGGAGCAGAGGTGGCGTTGGCGCAGGAGGTTGAGCCAGCAGCGAGGCCAAAAAGGCTAGGGTTTTCAATCTGAATCAGGCAGGCAAGAGCCGCGCCGGACTGATAGATCACGCGAATATTCTGCGTGCTGTAATCCGCGATATAGACGTTATTGGATGCGTCGACAGCGACGCCCTCCGGTAAGCCGAGCCGCGCGCTGCTGGCAGCTCCTCCGTCGCCGGAGTAGTACACGCCGCCTGAGGCTCCCATCTCGGTGGAAACCGAGGTCGGTGTCAGCAGAGATTGCGGGCCGTCGCCTAGGCCGTTGAGGCCTACGGTGTAAACCGTGCCGGTGGAATCGGTAAGGGTGAGCGCTCCGGTGCGGTTGCCGCTATAGAAAGGGGTAAATGTGACCGGAATGGTACAGGTGGAACCGGAGCCGGCCGAGGAGCCGACACTACAGCCGCTCATCGTGCCGGCTGCGAATTCCTGATGGTTGTTCACGCTGGAGGCGATGGCAACGGAGGCGATCGTGACGGCGCGCGTGGTTTTGACCTGAATGTTCAGCGAGGAGCTGGCTCCCAGAGCGGTGGAAGCGAAGGTCGTTGAAGTACTCGCGAGTGTGAACGCTGGCGAGGTTTGAGCCACGGCGTCAGGAGAAAGTCCTGCAATAGAAACTAGGGAGAGAGCGAAAAGTGAAACGATGCGGCCAACCATCTGGAAGAGCGTCCCTTCTGTCCGCGGAACCGGTTCAGGCGCTATACGTGGAGAGACCGCGATGCAGCGGACGATCTTCTCTAGCGGAAGATCGCAGGCAACAACGGAAACGGTACTTCCCCTCCTGGGGCCGGCTTACCGCATTCAAGGCTGAATAAACGCGTCGTACAAGACGGCGCGTGATCAGTGCTTTTGGTGAGTTGCCTTGAGCATAGCGAGGCTGTTGCGCCGAAGCAAGCAGAGGGATACCGATCATCGCACGTCCGTGTGAAATGCAGGTTGCTGTCGGATGATGGCGATGTTACGGTCTAGGCACTGGTTCCCAACTCTATCGTTTTCCTTCCGTCAGCGGGCATTGGCTGTAGCAAAGAGCTGTGCTGCGTAGAACGCGCCTGAGATACAGTCGCCTGCTGAAACGGTCACCTTCTGTCCTGTCGGGAGAAGGTGCGTTGTTCTGCTAAGGAGTCGTACCTCGAATGCGTTTGGCTCGTTTGTTGTACTTGATGCTTCTCTCCGTGTGTTTTTTTGTAGGTGGTCATTTATATGCTCAATCGGTTGATACCGCCGGTCTGGAAGTAGATGTACAGGACCCCAGCGGCGCACATCTTCCTGGAGCGACACTGACCCTCACCCAAACCCAGACGCACGATGTGCGCGTTGGTGTTTCTGATACGCACGGACGTTTCCGGTTTACGGCGCTTCCGGTGGGTTCCTATGAGCTCTCCGTCGCTGCAAACGGGTTTGCTACGTATCAGCAGAACGGCGTAACGCTTGAGGTTGGTCAGGCTTCAACCCTGTCTGTGGGAATGAAGGTAGCCAACAGCGATACCGTGGTGCAGGTGACTTCGGATGTTTCGACGATCGATCCGGATCGCACTACGATAGGACAGACGATCGGCACGGAAGAAATCGATAACCTTCCCTCCGACGGACGTAACTTCCTCGATTTTGCCGTGACCGTTCCCAACGTGACGGTGACGCAGACGACGGGACAGAACTCCGGCTTTTCCGTAAACGGCCAGCGTTCTCGTTCGAACTCGATCATGATCGATGGTGTTGAGAACAACGGTCAGCTCAACGGCAACGTTCGTCAGACACTATCGCAGGACGCTATCGGGCAGTTTCAGGTTTTGACGGAACAGTTTCCGGCTGAGTTCGGTGGTGCAGGTGGTGGCTTTATCAACGTGGTAACGCGCGCAGGTTCGGATCGCTTTCACGGTTCGGCTTACTACTTCATGCGTAACCAGTGGATGAATACTCCGAACTACTTCACAAGCGTCGACCCCGGAACGTATGCCCGCAACGACGTTGGTATGCACTTCGCTGGTCCTATCAAGGAAAACCGCACGTACTTCTACGGTGCTCTGGAATATATCGGTCTGAATACTTCCAAGGTTTCGAGAATGGCTGGCTATGCCGCTACGGTTGATCCGGTGTTGCAGAGCGGTGTGTATATCAACGCTCCCACGACGCACCTGGATACAGACAGCTACATTCCGCAGTCGAGTGCGCAGACGCTCAGCTCCCTGCGTATCGACCATCGTTTTAGCGATCGCGATACCTTCATCGCGCGTGTCATTTACGTCCAGTACATCCAGGCCAACAACGTTAATGCTGGCTCGTACTATGACTTCTCCACTGCAACGAGCACGTATACCCATACGCAGAACTACTTTGCCGAGTGGACCCACATCTTTACCCCTACACTGCTGAATGAAGCTCACTTCATGGTGGCTCCGCAGCGGTTGAAGCAGCAGGCAAACTCAAGTGGTACGGGTGCCGATATCGGCGGTTCTGTTTACATTGGACCGACCACGGACTTTCCGGTCACGTTGGATGAAGATCATTACGAAGCGGATGACGCCGTGAGCTGGACGCGTCATCAGCATTTGATCAAGATGGGCGTGCAGGTAAATTACATCCGCGCGCATAGCGTCTTCCCCACCGCGTTTCAGGGGTACTGGAATTTCTACTCGACGACTAACTTTGCCTCAAAGGTCAACGGAGCCTACTCTCCGATTCCTTACAAGTACACGCAAAGCTTTGGGAACCCGGATATTCATCTGCCGGATACCCTGATCGGTGCTTATCTGGAAGACTCCTGGAAGGCTACGGCGCGTCTTACGCTGAACTACGGCGTTCGTTACGACCTCGATCTGCAGCCTCAGGGCTTGAATCAGAACGTATCGGATCCAATGCAGCAGGTTCTTTCCAGCGGAATGAACCGCGACTATAACAACTTCTCTCCGCGTATCGGCTTGGCGTTCTCGCTGGATAAGCGTGGGAAGACGATTCTGCGTGCCGGCTATGGCATGTTCTATGACAAGAATCTTCTGATCCTGGCTCGCAACACGCTGCAGACCAAGGAAACGATGATTCTGAATTTGAACAACAGCACTTCGAATCAAATTCGCGCAGCATTCCTTGTCGGTCCATACCAGCAGTCATCCAGCTATCCGACCAGCGGCTATGGTTCTGCAATTGCGCCGACGATTTCGCGCGCATATCCGGGGCTAGTGCTGCCGATGATCCACCAGGTAGATTTCGGTGTAGATCGCTCGTTGACCTCCCGTCTGGTGTTGTCCGTAACCGGCATCCACGTGGAGGGAGAGAAGTTGCTGAAGGCCGCAAACTCAAACCTGCTGCCGCCGGTAATTCTTACGAAAGATAACCAGACACAATTCGGTTTTGCAGCGTATGACGGCACCAATAGCTGTAATAGCGTGAATAGTTCTTTAGGGAAGGCGCAGCCATGTTTTCAGCAGTATGGCCGCCCTTACTTTGCTAACCGTAAAGATCCGAACTTCAACGACATCAACATCACCGGCCCCTGGGGTCATTCAAACTACAACGCTCTACGTGTCTCGCTGGTGCAGAGCTCCTGGAAGGGGTTCACCATGCGTGCCGGGTATGTTTGGTCCAAGGCCCTGGATGACGCGCCGGACTTCCTGAACGGAGCGCTGCCGAATAACCCGTATGATCCGGGAGCAGAAAAATCGCTCTCGAATGAAGACGTGCGTCATCGTTTTACGGGAGCAGCGGTTTATCGCATTCCGTTCCGTGCTTCTCGTTCGCATCATGACATCATGCGCCAGATCTTTGGCAACTGGATTATGTCCAGCACGCTGGATATTCATTCCGGTTCTCCAGAGAACATTACCGTTGGTTCGGATCTCAATAACGATGATTCGAGCACGGATCGTCCGTTTATTAACGGGGTTATGGTGGGGCGCAATTCTTTTCGTACCGGACGTCAGTCCAACTGGAACGCCCGCGGTCAGAAGGAAATCCGCTTCGCACGAGGACAGCGTCTGACCTTCTCGGCGGAAGTGTTCAATCTGACCAACCATCTCAGCTATACGGATTACGATACGATTTGGGGAACGGGGCAGAATCCAACGCAGCGTAGTGCAACTTCGAGCCCTACGACTTTCTATTATGGTGATCCCGATACGGCTTCAGGAGCTCGTTCCATGCAGCTGGGCTTCCGGTACACCTTCTAAAAACGTAGCAAGAGATAAGAGCGGGCGCAGCTTCTATGGAAGCTGCGCCCGCTCTACGAGGTAAGAAATGAATTGGAAGAAAGCAGGAGTCCTGGCGGTTTTAGCCGCGTTCGCAGTGCCTTGCGCGTTGGCGCAAGCAGGCAACGCCTCTGCCCCGACAGCAGAGGTCGCAGCTGCACCGACTGCGCTGTGCTGTGGTGTCGTGAGCTACAACGGAAAGTATCTGGATGCTGTGATCGATTCGATGCACGTTGATTCGTTGTGGCAGCCACGTGTGCACATCGACTGGCTGACTGGACAGCAGGATCAGCCATCCAGTTCCACGGGGCCGGACCGGGCTACGCACTGCTCTTCGTTCACAGCGGCGCTTGGACTGCGTTTGAATGTGTATATGCTGCGTCCTCCTCAGCATCCTCAACAGCTTTTGGCGAGCGCGCAGGCGCGCTGGTTTCACACTTCCGAGGGACGTAAGGACGGCTGGGAGCCTTTAGGCAGTGCGGCAGAGGCTCAGACCCATGCGAATCAAGGCGATCTTGTGGTGGTCGTTTATGAGAGCCCGGATGAGCATCGTCCCGGACACATCGCTATCGTTCGTCCTTATGAGAAAACTTCCGAGGAGTTGGAGAAGGACGGTGTGGAGACGGCTCAGGCGGGAGCACTGAACTTCTCAAATGGTGTGGCGCGTAACTCTTTTGCCAAGCATGAAGGTGCGTGGCCGAATGGTGTTAAGTACTACACGCATGTGGTGGACTGGGATGCGTTGCGTACGAAGTGGGCGGAAGAAAAGAAGAAGTAAGCTGTTCCGTTGCAACACAAGAGATGGGCCTGCAGCAATGCAGGCCCATCTCTTGTGTGAGGAAGAGGATTGGTTAGGGGCGATACTTGAGCCCGAGAAATCCTGCATCGGCGTCGTAGCAGTAGTCGAAGTGCGCAAGCGCGCGTAGACCTGTATTGACGAAGGTTTCAGCGTGAGGCGCTCTCCAGTTCACCTTGTTTGGTGTCTCTGGATCATGCTTGGAGCCAACGCTGAACTCATAGCCGAGCTGTCCGCCGAGCAGAGAGACCTTGATCGGAACGCCATCCGGGATACTGCCTGTTTCCGGGGCACCGGGCGAGGAAATCATCATGTTCGTCAAGCCTGTATCGATGAGCACGGTGCCCATCGAGAGCTGTTTGTTCTCGACGTTGATTGTTCCGGCTGCGGTAGTCCAGTCGTGGGGACCGTTATAGGAGTCCGGTACTTCGACTTTACGGGGCGCAAGCTTCTGCCACTTCCAATCCCCTGTAATGGATTCGGCGTTGAGGCCCAGCTGAACGCCATGAGGTGTGATCGTATAGCCGCGCCGCATGGAGCCCTTTTGCATGGCGTTGAGCATGAGGAACGCGTTCCGCAGTGCGGTGGTGTACTCGTCATCCTTGCCGCGGCCAAAACCAATGCCGAGCATGTGCGGATGAGCCGGCCCCGGGCTGCATTTCGCTTCGTTTACGCCTATACCGAGACACTCCTTATGCGTTACGGCGAGAACCTTCATATGTGCAACAACGGGTGAACCGTCGGGCATATGCGCGTCCGGGAAGCCGACGTCTACGGTGGTCCAGACGCCGGTCAGATGAACGCCTGAGCTGGAGTAGGTAATCTCTCCAGGTTCTCCTTTTCCGTCAAAGCCGGGAATCTCATCTGCACCCACCATGATGCCCACAGAGCCCGTATCAACCTGAAAGCGTGAGGCCGGGCCGCCGTTGAAGGAGAGGTTTAGATGGATGGAGTTCAGGTGCTGGAAGCTGAGATTGTCATCCGCGAAGGGGACCTGGATGACAGGGACGCCGGATGGAAAGACAGGCTTTTCGGCAGGCTTGCTCTGAGCCTGCGAAGCCATGCTGATCACTAGGAAAGTCGCGCCTGTGAGTGCAGTAAGCGCAGAGAGTTTCATCCCTCATGCCTCCATTATGCAGAGTGGTTTGGGTATTGGTGTGCAGCGCAACGAATGAGTGCCCTAAGCCTACAGGAAGCCGCGAGCACTCCGTCCGCTATTCGACGTGGACTTCAGAGGAGCCCATCTTTCCGTTGCCGCTATCGCGCATGACAAAGCGGATGCGCGCGGTCTTTGCCGGTGCGTGGAAGGCAAAGGAGAAGCCTGCGCGCTGTCCCTGCTCGATGTTGTCCTTGGAGCCGATCTTCTCGTGCAGCTCCTGGGACTCATGCCGCAGCTGCTTGCCTTTTGCGTCATACGCGATCGCCATGACGGTGACATCGGCTGTACGGCTGCCATCGGCTGCATCAGTCCACGTAAGGTCTCGAGCGACGACGGCTAGAGTGTAGCCCTGCGGGGTGGCCTGTGGACGAAGATCCAGACCGTTGTACACAAGGTTCGTTTGAGCGGCTGAGGCCATATCCCATTTGAGTTGGTCACTGCTTTTCTGCTTGGGTTGCGGAGCGGCTTCAATCGGGGCAGGGCCGGGGAAGTATCCGTTGCGCGTTACAGCGTGCAGGCTCTTATCTTTCATTACGATACGAATCTTGCGGAACTTCGTGTCGATATCGCTGTTGTCGGTAGGAGCGTAGGAGAGCGTGTAATAGTTCGCGGCTTCGTGCAGCCCTTCATCGATGGCGCCATCGAGGTCATTGCGTTCCGAGAAGACCTCACCTCCGGTCGCACTGGCAAAGCTGGTGAAGTCGAGCGGACCGTTGAAGGGCCCAAGCAGGCTGCTAGGAGCAGACGCGTCGGGGTTTCCGTCGGGATCAGCTCCGGCGTCCTGCTGCACGCCATGAACGCCTGTGGGATCAACGACGTAAAGCGTGACACGGCTGGCCATCATACGCGAGGTCACGGTCTTGATGGCGGGTAGCATCTTTGCCTGATCGTCCTCATCCATGGTGGTGGTATCAACACCCGGATAGCCGGTACCGATCCAGATGACGTTCTTGCGTCCGGGAGTTCCGCTGGAAGCATCTGCAATTTGTGACAGCACACCAAGCGTCTGGGCCATGCGCTCGAGCGCGCCTTCTCCGCTGGAGTTATCCCGCATCATCTGCCAGGGATACTGCGGCATGTGTTTGTTCAGTGCGTCGAGCAGATCTTTGCGGTTCTGCGTGTAGTCCTGCAGTACAGCGAAATGCGTGTCTCCAGCAGCTAGAAGCTGAGTGGGGACGGGCAGCTTTTCGGGCTGCCGGTTGATGAACTTCTCCACCATGTTGCGGGAGTAGGCCATGTCTTCAAACTTGGAGTTCAACTCGTCGAACACGATGATGTCGACCGGCCGTGTGCCACCGAACTTGCGCAGGTCCTCGGTATTGTTAATGGTCTTCGCATCGACCCCGGCAGCTGCCGGGGTGGACTCTTCGAAGGAGCGCAGCGTTTGGGGAACGTTGTTTTCGAGCACGGTAAACTGCGAGCTATCGAGGCCGCGAACCGGCTTGCCTGCCTTGTCCAGCACGATGACGTCCAGCACGACGCGGCGGCTGGAGATCTTCAAGGTATAGGGCGCTGGGGTTGCGGGTGCAGGCGCGGCTTGCTGCGCGTAGAGCGAGCAAGACGCAAGAAGTCCTGGCAGGATGAGGGCACAACGCATGGCGGGGGTCACAAAGCGATTCTAGACCGTTCGCGGGGTGTTACCGTTCTGTAATCGACGCGATGTGCTGGAAGGAAGGAAGCGGGGACGGGGATGGAAACAGGCGGAAAGATCGTCGTGGTTGGCAGTTTGAATCTGGATCTGGTTGCCTCGGTTCCGCGCATGCCTGCGGAAGGGGAGACGATGCTTGGCGGCAACTTTGCCACCTACCCCGGAGGCAAGGGTGCTAACCAGGCGGTTGCCGCGGCTCGTCTGGGAGGCTCGGTAAGCATGGTCGGACGGCTCGGGCAGGATGGCTTCGCGCAGCAGTTGCGTGAGGCTCTGGGGGCTGCGCAGGTCGACATGCACGCGGTGTTGGAGGTCGCTGGAGCGTCAGGCACCGCTGTGATCCTGGTAACGCCGCAGGGACATAATTCGATCGTTGTCATTCCGGGGGCCAACCATGGCTTGACTCCCGAAGCTTTGGAGATACATCGCGCGCTCTTGCGGGATGCCAGCGTGCTGCTGGCGCAGCTTGAAGTGCCGCTGGAAACGGTGGAGCGACTGGGTGCTCTGGCTGCCGAGTTTGGGATTCCCTTCGTGCTGGACCCGGCACCTGCGCAGGCTTTATCGCCCGCCATACTGCGAACAGTTACGTGGCTGACGCCTAACGAAACGGAGACGGCGATTTTGTTGCGTCACCTTGGAGTAGAGGACGCAGCTTCTGGGGCAGAGGCGGCCGCGGAAAAGCTTTTAGCCAGCGGTGTAAGAAATGTGATTCTCAAGTTGGGAGAGAAGGGTGTTTACCTTGCCGGGGCAGACGTCAGACCGCAGTTTGTGAAGCCTTTCCGGGTTCAGGCCGTGGATAGCACCGCAGCGGGCGACGCCTTCAACGGTGGGTTCGCTTATGCGCTGATGCAGGGCATGGAGCCGGTAGAGGCCGCGCGATTTGCCTGCGCGGTTGCGGCTGTATCCGTAACACGCGCAGGTGCGCAGCCTTCTATGCCGGTGTTGTCTGAGGTGCTGGCGCTATTGGAGCGTTAGTGCTCCAATAGGCCATCCCAGAGGTGATATTCGGCGATGTGTGGAGCGCTTTCCATCCGGCTGATCTCGTTGAAGATCATGGTTTCTCGGGTCGCCGTTGTGTAGCGCGGCCAGGGGGGCAGATGAGGGCCGGAGGGTGTTTTGCCCTGAATGAAGCTAACCCAGGCGGCATGCATTGAAAGCGCAAGCGCGATTTCTTCTGTCGTCATGTTCGGTGGGAGCTTGTCCCAGACAAAGCCTAGTTCGAAGGCGTGGAAGGCGTAGTGCGCGATCGGGCCAGAGGCTGCGGGGTGGTCAAAACGATAGACGTACGCTTCGCCTTCCGCGCTTGCGTGAGCATCGGCGACACGCAAGGATGGCACCCAGTATTCTTCTGCGGTAACCGCGCGAATGCGCTGCTGCTCGACATTCAGCTGCTTATAGAGCTCCGGATAATGCGCGGCGATTGGCTCGTACTGCTGCAGGGTGAGGTTGCCGAGATCATGTGCGGTAGGCGCGTGTTGCGGATGCGGACCAAGGAAGAGGGAGCTCTCATCGAGGTTCGTTCCAAGCAGCAAGCGCTTTGCGCGGCTGTTCCCGGCGCGGATCATTTGCAACGGCCATTGCTTGATGAGAAGGTCATCGACGGCAGGACGCAATGGAATGTGAACGGGCCAGTTTTGCTCGAAGTGCTCTTGGATACGAATGATCTCTGCGGCAGGAGCCTGAGCTGCATCTGCGGCAGAGTTGGGGAACGCTTGTTTGCAGGCGTCGCGCCATCCTTCTCCGACAGCGAGTGATTGCTCCTTACTCCAGAGCCGCTCTGCGCCTCCGCTTTCGCTGACAACCTGCTGAAAGAGTGGAGCCGCCGAGGGAATTCCCATGAGGATGTCGGCGAGCTTTGCTCCCGCTGACTCTCCTCCGATGGTGACCGCGTGAGGATCTCCCCCGAAGTCTGCAATGTGATCCTGCACCCATTGCAACGAGAGAATGAGATCACGTAATGCATTGTTGGCCGATCCTGCATACTCTTCTCCCAGAAGAGGCGACCAGTCCAGGAAGCCGAAGACGCCGAGCCTGTATGCGACGGTGACGCATACGATGCCGGAGCGTGCGAAGTGGCTGCCGTCGGCTACGGGATCAGAGGATTGGCCACTGATGTATCCACCACCATGTATCCAGACGAAAACAGGATGAGGTCCAGGAGTGGAGGGGGTCCAGATGTTGAGATAAAGACAGTCTTCACTTTGTGGGACCACCTCTTTGTGTTGCGAGGGGGCTGGGGCAAAGCCAGTTGCTTCACGAATACCCGGCCAGGGCAGCGCAGGTTGTGGAGGACGAAAACGGAGAGGGCCTACGGGCGGTTGTGCGAAGGGAACTCCGCGAAAGAGGTTGAAGCCTGTGAGCTTTTCTCCGCGTACAACGCCTAGAGAAGTCGTTACGTCGACGGTATCGCTTGATGAGGCGAAGGCGTGTGTGGCGGCCAAAGACGCGAATGCGGTTTGGGCAAGAAAACGCCGGCGGCTTAGTAAGGGCATGCAGGTACTCTCCTCTTCAGGAAGAGAGTACCCGATGCAAGGCAGAGTTGGCTCCTGGCGTAAGCCATGGCTGGATTGTTGACCACTGCTGTTGGCATCGAGCTGGATCGTTTGTGGCGTTGCACTGTAACGATTGTTGATGACCTGTACGCTGACGAGTTATCGATGTTCGCGGAGGTGTTTCCATTCAACGTTTGCAGTTTCGTAACGTCCTTAATGGGGCAAAGTTTACGACGCCGGGCATGGATTCTTGCTCTACCTCGTTTGGCCACATTACTCGCACCCTTGGGCCTGGGCGAGTTGGATCGTTGTAAGGGCGCATTTGGTTCGAGACGTCCTGTGTGCGCAAATGCTGTGATCGACCATCCTCTACGGCATCGTTTTTGAGCGGAAAGAGCTCACCCCAACGGGTAGGGTGCTTTGTGCCCGTTTGAGGGAAGGCGATGGGTCCGTTTGTTGTAAAACTGTTGGGCAGTGAGTGAAGAACTACGCTGATCTTTCCTCAAATATTTGTGAGGCTCCTTCTTATGACTAAACCCGATCTGTTGCCAGAGGATGATGCGTATAGCAACCGCGATCTTGTATTTCCCACGCTGACCCAAGCGCAGGTCGATCGCAGTTTGAGCTATGGACAGATTGAGGTCTACAACGCAGGGGAAACGATCTATGCTCGTGGGACCAGAGGCGTGGACTTCCTCATCGTTTTGCGGGGCAGTGTTCTGATTGCCGGTGTCAGCCCGCAGGGAGAAGAAGCGGTCATTACCATTCACCACGCCGGTGAGTTTACCGGGGAGCTGGATCTCTTTAGCCATCGTGAGGCATTGGTCACCGCAAGGGCCGCAACGGATACTGAGGTGCTTCGGATCTCACGAGCACGTTTTCAGGAGTACGTTGCCGCAGAGGTGGATATTGCCAATATCATTATGCGCGCCGCCATTCTACGCCGGCTCGGTCTGGTGCAACATGCACAGGTGGGGGTCACTGTGGCAGGGGCTGGGCGTTCAGGAGCTACGCTGAGGATTCAGGAGTTTCTTACACGCAATGGCTATCCTTATCGCTTGATCGATACTGATACGGATCTCACGGCTCGTGAGTTTTTGGATGGCTTTCATCTGGCTGCATCGGATTTGCCGGTCGTCGTCGCAGCGTCGAACGTCTATCGCAATCCGGAGATTCCCTTTCTTGCGGATGTATTAGGGATTGCGGAAAGCACCTTGCAGGACGAAGTCTTTGATGTTGCGGTAGTCGGGGCTGGTCCTTCTGGATTGGCTGCTGCGGTCTATGCTGCTTCTGAAGGATTGAAGACGATCGTGATTGAAGGCAACGCTCCTGGTGGACAGGCGGGAACAAGTTCACGCATCGAAAACTATCTTGGTTTTCCTTCAGGCATTTCGGGGCTGGATCTGGCTTCGCGAGCTCAAACGCAGGCGCAGAAGTTTGGCGCCCGCTTATCGGTGTCAAGAAACGTTGCAAGTATTGAATGTGCTGAACGACCGATGCATTTGGTCCTGGAAGACAGGACGGTTGTTCGTGCCTCTACGATCGTGATTGCGACCGGTGCTCACTATCGCAAGCTCAATGTCCCGAACTGTGCCCAGTATGAGATGTACGGGCTCCATTACTCGGCAACCGCGATCGAAGCGCGTCTTTGTTCAGAGGAGAACGTTCTTGTCGTGGGAGGAGGGAACTCCGCTGGGCAAGCTGCTGTGTATCTCTCTGGATTTGCCAAGCACGTGCACATGCTGATTCGCGGCCCTGAGCTTGCGGCGACCATGTCGGAGTATCTGGTGCAGCGGATCAGTTCGAGCAAGAGGATTACGCTTCACGTATGTTCCGAGATCTCGAAGCTGGAGGGCGAGCCTCATCTGGAAAAGGTCGCCTGGACGGATCATCGTAGCGGAGAGGAGGCAAGCATTGAGGCATCGCATGTCTTCGTAATGATTGGCGCAGATCCTTGCACAAACTGGCTTGGAGATTGTGTGGAACTCGACGAGCACGGGTTCGTCCGTACGGGACACCGGGACGAGGACGGCCTTACGGGGGCATACCGGACTTCTAAGCCCGGTATTTTCGCAGTTGGAGATGTGCGCTCAGGCAGTATCAAGAGAGTCGCTTCAGGAGTGGGAGAAGGTTCTGCGGTGGTAGCAGATCTTCACCGTTATCTGAGCCAACGGGCCGTTCGTAGAGTCTAGGTCGTAGAGTCTAGTGGTGTCTTGAGAAGACAACGCAACCTCACCCAAGCCGATAGAGGCGTGGCTTGAATCAGTTTGTTTTCTTGGGAGTTGGAGTGGTGGCCAGAGACGGGATCGAACCGCCGACGCCGGCCTTTTCAGGGCCGCGCTCTACCACTGAGCTATCTGGCCTTGGCATGAGAAACCGCCACAGGGCTGCCAAGAGCGCCCGAAGCTGCTGCGTTTCCGAGTCTTTCGCCTGCCTGTGAGGAGGGAATCGGCCGCGAGGCTGAGTAGCCTGCGCCTGTTCGAGAACGACTTGAATAGTATAGCGAACCTTTGGCACTTCTCCAAATGGGCGTCGTGGTTCTCGTGAAAGCCACGAAAACCACGCTATTGGAGCTGCTGTGCGCTTGTTGCTTCGTTGAAGGGAAGAGCGGGCGTATGCTGGACACCAAACCCTTTTGAGGAAAAACGGACGATGAAGATCTCGTGTGCGGTGATGGTGGCAGCGCAAGCGGTAGCTGTGTGTGCTGGTCTAACGACAGATGCAGTGGCTCAGGGCCGACCCTCCTCTGCAGAGTTGCAGGCTGTTGTCGCGGTGGAGGCGGCGCGCAAGGCTGGTGAGCCGGAACTGTACGCGTTGCTGAAGACGATGCCGAAGGGTGGAGAGCTGCACATGCATCTATCTGGCGCCGTGTATGCCGAGACGTTCATCGCGGAGGGGGCGAAGCTGGGGCTCTGTGTCGCCTCGGTCGATGCTGGCTCTCCAGCCGTTCCGGTGGGGCAAGGCGCGGTGCGTTTTGTAAAGCCGTCCGCAACGGGTTGCGCAACTGGGCAGGTGCCCGCATCGGATGCCTTCAAGCGGCAGCCTTTGTATGACGATTTGGTCGATAGTTTCTCCATGCGTTCTTTTGTCCCTACGCAGGGCATTAACGGCCATGATCAGTTCTTCGCAACCTTCGAACGTTTTGGAAGCGTGCAGGGGGTTGGTGGTGAATGGCTGGATGAAGTTGCAACGCGTGCGGCTGCGCAGAACGAGCAGTATCTGGAGATCATGCATACTCCTCCATTCATCAAGGCCGCTACGCTCGGCTATAAGCTGGGCTGGCCTGAGGGGGCGGAACACTCTGTAACTCATGAGCAGTTGGCGCAGTTACGTGATGCGCTGCTGAAAGGCGGTCTGCGGCAGGAGGTTGCAGACGACTCTCGGGCGCTTGATGCGATGGAGCAACAGCGGAATGAGATAGAGCGCTGCAAGGAAACTGCCGGCTCCGAGCGCTCTGCTGGTTGTGATGTCTCCACGCGCTATCTCTATCAGGTGTTGCGCGGGTTTGCTCCGCAACAGGTGTTTGCGCAAACCCTATTGGGTTTTGAGACGGCATCGGCTGACCCGCGTTTTGTGGGAATCAATTTTGTGATGCCGGAAGATGGTTACCTCTCGATGCGGGACTACCACCTGCAGATGCAGATGCTGGAGTATCTGCACTCCGTCTATCCGAAGGTGCATATTGCGCTGCACGCGGGCGAGGTCGCGCCAGGGCTTGTGCCGCCTGATGGGCTGACGTTTCATATCCGTGAAGCAGTTGAGCTTGCACATGCAGAGAGAATTGGCCATGGCGTCGACGTGCTCTATGAAAAAGATTCTGCAGGGCTGTTGAAGGATATGGCGGAAAAGCACGTCGCAGTTGAGATCAACCTGACGTCCAACGACGTGATTCTGGGGATTAAAGGAAGCGACCACCCTTTAGCGGCGTATCGCAAAGCGCATGTTCCCTTTACTCTCTCTACGGATGATGAGGGCGTAAGCCGAATTGACTTGACGCACGAGTACGTGCGCGCAGTGGAAGAGCAGGGGCTTGGGTATCTGGATCTAAAGCAGTCTGCTCGATCCGCGTTGGAGTTCAGCTTTCTACCGGGTGAGAGCTTGTGGCGCGCTAAGGGGCAGTACACGCAACGGATAAATACGTGTGCTGCGGCGATCACTGCCAAAAGCGAACCGGCGGAAAGCTGTCGGAAATTTCTGCAGGAAAACAAGAAGGCTGCCGAGGAGTGGGAGTTGGAACAGCGCCTGGCAAACTTTGAAGATAAGCTAACGGCCTCAAGGCTCTAAACTTGTTGCTGATGTTTACCGATCGGCGTTTTACGGAGGTTGTTCCGTGTTTAAAAAAGTAATGATTGTTGTACTGCAAATGATCCTGCTTTTTGCAGGTTATATAGCTGGAGCGATTCTGGCAGCTTTGAATAAATTGCCGATGTGGACGATGGTGTACAGCAACGGGCAGAGCCTTTTTGTTTGGGATGGTGTAGTGCTATTGCTGGTGGTTTTTGTTTTACTCCTGCTGGTCCATGCGTTGCGCAGAACGTTGAGATCGAGCGGAGCGCTGCCCGTGCTGGCTCTTGTGCTCTCGCTGCTGCTGCTTGCGGCAATGAAGTTTCCGCTTTCTCGTCTTACGCCGACTGGTCCTGTTCTTTTTTAGTGGCAAGGCGAGCATGGTTGGCACTGGATGAGATCGAGAGTCGTTCGCGGAGCAGAGGCTGTCCTCTGCTCCGCACGTTAGGCCAAAGCAGGTGTGAGAGTCTGAATGTTGTTCTGAAGCGGGGAGAGATGGAACTCAAACCCCCTGCTTTTGAGCAGTGATATACTCAGGGAGTTGAAAGCGCGGTAGGTGTTTTCATACTCAAGCTTTTTCTGAGAAAAGCTTAGGGCGCATAACTCAGCGGTAGAGTGCCACCTTCACACGGTGGAAGTCGTAGGTTCGAATCCTGCTGTGCCCACCAATCCTTTCAACAACTTAGGCGGTGTGACGGTCGAGGCATTTGCGGCTTTTTGTGGCAAATCGTCGGAAGACTGGTTCTCTCCTCCTTTCATCAGCATGGCGTACACCGATCCGACCATCGTTTGTACGCTCTCGGGCAACTCCTGCATGTACTCGTGCGCCGTGGTGTCGGGCCGCGAGTGCCGAAGGTGCGCCTGGATATCTTTGACCGATCCCATCTTCTGCGCCTGCGTCGCCATCGTCCGTCGCATGACCTGAAAGTTCAGCTTCGGAACACCCAACGACTCTGCCAATGGCTTCAGTACCCGGAAGCGGTAGTTGTCCGCATCCATGAAGCCGCCGTCGGCATTCTGAAAGATGAACTCGTCCGGAGAAGCCCTTCGGTGCTCCGGCTTCGTGCAAAGGACGCTCTTGCAGGACGTCTTCTTGCACTCCATCTTCCAACGCAACAGTTCGTCGGCAAGACCATCGGGCAGGTGAACCTTGGTGAGGCTGCCAGGAGTCTTGCCGAAGGGCCGAAGCGTGCGGCGGTAGACCGTTTCGGTCAGGGTCAGTGTGTTCTGGTCATCAAAGGATCTCCACCGAAGCGCGAATAACTCGCTTGGGCGAAGCGCCTCCGTCATATCGAGCATGAGAAGCAGACGATCTCGCCTGCCTGCGTTCGCCAGGATCAACCAAAGCTGCTCCCAGTTGAGCACCTGTTTATCCTTGGGCCGAAGGTTCTTCGGAATGCGGAGCTTCCGGCTTGGATCTTTTGTCAGGTACTCCTGCTCGATGGCTTCATCGAAGATCGATTTCAGATACGATCTCGCTTGCTTCACGCGATCCTGCGAGTACCGCTCCGCCAGACTGTTCAGGTGCGTCTGCAACGTGAACTTGTCGAACGAGTCGAGCGGATACGCTCCGAACCGGTTTACGAGATCGAGCTGAATCTGTGACATCTTCTCTTTCGCCGTCTCAGGCCGCCAATCTCCCTTGCGTAGCGGAAAGTAGCGGTTGAGAACAAACCATTCGAAGGTGACGGAACTATCCTTGAGTACCCGTCCTCCGAGGTTCTGACCAGTACGTTTGGTGACTTCGGTCCGTAGCGCTTCACGCGCCTGGAGCTTGGTCATTTTTGTTTTGAGGGCGAGCTTGACGCAGACTTTCTTGACTCGCTCCTCGCCTGTATCAGGATCGAGGACCGTCTGACGGAAGTAGCCAAACCACTGCTTTCCGCGCAGCGATACCCAGCCTGCTTGATGCGATTTACCCATGATTTCTCTGTTTCCGCGGGGAGACAGTGGGCACTATCTATTCTAGTGCTCTTGCGTCTTGGATTCACGCCCGCTTTCTTAGTGAGGACAAGCGCTCATGTTCGTCGATAAACAGTTCGATACCACTGGCGCGATACCGTAGCGTTCCATCGCCCATGCGAATGACAGGAAGCAACGGCTTCTTACGGGAGGAATGGTCCCATACCCAATCGGTACTGACGTTCAACCGCCGTGCTACATCTTCTGCTGTGAGCAATGGTTCGGGTGGAGTCCATCGAGCAGGAGGCTTTCGTGGTACGGAGGTTGATTCTGATACAGTGCTCGCTAAATCAAGATTGTGGTTTTCCATTGACACCTCGCATGTGCGTCACATCGAGAGTGCGGCGAGGCTGAACCTGAGTCCAATACTTCTCATCAATACCACTCAAAGTTTTGTGCATAGCTGGTCCCTTGGGATAGGAACCAAATGGTTCCTAGTTACCTAGTAGCGTCTCCAGAGACCTAAACGAAACTAATTGACGCATGAGGTTCCCAGAGGAACGATTTAAGGTGCAACATCGACTCTCGTCCCCCGAGGGAGATGTGGAGTCTTGACGTCACTGCCAGCGGAGTATCGAGGCTATGTCAGACATCGTCGAGTTTCGCCATCTGGAGTATTTGGTTGCGATTGCTGAGCGCCGTAATTTCAGCAAGGCCGCCGAGCATGTCCTACGCTCACAACCTGCGATCAGTCATCAGATCAAAATGGTGGAGGCTGATATCGGATACCCCCTTCTGATACGTGACGGACGCAACGGGGTTCATCCAACACCTGCCGGGGAGTTTGTGCTTGCCTGGGCAAGAGTTGTACTCCCGCAAAAGAAAGAGACCTTCCGCATGGCAAAAGCCATACATGACGGAACTGTACCCGCTCTCCGCATGGGCTTCTCGTCCTTTGTGAATAGCTTCCTTCTCGACAACTTCCGTCTCGTGTATCAAGGGATGTTTCCAGATTGCGAGATCCAGTTATCTGGCGCGGATACGCAGCATGTTTTGGAGCGATTGGAAGCAGGCACACTCGACTGCGCTCTGCTCCCGATGCCTATCGACAGAGACCGTTGGGATGTTCGCGAAGTTGCACATTCTCCGCTGGTCATCTGTATGCGTGCGGACGATCCACTAAACACGCAAGCGCAGGTAGATATCCGCGAAGTTGCCTCCCGTCTTCAAGTCTTCCGTGATCCTGAGCTACATCCTGCTGCGCATGCGCGCCTTTCGGAGATGTTCTCCGAGCTGGGTATCGACCTTCATCTAGCAAGTTCCGCCGCCACTCCAGCGGACATACAAATGATGGTCAAGCAAGGCTACGGACTTGCTCTCATCGATCAGCTATGGTCACTCGATGCAGGGCTGGTTACGAGACCGTTAGCTGGACTGAAATGGACAGCCGATTTCGCTTTCGTTACAGCGAGAGGCCGCAAACATATGGCGCTAATGTTCATCGAGCGATACCTCGACGAGCATGGCCTTGGAGACCATCGGAAGCAGCCGCAAGCCGCTGCGGTTCGCCATCCTAAACAGCTCACGCTCGTTGGTTGACCGCTCATCTATAAACAAAATCTTGGGCACTATAAATATTAGGTCTTGGACTTGGTGAATCTCACCGCATTAGTTTGCGTGACATGGCGAAGTAAAACCTGCCATCAGGAGATTGCCAATGTCACGAAACCGTCCCCGCTGTAACCGGCTTTTCCAGCACTGCCTCCGAGCAGGGCGTTCACTTCTCCCCGCACTCTTCACCCTCGCGTTTGTAAGCGTAACGCACGCCCAGGGAACGATGGACTTCTCTGGAGCGACGACATTAATGTCAACATTCAAAACCTTCGCGATGTACGCAGGGGCTGTCATCTGTTTGGGCGGCCTGATTTTCGCGGGTATCCGCATGATGAGCGGTCGCTTCTCTGAGGCCGTTCCCGGACTCTTCGGCGCTCTGTTCGGTGCCGGAGTTCTCGGTTGGGGAGCCGGATGGATCGGCTCACTGACCGGGCAGTCGATGTAGGAGGTGCATCGACTATGACTCGTCGTGGAGAACCGCAGGCAATCAATCAGGCGCTGAATCGACCGAGAGCCAAGCTTGGCCTCGATCTTACAGCATGGATGGCGATCTTATTCGTTTGCGCTGCGGTTTTCCTCGTTGGGTTTCGGCTGCTGGCGATGATGGCATTTCCCACGCTCGCTATCGCGGCGTGGCTCATCGTCCGCAAGCACCCGAAGATGTTCCAACTGTGGGGCCTGAGTCTGGGCCAGAAGAGCTACTATGACCCGCGCAAATACTGAGCAGATCAAATCGGTTCCGTGGTTCGCCAAAGCAGGCGCGGCGTGCAGCATCGTGCCGATTGCCCGCTTCGTTTCTGAGCATATCTTCGCGCTCAAGGGCGGTGGCTATGGATGCCTGTTCACGCTCACTGGTATCGACGAGGAGTGCATGACGGAGCAGGAGTTGGAGTCACAGCTTCGCTTGCTCGAAGGTGCGTTGCGTGGCCTGCCGGAAGGCGCTTGCCTGTATCAGTACACGCGGGTGCGTTCGGGCTACTCCCTTCCACGCCAGGCGAAGTATGAGAATCCCGTCACGCAGGTCTTCGTGGAAGACCGCCTGCGCTTTCTTGAAGCATCGGCAGGGTTTCGGCGTATCGACCTGCACTGGTGCCTCAGCATCGAGCCGGAGAAGCTGAAAGCATTTGAGCGTAAGCCACAGGAGAATGCAGCATCCACCACTCGGATGCTTGCGGAGTTGAAGAAGACCGCATCGTTGCTTGCTGGCAACCTCGGCAACTCGCTGGGGCTACGTCTCCTGCCAAAGACAGAACTCTTTCAATTCTTTTCCTACCTATTCAACCTCGAAGAATGGGCAGAACAGGGACAGCTTCGTAGCGATACGGGCGTTGACCGTCAGATCGTGCAGGCTCCCGTTGCGTGGAAGGAAGACCATCTCCGCATTGGGAAGCGGTTCGTGCAGATGTATTCCCTGAAGGCGACGCCCGAAGCGTCGAGGCCATGCTTGTTCGCAGACCTCGCACGGCTCGACTGCGACAGCGTGCTGTGCTCCACATGGCGACCCAAGGCCGCCAGCACCGTTCGCAAGGAGATCGACAACCAGGAGAAGTTCATCAGCTTCTTCAAAGTGGGCGTGCTCACCCGCGTAATGGCCGGGCGCGATACGGATTCACTGGACGAAGGGGCGAGCGCACGCGCGGCGAACCTTCAGGTCGATGACCTGAGCGAAGTGGTCCGATCGTTAGATAAAAAGGCGCAGGGTGAATACTCGCTCCGTCTACTGGTCGCCACACGGAGCGCAGAGGCACTGCGCAATGTCGCTCCATCCGTGTATCGCGTCTTCGTGGAAGCCCGCGCACAGGTCATGGAAGAAACGCTGGGCAATCTCTCCGCGTTCTATGCCATGTTCCCCGGCAACAACAAGTTCAACGTCTTCCCGTTGTGGCTGGCGGAAGACCATCATGCGCGCTTGTCTTCCATCTTTGCACCAGATCTCGGCCATCCACACGCGGATGACCTGGATGCAGAGTACCTGAACGTCTTCGAGACGCGGACCGGCACGCCATTCTTTCAGGATGCGTATGTGGATGGGGTGCGCGTGCAACTCATCCTTGGGCCGACGGGCAGCGGCAAGTCCGTGGCAGGCAATGTCACCATCGCCCATGAACAGAAGTACGGCGGATTCACGTACATCTTCGACATCGGCGGCAGCTACGAGAGCGTGGTCGAGTTGTACGGTGGCCGCGTAGATCGCATTGGCAAAGACGGCCCGCGTGTAAACCCGTTCACACTGGAACCGACTGAGAGCAATATCCAGTTCTTGTACTCGTTTGTAAAGCTGCTGCTCACCAACGGCGGCGCGGAACTGGAGCCGGAAGATGATGACGTGATCCACAAGGCGGTGCAGGATATGTATCTGCTCGATTCTGCAAACCGCCGTCTATCGAATCTCTACCTGCCGAAGAAGCTAGATCGCTATCTCTCGAAGTGGGTAGGCCGTGGTGTCTACAGCGCCATCTTCGATAACGTGGAGGACAGCCTCTCGCTCTCGCGCATCCAGTGCTTCGACTTCCAGGGCGTAAACAACGCGCAGTATGCCGACCTGATCGAACCGCTGATGGTGTGGCTCCTGCGGCGTATCAATGATGTGCTCTTCAACTCCGTCAATCTCGGAGTCCCGAAGCACATCCTCATCGAAGAGATCTTCTCTTCGATGAAGAATAAGCAGCTTCTCGATGCGGCACTGGCCTCCATCAAGACGGTGCGAAAGAACCTTGGCGGCGTGACCATGATCGCCCAGTCTGCCGACGACCTGGGAGAAAACGCCGATTCCATCGTGAACTCCTGCTCGTCGTTCCTGTTCCTCAAAGACGCGACCTTCAACCGCAAACGGTATGCGGAGCTATTCAAGATGAATGAACAGCAGTTGGCATTGTTTGAGAGCTTGCAGGACCGCGAGGCACTGTATATGCGCCGTGACGGCCTGAGCAAAGTGATTCGTCTGAACCTCGATAACCGCACCTATGCGGCTGTCTCCACCAAGCCCAAGGATCGGGTGCGGCGTGCGAAGTTGATCGAAAAGTACGGACTGGCCGATGGCATCGCCCGCTTTGCAGCCGGAGAGAGTTTGTAACCACAACGAAAGGACGTGAAACCGTGAAGCCTCTTATCCCCCTGATCGTCAGTACCGGCCTTGCACTGGCGGCGTTGCCGCTGCGTGCGTCGGCCCCTGCTAGCCATCCTCTTCAGCCCAGCGCACCGCGAACGGTTGCCGTCTCCGAGACGGAGACCCCGCCCGTTGTGCGGGCTGGACTGTTGCAGTCCACGCTCATCGTCCTTCCCGATCAGGAGAAGGTTGCCAACGTCTATGCCGGGGATACCGTGGGCTGGGTCTTCGATGCCGGGCATGTGGCTTCGCGGTTCATCAGCGTGAAGCCGAAGATCTCCAACGCTTCGACGGATGTCCACATCGTCTCGGACCACGGCAATGAGTACACCTTGCAGTTGCGCGAGGTCTCTACCGACGCCGACGACCACTATGACTCTAAGGTGCTTATCGCGCCCAGCGATAAAGCCGCCAAGGACCGGCTCACGCAGATGCCAGTGTTTGTCCCCGCCGCGGATTTGGAGAAGGCAAAGCAGGAAGCTACTGCCGCCAAAGCTGCCCAGGCGTCCGAGTTAAAAGCGGAACAGGCCAAGGAAGAGACCTACCGCAGCCAGTATCCCGGCTCACTTCACTTCGATTATGCGTGGGATGAGAAAAAAGGCAAAGAGCTGGGCTTGCAGCAGATTTGGCGCGACGACAAGTTTACCTATCTGCGTGGGCAGTTTCAGGAGACGCCTACCCTCTACGAGGTGAAGGATAAGAAGCCCTCCCTCATCAACTTCGATTTTTCAAAAGGCCTGTACACCGTGCCGAAGCAACTCGATAACGGGTATCTCGCCATCGGCAAGCAGAAGGTGGAGTTTCACCGGACGGGAGGCCGGTAGTCATGGCAGAGATCAACGAGACCGTACAAGAGACTACGCCCGCGACAGTCCCCGAGCAGCCGGAGGCCAAGCCACCGTTCAAGAAAAGTATGCCTGTTGTTATCGCACTGGTTGCGATCATTGCGGTCATCGGGATTGCGAACCTTTCCAGTCTGGTGAGTGGGAATAAGAAGTCCGCGCCGCAAAGTGGCCTTGCGATGACGCCTTCGACCTCAAATGCGCAGCAGGTGAAGAGCTTTACCGCCCAACAGCAGTTGCAGGCACAGCGTGACGCCGATGCACTGCGTCATCAGCAGGAGCTTGCCGCCGCCATGCAGCAGCTTCAGGCATCGCAGGATGTCCCCGGCCCGGAGAGCGATGCCGCGCCGCCGATGACGAAGGCACAGCGGGATTCTATCTACGGCGACAGCAGCAATGCTCCGCAGCATACCTCCAACGTCTCTGAGGCGCAGGCCGAAGCCAAGCAGAAACGGCTTGCCGCTGAGAAGCAGAAACAGGACGCCCTCAACAGCGATACGGTGGCGATTGATTTCTCTACCGCTGGTTCCACTCCTGCTCCGCAGGTCGTGCAGACAGCAGCCCAGGCTAAACCTTCAGCAGTTAGCAATGAGGCGGTGCGGCAGGCTTCGCCTGCCGGCGACACCGCTGCGATGGATAAGTACAGCTTCGATTCCTACGACGGACGCCTCTATCGGATCTTCGAGGGCACGGTGCTGGAGGGTGTTGTCACCAACCACATCGACGGAGGCTTCGCCGGGCCGATCATGGTGATGCTGACGACCGACTACTACTCGCACGATCAGCAGCAGCTTTTGATGCCGCAAGGTACTCGGTTGATTGGGAGCGTGCAGAGCGTCGGCAATGCCCAGCAAAGGAAGATGTTCGTCAGCTTTCACCGCGCCGTGTGCCCCGATGGCTTCTCCATTGATTTCGACAAGTACCTTGGCCTTGACCCGATTGGGACGACCGGCCTTGCGACGAAGGTGGACCACGGCTACCTGATGGCCTTCGGCGCAGCAGCCGCCATCGGTGGCCTGGGTGCGATGGCTCAGATCGGCAACAACGGTACCGTGTTTGATCCATCGACGCAGATACGCAATGGCATCTCGTCGCAGACCTCGATGGAGGGCGAACAGGTCTTGAATCACTTCCTCAACCGACTTCCGATCATCACTCTCAAGGAAGGTTCCCGCGCCCGTGTGTACATCGGCAGAGACCTGCTCGTACCGTCCTACGCCGACCATCACGTAGACCCAACGCTGTAAAGAAAGGACGAAGCCATGTCAGCCGAGTACGAACATCTTCTGCGCAAAGCTCGTGACGCCAAGCATGGGGATGAGCAGGCATGGGCTGTGCAGTCCACCGGCGAGAAGGTCGCCGTGGCCCTGGTTCTGAATCGTGCCGATTGGCTGGCAGCGATGGGCTACACCATCGCCGAAGCCATCGAGCGTAGCGGACTGGAATGGGTTGCCGTGATGCCACGCATCGCTCGGCAACTGGATGAGGAGGAATCATGACGACCAAATCGCATCGTCTTCGGAATGCCGTTTTGATCTTCGCAGGCGTGATCGTCACTGCCGTTGTCGTAACGCGCCCTGCGGTCTATCTGTGGCTTGCAGCCGCCTCCCTGCAAGTGATCAAGGAGGTGAACGAACTAAGAATGCACCCACTGGATAGATGTTTCGTCGTCTATCCCTGCCCTAACGACATCTAGGCCATGAATCAAGGAGGTGCTTCATGAAAGTGGCTCTGACCAAACGCAGGAAATGGTTGCTGGGCGGTGCAGCTCTGCTGCTCGCCGCCACGCCCAGCTTCGCACTCTTCGGGATAGGCGATATCGTCTTTGACCCCACGAGTTACGCGAGTCTGGTTTCGCAACTTACGACACTGCAAACGCAGTACACGATGTTGAAGAACAACATCGAGCATTTCTCGCTCAAGACGCAGTGGCAAACCACACTGCACGCCCTGGAGAACGTGAACGTTCGCAACCTCTTCGGAGAGACGAATGGGATGACGACGGCGCTGAATACCAACTCGCCGTCAGCATCTAGTACAGCATGGACTGCGGCCTCTGTGCCTCTCTCCAGCGATTCGACGACGTATCTCCAGACCCAGACCATCGGCAGTCCGCAGCTCTCGCAGCTTGCCATGATCGAAGCGTCGGATGCGGCGTCACCCGACTGCATGACCGCCGTAGGCCAGTACCGTGCGGCTCGGGCAGCCAACACCACGGCCAATAGCTCTCTTGCTGGAAGTCAGCTTGACGGGTCTACCGCAACCAACAGCGAAGTCCAGCAACTCAACCTGCTGAACGCCGCTGAAGCTCAGAAGATGTCCGAAATGCATTCGCAGGGCGCGCTCGCTACCTGCGTTGCCTCTCAGATGATGCTTTCCAACATGCAGCAGCGGAATGCGGCTGCACTCGACCTCAACACCGCCGCCTTCGTGCAGGTACAGCGTTCGACGAATGATGTGAGCGCAGCCAACGAGGGCAACACCTGGCAGACGTACCTTCCGTAGGAGCCGCCATGCTGAAGCAGCTTCAAGTAAAGTTGCTCGTTGCAAACCTTGCGGTGCTGGCGGTGATCGCCAGCACCGAGATTTATCGCGCGCATGAGGCACACCGTGCTGCAGAGGCCGCAGCAAAGACCGCCGCATTGCTGGAACAGCAACAGCGTGAACGTGATGAACAGAAGAAACAGGATGACGCCTTCCGCCAGAAGGTAGACAGCTTGAAAAGGAAGCACAGCATGGCCGCTGGCAATGAGGGCAAGACCTGGCAGAACTATCTCCCGTAGAGGGGTGACGTATGACGATGATGCTGCTGCAAACAATGCCGAGTACGAGTTCGGGCGTGGACTGGCTTTACCAGTTCACCAATAACCTGACCGACCTGACGACGCAGAACGGTGGTGCGCTCTCGCAGTTCGGTGCGGTAGAGCTGAGCCTTATCTCGCTCTTCACCCTCGTCAGCATGGTGGTCAACTGGAACACCTCCGGCATGACGCTGCGCTTCCATGCGGAGCCGGTGCGTGCAGGGGATCTGGTGAACTTCATGCTGCGGCTCATCATCTGTTCGCTCATGCTCAACTACTGGGTCAACCCGTTGCCCGGTGCAAGCTGGGGTCTCAACCACTTCTTCAGCTACATTGCGCAGGCGATGGTTGCGGCGTTCGATCAGACTGCGCTCAACCAGCTTCTTGCGGCTTTGAGAGAGGCCGGACTAAATACACCGACGCCCTCCATGATGCAGCTCACTCAACAGCTCTGCTACTTCCTCGTAGAGGGGCTGCTCGGCGTCGCGTCTGCCATTCTGTTCGTCATCAACTGTAGCTCGTTCATCTTCTATGGCATCACGGCGCTGTTTGGGCCGGTGTTTATTCCGTTGCTGATGACGCAGACCTTCCGCGCGAAGTTCTTTCATTTTCTCGATGTACTCATCAGCTTTGCAATGATCCGCGCCGTGGCCGCGGCGTTCATCTTCGTGTGGTCAGGCTTCATGATTACGTTCTTGCAAAAGACCTTTCATGGGGACTATTCCATACCTATGTGGCTGGCAAACCTCATCCCGACGGTGATGGTGTTCATCGCGTTCATCGTGAATCTGCTCTTTATCCCGTCGATTACGCAGGCGATCTTCGGCGGTTCGGCAGGTTTGGTTTCGTCAGCGCCAAACGCAATTCAGAGTGGAGCGAAACTGGCCGCAATGGCAAAGATGGGCGCAGCCAAAGGAGGTAAGTCGTGATGTGGGATTGGGGTAGCTGGAGATTCGGAGAAAATGTCGGGGCCACTATTGGAACAACCAAATTCGCACAGAAGTATGCGCCGCGGTTGTTCAAGCTCTTCTTTATCGGCGTTCTCATTGCGGGATTCGTCTATGCCTTCATCGTTTTTCATGCCGTGCGTCAGCAGGCACTTCACGAAAGGAGTAAGCCCAATCATGTCCACACACAGCGCAGCCATTGAACAACGTCTGACGCCCAGGCAAGCGATGCTGACCGATGAGGTCGGTAACGAGGTCTATTCCTCTCATTACGCCGAGCGCAAAGCCTACCGCATCATCATCGGTTGCGGCACGGTATTGCTGCTCGGTTCGATGGGGCTGAACTTCGCTCTGGCGCACCGTCCGGTCGCCAATCGCTACGTTCGCATCGACGAGATGGGACGTGCCCAAGCCATCCAGTACAGCGACCTAAACTACAGCCCGCGCGAAGGTGAAGTCCGCAACTACCTCACCGAGTGGGCGAACTATCGCTACACCATCAGCCGTGACACCATCGCGAAGAAGTATCCACTCAACTACTACTTCCTGTCGCAGGGATTGGCGTCGCGATTGATGAATGAAGACAACCAGAACCACCTTGCTTCGCAGGTGGTTGCCGGTCAGGTCGAATCGAGTGACGTGCAGGTGCGTGATGTGACCATTACCTCCATGTCGGAAGAAATGGTGCAGGGTGCGAAGATTGCTCGCGGCACTGCGCTAGTGACGCTCGACAAGATTTATTCCCAGCAGAACTCCCGCAATCCCCGCACGGAGCATTGGATGCTCTCTGTGACGTATTACCTTGACCCCAAGCAGGTCAATGAGCAGGCGAAGATCTTCCCGCAATACGAGTTCATCAATCCGCTTGGATTGACGGTTACGGAGTTTCACGAGAACCGCGTCTCTGTTGTGCCGATGACTCCGGCCAAAGCCGTTGCATCGGCAACACCTGTCACTGGGGATGCGCGATGAGCTTCGATCTCATCCTCCCGTTCTTCCCGGAAGAGCTACGCGCTCTTCTGGTAGACCCGTCGATCTCGGATTTGATGATCAACGGGACAACGGGAGTGTATGCAGATCGTGCGGGCGTGGTCGAGCACATTCCGCTCTCCTTGCCCTACACCAATGACCGCCTTACGGCGGCCATTGAGCGGGTGGCGCGTTTGCTTGGGCAAGACCTCAGCGGCCAGAATCCCATCCTGAATACGCGCTTGCCTGACGGCTCGCGCGTGGCGGTCGTCGGACCGCCCTCGTCGATCAACGGACCAACGCTGACTGTCCGCAAGTTCAACCGCTGGTATACGAGCGATGAGCTGGTGGCATCGGGCAGTTTCCCCATGCACGTTCGTGACGCTGTGATCGCTCTTATTCAGAAGCGGAAGAACGGCATCATCAGCGGTGGAACCGGCTCCGGCAAGTCCACGCTCATGAAATCGTTTCTGGACCATGTTCCGATGCACGAACGGCTTGTCGTGATCGAACAGCCAGCCGAGCTGAAGATCGCGCATCCGAATGCGGTTCGATGGGAGGCCGTCGAAGCGATTCCTGGGCAAATTGCCATCACGCCGAGCCAGTTGGTAGCGGCGGCATTACGCCACCGCCCAGACCGCATCATCATGGGTGAAATCCGTGATGAATGCGGCTACGACTTGTTGCAGGCCATGAACACCGGCCACGGCGGTACGCTCTCCACGCTGCACGCGGATTCTGCGCTGGATGCGCTCGATAGATTGGCCGACATGGCCTTAAGTGCGAGGACGAATCTGGACCAGGCATTTGTACGGTCGCAGACCGGCAAAGCCGTGGACTTCGTGTTGCATTGTGAGCGCGATATCACGGGCCGCCGAAGAGTCCGGGAGTTGATTACCGTCTCCGGTTACAGTCATGCGGAACAGTCGTTCCTTACTCAGGAGGTCTATCGTGCCTCCGACGCCTGATACGCGAGCGTCCAGCTAACAGAATCCCAACCCGAACCGAGGTCACTCCTATGGTCATTCATGCGGCTCACAGAGCTGCACAGCCCAACTCGTCTCTGAAAGCGCCCAGCAGTGCGTTCCCGGCTTGCGAAATCCAGCGGTGGCAACACACGTTCGTGCGCTCGAAGCCGGCTTCTGTGAACTGGGTTGCAGCGGTGAATCAGGCAGCGGATGGTGCAACGATGCGTCAGGCCATGCGACGGGATGACGTTGGCGCATATGGGCGCTTCCGTTCGTATCCCGTCCTCTGCGTCGGGTTCACGCTTCGGGCCTTTACCTGCGCCCTGCGGCACGCTCGCTCTTCTGCTTCCGCTGCGCGGCCCTACGGGTTACGGTTTCCACCTTCGGCGGACCCTCCGTAAATGCAGAGCTTCGGCCTTGGGAGCAGGGGCCACTCGCTCGCTTCGCGAAGGGTGACCCGAGCAGGATACGGGAAATACAACGAAACGGAGATCACCACCATGTACCAGAACAACATCACCCTCATCGGCTTCATCGGTTCTGACGCGGAAGTTCGCACCAACGGCGACCGCAGCCTCACAACTCTTTCGCTCGCAACCAAGTCTTCGTACAAGAAAGACGGCAAGTACATCGAGCACACCGACTGGCACCGCTGTGTCGTCTTCGGCAAGCTCGGTGAGTTCGCCGCCAAGCTCCAGAAGGGCGCACATATTCTCGTCGAGGGCGAGTACCGCAGCCGCAAGTTCACCAGCTCGAAGACCGACACGGAGCAGACCGTGTGGGAGGTTCGGGTGAACAAGATTCTGAAGCTGGATCGCGCCGCCAAGGAAGCGGCGGAAGACAGCGAAGACGCTCCCGAGGAAGAGGCCGCATAGGCTCTTTTCCTAATACCCAAGAGGCCGGTTCATCCCCGGCCTCTCGGCTGCTAAGCCCGTGGTATCGCGCTCGCAAAAAGGAGGTCGCCCAGATGCAGCAAACCGCCAAAGATTTTCTCAGCCGTTGCTTCGCGCCGACTGAGACGATTGCACTTCTGCTGCGCTCGGAGCGCGACGGCAAAACCCAACAGCGTGTCGTGACCGTGGAGCAGGCGACGGACGCCCGCTATCTGAATTGGCTGGCTTATCAAAACCATCACGTTGTAAATCTCTATGCGGCTGCGAATCCGCTACGCTCTGGCAGCCGCACGCGCACCAAGGAAGCCGTCGCATCTGTTCGCCATCTTTATATAGATATTGACGAGGATGGCGATGCCCGCCTCGCTGCGCTCCGGGCATCGAATGACGTGCCTCCGGCTTCCGCCATCCTTTCAACATCGCCGGGCAAGTACCAGGCTCTATGGCGCGTCGAAGGCTTCGACTTCGACACACAGGAAGTGATGCTGAAGCGGCTCGCATCCGCCTTCGGCGGCGATCCTGCTTGCACCGACTGCAATCGGGTGCTTCGCATCCCCGGCTTTTACAACTGGAAGTACACGCCCGCGCACTGCGTCGCAGTCGAATACCTCTCCGATGCAACCTATACACCTGCGGAATTCCGGTTGCCGGAGATGACGGAGTCGGCCGCGCTACCGCTTCGCGTGAATGCGCGGCTTCAGTCATCCCATAAAGACAGCCACTCCGAACACGATTGGGCATGGGCGTGCCACGAACTCGCCCAGGGCAAGGATGCTCACAAACTGACGCACGTTCTGGCCGAACGCCGCTCCGACAAGCCCAATCCTCTCTACTACGCGCAGCGCACCATCGACATTGCCTCCGCGCGTCAATGGTTGCTCGAAGGCGCTCCGGTCGGGGATGTCGTCGCGATGCTCCAAGGCCGCCGTGATGCCGAACTTGCCGCTGCACTTTGCTGCGCTCGTGCGCGGGAGATTGCCGCAACCGCGCAGCGCATGATTTCTCGCAAAAAGTTTGCTTGATCTTGTCACGAAAAGGAGAACGAAATGCCACTACTTGAAGTAGTCCAAACCAAACACCTCAGCGCCTCCATTCGGCTCACTGACTCAACCGCAATGCAGGTCGATCAGTATGCAGCATTCATAAAGGCATCGGCTAACGATGTCGTCGAACAGGCACTCGCGTATGTCTTCTCCAAAGACCGCGAGTTTCAGGAGTTCCTTCGCACGCCTGAAGCGCAGCGGATTACGCCGACACTGCGTGTTCGTCGCGCCACTGCAAATGATGCCTCCGAACGGCCTGCACGCAAGCCTGTTTCCTCGGCATCTTCACCTGCACAAGCACCTGCATCTGTGGCGGGATCGAAGGCATGAGCCCGCTCCAAATCCTGTTCGGTGCTGCGCACCGGAAGGAGATTGACACTCCATCCCTCGGATGGGCGTGTTTTGAGGTGCAAATGGTTCCGAATGGAACCATGCAGAAAAGACAGAGCTTATGACGATAGCGGTTCCGATTGGAACCATTTCGGTTGCAAATGGAACCGCTTGAGATCGGAGGTAGAGATGACGCCAGCATCTACGATTCAGTCACGATTGGCTCCGCAGAGAACGCGAGCCGCACGAAGCGAAAGCTTCGCTACTCGTTTCACGCAGGACGAAGTTTCTGCTATTGAGCAAGCGGCACACGCTGCGGGTATGTCTGCTCGCGAGTGGTCCCGTGAAGTCCTGCTTGATGCCGCCGGAAAGACCACACGCACTGCATTGTTCACCGAACTCATCGCTACGCGGATGTTGCTTGTGAATTTGCTGAAGCCACTCGCCCTTGGCGAGAAGGTCACTGCTTCATGGATCACTGAGGCGATGACGATGGTGCGGAAGGAGAAGCATAAGGCCGCGCAGGAGGTCATGCAGCAGTACACCCAGCAGGCCGGAAAGGAGACCTCCGATGGCAACACAATGGGGTAGAAAAGAGACGATCATCTGGCCACCGCACGTTCCGCTGATGAGCTATTGCGCCATCGTCGGTGCCATCATGCTGACTGTGTTCTTTGCTTGGGAGCGGTATGCGTTTCAGCTTCCGCCGCTGCAAAAGGCGTACATGATGGACTATGTGCGCGCGGATATTGGCAGCACCTTCCATGCTCATCAGGGCTACCGGCTGTTGTACCTCGGCGGTCCCGCAGTGACGCCACGGCCCGCAATGCCGGTGGACCTCGTGGATGGTGAGATGACACTACCGGACGGCAAGCGGATGCCGTTTGCGCTCTCGAATGCGGCACAGCAACAGGGCTATCGTTTTCCGTTCCGCACTCCTGCACAGAAGTTGGCGGACACCGCGATGTACCACTGGTTGAGCGAGGCCATCTTCGATCAGAAAGCTCCGTGGCGGGTGTTCACACTGAGCTTTATTGAGGGCGGCGCTTGTCTCGTTCTATTGCTTTCATTGGCTGTACCGAAGGACATTCGCCGCTTCAAGGAGATGAAGTACGGACGTGTTCTGCGTGGCCCCCGGATGCTCGATCCGAAGGAGTTCAACAAGGTGCAACAGGGTGACGGCCTCGGCTTCAAGACGACGGAATCAGTCAAGATGATGCGGATTCCGTTGCGGAAGGAAGCACAGCACCTTCAGCTCATGGGGGATACAGGTGTCGGCAAGACGCAGCTCATCATGCAGTGCCTTCGCCAGATCAGAGGGCGCGGTGATTCGGCCATCATCTACGACCCTGCCTGTGAGTATATCCAGCGGTTTTACGACGAACAGCGAGGCGACATCGTTCTCAACCCACTGGATGCCCGCTGCCCCTATTGGGGACCGGCACAGGAACTGGAAACAGAAGACGAAGCCTATGCGCTGGCCGCCTCTCTGTACGCGCCCAAGACGGATAAGGTCGATGAGTTCTTCCATGAAACGCCCGCGCAAATCTTCGCACACCTGCTCAAGCGCGGGCCGACGCCGCAGCAACTTGCAGAGTGGATGACCAATGACATCGAGTTGATGAAGCGGGTCGAAGGCACTGAGATGGCGTTCTATATCGACCGTAAAGCCGGTCCGCAGCGGGCGGGCGTTCTGTCTTCGCTTGGCCTGGTTGCCAAGTGTTTTCGGATGCTGCCGGAGCGGGACAAAGATCGTCCCGCATGGAACGCTCGCACCTGGTCGAAGCAACGTCAGGGATGGATCTTCATTACCTCCCGTCCAGCGGAGCGCGAGACCCTGCGGCCTCTGCACTCCTTATGGATCGACCTGCTTGTGATGCGGCTCTTGACCGCTCCGCAGCCGAATCAGAAACCGGTATGGTTTGTCATTGACGAGCTTGCCAGCTTGCAGAAGTTGCCGCAGCTTCATACCGCCATTACGGAGAACCGGAAATCGAAGAACCCGCTCATCCTGGGCTTTCAGGGAAAGGCGCAGTTGGAAGTCATCTACGGCCATCTTGCCGAGGTGATGCTCTCGCAGCCCGCCACCAAAATCTTCATGAAGACCGCCGAGCCAAAGGCAGCCGAATGGATATCGGAGGCCATCGGCAAGGTCGAGATCGAGCGGCTGAAAGAGACCAAGTTCGACGGCACACGCTCCGGCCACAACTTCACCGTCGAACGTCAGATCGAACCGCTGGTCATGGGTTCGGAGATATCCGGTCTGGATGACAGACACGCTTATCTCAAGCTCGGCAACAGCGTCGCGCGGTTTGCCTTCGAGTACCTTGACCTGCCTGCACCGACGCCGGGTTTTCTTCCGCGCAAACGGGGTGGCGGCCTGAGTTTCAACCCGGATACGCTAGAGCCGCTGACACCGGAGGCAACGCGCAAAGACGAGATAAAAACGCCGGAAGCGACGAAATCATCGTTTGAAAGCGATGGCCCACACGATAAGGAACGTGCCCCGATTGCATGGCCTACACCCGCTGGCACACAGAAGGCGGAAGAGCAGAAACCCACTCTCCAGCAAGAGAAGGCAGAGCACGACGAAGAACAGGCACTTGGGCCATCTATGATCCGGGAGCCATAGGCCATGCTCGATCTCTCCAAACCGTTGAATGCCGCCCAGGCGCAGGATTACCACAAGCGCGATTACACCTCGCCCACGCAGAGCTATTACGCGCAGGGCGATCAGGTAAGGGGTGAGTGGCAGGGCAAGCTGGCCGAGTCGATGGGCGTCTCTGGCGAAGTTTCCGCACTGGAGTTTGCGCGGCTGACCGAAGGCCAGCATCCCGTCACCGGCGAGCAGATGGTGCGGCATCGTATCGCTACCGAATACAAGAATCCCGATGGCTCGACAACCAAGGCCGTCGCCCATCGAGCAGGGTGGGATGCTATGTTTGCACCTGCCAAGTCCGTATCACTGACGGCCCTGGTGGGCGGGGATGACCGCATCCGCGAAGCGCACCGTGCAGCCGTTACGGTGGCGTTGGATGAGTTGGAGAAGTACACCCACGCTCGCCTCGGTGGCAACAAAGCCGCCGAGCAGACGGGCAAGTTCCTGGCCGCCAAGTTCGAGCATGACACCGCGCGTCCGGTCGATGGCTACGCTGCGCCGCAGCTCCATACCCACGCCGTCATCTTCAATGTGACGCAACGTGCGGACGGAACGACGCGGGCCTTGCAGGAACAACCGTTCTTCGAGAGCCAGAACTTCGTGACGGCGGTGTATCAGTCAGAGTTAATGTACCGCCTGCGTTCGCTGGGATATGAGATCGTGCCGGGCGAGAGCGGTGCTCCTGAGGTAAAGGGCTTCACATCCGACTATCTGAAAGCCTCCAGCCAGCGCCGCGAGAAGATCAAAGAGGAGATGGAACGGCGTGGCGTCTCCGGCCCGGAGGCCGCAGAGATCGCGGCACGCTCCACCCGCGAGAAGAAGCATATGCTTACACCCGCCGAGGTGCTGGCCGCGCATCGAGAGCTTGCCGCCGAATACGGCAACCAGCCGCAGCGTGTCGTCGCCGATGCCCGCGAGCGGGCGCAGGCAAAAAGTCACAATCCCGACCGCATCGCTCACGCGAGGGAAGCTGTCACCTATGCACGGAGCAGCTTGTATGAACGCGAAGCGGTTCTCGATGAACGGCTGTTGCTCCGCGATGCGTTGCGCCGTGGCATGGGCAACACCACCTATCCTCAGGTTCGCGCCGAGTTCGAGGCACGGCAGCAAAAGGGTGATTTCCTCTCCGTGGAGAGCAGAAAGTTTGCCTCCGGCCCCAGCTTTACAACGCCGGAAACCATCGCCGCCGAGCGTGCGAATATCAACGCTGTTCGCACCGCCAGAAACACCGTCGAGCCGATCATGAGTGCGGAGAAGGCGCAACATCAGGCGCGGTCGCGCGACTTCCTGAATGACTCCCAGCGTCGTGTGATCGAGGAGGTTCTGAACTCGCCCGACCGCATCCACGGCTTGCAAGGCCGAGCTGGCACCGGCAAGACGACCGTGCTTCGTTCCATCCGCGAAGGCGCGGAGAAAAGCGGCTACGAGGTAGAAGGTTTTGCGCCCACATCCCGCGCAGCGGCGCAACTTCGCGAGGCTGGCATCGAGGCGTCCACGTTGCAGAGTTTTCTTGCACGGAAGGCCGATATCTTCCACGACAAGCCGCAGCCACCCCATCTTTATATGCTCGATGAGTCAAGCCTCGCCAGCACAAAACAGATGCGCGACTTCCTGCAAAAATTGCAGCCGCAGGACCGTGTTCTGGTGATCGGCGATATCGCGCAGCATCAGGGCGTAGACGCTGGCCGCCCCTTCCAGCAGATGCAGGAGGCCGGGATGCGGACCGCGCAGCTTGACCGCATCATGCGTCAGAAAGACCCTGCCTTGCTAAAGGCTGTGGAGCACCTTGCCAAGAACGAGACTCAGCAAGGCATCGCCTTACTTCAGGATCAGGGCCGTATCACCGAGCTGCCGGACCGGCGTGACCGCATCGCGGCCATCGCCAAGGATTACGCGGCGAAACCAGAGACCACTCTCGTCGTATCGCCCGACAACAAGAGCCGTCAGGAGATCAACGAGGCTGTCCGTGCGGCGCTGTTGCAGGCGGGCAAGCTGAAGAATGATGGCAGGACGTTTCATACGTTATCCCATCGTTCCGACATGACCGGAGCAGACCGCACCTGGGCGGCGCGGTACAACGCGGGCGACGTGCTCCAGTACAACACCGGCAGTAAGGAGCTGGGCATCGAGCGCGGTTCACTTGCCACGGTAAAAGCGGTCGATGCGAAAGCGAATCTGTTGACGGTAGAACGTGCCGAAGGTGAGGTTGTCGCCTACGATCCCCGCCGCCTGCGCGGTGTGAATGTCTTCCGCGAACAGGTACGCGAGTTCGCCACCGGCGACCGTATACAGTTCACTGCGCCGCTCAAAGAGTTGAAGGTTGCCAACCGCGACCTTGCCACCATCGAACGGATCGAAGGCGGAAAGATGACAGTGCGCTTGGACGGCAAAGAGAAACGCACGCTCACCTTCGATACGGAAAAAGTTCGCCAGTTCGATCATGGCTACGCCGTGACCTCATATAGCTCGCAGGGGCTTACCTCCGAGCGTGTGTTGGCTCACTTCGATACCGAAGGCCCGCGCGGGTTGGTGAATACACGGCTGGCATACGTTGCCATCTCGCGTGCGTCTCACGATGCCCATATCTATACCAACGACGCTGCGCATCTCGGCAAACGCCTTGCCACCGATATCTCAAAGACAGCGGCTATCGACCTCTCGGAGCCGCCGAAGAAGACCGAAACAGAGCGCTCCGTCTCTGCGTTTCGTGCCAACGATCCCGCTGCGGCCACCACCATCCTTAAACAGGATGGGCGTATTCATGAGTACGCCAGCGCGGAACATCGCATGGCAGCCGTGGCATTGGCCTATGCTTCGCAGCAGGACCGTGCCGTGGTGGTTGCGCCGGATGCAACTGAGCGCAAGGAACTGACATCGCTTATCCGCGATGAGCTTCGCCAACAGGGACGGCTTTCTGTGGAGAGTCATGCGCTGCCTGTGTGGGTAGAGCAAGCTTTCGGCAATCCTCGCCTCGCCGCAAACTACGCCGCTGGAGATCAGATTCATTACAGGGCAGGCAGTGCCGAGCACGGCATCGCAGACAACAGCACCGTGACCGTACTGTCCGGGGACAGGAAAGCCAACCGCCTCACCGTCGCTTCTCTCGATGGGAATGAAGTCAGCTACAACCCTGCGCTCACGAAGAAGCTAACTTTGCAAAGCCATGTCTTCCGCGAAGAAATGCGCGACATCTCCGAAGGCGAGCGCATTCGTCTTACCGCCACCGCGCAGGAGTTCGGTATCCGCAAAGGTGACTTCGCCACCGTCGAGCGTATCGCGGAAGACCGCTCCCTGACCGTCCGCAGCGACCAGGGCAAGTCCGTCGCTCTCTCCGAAGAACAGGCCCGCCACATCGACTACGGCTATACCTCCGACCATGTTCCGCAACGCGGTGTTGAGCGTGTCATCGTGAGTGGGGACGCGGCGCAGCTTGCCCAGATGCTGAAGGACTTCGCTAAGCTCTCCGGCCAGACCCGCGACCTTACGTTCTATACTTCGGACAGCCAGGGCATCGCGCAGGAAAAGACCATGCCGGGTGTTGAAGCGCCCACTCCAGGAGTGCAGCCGGAGAGGATGCCTCACGTCGCCGTGTCTGTGCCGGAGATCGGCGTGGAAGGATTCAGCCGTGGACGGTGAACCTATGGCATACACCACTTATTCCAGATACGACTTAAAGAGTTTAGACAGCGTATCTATCCGGAAAGTAGCGTAGAACTACGCTTTTCATTCTGACCTTTTGGTGAACGGTTATATGATCCAAAAAATTATTCTCTCCGGCTGTGTCCCTTACAACGGTGCGCCCACGCCGATGGAGGGTCTTCGCGCGGTGAACTATATCTATGGCGCGAATGGAGTCGGAAAAACTACGTTATCCCGACTCGTTACCGATGCATCGCACTTTCCTCAGTGTTCCGTGACATGGGCCAATGGTCACCCGCTTCATCCCCTCGTCTATAACCGCGATTTCGTGCGGGACTACTTCAGCGAAAACACCAAGCTCAAAGGCATTTTCACGCTTGGGAACGAGGGGGTCAATGTTCAAAGCCAGATCGAAGCCGCAAAAGCTCAGTGCGAGGAACTGACCAAGCAGATTCATCAGCGGGAAGCAACTTTGAATGGACCTCAAGGAACCGCTGGCAAGCAGGGGGAAATGGATTCCCTTGAAGAGAGTTTTCGTGAAGAGTGTTGGAAGCTTAAAGTCAAACACGGAGTGAAGTTGAAGGATGCGCTACGAGGATTTCTTGAATCCAAGAAGTCCTTTCGCGATCAGCTCGTTCGTGAATGCGGTAAGACTCCGTCGCGTCCTGTACTGACGCAAGCGGTGTTGGAAGAGAAGGCCGCCACGCTCTATGGTCAGACACCCCTACCGGCTACTGAGGTTCCAGCGTTCGACGAAGCGGCTTTTCTGCAATGGGAGATAGCCCCCGTCCTCACACGCCGCATCCTGGGGAAGGCCGATGTGGACATTGCGGGGTTGATTCTCAAGCTGGGAAATAGTGACTGGGTGAAGGAGGGCGTTCCTTTTTTGAATGCCGCCGAAGGAAGATGCCCGTTCTGTCAACAGACTGCGCCGCCCACTCTTGCTGCGAGCCTGGAAGAATACTTCGATGAAACCTTCCTTCAGGACACCTCCGCACTGAAGAGCACAGAGGCCGGATACAAACTTGAGGGCGAACGCTTGCTACAGTCGTTCCGGCAGATGGCGCAGACCGATGCCCGGTTCTTGTCTACGGAAAAACTTGCGACTGAAGTGGCGCTCTTCGAGGCACGGTACACCCTCAACCTCCAACGGATCGCCAGCAAGGTGAAGGAACCAAGTCAGATTGCAACGCTGGAACCGGTGAAGGAAATTATCGATGCGATTCACACGTTGGCTGCCGATGCGAACAGCAGGATCAAGGCACATAATGAGATGGTCGCCAATCTCCAGAAGGAGCGCACACAGCTTGGCCAGGATGTGTGGGCTTTCTTAGCACAAGTGGAAATTGCGTCCGCCTACAAGACCTATACCAGCAAAAAAGAGGGGCTTCAAAAAGCGGTCGATAGCCTGAAGGGCCAGATCACTCAGGCGGAACAGCAACGCGCTGAGTACGAGAAAAATATCCGGCAACTGGAAAAGTCGATCACCAGCATCCAGCCAACAGTGGATGCGATTAACACGCTTTTGAAGGGCTTCGGATTTCGCAGCTTTCACCTGGAATGTGTTGCAGGGAATTTTTATCGGCTCTGTCGGCATGATGGCGCGGATGCCCAGCATACGTTGAGCGAAGGCGAACGGAGTTTCGTGACGTTCCTGTACTTCTATCACCTGCTGAATGGAAGTATGAGTGAAGCGGGATTGACGACAGACCGCATCGTTGTCTTTGACGATCCCGTTTCCAGCTTGGATAACGACGTGCTGTTTATTGTCAGCTCGCTCATCCGTCAGGTGATTGAGCGGGTCCGCAAACAGGACGGCAGAATAAAACAGGTGTTCGTCCTGACCCACAATGTCTATTTCTTCAAAGAAGTAGTGTTCGATTCGAGCAGGGACAAAAACGGAAAGCAGTCCCATGAGACCTTCTGGACGATCCGTAAAGTCAACGATGTGTCTTCGCTCCAGTCTCATGCGTTCAATCCCATCAAGAACTCATACGACCTGCTTTGGGAGCCGCTACGCACCCCCAACCTCGTCGACCAGGCATTGCAGAACAACATGAGGCGCATTCTGGAGCACTACTTCAGGATTCTTGGCGGCGTCAGCGATGAAAAAATTTTGGGCCAGTTTGACGGTGAAGAGAAGTTGATTTGCCGCTCGCTGCTCTCATGGGTCAATGATGGTTCTCATTCCGTTCCTGATGACATCTTTCACACGTTGGATGAATCCGCGATGCAGAAATATATTGAAGTCTTCCGCAATATCTTCATCAAGATGGATCACGCCAACCACTTTAATATGATGATGGGACAGCCTTACATTATTGTGTCGGAGGCATAAGCAAATTCCTGTAGGGGGATGGAGGCTTTGCTCACGCCAGCCTGCGGCCGCGTTCTGCGTCTTCTGCTATTACCCCAGTGGTTTACTCCCGCTGCAATACTAAAGCTATGGAGTCTTCCATGCCCAGTTGGAAAGGCTACATCGAAGTTCCGTCCGTTCGAAAGCTGTTCGTTATCCCTCTTGCTGAGAACAATCACGGAAAGTCTTTGATCATTCGCGCTCTCGTTCGCCTGGCGGGAGCCAGCGTTACAGGCTGGAAACGCCAGGCCATGATTCTCACGACACTGAGCGGCCAACGCATCTCAGCTTTGGTGTTTCCTTCCTCCCTCTCAGAGATGCAACATCGTGAACCAGCCAAGACCACGGCGGAAGATTTTCTAAAGGATCTCGATCGCTGCTGGTGGACCTACGATTTGATCATCCTTCCGAGTCATGAGAATCCCATTGACATCGACGCGTTGATCCATCTCGGACAGCGGCATGGCTATGATCTGATTGCGGTCTCGCTCACGAAGAACGAAAGGGTGCTCAGTGCCGCCCATCGTGATTGCTTAGAAAAGCGCTCGGACGAGCGCTGGACACTCCGCAACCACCGGATGGGTAAGTTTCTTGTGGAAGAGAAAAAGCTCGCGCCGCTGACGACGCAAGCCAGCGTCCCGATCGATAGCCTCGCCGCTCACCTATGGACTCGCATTCAACGGACGATGTTTCCCTAGAGGCATTCCAATTACCGATTTTCGCTAGGCCGCCAGCGACGCTAGCGACTGAACAATGAGTGGTAATAACCAAGCCAGAGCCACACCGGCGTTGTGTGCTGCCGTGAAGTTCTGTGCGATGGATCGAGGCGCTTGTTCCTGATTGAGATACCCAAGACGATTGACAATGCCTGAGAGAAACAGGAAAGGTGCATCGCTCATAGTACGAATCAACCCATGAGTGGTCTCCACCGAGCCGACCGGGTACGTCGGATTCTTAGCAAGACAGTCCTTCAACGCAGCGAGGTCGGCCCAAACGTAGTCGTTGTAATTGGTTATATTGAGGTCGCTGAGCGACACGTAGTTTGCCGCTGGTATAAACACAGGAGTCGCCGCCGCATAGCTTGGCACAGGAGTGAGCCGCGTGTTAATCGAGAGCGTGGAATTTGGGCTTCCTGCTAAAAGACCGAAGACGGCGCTTCCTGCCGTTGATGTCAGCAGTTGTCCGACGTTCGACGAATCATCCCAATCTCCTGAAGGATCGTGGATGACGCCAGAGGGAGTGCCGCGATACGAGTTGAAGAGATAGGCATTTGTTCCACCCACCACGCATCCGTTGTACGTCGTCGAATCCGGGAAGCTGGCTGTTCCGAAAGCCACAACAAAGTCAGGGGTCTTTCCACTGTTGAAGATCGCGGGAAGCGACTGCGTCATCTTGGCCTTCGAGCTGGAATGATTCGCGCCAGCAAGCCAATCTTCGATGCACCAGACTTCGACCTGTATGCCCGGGATCGTCGCAATGCACCGCGGGCACGGCTCAGTCCCCTGAGGACGGGCACCGCCCCATGTGGAGAACAATCCTTGTGCTCCCGGAACCCAGCTACCAAATCCGGGTTCGGGGCGCAGCTGTGGATTCAACAGGACCGAGATCAGGGGATCAGCTTCCCAGCTCTTATTTGCAACGATCAGAATCCTCTTAACGACAGTGTCCGAGCTCATACTCAATCCTCCCTGAAGATGCTTCGTTACAGTTCCTCGTGAGAACTTTCCTGTCCGGTTGCTTCGCCCTCGACAGCGGTGACTGGAAAGAACCCGCATCGTTCGAGGGCGGGATCGCCCGTGAAGTGATGGAAGACAATCGATGTCTGCGTATCGGGCGAAGGCTCTTCGTTCTCAAAAATGATCAGTTGCTGGTCCGGCGAACGTGCTGCTAGGTCCCGGTAGAACTCATCTTTCAGGCGAAGTCGCACCTCTTGGGAAAGGTCACCGTCTCCTTCATCCCGATCTCGATACGTAATCAGTGGCGAATCCAGAACCACCAGCCCCGGGTGAGGCAGCGTTGATGCCGCACAGTACTTCATCAAAGCAATCGTGAAGGCGGCATGGGTCAGAGCGCGTGATCCCTTGCCCTGTTCACGCCGCCTCCGAATTCCGATAAAGAAGTCCTCCTGCTGTGTATCGAATGCTATGGTGCCTGCCACAGGAAAACGCCAAGCGGAAAGGATCTCCTTGAAAACTTCGGTGAAGTCATTGATCGACGCGGCTGGCAGTTCGGCGGCAACACGTTTGGCAGGCTTAATTGAGGACAACTCCTGCTGAGCCTTCTCTTGCCGGACTATCAAATTTGCGATGCGACCGTAGATCGCAATCTGTTCTTTTACTTCATAGCGTAGGTTTACGAACTTGTTGTATTCGCCTTCGGCTTCCGAGACCGAGACCTGCAGCACTTGGTCAATCTCTTGGTTGACGGTCTTCCAAAGAGCCACGCGTTCTTTGATCGAAGTACGCAAACCAGTGGATTCGGTGACTAGCTCTTCGGTTGCCAAAGCAAGTTCTCGGCGCAGCAGTTCAATTTTGGCTTTCTCTGCGGCACAAGACTCGCGCACTCGCTGAACATCCACTGTTGATAGTTGTTCGTGCTCATGCGTGTGCGAGTTCTGGGGTGAGCCGCACAACGGACAAATGTCGACACTTAAGGGAGGAAAGAGCGACCCCGCCTCCCAAAGTGCGTCGAGGCGAGCAATGTCGGACAGATAGTGGCTGTCGAGAAGCTGGAAGCGAGCGACCAGTCCGTTCACTTCTTCGGCACGGTTGCGGTCACCCCGCTGTGCCTCCACGAGAGTGCGACGAACTTCAAGCTGGGTGTTGAGGACATCGCGTCGTTGACGCCACGTCACCTCAGCGGCTGCGATTGACGCTTCCAGATGGGTCAGTTGGTCCTCAAGATCCCCTTGTGAAGGGGCCTTGTCGCCAAGCTCTTTCCGGTAGTCGTCGATCAGCTTTTCCAGAAGAAGGAGTTGGCCTTCAAGCTCTGCTTTGGCCACGGCCTGCTTCTTCTGCCGCACCAATGCCGAGTCATCCTGGCCTGTTAGAAACAGCTTGAAAGTATTGGACTCCGCAGTCTTCTGGGTGCCCTCACCACCATGTACGGGAGAGGTCTTTTTAATGATCTCCTCTTCATCCACCATCACCATGCGAGCCAGGTTGCGGAAGGAGAGATTCTGAAGCTCGTTTTCTACGTTCTTTCGAACTTTCTTACCTTCAAACCCTGAGAGCTTCAACAGAAAGGAGCTGATGTTCTCCGGGTCGCCCGCTACAAGGCGCTCGCCTAGCAGCGTCGTGGGGCTATCCGGCTCCGAGAGGTTCCGAAGTTCAAATCCTCCGCCGCTCACACCTCTTGCAAGAAGAAAGCTACCAGCATCGGACTCGATCTCCAATTCGATGGTGCTATAGGGCCTTGCCTCAGGAACGAGATCCAGGCTAGAGGCTCCAAACATGTAATCGATGGCGTGGAACAGGAACGATTTTCCCGTATCCGACGCCCCAGAAATGACATTGAGGCCCACTCCGAATGTAATGCGCGCCGTCGGAACGCCAAGCCCCGTCATCTGCAACGCTCGCAGCTGGAATCCGATCATATTGCATCCCCGGCGAGCTCAAGGCTCTGAAACTCTGTCGTCCATTTCGCGAATCGCTGGCCAATGAAGGCACCAAGCTCTTGGTCGGTCATCTCTCCAAAGGTGATCGCGATCCAATCGGCTCGCGATCTCAGTCCGCGCATGTAATCCGAACTGAGGTTATCCAGGAACGACTGCGCTTCGTCCATCGCGCGGTAGGCGATACCCGATTCTTCGGGAATGCGCTCGATCAAATTGCGGCTGAGGAGCAGGTACAAGCCATTCTGTACGAGGGCATGGCGCACCAGGAGCTCTCCATTCCGCTGCGGAATTCCCGGATGCAGACTCTCGGGCCCGTCCGCATCGGCGGAATGGACCAAGAGGTAGTCATAGGTCATGAGCCGCTGAATGTCAGAAGCCTGTGGATAGATCGCATTCAAAACAGTCAATGCGCGCAGCCCGGTTTCCAGCGGACTATTGAAGGGACTATCCGGCATCGACGTCGTCCTCCGTTTCCACCCAGACGAGCCGGTCTTCATTGGCTAGCTGGTGACAGATCCCATGAAGGTCCCCGATCTCCGTCTTTCCAATCAGGGGCGAGCTGGTGATCGCAAGTTGTGCCGCCCGATCGGTCGTGGCGACGAGTCGGGTAAATCCGCACGCGTGAGGTGCAGAACAGGTATCGATCACACCGACATATACCTGGTCCTGTAGCGCCTTGAACTCATCGCCCGGCAACTTGTCACGGGAGAAGTTACGCAACGCTTCAGCGGAGTAGAAGGCTTCTCGCGACCGGTTGTAGTGTCGCCGCAGGTTGCCGGGAAGATGTGCGACAGTCGACAGCGCCGTCCCGCGATTGTCGCTGTATGCCTCGAACAGCTGTTGTACATAACGCGTCTCGTCTGGGGTCGGGACAGTAGGGGGAGGAGCCGCCGGCGGGCGCGGCGGAAGCCCAAGCCCGAAACGGGCCACAAAGAAAGGCGTGGTCATGTGTTGCGTAATCACCTCCAGCACCGGTAGGTAGCCGAAGATAGAGAAGTCGATGCTCTCGATGTGTGCTTTCAGTTTCTTCGATAGAGGCACGGCGGATTCCTTGATGCCATCTCGGCAATAGCCGTCCCAATTCTTGAAGAGCTCTTCCTTCAAAATGGCGGGTCTGCGCAACAGCGAAGCCAACTTAGTACCGACGTTTCGAGGAGCCACGAAACGATACTTCCTCGGGAGCGAATAGTCTCCGATGAAGGTGTAGTAGCATAGCTTGCCAAACTCTACCCAAACATCACTCGGTGCAAGGGGCTTGTCGTAGTGCTTGCACTGGTAGTTGTCCCACACGGGTCCACCTTCGACCGGAAACCCGATGACATCACAGCCCTTATCGCCAGCACCGCTGGCCCGTTCCACCTTCTGATAGTCGGATAGGCTCGACGCCCATTCATCGACAAACTGCTCCCATTGCTCTTCCGAAAATAGCGCGACCCGTTCGCTCGGTGGGATCGACGGCCCAGTCGCGACAACAAAGGGATCAAGCCTTTCTATCGGCACGGCACGCGTAATGGGATGTGACGCTGGTGGAGACGCCATAAGCTCTTTAAAAGATGGACAGTAGTCAAGCCATTCTATAAACAGTACTTGTGCGGATCAAGCGCAGTTTACGCGACCTCACATAGACTGTCGGAATCGGGAGAAATCTCATTCCCGACCTCTCGGGACAGCATTGTCTGTAGCAGTCATCTGGAATCGTACCTGGTCTGAGCCTTTCTGACTCGCTCCCAATTGGCCTTAGCCCAATCGACCAATCCCTGCGTGGGCCGAAGGAGGCTCTTTCCAAGGTCCGTAATTTCATACTCAACGCGAGGCGGCACTTCTGGGAAGAGTTCGCGTATCACCAGCCCGTCCCGTTCAAGATTCTTGAGCGTCATCGATAGCATCCGCTGCGAAATACCTGGGACCGCACGTTCGAGCTCAGAGAATCGTGCACGCCCTCCGAGCAGGTCGAGCGAAAGTATCAAAAAGATGCTCCATTTATCGCCAACCTTCGTCAGTAGCTCCCTGACCGCCATCGGGTCTGAGCTTTTGCAGACGGCTGCGGGGTCCAGAGAGACAGTTCTGCCCGGTTTCTTCATGACTTACCTCGGTGTTAGCTACTGACGTCAATGTGCCTTCTTGTTTGAGAGTAGCTTACTCTTTTATAGTCACCTCGTGGAAACACCGTAAAGCGAGTGGAGAACACGGAATGCCAAATGCGAAATACGCTGCCTACAAGGCGGCAAACCCATACTTCAACCTGGTTCGACATGCTCTCGGAAACCTCGTTGAGGGCAAACACTTCTTTGACATCCTCACCGACGACACCATCTACGAGGTCCTCTACGATCTCGGCTGGCCTCGTGTGATTCGTGGACGCGCCGCTTTGATGGATGCGTTCAGGGGATACGTCGACATCGTCGAGCTGCAATCCGCGGGTAACCTCGTTGTCAACACAGCAGATGACGGGGCTGTCGTTGTCATCGAATACGAAGTCCACGGAACAGTCCTCGCGACTGGCACGAAGTACGACAACCGGTTCTGCTCGATCATCCATCTTCATAACCGGAAGATCGCGCATTGGAGAGATTACATGGACTCGCACGCAGCGTGGAGCGCGCTGACACCGCACGCTCGCTGAAGGAAGCCACGATGAAGAAGATACTCATGATTGAAGTAAGTCCCAGGGGAGAGGACTCGGCAAGCCGAGCCGTCGCCGATACGCTCACGGCACGGCACGGCTAACTCACCTCTATCCCGGCGCAACGATCCAGCGCCGGGACCTTGCCTCCGAGCAGTTACCGCATCTGGACGGGGCCACCCTTCGGGCGATTTCGACGAAAGACCCGGTGGAGGCGGAGAACCTGAAAGCGTCGGCCTATCAATCCGATCAAATGACGGATGAGCTTCTGGAGGCCGACCTTCTGGTGTTGGCGACGCCGATGTGGAACTTCGGCATTCCGTCTGCCCTCAAAGCCTGGATCGACCTGGTGGTCCGGCCGGGCAGGACCTTCCAGTATTCCGACAGCGGTGTCCTCGGCCTGGCGAAGGACAAACGAGCCCTTCTGATCCTGGCTTCGGGCGGTGTCTTTACGGAGGGCCCATGGCGTTCGTGGGACTTTGTCGAACCGTATCTACGCCAGATTCTTGGGTTCATCGGTATTGTGGACGTACAGACGGTCCGCATCGAGGGCATGAACATTCCTCCGCTTGCGGCGACTGCGGTGCAAAAAGCGAATAAGGCCGTCGAGGAACTGGCGCTATAAGCACGGCCTGCCGGCAGCTTTTTAAAGATAGAGCGCAGCAATACGCGAGGCCCGCACCCGAAAAAAGGCGCAACTCTCCCCGGAGACCGGAGTCCCCATGGCAAAGCGACAGCTTTGATGGTGCGATTCCGGAACGGTGTCTCTAGGCTTTGGGCTTCTTGTTCAGTTTGGAAGTAAGCCACGCAATGGCCATCGGGCCGAGGACGTACTGCACCACCATTTTGAACAATTCAAGGAAGAGGTGTTCCATCGATGTCCTATGAAATGCCTTGCACCCGAATGGCCAAGGCCTGATTTTGCGCAACGACTCCGTGAGGGCGGAGCGTCGACCATACCAAAGAGAAAGGCCGCCCGAGGAGGCGGCCTCTTTAACGAGAAAAGGGCTGGCACAGGGCCAACCCGGTTCGAGGGATTTCTCCCTCTACTTAATGAGTGTGCGTTTTCGCCTCTTCCGGGACAGTTTTTGCAGATTTTTTTCTGCGACCTGGCGAAGGCGCTGTTTTCCAGTCCGGTCGTAACGCCTCCAGGCAGCCTGTAGGGCCTTGCGGGAGACCTCATCGGGTTGTTTGGCCAGCGCCTCGTCCCGGCTAACCTCGTCCAACCGGTATCGCAACACCTTCAGTTCCCATTCATCGAACCCGGCCAGCTCCGCCCATTTTCTCAGATCCACACGAACAAACGGCTCGACATGCAGATGATACTCATCCGTGGCCGCATTGACCTTCTCGACGGCGCGCCTGTATTCGGCAGAGGGCTCAACCAGGCTCTTTAGGTTGGCAGGCACCCTGGCCAGAAGCCGGCCTCGTAGCGAGATAGGATTGCCATTCTCGTCTTCGTCATAGAACTCCTCGTAATAACGCTCTGCGCCTCCTCCTCGTCTCCAGATGCCGTCAGCTCCCTGGACCGCCTCCGACGTATCTCGGACATACGAGATGTGGTCGAGGGAATGCTCCGCGGAGATACCCGTCCCGTCCGATGTCTCTGGCATCAACACCAAGGGATCATCGGCGGCTGCCGCTACCTTCTCTTGCAGTGCCTCTCGGCGGGCCACCGTCTTGATATACGCTTTCGGGTTCTTCGCATTTCGCCAGCGCCCCTGACGGATCGCCTCTCGCAGAGCGAAATAGTCCTCCGCAGGCATTCGGAGTTGCCGCAATAGCCAACGCCATTCGCCATCGATCTCATCCCCGGGCCGCTGCGAAGCGGCATCAAGGATGGCCATCCAGGTCTCTCGATCCGCCGAGGAGGAAGAAGCTGCCATAGTGGTCACTTTACGATTCGTGACGGCAAGAGTCCATCGAAGCCGGGAAACTTAGCCCCTTCGATTAGGAGATCGCCGCAATACAACAGTCCCGTGCTGCCTCCCTTGCCTTGTGTTCTGCACAAAGACACGATCGACGTCCCAACGGTCCTCACGTTCATGGAGCAGATCCATCTCCTCTTCCATCGTAAAAGGCCAGAGATCTTCACCAACCTGGTAAGGCGACGTGATTTCGACGAGAACTTCATAAATTTGAGCGCTGGAGACGCCGAACATCCACCGTACTGCGAGCGCGTGAATGGAATAGTCACGCCTGTACACAATACGAATGCTCGTGATCTTGTCGTTCAATCGGGAAATTAGAGCTTCTTCAAGAGCAGGCAGATCCACTTCTTCGGAAGAACCGGATCGATCTTCTTCAACTTGCATCCGTTCACCTAACTCCCCGACTCGGCGCGGAAGTCTATCAAAACAACGAGACAAGAGGGAGAAGCTTCGCCCCTCCCGTCTTGAGCCGCGTTCCGTGTCTTCCGCCACCACCCCAGCGGCCCGTTCCTGCCGCAACGCGACCCTAAAAGTCCTGTGCGCTGACGCGCACGAATAAGGAAACCAGACCTTGGCTGAGGGCGCTGCCCTGGCGCAGCGACAAGGGGTTTCCCCAGTCTTCCGCGCCTTCGGCTTGTGCAGACCTCGCTACGTTTCGTCCTTTCCGCTCCAGCTTTGCTTCCACTCCAAGGATGGGAGATACCCCACCCCTTGCGCTTTGCCGCCCCGCCTTCGCCAGGAGGCGTTCGGCATGTAGGTACATGCCGCGCACGGCATGAAAAGCAAAAGCAACCGCAAAGGAGAAACCCACCATGAGCAGCACAGCCACCACCAACACCACCGCCTTTGACAGCAAAAAGCCCACCACCAAACAGGAACTTATCGCCGCCAATATCAAGCTCTTGATTGAGCAGTTGGAAGCCGGACACTCCGAAGCCCTTACGAACTACCTCACCGCCATGAGCCGCTTCCATGCCTATTCCTTCGGCAACGTTTTAGAAATCGCGCGGCAAATGCCCACAGCGACCAGAGTAGCGGGGTTCTGGACGTGGAAGAACTTAGGCCGTTCTGTGAAGGCCGGACAGAAAGGCATCCGCATCCTTGCCCCGATTGTTGGCGTTCGCCGCAAGAAGGACGAAGAAGCACAGAAGGACATCACCAAACAGAATGAGCGCGTGTTGTTGGGCTTCCGCAATGCCTATGTCTTCGACGTGTCGCAGACCGACGGCGTAGACCTGCCAGCGATGCGGGAAGTCTCCGGCGATCCCGGCGAGAACTTGGAACGGCTGGCCGCGTTCGTGCGTTCGCGTGGCATTCAGCTAACGTACAGCGACGACCTGCACGGCGCATCAGGCGCAAGCTATGGCGGACGCATCGCCCTGTTGCCCGGTCAGTCGAAGGCCGAGGAGTTTTCGACGCTGGTGCATGAGACGGCGCACGAACTCCTACACAAGGCAGAACGCCGCACCGCCACCACCAAGACCGTGCGTGAGACGGAGGCCGAAGCCGTGGCCTTCGTTGTGGGGAAAGCCGTGGGACTGGTGACCTCTACGGCAAGTGCGGACTATATCGCGCTCTATCACGGCAACGCTTCCTTGCTGGCCGAATCGCTGGAAGTGATTCAGCAAACCGCCAGCGTGATTCTTGCTGCACTGGAACCGCCCATCGCGGACGAAGCTGCCGAAGCCACCACCGATGCACTCGCGGAGGTGGCGGCATGAAAACCTTACTCGCCATCATCGAGAAGGCTGGAGGTTGGCGTCCCAGCCTCTACCTCAAAATTCCGAACCCGCCCTATATGGAGCTTGTCATCGAAGCGATGGACGAGTCCGGCCCGTTAGGGCTTCCGGCTATCTCTGTCTGTCACTACGACGAACAGAAAGGCGACTTCATGCGCGACCCCGAAATGTGTTTCGAGGTTGTGTGTGCCGAAGACGGAACGCTGTCCCTGAACGCATGGTATTTCCGCAATGACTACTTCGCGCGGGAACAGTGGAGTCGCAACATCGTGCGCGGGCAGTACGTTTGTGTCCCGTCCATCCATGAAGACCAACAGGACTTCGCGGAGTCATGGGACAACAACCTGCGGATGCAGGGTTTCCTTGAAGCCTTCACGGACAAGTGCGTTCGTGGCTAGTCCGCTCCCATCGTGGAGCGGTCGAAACCGCTGGCCGCTCCGTGCCTTCACTTCCTCAACCATGAAAGGAAACCATCATGCAGACCCAAGTTAGCAACGCCACCGAATACCGCAACGTCTCGCTCTCTCTGTTGAATGAGTCTACGACCAACCCGCGCAGGACGTTTGAGGAACGAGCCTTGCAGGAACTGGCCGAATCCATCCGCACCCAGGGCGTTCTCTCTCCGTTGCTGGTGCGGCCTGTGACGGAGAACGGCTTCGAGATCATAGCCGGAGCACGGCGTTACCGCGCCGCGCAGATGGCCGAAGTCCCGACCGTGCCTGTCCGCATCATCAACCTCTCCGATGCGGAAGCCGTCGAAATGTCCATCGTAGAAAACCTGCAACGCAAGGACGTACACCCGATGGAGGAAGCGCAGGGCTTCCGCGCTTTGCTCGACTTGGAAGAACCGAAGTACAGCATCGAGCAAATCTCTGCGAGGGTGGGCAAGAACCCCGCGTTTATCGCGGCGAGGTTGAAATTGACTGACCTTGTACCGTCCGCTGTTGAAGCCTTCTATGCGGATACTATCGGCGTAGGCCATGCGCTGCTGCTGGCGAAGCTGCCAGCCGACCAGCAGGAAGCCGCGCTCAAAGCGTGCTTCAAAGAGTCCTACACGAACGGAACCTCGAAACCCACGCGCATCCTGTTGCCCGTCCGCAGCCTTCAGTTTTGGGTAGAGAGCAACGTCCTGCTGATGTTGAAAGATGCGCCCTTCAACAAGCGGGACGAACACCTTGTCGCCATCGCCGGAAGCTGTGCGGACTGCGCCAAGCGCACTGGGCATAACAAGCTGTTGTTCTCCGATGACCTCGGACGCCACGGAGACCAATGCACCGACCCAAGTTGCTATTCTGCCAAGCTGCAAGCACACGTCGCCAAGACCATCGCCGCTAAGCCGGAGCTGGTGCAGATCAGCACCACGTATGGTCAGCAGAAAGAAGGTAGCCCCGTCCTGCCGCGCAACAAGTACACCGCCATTCGGGACGACAAGCCGAAGTCGAACCACGAAGCCAAGCGTCCCGACTTCAAAATATGTAAGTACACCACCGATGCCATCATCACCGAAGGCTCGGATGTCGGCACCATTCATAAGGTGTGCGCCAATCCTTCCTGCCCGGTACATCACCCGAAGCAGAAGGCCGACCGCGACGACCAGCGTTGGAAGGCCGAACAGGAGAAGCAGCGCAGAGAACAGGCCATCGCCAATACCACTGGACTTCGTGTGCTGTCTGCTATCGGTGCAGCCGTGCCCGTGCGCCTGCTCAAGCGTGACCTGTTGTTCATCCTTGAGCGGCTGGTGTTTGTGATGGAAGAGAACCGCGTCGAGATGCTGGCCAAGCAGCACGGCATCCGTCAGAAGCGCGATGATGGCGGCATCAAGAAAGCGTTCGCCGCCTACCTGCGTCGTGCAGACGAAGGCACTCTCTCCCGCACTTTGGTCGAGTCCGGCATTCTGCTGGCCGCAAGCCGTGGCGGTCCCTCCGATGTTCTCAAGGACGCCGCCGTCGTCTACAAGATAGACACCAACGCCATCACGTCCAAAGTCCGGCAGGAGTTTGCTGCCAAGGATAAGGCGAAGAAAACGCCACAGCCTGCAAAGAAGGTCGCCAAGAAAGCGGCATAACCACACAAACCAAATGCACAACAGACAAAAGGACGGCGAACCTGCCGTCCTTCGTCGTCTCAAAAAACGCGCGGGGAGAACCCCTGCAGGTTTCTCCCCGCCCCCTCATCCGCTCAACTCCGGCCTTCGCTCGCTGGCTGCGCGTACTAGCAAGAATCGCTCCAGATTCACTGATAGTTTCTTTAGTGATCCGGGTTCAACTTACGGTCATAAACCGAATTCTGCTGTTCGTTTGGTCGTTTAATCAGCCATGTTTTTCTCGTAAAAGGTGTTTCCACGTCTTACAAGCTATTGATAAGGTAGTGGTTACGCCACTCACCTGTCTTCAGCCGCGTTCTGCGTCTTTCGCCACCCTCCCCAGCGGGCCTGTTCGAGACTGTTACGAACAGGACACGAGTAGTCAGGCCCGAATACTGAAAAACCAGACTTTCGTTACTGAACCGACACTAGACAAGCGATCAGAAGCACACCGAGGCTAATAGCTCACAATCAGCAACTCATCAAGTTTCAACGCAATCAGAGGCCTTTATATCCCATCGAAGCGCCGATGCCGGCTGTTACTGCCATGGCGAACGCTCCCCAGAAAGTGACTCTCACGGCGCCCTTCCAAATGGAAGCTCCTCCGACATGCGCGGCTAGTCCACCTAGGACAGCCAGGGTGAGTAGTGAACCGATCACGATCAGGGCTGTAGTGTGCAGTGCGGGTGCAAGAAGTGCGAGGCAAAGCGGGAGTGCAGCCCCTACAGTGAAGCTCGCTGCCGAAGCGAGTGCAGCTTGCACGGGTCGCGCAGTGTTCTCTCCGGTTATCCCAAGCTCATCGCGCATATGAGCCGTAAGTGCATCGTGACGCATAAGCTCTCGCGCAACCTGTGCGGACAAATCGGCGCTCAGACCCCGACGCATGTAGATTTGCGACAGCTCCGCTTCCTCGCCGATTGGGTCTTGAGCTAGCTCCAACCGCTCACGTTCGAGTTCCGCGGCTTCGGTGTCAGCTTGAGAATGAACGGAAACGTACTCTCCGGCCGCCATAGACATGGCACCAGCAGTTAGGCCTGCGACTCCTGAGAGAAGGATGCTTGCACGTGAAGCATGAGCACTCGTGACCCCGAGCATAATGCTGGAAACGGAGATCACACCGTCGTTTGCGCCAAGGACGGCGGCACGTAACCACCCAATTCTGTCTTGTTTGTGGTGTTCATGATGTCTCCGCACCAGTGCGTACTCCTTTGATCTCGGTTTCTGGCATTAGGTTTAGTGGCGCCTATGAGCGGCCAAGGCGACGGCGGGCGATGTGACCAACTCACCATCTGGCAACCTGGGAAGTGAAACCGCAATCCGTATTCCACCGGTCTCTCGATTGGCGGCTACGACGGCCCCTCCATGGACGCGTACTACGGCATGCACGAATGACAGGCCTAGTCCATGACCTCGCGAGTTCTTGTTCTTCACCCGCCCCTCAAATAGGTGAGCGGCTACGTCTGGATCGAAGCCAGGACCGTCGTCCTCAACAATGACTGTCGCCATGCCGTCTGCAGTTTCGACTGAGACGCATACTGTACAGGATGGACGAAGATGCTTCACTTCGTTGTCGAAGAGATTCGCCAGTACCCTATGTAGTAGGGCCGCATCGGCGGAAACGTAGACAGGCTCCATGATCCGCAGCTGAAGTGCGCATCCCCGTTCACTGAAACTTGGTTCAAAGAACTCTGCTATAGATCGCACGAGCCCTGCAAGGTCGATCTTTGTGAGTGCGAGCCTCAGAGCATCGGCCTTTGCTTCAGACACATCGAGAGTCGTATCGAGGAAATTGCTTAGCCGGTCCAACTGATCGATCGCAGACACGATCCGTTCCGTGGGATCAACCGACGCGCTGGGAATCAGCGCAGCCTCCATCTTGCCGCGTATGGCTGTAAGCGGGCTCCGTAGATCGTGAGCAAGTGAATCGGTGATGGTATGAAGCTGCTCTACGGTCGCTTCAATATGGTTCAGCATCTGATTCAATGTCTTCGCGAGACGACTGACTTCGCCTCGTCCCTTCGGAACGGGTACCCGTCGATTCAGATTGGATCGCCCAATATGGGAGGCAGCTTCAGCAATGCCATCCACCCACCTAAGCATTCTCCATGTCGCGTAGAACACGACGGCAAATCCGAGGAGAACGATTACGAGCCAAAGCGCTAGGAAGCGGAGTCTCAGATTCCTCAGAACATGCAATTCATCTCTTTCGGATAGACCTAAATAGATGTGACTGCCGTCTTTGGTCTGCACAGTTGCAACGCGAAATGGGGTAGCTAGACCATTGATCTTTACATCGAATGGATTATCACTGCGCGGGTGGGCAGTCCGAATTGCTTGGATAGCTGACTCCTTATCCGCTGTTCCAACCCAGAGGTTGTCATTGCCGGCCTCACCGAGCTGTAGAAAGAAAACTGCGTCGCTTCCATCGCCGCTCGTTCTGTCGTGATTCGGAACCTCACGGCTCGCCAACTCCGCTACCTCGCGAACTACCTTGTCGTAGAGCCGGTCTTTCGGCGTCCTTCCTGCAACATCGCCAAGAACCTCAACCTCTCCAGAGAGCCACGTATCACTTCTCCGCTGAATGTCCTTGGCGACGAGGTTCTGCATGCTCAGAAAAACAAGCATCGAGCCGATCGCAAACACGACAGTTGCCCAAAGGGAGATGCCCCACGCTTCGCTATGGAGGATCGAACTATTTTCTCTGGAAGACATATCCGACTCCTCGCAGAGTCTTGATGCGTGACTCCGCTCCCTCAGGGTCAATCTTTCCTCTGAGCCGATAGACATGGACGTCCACCATATTCGTATCTGGCTGAAACTGCATTCCCCAAACTTCCGCAAGAAGCATGGACCTCGTCACAACACGTCCCGCGTTGCGGCAGAGATATTCAAGCAGCAGGAATTCTTGTGGAGTGAGGTTTAGCAGATGGCCGTTCTGTGTGGCCCTGCGTTTCACCGCGTCCAGCTCAAGATCATCAATTCGGAGATGACTACTTTCCTCGCCTCGTGAAGACCGCCGGAGAAGACTCCGCATGCGCGCAACCAGCTCTACCGCAGCGAACGGTTTCGTGAGGTAATCGTCGCCGCCGAGCTCAAGGCCTTTCACTCGCTCGTCCACGGAGCGTCGTGCAGAAAGGATGAGAACGGGGGCGGAGATGCCAGATCTGCGTAGACGCAGAAGGAGGTCGATGCCGTCTAAGTCTGGAAGGCCGAGATCGACGATCAAACCATCGAAGGTTTGCTTTGTAACTTCCTGCAGTGCCGAGGTAGCGTCATCTACAGCTTGTACCTCCCAGCCGGCATCGATCAACGATTGCTTGACGAAGCCTTGGATCTCAACCTCGTCCTCCACCAGCAAGAGTCGCATGAAGAAATCCTACGGCAACTTGCATCCAACTCGCACCACATTTAGTCAGTGCCAGTGCGGATTCCCGCACACAATACGGCTCTCTCTTCGAATCTGACTGGATCGTAATCAAGTGCCACGCTTTGAGATGAATTCTCTCTCGTCTAATGGAGGCAGAGCGGAGGAGAAATACCTATGGGGCGGAAGGCTGGGCTAATAGCGATAGGGTTCCTAACAGCGATTGTCATTGGGTTTGGTGGTGCATGGCTCTATCTGCAATTTGGGCATCCTCCCGTCGCAGTTGCTGATGCTCCCTTCCCAATGGAAGCGAAGATCGTGCGCGTACCGATGGGAGCGCGCATCGCTCGCGAGATGGAGTCTCCACCGTTCGCGGGTAGCGAACAGGTGTACGAGGCTGGTGCCGTCGTCTACAAGGAAAACTGCTCTCAGTGTCATGGCGTTCCCGGACGCGATGTGGACTACGCAAAGTGGATGTATCCGCGCGCGCCGCAACTGTTCAAGAAGCATGCCAGAGGAAATGTTGTTGGAGTGAGCGACGACGAGCCGGGAGCAACCTATTGGAAGGTAAAGAATGGCATCCGTCTGACCGGGATGCCAGCTTTCGATCACATCCTCACTCATGAGCAGATGTGGGACGTTACGCTGCTGCTGAAGTCTGCTGACCAGCCAATGACAGAAACAACCCTAGGCAAGCTACAGAATTAGGGTTCACCAAGAGCACGCTTCCGCGTCAAACTCACCCGGCTGAGAAAGTAGTCGCATCATGACAGCTCACATCAATCGCATTGCAACCGCTGTTCCCGAACATGACGTACACGATCCGTTCGTGTTATTCGCTGAGAACATGCTCGTCGATCCCCGCCTCCGCTCAATCTTCCGTCGCATGGCGAGCAGGGCTGACATTCTTCACCGGTATTCCTTCCTCAATCCACAGAGGCCTTCCGGAGACTTTACCTCACACGACGCGACTCAGTTTTATCGGCTCGGAAACTTCCCAACAACCTCCCAGCGGATGGAGCTGTTTGAGCGAGCCGCTCCGGTGTTGATGCGTAAGGTTGTTGACCGGCTCAACCTGAATGACGAAGAGTGTTCCAGCATCTCGCATATCTTAGTCACTTGCTGCACTGGGCTCTACGCGCCTGGTCTCGACTTTGAAGTGATAGAGCATCTGGGGCTCCCGTCGAAAGTGGAGCGGACAATGGTTAGCTTTATGGGGTGCTACGCGGCGATCAATGCACTGAAGTTAGCCCGCCACATCGTGCGCTCCGACCCGAAGGCTAGTGTACTGATGCTGAATCTGGAGCTTTGCTCGCTTCACTTTCAAGAGACACAGGACCTTGAACAGGTCTTGTCCTTCCTAGTCTTCGCTGATGGTGCGGCAGCCAGCCTCATTACGAGCCAAGAGAAAGGGCTAGCTTTGGATAGCTTCGAAGCGATGATGGTCCCAGATACCCGAGACCTCATTACCTGGAAGATACGCAATCGTGGCTTCGACATGCTTCTCTCTGGGCAGGTGCCAGGAGAACTCAGTCGCGCCCTCCACGAGAGCGAGCTGATGGGCATGCGTCATGACATCGATCTTTGGGCTGTGCATCCTGGCGGTCGCTCGGTTCTCGACGCAGTCGAAAAAGGTCTCGAACTGCCCTCCGATGCGCTAACAGCGTCGCGCGAGGTATTGTCCAGCTATGGAAACATGTCCTCTGCGACTGTCATGTTTGTCCTGGAGAAGATCATGCGGCAGGCAAAGCGAGGACAGCGTGGCTGTGCCATGGCTTTCGGCCCAGGCCTAACGGCAGAGACGATGCGATTCCATGTGGCGTAGTGCAGACGTGGACTTGAGTCAACGCGTTCCCCCGCATGAGCTTCCTGAGTGGATGGACGGCGAGTGCAGCTATGAAGAGTTCCGCGACTGCCTTCGAAGTCTGCGGAGGGTAAATCGATGGTTTCTCGGCTATCGCCCCACGATGGCCTGGCTCAAGCATCTGCCACGTAATCGACAAGAGCCGATCCGTATTCTAGATGTCGGTAGCGGCGGTGGCGATCTCTTGCGCGAGATTGCGCGCTGGAGCAAGAGGCGTGGAGTCGCCGTTGAACTGACTGGGATTGATCTCAATCCACACTGCGCTCGCGCTGCGATGGAGTCGACACCTGATGAACTTCACATCTCCTGGGTCACCGGGGATGCGATGGAATATCGTCGGCTCCAGAGGATCGACATCGTCGTCAGCTCGCTGACTGCACATCACTTGGAAGATGCAGAGATCGTTCGTTTGCTCCGATGGCTCGAAGAGACCGCCCAGCTAGGCTGGTTCATCAACGATCTGGAGCGAGGCGAATGGAGCTATCGGCTGTTTGGTCTGTTGCCGTGGCATTCGATGGTTCGGCATGATGGGCCAGTGTCATTTCGACGGGCGTTTCGCACCGAAGACTGGCAGAATCTCCTGTCCGCTGCTGGTATTCCGGAGAGTGTCGTAACGCTAGAACGCTGGCGCCCAGGAAGACTGTGCGTAGGACGATGGAAGAGGTCAGCGTCATGATGACAGAGGAGACAGTAGTACCTCATCCAGCTGCGTCGAAATTCAAATGGCTGCTCTGGAGCGCTCTTGGCATCACCGTGCTATTCGTGTTTATCACGTCGGAAGTCTTGCTCATCACTGACTACCCGATGTACCACGCCTATCGTCTGCAGGTAATTTCTGACCGCCATCTCCTCGTACCGCACACTCTCGCAGGGACACTGGCTCTCATCATCGGGCCGCTGAACTTCTCATCACGGTTGCGCCATCGTTGGCTCAAGCTTCACCGTATTCTTGGCCGCATCTACGTCGTCAGTGTGTTTGTCGGCTCCTACACGGGGATCGCCCTTGCTGCGGGGAGACCAGGCCTGCCCGGTACCTCTATGCAATCGGCCGCCTGGATCGTCTGCACCATCGCCGCATGGATCACCGCCCGGAATCGCCAGATCGTTCAGCATCGTCAATGGATGGCCCGTTCGTACGCGGTGACGTTCACCTTTGTCTCCAGTCGCGTGCTGAACCTTTGGCCGCGCTATTGGAGCCATCTTGGAGACGTTCTCTCTGCAGTTGGCGTCATCGCATTCACGCTGGCGTCGATCCTGATTGTGGACCTTGGCCTCAACTGGCACGAGCTGACGACGCGGCGAAAATGAGCGATGCCGCACCGCCGTACGACTCTGCTCTATTTCGCTGCGCCATTACCCACTAGGTCTGAGCTAATGACGGGCCCATTACCGCCGAGTTGGCCGATGACCACTGCGACCGCAGGATCATCTCCCTGCAACACCCAAACCTCGACGTCCTTTGGTTGGAGGCCGATGAGCCGTGCAATCAAGCCGACGAAGGTTCCCAGTTCTGGATGCACTCGAAACACGGTAGCTTTGTAGGTCTGCGCGTCCAGTTGCACCGTTTGTTGGCTTGTGGGGGAGATCAGCAACTGAATTAGCTTCCCGCCACCGACCGGCGCAAGCATGTCCACTCGGAATGGCTTGGTATCGAACGACACGTTGAGCAGCAACGTCCCCACGAAGCCATTCGCCAAATCCACCGGTAGGGTCATGTGCCTGCTCTCCACCTTCGTCTTCCCATTCCGGTCAGGTGTTCGAATCGTGACCGTTCCCGAAGCCGCATCGATCGCGAAGTCGACAGGCTTTGCAAAAAACGGGCCGATTTGAATGTGGTGTGTACGAACTAATTGAAACTTACCGCTCTGCGAATAGGTCGTTGTCTCATCATCGAGCGAGCCGTCCACGAAGCGATACATGAAGTGCATCGTGACTTCATCGCCCTGAACGGTCTGCGAAAACTCCCCACTCGCAACCGTCTTTCCATCCTCAGTTCGTGCCACCATGAAGCGGTGCATGGGAAGCTGAAGATGCCTGACTGAAATCTGTTCTGCGAGAGCTGTCCCGGTGAGCGAGATTGTCGCTATGAAGATGGAAAACCCGACACCCCACTTCATCGTTACCCTCGCTCCTACACCTTAGACGCCCCACGCTACTGAGATCATGATTTCCAAGATGACGATTCGGCCAGAATCCCCCCTCCGAATGGATTTCTAGCCGTCTACTAGAGACAGTTATGCATTCGACAGACAACTGCTCAGAATGTACGAGTCTCAAGCCAGGGGAAAAGATTTGCGAGATCAGGTGTTAATCGTTGGAGGTGGAGTTGCAGGATGTGCGGCCTCGATCGCGCTTGCTCGAAGTGGTCACCATGTAACGCTCATCGAGCGTGAGTCGGCACCACGCCACAAAGTATGCGGCGAATTCCTGAGTGGTGAGGCCTTGGAAGACCTTCACGCACTCGGCATCGATGTAGCGTCACTTGGAGCAGTACCTCTTCGCTACGTTCGCCTTGCCGCCTCCAGAAAGGCCGCAGAAGCACCTCTGCCGTTTCAGGCGGCATCACTCACGCGGAAAGCACTGGATGCCGCGCTCATAGCCGAAGCGATCGCTGCGGGTGTGCAGGTTGAGCGCGGTAGTGGCGTTCGTTCCTTGAAGCGCACAGCACATCAGACCTGGGAAGCACAACTTGAAAACGGTTCCGAGTTTGAGGCACCGGTCGCATTTCTGGCAACAGGGAAACACGACCTCCGGGGCCACGAGCGCCCTGACGATCCGAATCAATGGGTCGCCTTCAAGATGTACTACCGGCTGACTTCATCGCAGACCACGGATCTCGGCGACGCCTCAGAGTTGACGCTCTATGCCGGAGGCTATGGGGGTATACAGCCTGTAGAACATGGACTCGCAAACTTCTGTTGCGTGGTGAAGCGCCACTATTTCGTGAAGGCGGGTAGGCGATGGGAGGGTCTCGTCGCCAAGATGCAGGAGGACTGTCCTCATCTGGCCATGCGGCTGACCGGAGCGCAGCCGGTGCTCGATAAGCCGATCGCTGTCACTCATATTCCATACGGATATCTTCGTGGCTCGACAGAGGACGGCCTTTATTGCATCGGAGATCAGGCAGCGGTGATTCCTTCGTTCACCGGCGACGGCATTTCGATCGCGCTTCACACGGCGCGCTGCGCGGTCTTCGCGTATGTGGCTTCAGAACCGGCTCCCATCTTTCAAGACAAACTGAGGTCTGCGATGCGTCCTCAGATGCGTCTTGCTGAGGCTGCTGCTAACGGTCTAAGCAATTCGTTTGCCCGCGCGGTACTGCCCTTCGGGCTAAGAGTTTGGCCAGGGGCGATGAGCGTGACTGCTCGTCTGACCCGAGTGACGCAATCGAAGATGGCTACGGCACAAGCGCTAGCTGGATAGAGCCTGTGTATTTCAAGACGACTAGGAGGTGAATCGGATGAAGCTACTTATATCGACCATGCTTGCAATGATCGCGATGCCTGCGGCCTTTGGTCAGCATCAGACGTTTTCAGTGACCCCGGACGCGAGCGAAGTGCGAATGAAGCTCAACACAACCCATGAGGTTGTCAGCGGTTCCTTCCACGTTCAATCCGGCTCAGTAGACTTCGACCGCTCTGCCCACCAGATATCCGGCATGGTGATTGTCGCAGCAGGTAGCGGAAAGACTGGCAACGATAGTCGCGACAAGAAGATGAATAAAGATGTCCTCAAGACCGATCAATTCGCCTTCGTGTCTTTCGCTCCAAAGAGCTATCAAGGGAATATTGTGTCTTCAGGGACTTCAAGCATTCAAGTACGTGGAGTATTCACGTTGTTGGGGGTAGCTCACGACCTCACGATCTCAATGCAAATTCAGATGGACGGACAAAAGACTATGGTGAAAGCTCACTTTGCCGTTCCTTATGTTGATTGGGGCCTGAAAAATCCGAGTTTTCTTTTTTGGAAAGCGGAGAACAACGTCGATATCGACCTGAATTTAGTGGGCAAAACCTCGAAATAATTGTCTGGGCACGCCGCGCCAACATCGTCAGCTTTGCTTCTCCTCAGCCGTGATATGCAGCGGTTTGGTGGAACGGCCTAATGCCATATTCCACGATGCACCATCGCTCAGCATTATTCAAGTTATGTATAACTCAGGAACACTAGCGTGAAATGGTACTTTCTCTGGGCTCGGTCTTGTAATCTCTCGCAGGACCGCGTCGGTCGAACCACTCGTAGATCGTTGGCAGAAGGAACAGGGTCAGCAAGGTGGAGCTAACCAATCCACCGATCACAACAATTGCCAGCGGACGTTGTACTTCAGCCCCAGTTGATGTGGAGATCGCCATAGGGACGAATCCCAGGCTGGCCACAAGGGCAGTCATCAGTACAGGTCTCAGGCGGCGAGTAGCTCCATTCAGCACCGCGCAATCCAGGGACTCGCCATCGTCTCTCAATTGATTGATGGAACTGACCAGCACCACACCGTTAAGCACCGCAACCCCCAGCAGAGCGATAAAGCCGACCGACGCCGAAAGATTCAGGTTGAGATGAAAAAGCCACAGTGCGGCAATGCCTCCCACAAGTGCGAACGGTACATTGACCAGGATCAGCATCGCCTGCCTGAAGGAATGGAAGGTCATATAGAGCAGGCCGCAGACAACTCCGAGTGCCAGCGGAATTACCAGTAGAAGCCGTTGCATGGCGCGCTGCTGGTTCTCAAACTGGCCACCGTAGGTAATCGTGTAACCGGCCGGCAACTGCACATTGTGGCCAACCTTTTGCTGGACCTCGGCGACGAAGCTGCCAAGATCGCGCCCCCTGACGTTAGACATGACAACGATGCGCCGCTGTCCCTGCTCGCGGTTGATCTTCTCAGCGCCGCGCGTTACCTCTACGTCGGCAACCAGGCCGAGCGCGACGGTCTCTCCTCCGGGAGCGTGCAAGGGAATCTCGCGCATGGAGGCGATATCCGAGCGGTAGCGGTCCGGCAAGCGTAGAGCGATGGTGTAGCGGCGTTGGCCTTCGATCACCTCAGAGATCACACCTCCCGAAGCACCTGCTTCCACAACTTGCTGCACATCGGAGACATTCAGGCCATAACGCGCGAGTGCATCCCTGCGAATCTTTACGCTGAGCTCCGCAACGCCCGAGTTGATCTCCATCTGGGCATCGGCAGCTCCGCGCACTCCGTTGACCTGGCGCAGTATCTGCTGCGCCAGCGAGTCGAGCTGCTGGAAGTCGTCTCCAAAGATCTTGATGGCCAGATCGGCCTTCACTCCTGAGACCGTTTCATCGAGACGCATGGCCATGGGCTGGGTAAAGTCATAATTTATGCCCGGAATCTGGGATAGTGACTTATCCATGGCATCAATGAGCTCTTCCTTCGAGTGGAATCTCCACTTCGTTTCAGGAGCCAGTGCAACATAGACATCGCCTTCGTTGATCCCCATGGCCTCGGTCGCGAAGTCCGGCCTGCCGATCTTGGTTGTCACATCCTGAATCTCTGGGAAGAACCGCAGCGCCTTCTCTACCCGTTTTGAGATTTCGATGGAGTCTGTAAGCGAGATGCCGGGGAGCTTGCGCGTCTCCACCAGGATCGATCCTTCGTCCAGACGCGGCATAAACTCGGTGCCGATAAAAGCGAGCGAGGCCAGCGAAACGATCATGACCACGACCATTGCCCCAATGACAACGGCGCGATGGCGAATCACCCACGACAGGCCGGCCGTATAGTGAACAGTCAATCGATCCATCCAGTGATGTGTATTTGTTTCCTTCTTCTTGCGGCGAAGGCCATTACGAAACACAAACGAGCTGAGAACCGGAATCACCGTGAGGGCAAGCAGCAGCGAGCCCAGCAGTGCCGTACATACCGTAATCGCCATCGGCCGGAACATGCGCCCTTCCAGACCCTGAAGAAAGAGGATCGGAAGATAGACAGCGATGATAATCCCGACTCCGAACGCCATGGGGCGAGCGACCTCCAGGCCTGCGGTTGCGATAGAGGTGATTCCATCTTCTTGATCGCCCTGTTCGTGCATTCGGTGCACGGAGTTCTCCATCATGACCACGGCACCGTCAACAATCATCCCGAAATCGATGGCTCCCAGGCTCATTAGGTTCGCACTGATTCCGAAGAGCTTCATTCCGAGGAAGCTGAAAAGCAGCGAAAGGGGAATGATCGAAGCCGTAACGAGAGCGGCACGGAAGCTGCCGAGAAACAGTAATAGAACGACCGTAACGAGGATGAAACCTTCGAAGAGATTGTGCTCAACGGTATGAATGGTCCCATCGATGACGGTGGATTGGTCGTAGAAGGGCTCAAGGGTGATCCCAGCAGGGAGGTGCATGGCTGCGATCTTCTGTTTGACTTGCTCTATGACCTGTTTGCCGTTCTCGCCCTTCAGCATAATGACCATACCAGAGATGGACTCGCCGCTACGCAGCACGGCTCCCTGGCGGGGAGCCGGACCGATCTTTACTTCGGCGACATCTCGAAGCAGGACCGGCGCGCCCTGATTGGCAAGCAGAACAATCTTTCCGATCTCATCGACATTCGACGTTCGGCCCCATCCGCGCATCGTGTACTGTTCATAGGCATGCTCGATGTAGCCTCCACCAAAGTTGGTATTGTTCTCGACTACGCGCATGGCCACGTCTTTGAGCGTCAACCCATATTGCTGGAGGAGGGCCGGATCGACCTTGATCTGATATTGCCTTGTTTCTCCGCCCCATGTATTGACATCACTGACTCCGGGAATGGTTCGCAGCGACGGTTTTATCTGCCACTCCTGCACCTCCTTCAACTGCATGGGAGTGAGCCCAGTACCCTTCAGCGTGTACTGGTAGAGCTCTCCGAAGGCCGTAGATGGCGGACTCAGGATGGGCTGTATTCCGATCGGAAGAGAAGTAGTGACCTGTTGCAGGCGTTCGTTGACGAGCTGGCGAGCGAAGTAAGTGGGCACCGAGTCGTCGAAGACCACGGTCACCATCGAGAGACCGAGCTTCGAGAGCGAGCGCACCTCCTGTTGCTTCGGCATGCCCATCAACGTGCGTTCGATGGGGTAGGTGACGAGCTGCTCGACCTCCGAAGGAGGCATCGACGGTGCATCGGTCACAATCACTACCTGGTTGTTGGTCAGGTCGGGAAAGGCGTCGACCGGGATCGTGCTGACTGCCCAGCTTCCAACCCCAACCAAGGCCAGAACACCAAGCAGCACGACCCAACGATGAGCCAGAGAAAACGTGAGGATCCTACCGAACACGTGTATTAATCTCCCTGCATGGAAGCTTTAAGAAACTGTGATTTCAGGAGAAAGCTGCCCTGCGTTACAACCTCTTCGCCTGTCCGAACTCCCTCAGCGAGAACGACCTTGCCGTTGATCGAATTGCTCACACGTACCGGACGCAGCACGAAGCGGTCGGCCGACTTCTGGACGAAGACGGCGTCCTGTCCGTTCACCTGCTGCACGGCCTCAGGCGCGATGACGATGACAGGCGACGTTTTACCAACCGCGATCTCCGCCGTTGCCAGCATCTCGGGACGCAAAATGGCGCCGGGGTGCTCGAGATCGATACGGACCTGAAGCCGCCGCGTAGTTGGATCGAACTCCTGGCCGAGATTACTAATTCGCCCGGTAAAGCGCTGGCCTGGAACTCCAGGAAGCGTTACCCATGCGCTTTGCCCGACCCTCAATCCGCTCAATAGGTCCTGGCCAACAGAGGCGAGCATCCACAAGTGCTTTGTGTCCCCTAGGACGAAGATGTCTGTCGCCGGCGCCACCGTCGTGCCCGGGGTCACATTTTTCTGCAGGACATATCCACTTGCCGGAGCGATGATCGGAATCAGCTCCGCGGTCTCATCACTGGCGTTCGGTGGCAGATCTGCAGGGATACCGAGGTTCTCCTCAAGATGTGTTTTGCTACGGACTACGTCAGTCATTCCATTTGCCAGCGCTGTCTTTGCGTTAACCAGCTCCTGCCGCATCTGCTCGGTCTGTTCGACCGAAGCAGCGCGTAAGGCATACAGCCTTTGCATGCGGTCGTCGTTTATCTGGGCGAGCGACTCAGCGGATTGCAGCCGAGTCTTCTCGGCAAGGGCCATGGCATAGGCTGCCCGCGCCTCGTGCACATCGTGGCTGTGCATCCGTGCCAGAATGGCACCCTTGTGCACATAGTCGCCCAAGTTGGCATATACGCGTTCGATGCGGCCTGTCGTCAACACGCCGACACGCCAGCTCTCGTTATCGGGCAATACAATTCTTCCCGGGAACTGCAACAGCGCCGGCTCGTTCTGAGCAGTGAGTGTGGTGGTGGCAATGATCCCTCGCTGTTCTGCCACGGGCAACACGATCTCCGCGCCTTCGGAGGTACTCTTCGAGGTGGCCAACTCGCTCGTTGTATTCACTTGCGCATTGGCTCCGCTTGCTGGCGAGCGGTGACATCCGCATGCGAAACCTGTGATAGTGAACAGCCCTGCGAGAGTCAGCATCGCGTTGGTATGCCGCATGAACCCTCGTTGCTCGATTGGCAGTCTCATTAAATGTCTCAGTCTCAGATCGGTTTCGTTGTTCATGGCTCAAGCCCCTCAGCGTACTCCAGCGAAAGGACACTCTGGTGATAGTTGCCCAGCGCCTCCACCCAGGAACTCTGCGCGTCCACACGCAGCCGCTCCGCATCCAGCAATCGGAGCAGGTCTGTGCCTCCCTCACGATAGGCAGCACGCGAGATATTCGCGATATCGACGGCCTGATCAAGCAGAGGGAGGTAGCGCTCCGAGACCTGACGCCGCCATGTGTCGTAGGACATACGCGCTAGAGCGAGATCGCTGGCGCTCTGCTGCCGTACCGCGGCAAGCATCGACTGGCTCGCTTCTACACTCGATCGCGCGGAAGCCGTAGCACCCTGGTTGCGATCGAAGATCGGCAGATTCACCTGAAAACCAGCGATCATCGTATCGAGGCCCGACGTGCGCTTATATCCGAACAGGGCATCGATGTCGGGTCTGCCCTGCGCCTTCTGCGTCATTAGATTGGCGCGTGCCGCATCAATCGCCTGTTGCGCTTGCTTTACTTCAATGCGCTCGTCCTGAGGGTTATTCGCGCTGACAGGTTCCTTCGGCGGATTCAGCTCCTCAAAGGATTCACTGAGCTTCCAGTTGTCCGCTGCTGTCAGACCCATTTCGCGAGCTAGTCTCTGTTTTGCCTGTGCCTCGGCGAGGCGACTCGAGTCTACGCTCGTCTCGGCGCGAATCTCCTCCAGCCGTACACGAAGGAGATCAACCGCGGCGATCTTACCCTCATTGAAACGCTTCTGGTGGTAGTCAAGAATCTCGCGATAGTATCCGACGCTCTGTTCCGCCAGCATTCGCAGGTACTGTAGTCGCAGCGCGTCCCAATAAGCCTGTGCTACGCGTAGCTCAATGATCCTCTGTTGCTGCTTCAGGGCAAGCTGCGCACCATGAATGCCGCTATCCGCCACAGCGATGCGAGCGCCACGCCGACCCGATACTTCGAGTATCTGGCTGGCGTACGCAAAAGTATCAACATCCTGAGTGAAGTCTGCCCCCGGACGAAGGTTCTCCGATTGATAGAAGAGTCGCGGGTTGGGAATGATGCGAGCCTGGCGACGCAACTGGACTGCAGACTCCTCCGTCTGCGTCGCAGCTCGTAATTCAGGCCTCTTCGCCAATGCGGACGTAAGTGCGTCGTGCAGAGAGAGCTCCTGCGGCGAGTTCTGTGCAAGAAGACACTCTGCAGAATGAGCCAGGAGAGAGGCCCCGACTGCCAGGAATGTCAATGCCTTGTTGATCGTTTGCCTCATACGTTTGCTAGAGGCAAAGGCAATCGAATGGCCAAATCAAAGTGCAGTCAAATCGGTGGGAATTGGGTGATTTCGGAGCAGTCTCGCCTCTACTTCAGCGAGAATTCAAACAGGTGTTCAAGATTTTGAACACCTCTTCTACGGCAGCTACAGATTGTATTTTGACAGTTTGTAGCTGAGGTCGCTCTTCGAAAGACCTAGCCTGCGCGCTGCTTCTGTTTTGGAGCCGTTGGTTTTTGCCAGTGTTTGTTCGATGATGCTTCGTTCCAACGATGCAAGCGTGCTCCGCAGATGAAACTCCTCCGGCAAAGATGCTCCATGGAAGAGAGGGAGGCTGGACCCCGTTCCGGTCAGGTTCTCGACTACCTCGGGCAGATCAAACCAGAGTATCTCCGGGCTGCTGGTCAAAATGCAGGCACGCTCCAGCAGGTTACGCAGCTCCCGCACGTTGCCGGGAAAGCTATAGGTCAGCAGTTGCTGCACCGCGTCAGAATGAAGCGTTCGCTTTGCTGTTTTAAGGTCATTGGCAATCTGGTGCAACAGGTATCCCGCAATCTCTGGAATGTCCGCAGTCCTCTCGCGCAAGGGCGTAACATGAATGGGCACGATGGCCAGCCGGTAGTACAGATCCTGGCGGAACCGCCCTTCCTGCACTTCCTTTCTTAGATCGCGGTGAGTGGCAACCAGAACGCGAACATCGACTTCACGTGCCATCGTAGAGCCGAGGCGCATTATCTTACCCTCAGCCAGCACGCGCAGCAGCTTCGCTTGCGCTGCAGGGGACATCTCGCCAGCCTCATCAAGAAAGAGCGTTCCCTCGTGCGCAGCCTCAAAGAGACCATACCGCGTTCTGTCCGCGCCGGTGAAGGCGCCTCGCTCATGTCCAAAGAGCTCGCTCTCAAGCAGCGTCTCGGAGAACGCTGCGCAGTTGACGCTGATGAGAGGCTTGTTCGCCCGCTCGCTGCTTTTATGGATCGCGCGCGCGACTAGTTCTTTTCCAGTGCCGGTCTCTCCTGTGATGAGCACCGTCGCACTCGTAGGCCCGACCCGTGAGATCAGCTCACGCAATTTGACTGCGGCCAGACTGCTACCCCGTATCTCCGACTGCCCCTCCAGCCGATCGACGGCGCTCCGCAGCAGGTAGTTCTCGCGATGCAAAGCCGAACGTTCCGCGGCGCGATGAACAATAGCGCGCAGATTGTCCGGAGAAAACGGCTTCGTCAAGAAATCGAATGCGCCGATGCGCATCGCCTCCACCGCGAGCTCCACTGTGCCATAGGCAGACAGCATTACTACAGCAGTGGATGGCTCCGACTGCTGCACCGCTTTGAGTACATCCGTGCCCTCACCGTCAGGAAGTTTTTGATCAAGCAAAACGACGTCGAAGTCGTTGCCATAGACCGCCTGCAATCCCTCTTTGAGCGTGGCAGCCTCTACTAGAAGATGTCCGTCCTGACGAAGATTCGCCATGAGCACCTTACGCATGTTGGGTTCGTCTTCAACGATCAGAACGCGGGCCATTCTAAAACTCCGTATCGAGGTGCAGTTGAGCATCCTTGTTCGGTTCAAGTATCGGAAGCGCCATCGTGAAAACTATATGATCTGGATCGTTCCGCTCCAACATCAGTTCGCCACGGTGCCTGTCAACGATGCTGCGGACGATTGCAAGACCAAGTCCTGTGCCGCCTTCTTTTGAGGTAAAGAATGGCTCAAAGATGTGCTGCACGATGTGGGATGGAATCGCGCTACCGGCGTTCTCAATCCGGATATGGAAGTACCCTTCAGTGACACTCTCCACCGTGATCGAGATGCGCGCATTCTGCGGAGAGGCTTCGATTGCATTACGCATCAGATTGAGAAGCGCCTGTTGTATCTGTCCCTCGTCACCAAATAATTGGCACCTCTCCCACCCCGTAGCATCAATTTGAAGGTGCTTCTGCAAGGCATGAGGCTGCACGATGGACACGATATACCCGATGAGTACGGAAACGTCGACTTGACGAAAGGACCCGCTCCCTGGCCGAGCATAGGTAAGAAAATCGGTCGTCAGACGTTCGAGCCGCTTGGCTTCGAGCA
>JAPWKG010000013.1 GCA_028283625.1 Acidobacteriaceae bacterium | reverse complement strand
CTTGTACGGCCACATGCGCAGGCCGCCGAGGGAGGGACCCAGCACGGTGTTGTGGATCGCGATGATGGCCTTGAGGCCCGCGTCCTTGTTATGGCAGAAGACGACTTCTTCGTGGCCCGTGTTGGCGATGGTTTCGAAAATCATCGAACGCAAACTCCAGTTACAAGCGGCAGCAGCACCGCCTCTAGGTGATGGCCGGTGGTGGGGACCACCGGTCGGTAGTGACCGTCCAAAAAAATCGCCCCGGCCTGGAAGGGCGGGGGCGATCTGTCGTGTCAGGCGCCTAGTTTAAACCGTTGTGAGCGTCCGTGTAGGTGCGGCGCAGCAGACGGGTGTCAACGGTGCCAGTGCGGGTCGCGGACCCAGGTCTCACGCTCGACGCGCCAGCCGCGGCCGTAAGGGTGCCAGACCGGCGGGCGATAGACGTAGCCCGGACGTACGCCGGCCCAGCGGCCGCCGACCCAGACATACCGCCCGCCGTACCAGTTCCAGTAGCCCGGCGCCCAGACATAGCCGGCGCGCGGGGGTGGGACGCGCTCGTAGCGCGGCGGGGGCGGACGGGTGCCGACGGTGACCGCGACGTATTCCCGCGCCGCGACCGGCGGGGTGTAGCTAGCGGCGCCTGCGGCCAGGCCCATCACGGCGACGGCGGCGAGGGTGCGGGTCAGCTTGGTCATCGATGTTCTCCTTCGCGAGGTTCCGCGGATGCGGATTCGGGGGCCAGAACGCGGGTTCCTTCGAGCGGGTTGACCCACCGTGGGTCGTAATGTTCAGCTTCGTGAAAGCTTCCCGTGGGGGAACCTTGCGACGCTTCGGCGCTCCAAGACCCGCATGCCCACTCTTACCGCCACCGGCCCGTTCCCGCCCATGAAGCCTCCCCGCCGTTTTGGCGTGCGCACCATCGCGACCCTGCTGGGCATCCGTTTCGCGTACCGGTTTGGCAGCCGCCTGGCGCCTGTTCGTACCGTGGCCCATGCCGCGCGGACGTTCCAGACACCGCTGCCGAGCAGCCGGGTTCGCGCTGCCTATGCCGCAACGACGATGTCGGCGCGTCGCGAAACGGTGCAAGCTGGTGGGGAGTCGATCGAGACCTACGTCTGGGGCGATCCCACGACGCAGCCTTACATCCTGCTGGCCCACGGCTGGTCGAGCCTTGGCTTGCGCTGGGAGAGCTGGGCTCCGCAGCTTCTTGCCAAGGGCTGGGCCGCGGTTTCCTTCGATCAACCCGGCCACGGACACAGCGGTGGCGATCTCTGCACGCTGCCCGACTTCGTCCGGACGCTGGCCGCGGTGGGCCGCCACTACGGGGACGCTTACGGCGTCGTCGCCCATTCACTGGGTGGCGCGGCTGCGACGCTGGCGCTGGAAGATGGATGGACGGCGAAGCGGGTGGTGCTGATCGCTCCCGCAGCGGATCCGCAGGGCGCCACGCGGCGGTTCTCCCGATTTGTCCGCCTTGCGGAGCACCTGCGGCCGTCCCTGCACGCGGCGCTGACCGAGCGCACCGGCATACTCATCGACGATCTGCATATCGAGCACCACGCGCCGAAGCGGACTCAGCCCGTGTTGATCGTCCACGATTTCTTCGATCGCGATGTGCCGGTGGAAGAGGGCGAGCTGTATGCCCGTCTCTGGCCGGACGCCACCCTGCTGAAAACTCGCCGCCTGGGCCATCGCCGGATCGTCGATGACGAAAGCGTCATGACCGCGGCGATAGCCTTCCTGGATGGCGTGGAGCTTCGCTACCCCGACACTGCGAAGGACTAAGATCGGGCTGTCCCCCTTCGAGGAGCGAGCCATGACAAGCACCTGTGCGGTGTGTGGATCGGAACACGACGAAGAGGCACTGGAACTGGGCTACCGCCGGCCGGATGCCGTTATCGATCTCGATGCCGAGGCGCGAGCCGCGGGCGTGTTCGAGAACGACGACCTTTGCGTCATCGACGCGAGCCGCTTTTTCATCCGGGCGACCTTGCCGCTGCCCGTGAACGGGCGCGGCGAGAATTACCAGATCGGTGTCTGGGTCGAAGTCGCCTCGCCGGATTTCGACCGGATCGGCAAGCTCTGGACCGACCCAGGCCAGGCGGCCGAGCCGCCCATGTCGGCCACGCTGGCCAATGAGCCTGCACCATCCGGACAGCCTCGGCAGGCCCGTGCTGCTGCAGCTGACGGGCCCGAAGACACGTCCGCAGGTATTCGTCCGTGGATGCGACGTACCCGCTGGGCGCCGAACAGCGGCACGGCATCAGCACGCATCGCGCGAGCGAATATTCCGTAGGCCTCCGCGCCGCAGGCGGTGTAGCGCGACTCGCGACCGTGCGGACCGCGTATCGCTGCACTGCGTCAGAGATCCCGGCGCACCCGGGGATAGAATCGGCCGGTTCCCTCCCCAGACGTCGCGTTTCCCGGAGTTTCCATGAGCTCGCAGCCCAAGCACATCCCCGCCAGCCACACCGACGCGGAGGCCACGCCGCTGCGCTTCGTCACGGCGGCCAGCCTGTTCGACGGCCACGACGCGGCGATCAACATCATGCGCCGGATCATCCAGAGCCAGGGCGCCGAGGTGATCCATCTCGGCCACAACCGCTCGGTGGAAGACGTCGTGCGGGCCGCGCTGCAGGAAGACGCGGACGCCATCGCGTTGTCGTCGTACCAGGGCGGCCACGTGGAGTACTTCAAGTACATGGTCGACATGCTGCGCGAGCGCGGCGCCGGCATGTGCGCGTGTTCGGCGGCGGCGGTGGCACGATCACGCCGGAAGAGATCCGCGAGCTGCAGGCGTACGGCGTCGAGCGCATCTACCATCCGAACGATGGCATGAAGCTCGGTCTGACCGAGATGATCGAAGACGTGATGGCGCGCACGCGCAGCGCCGTTCATGCGCGCGTCGAAACGGCGCCGGTCGCCGTCGCTGTCGAAAACGAGATCTCCATTGGCGCGATGCTCTCCGCCATCGAAGAGGATTCGTTGCCGGGAGACGGAGCTCGCCCGCCTGCGCAAGGAATGGCAGCTGGCAGGTAACAAGACGCCCGTGCTCGGCCTGACCGGTACCGGCGGCGCCGGTAAGTCGTCCGTCGTCGATGAGCTGCTGTTGCGCTTCCTCCATGCGTTCCCGCAGATGCGCATCGCCGTGCTCGCCGTGGATCCGACCCGTCGCCGTAGCGGCGGCGCGCTGCTCGGCGATCGCATCCGCATGAACTCGCTGCGCAGCCCGCGCGTGTACATGCGCTCGATGGCCACGCGTCGCCAGCACGCCGCCACGTCGATCGTGCTGCACGACTGCATCGATTTCCTGAAGTCGCAGGCGTACGACCTGGTGATCGTGGAAACCGCGGGTATCGGCCAGAGCGATTCGGAAATCGTCGATCTCGTCGATTTCCCCGTGTACGTGATGACCAGCGAATACGGTGCCGCCAGCCAGCTGGAAAAGATCGACATGCTCGACTTCGCCGAAGTCGTCGTCGTCAACAAATACGACAAGCGTGGTGCCGAAGACGCGCTGCGCGACGTGCGCAAGCAGTGGAAGCGCAACCGCATCGCGTTCCAGATGCCGGACGACGTGGTGCCGGTCTATCCGACCATCGCCAGCCAGTTCAACGATCCGGGCGTCACCTGGATGTTCGCCAACCTGTGCCGGCTGATGCGCGAGAAGCTGGCATTGCCCGACGCGACGTGGACCCCCGATATCGATACCTCGCTGCGCGAACCGCGCGCCACGGTGCTGATCCCGGGAAATCGCGTGCGCTATCTCGCGGAAATCGCGGAGCAGGGACGTGGGATCAACCACGGCATCGCGAAGCAGGCCGAGGCAGCCAGCAAGGCCCAGCACTACCACGAGTCGCTGAAAGACATCGGTGACGCGCTGCTTCCGCGCGCCTTCGACCTGTACGACCACGGCGCGCTGACCGTGGACGGCGACCGCTCACTGGCGACACTTCGCCAGCGTTATAACGAAGCCGTGCGCGAACTCAGTAGTGAAGCCGTGGCCCTGCTGCGCGAATGGCCGTCACGCTTCGAGGCTGTCACAGCGGAATTCAATGAATACCAGGTGCGCGACAAGGTCATCCGCGTCGAGAACTACCGCGTGTCGCTGAGCGGGCAGAAGATCGCCAAGGTCTCGCCGCCGAAGACGAAGGACTGGGGCGAGTTGCTGTCGTTCCTCATGCGCGAGAACCTGCCGGGCGCGTATCCGTATACGGGTGGCGTGTTCCCGTACCGCCGCGCCGGCGAAGATCCCACCCGCATGTTCGCGGGGGAAGGCACGCCGGAGCGCACGAACCGCCGCTTCCATTACCTTTCGCTCGGCGGCGCGGCAGCGCGTCTCTCCACGGCGTTCGACTCGGTCACGCTGTATGGCGAAGACCCGGCACCCCGTCCGGATATCTACGGCAAGATCGGTAACTCCGGCGTCTCCATCGCCACGCTCGACGACATGAAGAAGCTCTATTCCGGCTTCGACCTGTCGGCGCCGTCGACATCGGTGTCCATGACGATCAACGGGCCGGCGCCGATCATCCTCGCGATGTTCATGAACACCGCGATCGACCAGAACGTCGAGAAGTACCTCAACGAAGAGCCGTCGCGATGGGAGCGTGCGCACGAGCACATCGCCAGCCTCTACCGCGATGGCGAGCGCCCGACCTACCACGGTGGGCTGCCCGAAGGTAACAACGGGCTCGGCCTCGGGCTGCTGGGCGTCTCGGGCGAAGAAGTCGTCGATGCAGAAACGTACGCACGCATCAAGACCTACACACTTGCCACGGTGCGCGGCACCGTGCAGGCCGACATCCTGAAGGAAGACCAGGCGCAGAACACCTGCATCTTCAGCACGGAATTCGCGCTGCGCATGATGGGCGATATCCAGCAGTACTTCGTCGATCACAAGGTGCGCAACTTCTATTCGGTGTCGATTTCCGGCTATCACATTGCCGAAGCGGGCGCGAACCCGATCAGCCAGCTGGCCTTCACGCTGTCGAACGGCTTCACCATCGTCGAGTATTACCTCGCCCGTGGCATGAAGGTCGACGACTTCGCGCCCAACCTGTCGTTCTTCTTCTCCAACGGCATGGATCCGGAATACACGGTGATCGGTCGGGTGGCGCGCCGCATCTGGGCGCGTGCCATGCGTGAGCGCTATGGCGCCTCCGCCCGCAGCCAGATGCTGAAGTATCACATCCAGACCTCCGGTCGCTCGCTGCACGCGCAGGAGATCCAGTTCAACGACATCCGCACGACGCTGCAGGCGCTGTACGCGCTGTTCGACAACTGCAACAGCCTGCATACGAACGCATACGACGAAGCCATCACCACGCCCACGGAAGAAAGTGTGCGCCGCGCCGTCGCGATCCAGCTCATCATCAACCGTGAGCTGGGCCTCAACTTCAATGAAAATCCGTGGCAGGGCAGTTACGTCGTCGACGAACTGACCGACCTCGTCGAAGAAGCCGTCTACAAGGAGTTCGAGGCCATCAGCGAGCGCGGCGGCGTGCTCGGCGCCATGGACACCATGTACCAGCGCGGCAAGATCCAGGAAGAGTCGATGTTCTACGAGCACAAGAAACACGACGGCTCACTTCCGCTCATCGGCGTGAATACGTTCCTGCCGAAAGACCACGGCGGCGAGATCGCCACGGAGATCGAGCTGATCCGCTCGACGGAAAGCGAGAAGGGCCAGCAGATCGACAACGTGCTGCTCTACGGCAAGGCACGTAACGCCCTGGCGCCGGAAAGCCTGCGCACGCTGCAGAAAACCGCACGCGACCGGCAGAACGTGTTCGAACAGCTGATGGACGCGGTGAAGAACAACTCCCTCGGCCAGATCAGCCACGCGCTCTACGACGTAGGCGGCGAGTACCGCCGGAATATGTAAAAACCGGCACCCCGTCGCGCCACTGGGAGCGCACCCGAAAACGATAGCATTGGCCACTCACCGGACGGCCCGCCGTGGCGGCGAAGCCCCCGTCCGGGACAGCCCCCCGCTTCACTAAGCCGCGCCATGCCTGGCGGAGCAGGCGCTAGTGCGGCCGCAGCCCCGCACGTGTTTTTTATCTTGGAGCAGGCGCCCCGCGCGCGACATCGGGAGCGGGATTGCGCGGTCGGTGGGCGCGGTTTCATAGAAATCGCGACCACCCCGCAAGGCTCCAGCGCAACGTGCTTCGGCTCCAGCGGTATGAACGAGCTCCGGTGGCCGCGCCCTGCGTGCACGCCCCCCCTCCCCCCCCAAGGCACCCGTCCCCCCCGCAACCTTGAACCATTCCCCCCATCCGCAGTCCCAAGGGGGCAATTCGTCAAAGGCAGGAGCACGTGCGTGAGCAGTCAGTCATCAGGCTCGAAGTGGGTCGTAGCGTTACTCGTCATCGCCATCGCCGCAGTCGTCGGCATCTTCGTCTACCGCGAGAAAGCGGCCCGCGATGCGATGTCGCCGCCACCCGCCGCGCCGGTAGCGACCTCATCGGCGACCTCGACGCCGCTCCACGAGCCAGCCCTGCCCGAACACCCCATCGACCCTGCCAGCGCGGCGACGGCAGCGCTGCCGTCACTCGACGAAAGCGACGCCGAGGTCATGAGCGGGCTGCTCGCATTGACCACCGACGACGCGCTCAAGTCGCTGCTCAACCCGCAGGCCATCGTGTCGCGCATGGTCTCGACGATCGATGCCCTGCCGAAGCAGACCGTCGGCATGAACGTGGTGCCGCTCCGTCTGCCGATCGGCCGCTTCCAGGTCGTTCCGAGTGACGGAAATTTCGTCGAGTCGAAGGAGAACATGCAGCGGTACAGCACATACATGTATGTCGCCGAGCGTATCGACCCGAAGGCGGCCGCCGCCTGGTACAAGCGCAACTACCCGCTCTTCCAGCAGGCGTACCGCGACCTCGGCACCGACGGGTATTTCAATGACCGCCTCGTGGCCGTCATCGACCATCTGCTGGCTGCCCCCGAGCCCAAGGGCAGCCAGCCACTGATTCCCGCCAAAGCGGGCTACGTCTATGCAGATCCTTCCCTCGAGCAGCTTTCCGTCGGGCAGAAATTCATGATCCGGGTCGGGCCGGAAAACGAAGCGAAGCTGAAGGCTAAGCTTCGCGCCCTACGGGAGGCTGTTTCGCGACCCACTGCGTAAGGCGTCTACGCCGGCACGGATGTCCGCGCTAACCGCCGCGGAGGCGGAGGACAAGATTCAGGGTGCTTTCCAGCTGAACATTGTAATCCGCCAGCGTCCGCCCATCCTCCATTTGCTTTCCGTTGAATATCAGGCGTTGCTGGTCCGGCGGAATTCCTCTCTTATCCTGAATCTTGGCTTTGGTGTTGTCGACCGTGTCTGATGGTTCGACTTCCAGATCAAGGGGTTCTCCGCCCAATATCTTTATGTGGATAAGCATAATGTCCTTCTCCATGGTCATTTCAACGCACGATCCGTGTGCGTAACGATCTCGACGTGGCGTGCATGGCAGGCCCATCGCGATGACTGTTTATACGCGCCGGCTCTGTTTCAGTTGTGTGAAAAAAAAGACGTTTTCAAAACGTTTCAATGCGCGTTTTCCGACGGATCCCGCACCGGCACGCTGATATTGCACAGATCGATCTTCCCCGCGGGCCGCGCATAGAACGGATCCTTCCGGTTGCGCTTCGCCTCGATCACGGCCGAGAAGGTCTTGCTGTCCGTGCGCAGCACCTGAATCGGCGTGCGCTCGGCTTCCGGCACGTCGGCCGCGAGGCGAACGCTTTTGATCGTCACGCGCTGGTCGGGCTTGTCATAGAAGCCCATGGGCTCGCCGCCGCGCGGATACGCCGACAGCAGGTCCATGCCCTTCAGCACCTTGCCCGCCACGGCGAGGTTACGGTCGAGGTTGCGCGGCGCCTGGCCGATGATCGCGTACAGCGAGCTGCCGTTACCGGTCTCCGCGCCGACGTCGCGTGCGACACCGACCGTGCCGTAGCAATGCGTGATCCACGCCTCGCCTTTGTCACGGGCCACGGGGAATCCGTCGGAAAATCCGACTTCGGGTGCATAGACGTCGCCATCCGGGAGTTTCGTGAACGGGAAGGGCTTGCCGTCCTTGCGGGTGAACTCCGGCGGCAGGGTTTCCTTCGCGGTGCCGAGGCTTTTCGCCTTCTTCTTGTCGTCGCCATCGGGGTCGCCCCACTGGGTAACGAAGTTGTCCTGCACGCGGATGACCTGCGTGCCGTCGAAGTAATGCTCGCGGATGAGGGTGCGGATGTTCGCGGCGTGCAGCGGGGACCAGTCCTGCGCGAGCTCGATGATGACGCGTCCCTGCGGCAGGTCCATGTACACGAGATTCTGCGGATCCGGGGTGCGCCAGTCGGCCGGCGATGCCTTCGCCAGCAGCTCTTTGGCCGTCGGGGTGGCGGATTTCTTCGCGTCGTCGGCAAAGGCGGGCAGCGCAAGTGCGATCATCAGCGCGATCGGGAGGCAGGTACGTGCGAGCATGGGGTCCCCTTGGTGATGGTTTCCATGGGAAAGTAGCAGAGCCGCTTGAGATGCGCGCGGCCTGGCCTTCAGATCGTGATGCTCCACCCATGGATGACGGCAATGGATACCTTGCTCCTCGACAATCCGCTCTGGCATTCGCTGGCGGGTCAGCACCGGCATCTCGCCCGGCATGCCGGCGACGCCCTGTGGTACGGGCCGGCGTATGCACCCTTCATTGCCGTGGCGTCGGCGGCGGCCAGGGTGGAAGACGATCCCCGGCTCGAGGGGCGGCGGTATTTCCTGGGCGTGGCGCCGGCGGAGCTGCCCGAGCGGTGGGTGCCTGCGGAACCTGGCCCGGGCCACGCCGTTCCGGACACGCTGCAGCTGGTGCGTCGCCTCGACGAGCCCGAGGTCACCACGGCCGAGGTCGTGACCGTGCTTGGCCCCGATCACCGCGAGCGCATGCGGACCCTGGCGTCCCTCGTCTACCCGGAGTTTTTTCGCGAGCACACGTCGGCCCTCGGGCGCTACGTAGGAATACTTAGAGAGAATCGCCTCGTCGCCATGGCCGGTGAACGCATGGCTGTTCCGGGCGCCCGCGAAATCAGCGCCGTGTGTACACACCCGGACTTCGCCGGGCAAGGCCTGGCGCGGGCGTTGCTGGTCACGCTGGTCAACCACCATCGCGACACCGGGCTGGCGTCGTTCCTGCACGTGTCGGCAGGCAACGAGGGCGCGACGCGGCTCTACGAGAAAATCGGCTTCCACTACCGCACGACCCTGACCCTGACGGCAGTAGACATCTGCTGAACCGCTGATCCGCCAACCGCGGCCGTGGGAGCGCGCCCCGCGCGCGACATCTTTTCGCGATGCAATAAGGCTCTCGGCGTTCCCCACGCAGGGAGGTGTCGCGAAAAGATGTCGCGCGCAGGGCGCGCTCCCACGACAGCGCGCTTGCCCGGCGCTTATAGCCCACAAGTCACGGCAAACCTTTACGAATCCGCGAGCATCCTATCCGTAAGTTCCCACGACCCGGATGGTCCATGCTCGCTCGCCTTGCCCTGTTTGCCTTCCTCGCGTCGGCCGCTGCCGTCGCCCGGGCGGAGGTCGTGATCGACGGCCATATCGATCCGGCGGAATGGGCGGGGGCCCGGCGCATCGGCGATTTCCGCGACACCCAGCCGATGACGGGAAAGCCCGGGAGCCAGCCTACCGAAGCCTGGGTACTCTCGACACCCAAAGGGCTGGCGGTGGCGATTCGCGTGACCCAGTCGGCGGATGTGGTCCGTTCGCGCCAGCAGGCCCGTCGCGACGAAAGCGCGCTGGTCGACCGGGTCAACGTGATGGTCGACTTCGACGCGGACGGACGCGTGGGCTACGACTTCGAAGTGAAGTCGCAGGGTGGCGTGGCCGACGAGGTCATCACCAACGAATCCGACTTCAGCTACGACTGGGACGGCCGCTGGGACCACGCCGTGACCGAAGACGCGGAAGGGTATTCGGTGGAAATCCTGATTCCGTGGTACATCGCACCCATGCGCAAGGTCAGTGGCGACACGCGCACCATCGGCCTGTACGTCGATCGCGTCATCGGCAGCACCGGCGAGCGGATGGCGTGGCCTGCGATCAGCTTCGATCGCGGCCGGTTCCTCTCCAGCTTCCAGCGTGTCGAGCTTCCTGCCTATGCGCAATCCCTGTTCGCCATGACGCCTTACCTCGTCGGCAAGGTCGATCGCGCCAACGGCGGCACGTCGTTCGAGCAGGGCGCCGATATCCTCTGGAAACCGAACGGCCAGACACAGCTGACCGCGACCATCAACCCGGATTTCGGGCAGGTGGAGAGCGACGACCTCGTCGTGAATTTCTCGCCGGAGGAAACGTTCTTCACCGACAAGCGCCCGTTCTTTACCGAGAACCAGGGCATCTTCGATTTCAGCCTCCTCGATGACAACTCGCAGCTCGTCTACACGCGTCGGGTCGGCGGTGCGTCAGACGATGGCCGTGGCGCGGCCGACATCTCCGCAGCGGTGAAGGTCAATGGCAGCGTGGGCGGCATGAGCTACGGCATCCTTACCGCGCAGGAGAAGGGCGATGCCGGTCGCACGTTCGGTGCACTCCGTCTAACCCAGGCCGAAGGCACGCAGACCTTCGGCATGCTCGCTACGCGGGTGAATCACCCGTACCTCGACCGCGATGCGAACGTGCTCGGCTTCGACCATCGCTGGCAACCGAATGCCACCTTCACCATCACCAGCAACATCGTCGGCAGCAAGATCGACCAGCCCACCGCGAACAGTTCCGGCATGGGTGCGACCAGCATCGCCTACTGGGAAATGAGCGATGTCTGGAGCCAGCAGTGGCTCGGCATGTACTTTGGCCGCCGGCTGGATATCGACGACTTCGGTTACCTGCCACGCAACGACATGACCTACCTGCACTGGGAAGTACGTCGGCGCGAAACCGGCTTGCCCGATGACTCGGCCTACAGCTCGCACCTGTGGCGCTATCGCATCTCGATGCTCGACAACACGCGTGGCCTTGCCGTGCATCGGCGCTTCCGGGTGATTCGCGACAGCCAGCGCCGCGACGGCGGCGAGGAGTTCTGGCGGCTCGACGCGTTCACTGCCGCTTATGACGACCTGCTCACGCGCGGCGGTCATGCACTGCACACTCCACCGACGGCGAAGCTGACCTATGAGCGGACACATCCCCGCGTGGGCCGCTGGTCATGGGAAGCCGAAGGCTTTATCGGCGGCAACCAGCTGACCGGCTACCACCGGCTCGGTTACTACTTCAAGTTCACGCCGACGTACTTCGTGACCGACGCCTTCAGCATCTTCGCTGGTGCCAGCTACGAATGGGACCCGAACTGGCTCATCTGGCAGCACGACAACCTGGTCGGCAGATACGACGGCCGTACCGTCGGCATCGACAGTGGCATGAACTGGAACCTGGGCAACAAGCAGGAGCTGCGCATGAAGCTGCAGACGCTGGCGGTCGGGGCCAGGCTGCGAAGTGCGCTGGAAGTCACGCCGACGGGCGGTGCGGTCGCGAGCAGTGAGCAGGTCGACGGGCTGGGCGTGGCGAACCTGGGTTTCCAGATCCGTTATCGCTACGAGATCGCACCGCTATCCAACCTCTACATCGTCTACAACCGCGGCGGCTACGCCGACGACACGGAAGACGATGTCGGCTCGCAGTTCCGACACGGATTCTCGCTGAAAGACGTGCAGGAAGGCCTGGTCAAGGTGGCGTATCGACTGGAGTTCTAGGCCTCAGACCAACTGGAGGTTCTTCGGCCTGGCCCCCGGAAACACAGTGCCCAGGTCACCCGCCGACAGGCCGTACATCCGCTGCAACAACGCGCCCAGCACATCACGGTAATTATTGAGCACCGGGTAATCGCGGTTCTGCAGCAGGCTCTTCGCATCGACGGCGACCTGGTCGCCGGCGATGCGGCCACCGGCGACTTTGCCGCCGAGCACCCAGTGCGTCGTGCCGTGCCCGTGGTCGGTACCCTTGTTGCCGTTTTCCCGGAAGGTGCGGCCGAACTCGGACACGACGACCACGACGGTATTGTTCCACTCCGCGTCGCCCAGCCCATCGGCGAAGGCCGCGAGACCCTGGCCGAGGTTGTCGAGGTTGTTCGCCAGCTGACCGGCTGCACCGCCCTGGTTGACATGGGTATCCCAGCCACCGACATCGACGAAGCCGAGCCGGAAGCGGTCACGCATGAGCGTGGCCATGCGCGTGCCCTGCTGCGCGAAGCCGCGCGCGTTCACCGCGCCGCGACTGGCGGCGACCATTTCGTTCTGCAGGTCCTGAGATACCTGCTGGCGCAGCTCGAGGCCGTCGGTGGCCGCGGCCTGCAATGGCGTGCCCGTGTACATGCCGGCGAGGATCTTCGACTGCCTGTCGTCGAAGACGGCCTTGCCGCTGCCCTTCAGCGAGATGTTCGGCACGTCGCCGGCGCCGCGAAACGAGAGGGGCAGGGCGTCGGTGAACGCGATGGGCGGTGAACCGCGCAACACGGACGACAGGCGTCCCATGAAACCCGACGCGAAGTGGCGTGCATCGGTCGCCTCGCCCGATTCGATGTTGTCCTGGGTTTCGAAGTGGCTGCGCGACAGATCATCGGTGCCGGCGAAGGGCACGAAGGCGAGCTGGCGCTTGTCCCACAGCGGACCCATGCTCTGCGCCACCGCGGGCGCCAGTCCCCAGTTCGTATCGAGGCCGCGCACCGACTTCGGGTTGCCTGCATCGGGGCGCGGAAGGGCGATGGTGGGTCGCGACTCGTAATAAAAGTCGCTGGCATACGGCACCAGCAGGTTGTTGGCATCGTAGCCGCCGCGCAGGAAGACCAGCAGGAAACGAGGCGAATCGACCGGCGCAGCGAAGACCTTTCCGCCGAGCATCAGGGCAGGCGCCGTAGCGGCAAGGGCGCGGAGGAACAGGCGACGATCCATGGCGAACCTCAGTGGTAATTGAATTCGGGGGAAGCAAGCAGGAACGTGTTCCATTCCTGCTGCGACGTGGCCTGGCCCAGGGCGTCGCGTGTCTTCGCGCCAAGCAGTGGCTCGTACGTGGCGTAATACGTGGCCGTGGTGAGTTGCGGGAAGCCGCCACGCTGTTGTTTGCCATCGTCATCGAGGTCGAAAAGATGATTGGCGCCGCTGCCGATCGACCGCGCGATCTCGAAACGTTTCGCGATCTGCCCCGAGCTCGACCATTCCGAATCCGCCGTCGGCCAGCCATCGGGCGTAATGCGGCCGAACGGCGCCTGGCCGAGCTGGTTGATCCAGTTCACCAGCGGGCGCGGATTCGCCACCGGTTTGCCGTCGTACGCGAGACGCATCGACGACACGAGGAACTGCGTGGGATCCTTGTAACGCTTGCCCAGCGAAGCGGCGAACTCCTTCGAATCGAGCATGGTCTTCATCACGGCGGCGATGTCACCATCGCTGCGCTGGAAGGTTCGCGCCATGGCCTTGACGAGCGCGGGCGGCGGGACATCCGCCACGAAATACGTGGCGAGCTTCGTGGAAATGAAAGTGGCGCACGCGGGCTGGCTGACGATGAGGTCGACGGCTTTTTCCACTTCGTCGAAACCGCCACCGGCAAGCGGCTTCCCGAGCAGCGTCACGTCGCCGAAGTCATGTCGATTCGGATTGAACTCGAACAGGCCGTCCTGGATCAGATAGTGCTGCCATTCCGGCTTGATCTTTCGCGGCTGGCCGTCGACGTTGATACCGACGCCAGTGAGCACGCGGGCAAGGTTCTGCACATCGTCCTGGCTGTAACCGGCGCCGACGCCGAGGGTATGCAGCTCCATCAGCTCGCGCGCATAGTTCTCGTTGATCTTTCCGCGTGCGTTCTGTGCGTTGTCGAGGTACTGCAGCATGGCGGGGCTTTTCAGCGTCGCCAGCACGAGGTCGCGGAACTTGCCGAGCGCGTGCGGTCGTATGGCGTTCTGCGCATAGTCGCCAGCGAGCCAGCGCACGCGGTCTTTCTGTTGATAGACGCTGAAGTGGTTCAGCCAGAACCAGGTGAGCTGTTCCTCGAGCTGGTTCTCGTCGTAGATGGCGCGAAGCATCTCGATCGCCTGCGCATCTCGCGCGTAGCTTTCGCCCTGTTTCTGCAGAGCCGTTTTTGCCGCCTGCTTTGCATCCCCGTCGGGCATGTCCTTGATCGCCTGCGCCTGGTCGCGCACGCGGGTCATGAGCTCGACGACGGAGGTCTTCGACAGATCGAACGCGGCAATCTGCGCGCTGACGTCGGCGGGCAGGCCGTTGGTGTGGGGGTGGAGTTGTTCGTCGAGGAAGCGACGGCGACCGAGGTCGCGATAGCGTGCGACGGTGGCGGCGTCGACACCGAAGGTGACACGGTTGAGCCACACCACGTCGTCGCGCGACAGCGCATCGTCACGTGCCGCGACCGGCGCGGCACCGAGGGCTGCCATGGAAACGAGCGCACTGAGCAAGAAGGGCCGCATGGTCGCTCCGTCACGGGTGATCGACCACCACCATAAACGGCCCCGGGGTGCAGGAGGTTTACTCCCGCCTGACCGCGAAACCTTGCGGTTTCACGGACGGGCAGGGTTTCAGATCTCGTTTTCGTCGTCGGTAACGAATTCCAGCGCGGCTTCACGCGTGCCTGCGGTTTCTTCGGCGATAGCCCGTACTTCTTCGCCCACCTTCTCGTTGGGTACTTCGACTTCAAGCGTATAGGTGCTCGAGCCGACGTCGTCGGACAGTTCGCTCGAGCTGGAATCGTCGCGGACACCGGACATGAGGTCGTCGATCTCCTCCACGCGCTCGACGCGGTCGATGCCGTGGATGGCATTCATGACGTCGTCGAAGATGTCGCGGTCGCCGGTGACGCGAAGGGTGATGATAGGCATGGGAGTCTCCTGGGCAATGAGGGTCATGCTGCGACCGCCCGTGTATGCCCGAGGTGTAGGGCCCGCTACCATGGCCGCTTTCCCCGGCGACCTCCGCACCATGACCAAGACCTACGACCAGGCCTATTTCGACAAGTGGTACCGCAGCGACGAGCACGCGGTGCGATCCCCCGCCGAGCTCACGCGGAAGGTGTCGATGGTGCTGGGGCAGGCGGAGTTCTACCTCGGCCATCCGGTGCGCAACGTGCTGGACATAGGCTGTGGCGAGGCGCCCTGGCGCGCGGTGCTGAGGCGGTTGCGTCCCGGCATCGAGTACCGGGGGCTCGAGGCGAGCGAATACGCCGTGGAGCGCTACGGGCGGTCGCGGAATATCGGCTACGCCCGTTTCGGCCAGCTGGCCGAATTGCGCTTCGATACGCGCTTCGACCTGGTCGTCTGCACCGACGTGCTGCACTATCTGAAACCGGCTGAGATTCGCGCGGGCCTGCGCGGGATTGGCGAGATGACGGAGGGCCTGGCCTTCCTCGAGGTGTACACCCGCGAAGACGATCCGGGCGGCGACCGGCAGGGCTTCATCGGCCGCTCGGCCGACTGGTACCGCGCGGCGTTCAATAAGGAAGGCCTCATGCCGGTAGGTTCGCAGTGCTACGCCAGCCCGCGGCTGTCGCGCCACGTGTCGTCGCTGGAAGGCCTGTTATAAAACGCGCCGCTTTGCAGTGGGAGCGCGCCTTGCGCGCGATAGCTTCTTCGCGACGCGCCCGGGCAAGCCTCGCGAAAAGATGTCGCGCGCAAGGCGCGCTCCCACCATCGGCGGTTGTCCTTGACCCCGTCCCCGTCGTCGCCCGTCTACGTCGTCGCCGAAAACCAGGCGACCGTTGCCAGCGCGTTATTCGCCGCGTGGGCGATGAACGATGGCCAGATCGACCCGCTGCGCACCCGCAGCCAGCCGCAGAACGCCCCGACCAGCACCAGGTTAGGCACCGCATACCAGAGCCACCCCAGGTCCGGCAGGTGCACGATGCCGAACACGAGCGCGGAAACGCCGATGGCCCAGTGATCGCCCATCCGTGCGCGGAGTTGCGCCAGCAGGGCGCCGCGAAAGATCACTTCCTCCACCAGCGGCCCCACGATGACGACCACGGGCAACAGCGCGATGCGCAGCCCGATGTGTGCCTTCGCCGCGATGTCGCTGACGGCCTGTGACACCTCGTGATCCCCGGCGATCCACTGGGTCAGCAGGCCGCCAAGGATCGGGGCGGCGATGCCCAGCGCCGTGCCGATAGCCACGTAGCGGCCTTCCGGCGGTACGAAACCGAGCCCCAGCCGCCCGGCATCCCGGGTGAGCGGTCCCCAGCGCCAGGTCATGACCCTGATGATCAGCGAGGCCGCGCATGCGATGGTCAGGATGATGATCAGGATCAGCCGATCGGGGGCTGGCGGCGCAATGTCGGGATAGCGGGCTGCCAGCCAGCCGGCCGCCGTGCCGAACAGCAGCCCGAAGGCGAACTGCAGGACGAAGTAAGCCACGATGCAGACAAGGGTTTCGACCGCACCCGGGGCCCGATGGGGGCTGGCGGCGAACGGGGCCGGGGTGGCCGGGAAATCGGGATCAAAAGACATCCGGCACCCTAGCCGACGCCCCGCGACAAATGCAACGGCGCTTCCGGCACAGACCGTCATGCAGCTTCTGTATAGTGATTCGTCCATACAGGAGGAAATCTGGCGCCTCACCGCGCCGTCCCATGTTCGCATTCGACTGGCTTGCCGACCCTTCGGCCTGGGCGGGTCTTCTCACGTTGATCGTGCTGGAGATCGTGCTCGGTATCGACAACCTCGTCTTTGTCGCGATCCTCGCCGACAAGCTTCCCGCCCGCCAGCGCGACCACGCGCGGCTGATGGGCCTCGGCCTCGCGCTGGTCATGCGCCTGTGCCTGCTCGCCGCCATGTCCTGGCTGGTGACGCTGACGACACCCCTCTTCAGCTGGAACGGCTTCGGCCTGTCCTGGCGCGACCTGATCCTGGTGATCGGCGGCGCCTTCCTGCTGTTCAAGGCGACGCTGGAGCTGCACGAGCGCCTCGAGGCCTCCGACGATCACGACGGCAAGGCGGGCCGCCGGGTCAGTTTCTGGCTGACGGTCGCGCAGATCGTCATCCTCGATGCCGTGTTCTCGCTCGATTCCGTGATCACCGCCGTCGGCATGGTCGACCACCTCTCGATCATGATGGTGGGCGTGATCATCGCCATGGCGCTCATGATCACCGCCAGCAAGCCGCTCACGCAGTTCGTGAACGCGCGGCCGACCGTCATCATCCTGTGCCTGTCGTTCCTGCTGATGATCGGCTTCAGCCTCATCGCGGAAGGCTTCGGCTTCCACATCCCGAAGGGCTACCTCTACGCGGCCATCGGCTTCTCGATCATGATCGAGGCCTTCAACCAGACGATGCGCCGCAACCGTCACCGCTCCCTGCTGGTCGGTGGCCGGATCATGCGCGACCGCACGGCGAAGGCCGTGCTCCGCCTGCTCGGCGGCCGGTCGGAAGAAGAGGGCGACAACGGAAAGAAGGACTCGGGGAACGAGACGTCCGACACCGCGATCTTCGGCAGGGACGAGCTCGAGATGGTGCAGGGTGTTCTGGATCTGTCGCAGCGCCACGTGCGCTCGATCATGACCCCGCGCACCGAGATCGTGTGGGTCGACCCCGACGAAGACCTGCCCACGCTGCTGAAGGAAGCCCGCGAGTCGCCGCATCACTGGATGCTGGTGGCCCGGGCCGATCTCGACGCACTGATTGGCGTCGTCTCATCGCGCGATCTGCTGGCCACGCTGGCCGACAACGGCCGCTTCGAGACCGAAACCGACAGCGTGGTGCGCAAGCCGATCACGGTGCTGGAGTCATTGAGCGTGCTGCGCCTGATCGACGAATTCCGTCGCTCGCCGCTGCAGATGGCGCTGGTGGTCGACGAGTACGGCAGCATCCTGGGTCTCGTCACGCCGGCCGACGTGCTGGAAGTGATCGCCGGTGAGTTCCCGGATGAAACCAGCGAAGGCGATCCCTCGGCCGTCAGCGAGCCCGACGGCGCGTGGCTGCTCGACGCCAGTCTCGACGCGCGTCGCGTCGAGCATCTGCTGGGCCATCGCCTGCCGGGTGCCGGCGACGGCAATTACTCGACCCTTGCCGGATTCGTGCTTCAGGAGCTGGGCCGCCTGCCCACCGCCGGCGACCGCTTCGAGGCCGATGGCTTCGAGTTCGAGGTCACTGCGATGGAAGGCGCCCGTATCCAGCGCGTGCGTGTGCTGGCGCTGGAACGCGACGACGAAGACTGAGTCAGGTCACGGGCAGGCGGCTCAGCCCCACCTGCCCGTCGGAACCTGCCGTGCCCGCCTTATGCCGCCGCCGACGCGTCGTCGGGCGAAGAAGCGTTGTTCTCCATGATGGCCATGCCCATGCCGCCAGCGGCCATGAGCATCAGGGCCACCCAGGCCAGCATGGAAACGGCATAACCCGGGCCACGGCGCGAGGCATCGCGCAGGTAGGCCACGGCATACCAGACGCGCCCGGCGAGCCAGATCAGGCCAGCGATGCCCGCCCACAGCGGATCCACGTACTGCGCCGCCAGCCAGAGGGCCGGGATGAACATCACGGCGTTCTCCAGCGTGTTCATCTGTACGCGCATGGCACGCTCGAACGCCGGGTCGCCTGACACCGCCGGTGCCTTGATGCCATAGCGCTTGCGGGCGATGCCCACCGCCCAGACGGTGGCGAACATCAGCAGCAGGGTGAGCAAGGTGACGACGGCGGGGAGCTGACTGGTCATGAAACCATCCGGAAAACACGTGGAGAGCCGCGGAGTTTAGCCGTAATGGTCCGTGCGATCATGCGAATCGCGTCTCATCGGGGGACGCTTCCTCGGGAGGGAGATGCCATGCTCTGGCAGAAAGGCCGTCGTAGCGACAATGTGGAAGATGCAGGGCAGGGCAGCAGCGGGGGCGGTCCGTCCTTTGGCGGGCGCGGGCTGGGCATCGGCGGGATGATCGTCCTGGCCATCCTGGGCCTCGTTTTCTTCAAGGATCCGACCGCGTTGCTCGGCGGCGGCGACCCCGGTGCCGGCACCGGCGCCCCGCAGCAGACCCAGTCCCAGACACGCGCGCCTGCCGCCAATGATCCGCAGGTGGATTTCGTCCGCGCGATCCTCGGCGAAACGGAAGACACCTGGGGCGAGATCTTCGCCGCGAACGGCAAGCAGTACGAGCGACCGAAACTCGTCCTCTTCAGCGGCGGAGTCCGCACGGCCTGCGGCTCGGCGTCGTCGGCCGTGGGTCCGTTCTACTGCCCGGGCGATCACAAGGTCTACCTCGACCTCGGTTTCTTCCAGCAGATGCAGACGCGCTTCCACGAGTCGGGCGACTTCGCGCGTGCGTACGTCATCGCGCACGAGGTCGGTCATCACGTGCAGAACCTCCGCGGCATCTTCGACAAGGTCAGTCAGGCACGCCAGCGCGGCGCGTCGCTCGAAGGCGCAACGGGTCTATCCGTGCGGCAGGAGCTGCAGGCCGATTGCTACGCCGGCGTGTGGGCGTATCACTCGAACCAGCGTCAGAAATGGCTGCAGCCGGGCGACGTCGAATCAGCCATCAACGCGGCTACCGCCATTGGTGACGACACCCTGCAGGAACAGTCGCAGGGCAGGGTGGTGCCCGACTCGTTCACGCACGGTACCTCGGCGCAGCGCGTGCACTGGTTCAAGGCGGGGCTCGAGTCCGGTGATGTCGGCAAGTGCAACACCTTCGCAGGCGCCATCTGACCCATGACACACCCCTGCCTGCGATGCGGCGCGTGCTGTGCCACGTACCGCGTAGCGTTCCACTGGATGGAAACGGATGCAGGCGGCGGCATCGTGCCTGCCGCCCTGACCGAACACCTCGACCCGCATCGCGTGAACATGCACGGGACGAATGCGTACGAACCGCGCTGCCGTTCGCTGGTCGGTGAAGTGGGGAAGGCGGCACATTGCGGCGTGTACGACGTACGCCCATCGCCCTGCCACGACCTGCAACCGGCATGGGAAAACGGAACGCCGAGTCCGCAGTGCGACAAGGCACGCCTACGCCACGGCATGCCGCCCCTCACCCCCGCCGACTTCGCCTTGTAGGAGTTGCGCCGAGCGCGCACTTTTCGCGAGGAACCACACGTATCCGCGAAAGATGTCGCGCGCTCGGCGCGCTCCCACGAAGAGCGGCGTGTCGGAATATATGGAAGGATTGCGCAATATCGCGCTGGCGTGGGCGGCGCCTACAGACAACTTCAACGTGGCCTGATAGCGTGTCTTCGTTGCCTGCGTTTCGACCACAAACGCATCGCAGGCAACCGTCGCTTTTCATCGCGGTGTAAGCGCAGGCCGGAAGTGACTCAAACACTCCCGACCTGCTGACCCTAACCAACCATACGGAGTTGATTATGGCTGTGACCGATCATACGGCACCCATCTACCCGTCGCTCTCTCGCGACACCGCCCCCAGCACCCACCTGAGCCCCCACAGGCCCCAGACACCGGGTTAAAGCGCGGCGGCGCCCGCACTCCACGCACTTTCTGATAACGCCGTAACCATGCGGCACGGGCGGTTTTGCCTGCAGAAAACGAGCGCGGGCGCCTTTCGAACCTTGCCAACCATGCCGCTGGATGACCCGGTCACGGGCATCCGTGGGAGCGCAGGTCCGTGTGATCTGCGGGGTGCCGTGTTCGAGCACGGCGCCCCGCATTTACACGGGCGCGATGAGAAAAGGATCAAAGCAATGGACGATAAAACGGACTACTGGACACTGGGCAGCGGAAGTTTCGGCATCAATCTGCAAGCGAATTCGGACGACCTGCTGAGTGATGCCAACGAATGGTTCGAATGCGCAAAGGCGCTGACGGACCTGCTGATGGAATCGATGCAGGATGGCCAGTTCCCCGACCGCCGCCGGGCGATCTTCGCAGGTACTGATGGCGGTCAGGAGCGCTGGTGCACATGGGATCGCAGTGCGCAGTGCACGCGCGAGCGCATGGGTCGATGCGACCTGTAAGTCCCTCGCGGGACGTGTGGACCGCCTGCGGCGGTGAGGCGCGCCCTGCGCGCGACAGCTCCTCGCGAGGAATCAGACGTGTTCGCGAAAAGATGTCGCGCGCAGGGCGCGCTCCCACGACGCGTCCCACAACGCACTTCACAAAAAGCCATAAAAAAAGGCCCCGTTTCCGGGGCCTCTCGTGGTGCTTAGTAATCGCGCTTCTTGCGCGGCGGCTTGCCGCCGCTGGACCGGTGCGCCTGCCCGGACCGGGACGTTGCCACCCTGCGGACGGAAGTTACCGCCGCTGCGCTGCGGGCGCGAGGCACTGCCGACCTGCGGGGCTTCGGTGCCGTCCCACTCGGCGATCTTCAGCTGCTGCTGGGCGACCCACACCTTCTTCAGGTGCGTGAACACCTCGGCGGCATGCCGTCCGGAAGGTCGATCAGGCTGTAGTCGTCACGGATGCTGACGCGGCCGATGAACTTGGCTTCGACGCCGCCCTCGTTGGCGATGGCGCCGACGATGTTGCCCGGCTTCACGCCGTGCTCGTGGCCCACTTCGATGCGGTACGTGCGCTTGCCGGCTTCCGTGGTGTGCGGACGCGGCTGGCGCATGCCTTCGCGAACCGGACGACGGTCGTTGAAGTCGCCCGCCGTCACGCGACGGGCGATCGAAGTCACGCTGCGGACGCTCGCGATCGAACTCGCGCGGCGGACGCTCGGTGTACTCGCGCTTGGCCGGCGGCTCGAGCAGCAGCGGCTGGTCGCCCTGGGCGATCTTGGCCAGTGCGGCGGCGATCTCGATGGCAGGCACGTTGTGCTCCTGCTCGAACTTCTCGATCAGCTGCTGGAAGAAGCCCATGTCGCCCTGTGCGAGCGTATCGGTGATCTTCTGCGTGAACTTGCTGACGCGCGTGTCGTTCACCGCCTCGATGGTCGGAAGCTGCATCTGCTCGATCGGCTGGCGCGTGGCGCGCTCGATCTGGCGGAGCAGGTTCTTCTCGCGCGGGGTGACGAACAGGATCGCCTCACCACTGCGACCGGCACGGCCGGTGCGGCCGATGCGGTGCACGTACGACTCGGTGTCGTGCGGGATGTCGTAGTTCAGCACGTGGCTGATGCGCTCGACGTCGAGGCCGCGGGCGGCCACGTCGGTCGCGATCAGGATGTCGAGCTTGCCGGTCTTCAGCTGCTCGATGACGCGCTCACGCTGGGCCTGGGCGATGTCGCCGTTGATGGCGGCAGCCGCGAAGCCACGCGCCTGCAGCTTGCTGGCGAGTTCTTCGGTGGCCTGCTTGGTGCGCGTGAACACGATCATGGCGTCGAAGCTTTCGGCTTCGAGGATGCGGGTCAGCGCGTCGAGCTTGTGCACGCCGCTGACCCACCAGTAACGCTGGCGGATGTTCGCCGCGGTGGTGGTCTTGTTCTTGATCGTGACTTCGATCGGGTCTTTCAGGTAGGTCTGCGCGATGCGACGGATCGGCGCCGGCATGGTCGCCGAGAACAGGGCGACCTGGCGGGTCGGCGGCGTCGCCTGCAGGAGCTTCTCGACGTCGTCGATGAAGCCCATGCGGAGCATTTCGTCGGCTTCGTCGAGCACCAGGAAGCGCAGGCCGGAAAGATCCAGCGTGCCCTTGTCGAGGTGGTCGATGACGCGGCCCGGCGTGCCGACGATGACCTGTGCGCCGCGCTTCAGACCCTGCAGCTGCGGGCCGTAGCTCTGGCCGCCGTAGATCGGCAGGACCTGGAAGCCGGGCATGTAGGTGGCGTACTTCTGGAACGCCTCGGCGACCTGGATGGCCAGTTCGCGGGTCGGGGCGAGCACCAGTGCCTGCGGCTTGCCGGGGCGGGCGTCGATGCGCGAAAGCACCGGCAGCGCGAACGCGGCGGTCTTGCCGGTGCCGGTCTGCGCCTGGCCGATGACGTCGCGGCCTTCGAGCAGCGGCGGGATGGTGGCGGCCTGGATCGGCGACGGGATTTCGTAGCCTACGTCGGCAAGCGCGCGCATGACTTTTTCGTCAAGAGCGAGCGCGCTGAAGCCGGGCTGTGCCGGAGCGTTATCTGTATCGGGGGATGACATGGCGACCTCGAAGAGGGGGCGCGGCGGCGGAAGCGGCGCCGGGCAGTAGCGGTATTGTAGCAGCGATGGGCGCCCGGTGAGGCGGGCCATAGCCACTTGTCGCGGCGGCGCTACACTTGCCGGTCAGGTTGATGAAGGGGAAAGCGATGTCGACGATCGAGACCGTGTCCGAACAGCGCTGCTTCGGCGGCGTCCAGGGCTTTTACACGCATGTGTCGGAGTCTTGCGGCCCCATGCGTTTTGCCGTGTTCATGCCGCCAGCGGCTGAATCCGGACCGGTGCCCGTGGTGTGGTTCCTTGCAGGGCTGACCTGCACGGCAGAGACGTTCACGATCAAGGCCGGTGCCCAGCGGCTTGCCGCCGAGCTGGGCCTCGCACTCGTGATGCCGGACACCAGCCCCCGTGATACCGGCATCGCCGGTGCCACCGGCGACTGGGAATTCGGCGAGGGCGCAGGCTTCTACCTCGATGCCACGGAAGAGCCCCTGGTCTTCGCGTTTCCGCATGTACAGCTACCTCGTGGACGAACTGCCGCGCGCCATCGCCGAACGCTTTCAGCTCGACATGGGACGGCAGGGCATCATGGGGCATTCCATGGGTGGCCACGGCGCGCTGGTGCTGGCCTTGCGCAATCCCGGCCGCTTCCGGTCGGTATCCGCGTTCGCACCCATCGTGGCGCCGGCGAGCGTGCCCTGGGGTCAGAAGGCGTTTCCGAAGTACCTGGGCGCGGATCGTGCCGCGTGGGCGAAATACGATGCCACGCAGCTGATCGCCGCGGGCGCGCGTTTCGACGGCACGATCCTTATCGATCAGGGTGAAGCCGACGGCTTCCTCGTCAACCAGCTCCAGCCGCAGCGCTTTGAAGCCGTCTGCGAAGACGCCGGTCAGAAACTGAGCTGCGCATGCAGCCGGGTTACGACCACAGCTATTACTTCATCCAGAGCTTTGTCGAAGACCATCTCCGTCACCACGCGAAAGCACTGACCGCATGAGCGAGCCGATCCGCATGCGCACGTCGCGTACGGTGATCCGCCTGCTCGATGTCGAGGAAGCGGAGGTGTTGCGCCGCTACCGGACCGAGAACCGGGAGCACCTGGGCCCCTGGGAGCCCCTGCGCACGGAAGCGCATTACACGATCGAGGGCTGCCGCCTCACCATTGAAGCCGGGCTGGAAGCCGCGCGATCCGATCGCGGGTATCCGTTTGCCGTGTTGAAACCCGATGCGTCGGAAATGCTCGCCAGTTTCACGTTCGCGAACGTGGTTCGCGGCGTGTTCCAGGCGTGTCATCTCGGCTATGGCATGGCCCGCCGACATGAAGGTGAGGGCCTGATGTTCGAGGCTCTCGACGCCGCATTGCCTTACGCATTCGGCCCATTGGATTTCCATCGTGTCATGGCGAACTACATGCCGCGCAACGACCGAAGCGGGCGCCTGCTTGCAGCGCCTGGGTTTCGAGAAGGAGGGTCTACGCGAAGCGCTACCTGAAGATCGAGGGGCTGTGGGAAGACCACGTGCTCACCGCGAAGATCAGGGCGCAGGGAAGGAACCGGGTCGCGTGGCCGTGCCGCTGAAGGCATGGCCACGCGATCACGCGGATCAGGCCTTGTTGGTGGCCGGACCGCGACGCGTACGACGACGCTTGTGGTTGCCGGTGTTCTCACCGGTACCTGCCGCGGAGTGCGCATGCGGGCGATGCGACGACGGGCGACCGCCTGCACTGCCACCGCCGGCGCCTTCCTGGCGTGCCGGACGGTTGCCCGCCGGACGACCCTGGCCACCACCGCCACCGTTCTGCGAGCGCGGCGCGCGCTGCTGGCCGCCACCCTGCTTCGGGCGCGGTGCACCGGCGTCGAGGCGCAGCGGCGTGCTCGGCTCGAAGCCGGCACGTTGGCGATCTCGAGCTCGGACTTGAGCAGGCGACCGATGTCGCGCAGCAGGCCCGACTCGTCGTGGCTGACCAGCGAGATGGCTTCACCCGTGGAACCGGCGCGGCCGGTACGACCGATGCGGTGCACGTAATCCTCGGCGACCATCGGCAGGTCGAAGTTGATCACGACCGGCAGCTGGTCGATGTCGATACCGCGCGCGGCGATGTCGGTCGCGACGAGCACCGTGACGCGGCCGGTCTTGAAGTCGGACAGGGCGCGCGTGCGGGCGTTCTGGCTCTTGTTGCCGTGGATCGCCGCGGCCTTGATGCCGGACTGCTCCAGGTGGCGGACCAGCTTGTCGGCGCCGTGCTTGGTGCGGCCGAAGACCAGCGTCTGGCGGCGGCTGTCCTGCGAAAGGATGTGCAGCAGCAGGTCGCGCTTGGTCGCGGCATCGACCGGGTGCACGCGGTGCGTGACCGTGTTGGCGACGGTGTTGGCCGGTGCCGTCGAAATTTCGCGCGGGTTACGCATGAACTGCTGGGCGAGTGCCTTGATTTCCGGCGCGAACGTGGCCGAGAACAGCAGCGTCTGGCGCTCCTTCGGCACGGCGGCGAGGATGCGCTTGAGCGCCGGCAGGAAGCCCATGTCGAGCATGCGGTCGGCTTCGTCGAGCACCAGCACGTCGACCTTGGACAGGTTCACCGAGCGCTGCTGCATGTGGTCGATCAGGCGGCCCGGCGTGGCAACGACGATGTCGACGCCGCGACGCAGGGCGTGCAGCTGGTTGCCCATGCCCACGCCGCCGAAGATGACGGTGCTGGAGAGCGGCAGGTACTTGCCGTAGTCGCGCAGGTTTTCCTGCACCTGGGCGGCGAGTTCGCGGGTCGGGGTGAGGATCAGCGCGCGGATGGGGCGACGCCTTTTCGCCACGCACTTCGTTGGCGATGCGCTGCAGCAGCGGCAGGGCGAAGGCGGCGGTCTTGCCGGTACCCGTCTGGGCGGCGGCCATGAGGTCGTGGCCGGCGATGACCATGGGGATGGCAGCGGCCTGGATCGGGGTCGGCTTTTCGTAGCCGGCTTCGGAAAGGGCGCGCAGCAACGCGGGCGCAAGGCCCAGCGAATCGAAAGACATGGAGGTGGAGCTCCTGCGTGACTCGAGCGTTCCCTGGAACCGCGCTACGAGTTATGGATTGGCGGCCGCTAACCATGACGAAGACAGCAGGCTGGCCGGTGTCGAGCGCGCTTCCGAGGGTGGGGGAACGGGCGGGAGATTCTCCACGCCGGGGGTCCGCAAGGGAGTCGGAGCGCAGGCACGACTCGCGCAGTATACCTTATTGCGGCACAATGGGTGACACAATGCCACACCCCAGCCAGCAGCCACGGCCTCGACCATGGGGGTTGGCCCCGCGCGCGACATCTTTTCGCGAACACCTTCAAATTTTCGCGAACACCTGCAAAGGGCCGCGTCGCCCGTGGGGCTGTTCGCTAGAAGATGTCGCGCGCAGGGCGCGCTCCTACACCAGCGCTCGCGCATCAGCGCCTTCGCCGGTCATGCCTCGCGCGAGGCCGTCATCAGGTAGCTGTTGTAAGGCGTCCGCCCGAACAACGGCCGGAAATCCACCCGGATTCCCCGGGGCTCCAGCACCTCCGAATATCCGCCGCGGTCGGAAAATACTGCGCCCCACCGGGAATCCAGCCGACCGCCTTGATGAATTTCTCTTCCAGCACGGTGGCCCGATACCGCCAGGTACCGTCCCGGATGACGTTGCGCAGGATCAGCACGCCATCGTCGGCAAGGTGGTCGACGGCAAACGACAGCAGGTCCGCCTGGCGTTCCTGGGGCAAGTAATGCAGGACGTCGAGCATGGCGACATGTCCGCGCAGGGGCTGGGCCGCGGTGGCGTCGGCTTCGCGAAGCGCGATGGCCTCGCCCAGTCCGGCGCGTTCCGCCGCATCGCGACCCATGGCGATCTTTCGCGGGTCGTGGTCGATGCCGACATAGCCGTCGAGCGCGTCGCAGGCGTGCAGGTAGTGGCCGAGCAGACCGAGACCGCAGCCGATATCGAGCAGGGGCAGGCGGCGTCCCGAAATGGCGTGGGCGGTGGCGGCGTAGACCGGATCGCTGGCCAGCTTGCCGTGAATGTAGAAGCGATCGCCGCGGCGACTGAAGCGCGAGGCGATACGGCGCCTGGTCCGTGTATCGGGATGCATAGGGGCTCCATCCGTGAAGTGCGCCGGGCACGTGGGCGCCCGGCGCGAAGAACGATTACCGCTGAGGCGATGTGCTCTTATTGATATAAGCGTCGTACTCACTCTTGTCCACCTTCCCGTCGTGGTTCAGGTCGGCTTCGGGGAAGTGCGCACGCAGTGGCTTCAGGCGCTCGACGTCTGTCGGGACATTCTTGCGGGTGATGTAACCCTTGCCGTCCTTGTCCAGATCGCCGAAGGCGGGAGCGCCGTTGGCACCGTCGTTGGCCTGCGGTGGCGCAGGCGAGGCGCTGACACCCGAGCGGGCAGGCGGCGCGCCGCTGGCGCCGACCTGTTGGGCGGAAACGCTTCCGGCCGCCAGGGCTGAGATCAAAACGACTGAAACGATGAAACGCGACTGCTTCATGAATCCCTCCGTCTGTCGTGAGTCGAAGATGCCCTGATGCGCGTGCGACCGGGTCATCCACGGCAGTGTAGCCATCTCCCCATACGTGTGCGTAGGGCTTCGGTGCCCTGTGCTAGCCTCGGCGCCGCCCGCACGCTTGAGGAATTTCTGATGCCGCTTCCCGCCGCCCTGCGCGAACTCGACTCCACCCAGCGGCATACCGTGCTGGCCAGCTTTCTTGGCTGGACGCTCGACGCGTTCGATTACTTCCTGCTGACCTTCGTCATCCTCGCCGTGGCGCACGGAGTTCCATGTGCTCCAAGCAGGAGGTCACCTACGGCCTGTTCCTGACGCTGGCGGCGCGACCGATCGGGGCGCTGATTTTCGGGCGACTGGCCGACCGCTACGGCCGCCGTCCCGTCCTGATGTTCGACATCGTCCTGTTTTCGGTGCTCGAGGTGGCCTGCGCCTTCGCGCCCGTCGCTCGGCATCCTCCTCGGGCTGCGCTTCCTCTTCGGCATCGCCATGGGCGGTGAGTGGGGCATCGGCGCCTCGCTGGCCATGGAGTCGATCCCGGCGAAATCGCGCGGCTTCGTTTCCGGCCTGTTGCAGAGCGGCTATCCCTGCGGATTCTTTCTCGCCGCGCTGGTCAACTGGCTGCTGGTCGACCACATCGGCTGGCGCGGGCTTTTCATCGTGGGCGCCTTGCCGGCCTTCCTCGTGCTGTACATCCGCCGCAAGGTGCCCGAGTCCCCGGTATGGGAAGGGCGTCGCAGCGAGGCACGCGAGAGCGTGTTCGTTTCCATGCGCGGCAACTGGAAGCTTTTCGTCTACATGATGCTGCTGATGGCGGCCTTCAACATGTTCAGCCACGGCTCGCAGGACATGTACCCGACCTTCGTGCAGGAGACGCTGAAGATCCCGGCCGGCTCCGGTACGGCCTTCATGCTCACCGCGCTGCTGAACCTCGGCGCCCTGTTCGGTGGCCTGACGTTCGGCTCGCTCTCGGAGAAGATCGGCCGGCGCAAGGCGATCATCATTGCCGCGCTGCTCGCCATCCCCGTCATTCCCCTGTGGACCTACGGTGGCTCGCTGCTGTTGCTCGGCCTGGGTGCGTTCCTTATCCAGGTGATGGTGCAGGGCGCCTGGGGCGTCGTTCCGACCCACCTCAATGAGCTGTCGCCGGACGCCGTGCGCGGCACGCTGCCGGGCTTCGCCTACCAGATGGGCAACCTGCTGGCCGCCATCACCGCCACGGCCCAGACCTGGATCGCCGACCGGCATGGCGGCAGTTTCGCCTTCGCCATGTCGACCTGGATCGGCGCGGTAGCCGTGGTGCTGGCGCTGCTGACCTGGCTCGGGCCGGAGGCGCGCGGCAAGGGTTTTGGCAAGGATCGCGATGCGGCGTGACGCCGGGCCCCGCGCGCCGCTAAAATGCCCGTTTTAATCCGGTAGAAAACGATCATGCAGGCTGGCAAGGACAAGGTCATCTCGTTCCATTACACGCTCACCGTCGACGGCGAGAAGGTCGAGAGCTCGGTGGAAGGCGGCGAGCCGCTCTGGATCCTGCTCGGCCACGGCCAGCTGATCCCGGGCCTGGAAGCCGGTCTGGAAGGCAAGTCGGTGGGCGACACGTTCGACGTCACGATCGAGCCGGAGCAGGGCTACGGCCCGCGTCAGGAAGGCATGACCCAGCGCGTGCCGAAGAAGTATTTCCCGAAGCAGGGCAAGGGCCTGAAGGTCGGCGACTCGACCGTGCTGTCGCTGAAGGAAGGCGGCCACCGCGTCGTGGTCGTGCAGAAGATCGGCTCCAGCGTGGTCGACATCGACCTCAACCACCCGATGGCCGGCAAGACACCTGACCTTCAACGTCGACGTCCAGAGCGTCCGTGACGCGTCGGAAGAAGAGGTCGCCCACGGCCACGCCCACCCGAACGGCGACGGCGCGCACTGATTCAAACCGGCTGTAGACCGCCCGCCGCCGGCGGTTGTGGGAGCGCGCCCTGCGCGCGACATCTTTTCGCGAACACATGTGGTTTTCCGCGAAGGTTTGGAAAGATGTCGCGCGGGGCGCGCTCCGTATATCGTCCCCGCGCCCGCCCCGCGCCACGCGACGATTCCAGCGCTCAGCAGCACTTCGACCACGCCAAGCGTGATGTAAAAAGGCAGCGCGCCCTGCATCGTCAGCAGCATGATGGCCGTATAAAACACGCCCAGAATGACATTCGCCCACCGGCACACGGGTGCCGGCAGCACGAGCGACCCGATGATCATCAGGGCCGGCACGGCCATCATCAGGCTCACCCCGATAAGGACAGGCTGGGTCGTCGGACCCAGGGGGCCGAAGTTGCCTGCCGACATGTCCTGCAGCCGTCCCGGGACAAACAGTCCGAAGAAATCCCCGTATACGTAGCAGAACATGAGCGATGCCCAGAGGCCGGCAAGCCGGATGCGCAGCGGTACCTTCGTATCGTGCAATGTGCTCATGCAGCAGGTGTCCTTCTCAGCGGAAAACGTTTCGCGCCGAAGACGAGCAGCCAGAGCATGAAGGCGACCTCGCCGAGTTGCAGCGGAAAGCAGATCGTTTCGAGGAGGTCCGGCGCGCTGGCCATGGCGAACCCGGCGACGCTCTGGATGATGTAGGCCAGGCCATTGAGCATCAGCCATACCGAGAGGATCCTGGGTACGAACCCGCAACGCCACGTCAGGATCGCCAGGGGCACAAGCCAGAGGCCCCACAGCATCTCGGCAGCAGTCACTACCTCTGAATGCAGACGCAGAAACAGGGCGGCCAGCGCATGGCGCTGGGTCGTGTCGAAGGCATCGAGGAACGGCGCCCCCCTGACCAGTACCAGGGCGGCGGCGTCATTCGCCGTGTTGAGGAAGTAGATCGTCGCAGGGAGCACGGCGCCCAAGACCACCATCGCCGTCGCCAGCGACCTTCCGCTCGATGAAAGCAGGCGATATAGCGCAAGCACCACGAAAACCAGGGTCGTGCCGACGAAGAGGTCGCCGACCATGCCCCAGCGAAAGAGGGTCTCGTGGACGATCATGTTGGCGGCCGTCGCCCCCGGGTTCCCGCTGACGAACAGCGTCGAAGGGATATAGATGAGCCGTAGCGGCGCCACGAGCGACATGAGGATATACAGCAGGCCGGCGGTGCGGGCCTTCCGATCAAGCGCGGTCATGCAGATCCCTCCGGCGACGACGATGCCGCACGATGAGGCATGTCGTAATTCTTTCCTGTGCCAGAAGCACTGGGTGGGGAGGGCGCCGGCGCCTGCGGGACGCGACGATTTGGTTCGCGGAGGTTGTCTGCGAGGCTGCAGGCTCGGTTCGCGAGGGATGTCGCGCGCAGGGCGCGCTCTCACGACCACGCCCCACAGACAAACGCAAAGGCGCCGTTGGCCGTCTCCGACGCCAGCAATAAAAAGACGGCGCCCGTGGGGGCGCCGTCTCTGTTTGCGATCAATCCAGTGGCTTCAGGCCAGCGACTTACCGTTCACCGACACGTCCACATCGACGTTGCCGCGGGTAGCGTGCGAGTACGGGCAGACGTCTTGGTGCGCGGTCTTCACGATCTCCTGAGCGGTAGCGTCGTCGACGCCCGGCAGGTTGACTTCGAGCTTGACCTGGATGGCGAAGCCGGAGCCTTCACGCGGGCCGATACCGACGCTGCTGGCGACCGAGGCGTCGTCCACCTTGACCTTCTTCTGGCCAGCGACGAAGCGGATCGCACCTTCGAAGCACGCCGCATAGCCGGCAGCGAAGAGCTGCTCGGGGTTGCTACCACCGCCGTTGCCGCCCATTTCCTTCGGCAGGCGAAGGTCGAGCTTGATCAGGCCGTCATCGGATTCGACGTGGCCTTCGCGGCCGCCGGCGACCTTGGCGTGGGCGGTGTAGACGATCTTCTGCACTTTCGAGAGGTTGCTCATGTCGTTGTCCTTTGATGTAAGCGGGAAGGTAATGATGTAAGCGGGAAGGTGGATCGTTGGAGTGGGTGTAGTTAAGCACGCAATTAAATCGCACACAAACTAATTGGCTTGAGCACTGTCTGGTTCTGCGTTCAGCCATAAAGGTCAGTTAAGAACGCGGCGCCCGTAGGCGAAATTACGCTTCCAATAGGACCCGTCGAGGTCGTCCAGCCGCACCGTTCCGCCGGAATTGGGCGCATGGACAAAGCGGCCCTTGCCTACATACACCCCGACATGGGTCACGTGGCCACGGCCGAAGAACACCAGGTCGCCGCTGGCAAGGTCGGATTCATCGACCTTCGGCTTGTCGAGCGCCGCCATCTCAGCCGAGGTGCGCGGCAGGCGTAGCCCGGTGGATGTCATATAGATGTAGTTGATGAGCCCGCTGCAGTCGAATCCACCCTGCGGCGTATTCCCACCCCAGCGGTAGGGCGTGCCCACCAGTCCGATCGCACGGAACAGCACATCGTTCGCTGCATCGGCGGGTGGCGCGGCTGCCGGCTGGGTCGACCATTCCAGGTTTTTCGCCAGCGGCACGGCGGAGGCAGGGTTTCGCATCTGGGACGACGACGGCTTGCGCGGCGCGCTTCCGCACGCCGCCAGCAGGGTCAGCAATACGCCCAGGGCGCACGGCCGGATCCAGGAAGCAGGCGCAAAAGAGCGAAACGAGAACAGCACGGCGCCACCCCAGGCAAGATCATCGATCGGCAGGTTATCAAATCAATGGGTTGCGCGGAATACCTGCGAAACCGGGTGAATTCATTTGCCGGACAGAAAGGGTCGCGCCTCACAAGCGGTTTCACATTCGCTTTGATAGGTTGGCGGTTTACGCGTGGAGCGGGTGCATGGCTGTGGAATCCTTCGACCTCATCGTGATCGGCGGTGGTTCCGGCGGCCTGGCCGCGGCACTGCGTGCTGCACGACATGGCGCCCGCGTGGCGCTCCTCGAGCCGAAGGAGCTGGGCGGTACGTGCGTCAATGCCGGCTGCGTACCCAAGAAAGCGATGTGGTTCGCGGCCCAGATGGCCGAGGCCCAGTACATCGCGGTGGACTACGGCTTTGCTGAAAAACCGGGCAAGCTCGACTGGCCTCGCTTCATCGGGCGCCGCAACGAATATATCGACCATATCCACGGTAGCTACCAGCAGTCCCTCGACAAATCCCACGTCACGGTGATCCGCGCCGAAGGCCGTTTCATCGAGCCCCACCGTATTGCCGCCGGAGACCGTGAGCTCACGGCGCCGCACGTGGTCATCGCCACCGGCTCGTCACCCAATCGACTGGACAAGCCGGGTTTCGATCTTGGCGTGACGTCCGACGGCTTCTTTGCATTGCGCGAAGGTCCGCGTCGCACCGCCATCGTGGGCGGCGGCTACATCGCCACCGAACTGGCCGGCGTGCTGCGTGCCCTCGGCAGTGAGGTGGACATGTTCGTGCGCGGCAGGCTCATGAGTGGCTTCGACGAGGAAATGTCGTACCAGCTCGGTGACGAGATGACGAAGCACGGAATCGCGATCCACTACACCTGCCAGATCGAGGCCGTACACGAAAAGGATGGCGTGCTGCTGCTCGACTGTGACAAGGGCAGCCACCCCGGGCCCTATGACCTGCTTATCTGGGCCGTGGGTCGCCATGCGAATACGGGTTCGCTGTCCATCGAAAACATCGGCCTGGTCACCGACGACAAGGGCCATATCCAGGTCGACGACTACCTCAACACCAGCGTGCCCGGCGTGTATGCGGTGGGCGACGTGACACAGCATCTCGCGTTGACGCCCGTGGCCGTGTCCGCCGGCCGCAAACTCGCCGACCGCCTGTTCGCGGGGGCAAAGCATGCGCCGCTCGATTACACCAACGCACCGAGCGTGGTTTTCTCGCATCCGCCGCTGGGCACCGTCGGGCTTTCCGAAGAACAGGCGCGGGCACGGTACGGCGACGAGGTGCATCTGTACAAGCAATCGTTCGTGCCCATGCAGCTGGCGCTCGCGCAGCGTCCCATGATGGTTCGCTTCAAGCTGATCTGCGTGGGTGACGATTCGCGCATCGTCGGCATGCAGATGCTCGGCCCGGGCATCGATGAAATTCTGCAGGGGTTCGCCGTGGCCATCCGCATGGGCGCCACGAAGGACGACTTCGACGCCACCCTGGCCATCCATCCGACCTCGGCCGAAGAGATGGTGACGATGGGAGATCGCGTGCCCGGTTGAGCGTTACACTCCGCCCATGACCCCGTATACCCTTCATCGCGGTACTGCGCCGCTCCTCATCAGCCTGCCGCATAACGGCAGCGCGATTCCCGACGACCTCGGCGCACGGATGAAGCGCCCCGCACGACGTTCGGTCGATACCGACTGGCACGTGGCTGAGCTTTATGACTTCGCCCGCAGCATGGGGGCAAGTGTCATCAAGCCCTTCGCGTCGCGTTACGTGGTCGATCTCAACCGACCTGCCGACGGGCATGCACTTTATCCGGGCCAGACGGAAACCGGCCTCGTGCCCACCGTGCTTTTTGACGGCAGCCCGATCTATCGTCCGGGTGCCGAGCCCGATGCCGTCGAGGTCGCCGACCGGGTGAAACGCTGGTGGCGCCCATACCATGACGCGCTGACCGCCGAGCTCGCCCGGCTCAGGAAGGAGTTCGGTCGCGTGGTGCTGTGGGAAGGCCATTCCATCCGCAGCGAAGTGCCCATGCTGTTCGAAGGGCGCCTGCCCGATTTCAACCTCGGCACGGCCGACGGCGCGAGCTGCTCGCCTGCGCTGCAGGAACGGCTGGTGGCGTTGCTCGAAGGCCAGCAGGACTATTCGTTCGCCGTGAACGGTCGCTTCAAGGGCGGCTATATCACCCGCCAGTACGGCCGGCCCGACAAGGGTATCCATGCCGTGCAGCTGGAACTCGCCCAGGTGAACTACATGGATGAGCAGTCGTTCGAGTACCTGCCCGGAAAGGCCGCCCCGACGCAGCTGCTGATCGCGGAACTCCTCCAGGCCTGCCTCGCCGAAACCCAGAAGTAGGAGCGCGCCCTACGCCGTAGGAGTACGAGCGCGCCCCGCGCGCGACAGCTCCTCGCCTCACCCCACCCGAATCGCCGCCACACACTTCAACTCGATCGCAATCGGCGTCGGCAGGGCTGTGACGCCGACCGTGGTGCGGCAGGCATCCACGCCGGCGAAGGCCTCCGCGTAGAGCCGGTTATAGGTAGCGAAATCGCGCGACATGTCAGTCAGGTAGACAGTGACGTCGACCAGGTCGCCGAAACGTGCGCCGCTGGCCTCGAGCACGGCCCTCACATTGGCGAATACCTGGCGGCACTGGGCCTCGAAATCCCGGCCGATCAGCACGCCATCGGCGTCCACGACATTACCGGGAATGGCATTCGTGCCGGGCTCGCGCGGCCCGATCCCCGACAGGAAAAGCAGCTGCCCCACCCGCCGCGCGTGCGGATACGCCCCGACGGGGGCAGGGGCGTCCTGCGTGCGGATAACGTCATGGGCCATGGTCGATGCACACATTCCTTGCCTCGGTGAAGAAACGCATAGCCTCCGTGCCGCCTTCGCGTCCCATGCCGGACTGTCGCGTGCCGCCGAAGGGGGTTCGCAGGTCACGCAGCATCCAGCAGTTGATCCAGACGATGCCGACGTCGAGCTTCGCAGCGAGGCGGTGCGCGCGGGAGACGTCGTGCGTCCATACCGAGGCGGCGAGTCCATACGAGGTGCCGTTGGCAATCGCGAGGGCCTCCTCGTCGGAGCCGAACGGGATCAGCGAAACGACCGGCCCGAAGATTTCTTCCTGGTTTGTCACGGTTTGCGGCGACAGGCCCTCCACCACGGTCGGGGCGACGAACCAACCATCGGCACAGCGGCCTTCGACCATCACGCGCTCACCGCCCGTCGCGATCGTCCCGCCCTCGGCGCGTGCACCTTCGATGCAGCGAATGACCTTGCCGAAGTGCGCTTCAGAGACGAGGGCGCCCAGGTCGCTGCGGGTGTCGTCCGGATCACCCACGCGCAACGCGCGGACACGCTCGAGATACGCTTCGCGGAAACGAGCATAGATGGCGTGGTGCACGAGCAGGCGCGATCCGCAGAGGCATATCTCGCCCTGGTTCGCGAAGCCGGAGCGCACGATGGTGGCCATGGACGCGTCGCTGAAATCGAAGTCGTCGAACACGATCACCGGATTCTTCCCGCCCAGCTCGAGCGACACTTTCTTCAGGTGTGCCGCCGCAGCCGTGGCAATGGCGATGCCCGTGCGCGTACTTCCCGTAAACGACACCGCCTTGACGGCTGCGTGCGCGACCAGCGCCTCGCCGACGGAAGGGCCGGTGCCGTGCACGATGTTGAGCACGCCATCCGGAAAGCCGGCGTCGGCGACCAGTGAGCCCAGCAGCCATGCCGTGTAGGGCGTGACCTCGGACGGCTTCGCCACGACGGCGTTCCCCGCCGCGAGCGCGGGTGCGATCTTCCACGTGAACAGATAGAGCGGGAGGTTCCACGGGCTGATGCACGCCACGACGCCAAGCGGCAGCCTGAGCGTGTAGTTGAGGGCGCCGCGTTCCATGTGATGCGACTCGCTGCCCGACTGCGTGGCTGCCGCCGCAAAGAAGCGAAGATTGGCGATGGCCCGCGGGATATCGAGCGACCGTGCGAGGGCGACGGGTTTGCCGGCATCCTGCGACTCGGCCTGGGCAAAGCTGTCGAGGCGGGCCTCGATGGCGTCGGCCAGTCGAAGCAGGCAGGCTGCGCGTTCGTCCGCAGGTGTCGCGGCCCAGCCGGGAGCCGCTCGCGTGGCAGCGGCCACGGCAAGCTCGACGTCATGGGCATCCGAATCGGGGCAGCGGGCGAATGGCCGGCCGACGGCAGGCTCTGCGACGTCGAGGTAACGGCCTGTGGAAGGTGCTCGCTGCCGACCGTCAATGAGGTTTGCAAGCATGAGCATGGCGTGCTCAGTTCAGGCTGCGGGTACGGCCACCATCGACCGCGAGGCTGACGCCGTTCACGTAACCGGCCGCAGGGCTGCTGAGGAACGCGATGACGGCCGCGACCTCCGCCGGCTCGCCGAAACGCGCGGCAGGCACGCTGGCCAGCAGCCCGCGTTCCACCTCGTCACGCGAACGGCCGGCCTTGCAGCTGGCATCGACGAGGGCGTCCAGTCGAGGCGTTCGCGTGTAACCGGGCAGTACGTTGTTTACGGTGATGCCGTCGTGCGCGACCTCGGTGGCCAGTGTCTTCGCCCAGCCTGCCATGGCGGCACGGACGGTGTTCGACACGCCGAGGTTGGGAATCGGTTCCTTGACCGACGTGGAAATGACATTGACGACGCGCCCGAAGCGGGCCTGCCGCATGCCGGGCAGGCAGCTGCGCGTGATGACCTGTGCTGCAAGGATGTGTTGCCGGAACGCCGCCTCGAAGGCGGCCGGGTCTGCGCCAGCCAGGGCGCCGGGCGGCGGGCCGCCACTGTTGTTCACCAGGATGTGCACGGCGTTGAGGCGGGCCAGTCCGGCCACGGCCTGCTCCAGGGCGTCGGTCTGTGACATGTCGGCCACGATGTGGTCATGGACCTGTCCCGGTTGCGTCGCGGGAAGTTCGCCGGCCAGCGCGACCAGCGCATCACGCGAACGTGCCAGCAGGGTGACGCTGGCGCCGAGCGCGGCCAGTTCGAAGGCAGCGGCGCGGCCAATACCTTGCGACGCACCGCAGACGAGGGCGTGGCGTCCGGTAAGGCGAAGATCCATGGGCGACTCCTGTGGTGCGGGGAGGGGGCGAATCAGCGCTGCTTCATTGCCCACCACTGTAAACCCATGGCGGCGAGCCAGCACGGCCAGGCAAGCCAGGGCGCACGTCGCCAGCGCGCCTGCCAGCGGTTGAGGTCATCGTCGTTGAACAGGGCGGGTGCATCGGAGCGCAGCACGCGGCGCACGCGGAGCCAGTTGGCCAGACCATTCGGGCGGCCGGTATCGGCCTCGATGATGGTCTTCCACTGGTCCGGGTAGCGCTGGCGCAGCAGGCGGGCAAATCGCCACTGCGCCACGAGGTGCACGACGAAGAAACCCACCGCTGCCAGCAGCAGCAAAAGATAAAGTACGACCGTGGTCTGCATGGCGGATCAGGTGCCCTTGTCTTTCGGCTTCTGGTCGTCGTGCAGGATCTCGGTGCTCACGACCTCGCGGATGGTGGAGATCACGCCGTTGCCCTGCGATGCCTTGGCGCACACGGACTTCTCGATCGCCTTGCGGAAGGTGTCGTTCTGCATGCCCAGATAGAGCACGCCGTCGGGGCCGTGGGCGATCTTGAAGCTGCCGGCTGAATTCATCTTCACGGGGGCCTCGGCCGAGAACGTCGTGGGGTTCTGTTCCCAGTAGGTCTGGTCTTTCTGCTGCTTGGCCGAGGAATAGACGACCAGATAGCGGGCCTTGTCGTCCATGACCTTGAACTTGCCGAACGCACCCGTGGTTTCGCTGGTCCAGCCGATGTACTCGCAGAGCTGGATGTCTTCGGAGTGGATCGGCTGGAACGCGTCGTCAAGCAGCACCAGCGTCGGTGCGAACAGGTAGCTCGAGCTGAGCCAGCGGCCGTTGAGCTCCGCCTTCATGGCGATGGTGTACGGCACCTGTGCGCCCTGCGGCAGCCGGAACGCAAGGAAGTAGCTGCGGTCGCCGTTGAGATTGGCGACCGGGCTGTCCTTGCTCAACGCGAACCGCTGCGGCTGCCAGGGCAGCATGTCCTGGTAGGACAGGTCGGCGAAGCTGCCACAGCATGGCGAGGCACCTGCAAGCGCCTTACGGGCCAGGTCCACCGTGTTCGACGCGTTTTCCGGCGGGCGGAAGTTCGGCGGCACGAGGGCGTGGCAGGCACCCAGCGAAAACAGGGCGATGAGGATCAGCAGGGGGCGTAGCAGGGAAGGGGGCATGATGGGCGTTCTTAGAACTCGGCACTCCCTGCCGCGCGGGGGAAGGGAATGGCGTCGCGGATGTTGGCAAGGCCACAGACATAAACCAGCAGGCGCTCGAAGCCGAGGCCGAAGCCGGCGTGCGGCACGGTGCCGTAGCGGCGCAGGTCGCGATACCAGTCGTAGACGTTCTTATCCAGGCCGAACTGATCCATGCGGCGGTCGAGGTAATCGAGGCGCTCTTCGCGCTGTGCGCCACCGATGATCTCGCCGATGCCCGGGGCCAGCACGTCCATGGCGGCCACGGTCTTGCCGTCGTCGTTAAGGCGCATGTAGAAAGCCTTGATTTCTTCGGGGTAGTTCATGACGACCACGGGACGGCCGATATGTTCCTCGGCAAGGTAACGTTCGTGTTCCGTCTGCAGGTCGATGCCCCAGGCCACCGGGTGTTCGAACTTCTTGCCCGACTTCTGCAGGATCGACACGGCCTCGGTGTACTGGATGCGCTCGAAGGGCTTGGTAATGAAGGCTTCCAGCCGTGAGATGGCATCGGGCTGCACGCGCTCGGCGAAGAACGCCATGTCGTCGGCGCACTCTTCGAGAACGGCCTTGAAGATGCCCTTCAGGAACAGCTCGGCCAGGTCGGCGTTGTCGTCGAGGTTGGCGAAGGCCACTTCAGGCTCCACCATCCAGAATTCGGCCAGGTGGCGGGTGGTGTTCGAGTTCTCGGCGCGGAAGGTCGGGCCGAACGTGTAGACCTTGCTCATCGACAGGGCATAGGCCTCGACGTTGAGCTGGCCGGAGACGGTCAGGAACGCTTCGCGGCCGAAGAAATCCTTGCGCCAGTCGATGCCGCCCTTGTCGTCGCGTGGCAGGTTCGCCAGGTCGAGCGTGGAGAGGCGGAACATGTCGCCCGCGCCCTCGGCATCCGACGTGGTGATGATCGGCGTGTTGATCCAGAAGAAGCCCTGCTCGGTGAGGATCCGGTGGATCGCCATCATCATCGTGTGGCGGACACGGGTCACGGCGCCGAAGAGGTTCGTGCGCGGGCGCAGGTGGGCGACCTCGCGCAGGAACTCCATGGAGTGCTGCTTGGGCTGGATGGGGTAGGTGAGCGGATTCTCGACGAACCCGGTGACCTCGATCCGGGTGGCCTGGATTTCGTAGGCCTGGCCCTTGCCCTGCGACGGGACCAGCTTGCCGGTGGCGATGATGCCGGCGCCGGCGGAGAGGCGCTTCACGTCCGACTCGAAATTCGGCAGGTCGGCGGTGGCGACCACCTGGATGGGCGCGAAGCAGGAGCCGTCGCTCACGTTCACGAACGAGAGCCCGCCCTTGGATTCACGCAGGGTGCGTACCCAGCCGCGTACAGTGACTTCGTGTTCCGCCGCGGCCGTGCCGCCGGCGAGGGCCTGCTTGACGCTTACCACCGTCATCGATTGAAACTCCAGAAAAGGCACCGCACATTAAAGAGGGCGCATGGGACGCGACCCTGCATGATAATGTAAGGGCCACGTGAACGGCAGCGTTCTCCCGATATACCACGGTAAAAAAACGTCTTCATGAGCATTCAGATCACTCCCGCCGCCTCCGACCGCATGCGCGCCTTCCTGGCCAAGGCCCCCGATGCTCCGGGCGTGCGCTTCTCCGTCAAGCGGATGGGTTGCTCGGGTTTCGGCTATGTGGTTGATCTGGCTTCGGTTATTGCCGAAGATGACAACGTGCTCGATATCGACGGCGTGCGGGTGATGGTGGATCCGAAGAGCCTGCCACTGGTCGAAGGCACCCTCATCGACTTCCAGCGCCAGGGCCTCAACGCCTCCTTCGTCTTCCACAACCCCAACGCCACAGGCGAACTGCGGTTGCGGGGAGAGCTTCACAGTCTCCTGACGGGTCATGGCCTGGGATTTCTCTGGGCTGTGAAAGCCCTCGGAGCTGGTATATTTCTGGGCCGCAAGGCACCCCTGGGCCCCTCATACCCTCGGGCCCTGATAAGGAGCGCCGGTGCAGCGGCGACATGTCTCACGAAACGCTGCTACGCGCTCAGGCGCGCTCGCCCAAGGGTCCCATAGCCGCGCTACCCACGAAGATGCCGCCGAATTGCGATGCCGACCCTCTCCGCCGCCCGGCGCTTGCGACACCCCCGCCTTCTCCCTACAATGCGCGGCTGGCCCTCTCCAAAGAGGGTCTTCTTGCCTCACCGCTCATCGGGAGGCTGTCATCCCCGTAAGGGGTGCATCCACAAGGAATCACCATGCGTCATTATGAAGTCGTATTCCTGGTCCACCCGGACCAGAGCGAGCAGGTGCCGGCCATGATCGAGCGCTACAAAGCGCTGATCGAAGGCGACAACGGCAAGATCCACCGTCTTGAAGACTGGGGCCGCCGCCAGCTGGCGTACCCGATCGCAAACCTCGCCAAGGCTCACTACGTGATGCTGAACATCGAGGTTTCCCAGAACGCGCTGAACGAGCTCGAGACGGGCTTCCGTTTCAACGACGCCGTCCTGCGCCACCTCGTGGTTCGCCGCGACGAAGCCGACCTCGAGCCGTCCTTCATCCTTAAGAGCAAGGAAAAGGACGAGCAGAAGGGTTCGCGTCGCCGTGACGACGACGGCGACGGCGATGATCGCCGCGGCGGTCGCGACAACGACAACGATCGCGACAGCGACGACTAATCGGGGATCACAGCCATGTCCAAGTTCTTCCGCCGCCGCAAGTTCTGCCGTTTCACCGCCGAAGGCGTCAAAGAGATCGATTACAAGGATCTCAACACCCTTCGTCAGTACGTGACCGAGAACGGCAAGATCGTCCCGAGCCGCATCACGGGCACGAAGGCACGCTACCAGCGCCAGCTGGCGACCGCGATCAAGCGCGCTCGCTTCCTCTCGCTGCTGCCGTACACCGACAACCACGACGTCTGATCCCTGCGCCCTCCCGTTATCGGTGGGGCGTTCGGTCAGTCATCTTCGACAACCGTCCTGGCTGCACGGGGCCCATTACCGTGCTAACGAAAAGGAAAATCCCATGGAACTCATCCTCCTCCAGAAGGTGAAGAACCTCGGTAACCTCGGCGACAAGGTCAACGTCAAGCCGGGTTACGGTCGTAACTTCCTCCTTCCGACCGGCAAGGCCGCTCGCGCGACTGCCGCCAACCTCGAAGCGTTCGAAGCACGTCGTGCCGAGTACGAAGCACAGGCCAAGGAGTCGCATGCCGGCGCCGAGGCTCGCGCTGCCAAGCTCGACGGCGCCGAGGTCACGATCGAAGTGAACGCTTCGCCGGAAGGCAAGCTGTTCGGCTCGGTCACGCCGCGTGACGTTGCCGAAGCCCTGACCGCCAAGGGTCTGGAAGTCGACAAGAGCGAAGTGATCCAGGCCGAAGGCCCGTTCCGCAACACCGGCGAGTACGACGTCACCATCGTCCTCCACGCCGACGTGCAGCAGACGGTCAAGGTCAAGGTCATCGGCGCGTAAGCCCCGATTACCCCGCGACACCGGAACGGGCGCCCTTGTGGCGCCCGTTTTCTTTTCAAGCCTGTCGCTGGCCCGTTTCACCCACAGGTTATCCACAGACTTATCCTCTCACCGGGTGAGACATCCCCGCGTATCATGGCCGTACGGCCAGGCCGTCCCGGCCAGGGGCGCCGTCAGCAACACGAGGTATTCCATGTCCTTCAATCCCGAGCGCGGTGAGCGCGGAGACCGCAAGCGTCGTCGTGAGCCCCCACGCCGTTCGACTCGCTGCGTATTCCGCCGAATTCGATCGAGGCCGAGCAGGCGGTGCTGGGCGGCCTGATGCTGTCACCGGATTCGCTGGACAAGGTGGCCGACAAGCTCACCGACGACGACTTCTATCGCAAGGACCACCGCCTGATCTGGCGTGCGATCAACGAGCTGGCCAACAAGGGCATGCCCTGCGACGCCATCACGCTGGGCGACTGGTTCGTCGCGAATGAAAACGCCGAGATGGTGGGCGGCGCGAGCTACCTCATGGAGCTGGCCAACTCCACGCCCAGCGCGGCGAACATTGGCGCCTACGGCGACATCGTGCGCGAGAAGTCCGTGCTGCGCATGCTGATCGACGCCGGCACCTCCATCACCGAGGATGGCTTTCGTCCCGAGGGCAAGAGCGTCCAGGAAGTGATGGAGCTGGCCGAGCAGCGCGTGTTCCGCATCGCGGAGTCCGGCGCGCGCGGCAAGAAGGACATCGTCTCCGTGCGCGAAGCCGTGGGCGAGGCGTTCCGCATGCTGACCGAGCGCTACGAAAAGCGTGGCCAGCTTACGGGTATCTCCACCGGCTTCACTGATCTGGACGAACTCACCTCCGGCTTGCAGCCGTCGGATCTCATCATCGTCGCGGCGCGCCCGTCGATGGGTAAGACCGCTTTCGCGCTGAATCTCGCCGAAGCCGCTGCGATGCGCGGCAAGAAGGCCGTCGCCGTGTTTTCGATGGAAATGTCCGCCTCACAGCTGGCCTTCCGTCTGATCTCGTCGCTCGGCCGCGTGCATGCGCAGCACCTGCGTAACGGTGATCTCGCCGAAGAGGATTGGCCGCGTGTCACCTCGGCGATCACCATGTTGTCGGATGCAAAAATCTTTATCGACGCGACGATCCTGAAGTTCGACGCCGGAGACGTCACTGTGCAGAGCCAGGTCTTTCCGCCGGGCAAGCCTTTCCATCTCAACATCGGCGCCGGCGAAACGCTGGACGTCTATCAGGACGAGTTCCGCGTCGCTCTGCGCGTGCGCACCGCTCCCGGAGCCCATACGCTCAGCGGCGTGCTGCGCTATCAGGCCTGCGATACGGCGAGTTGCTTTCCTCCCCGGACGCTGCCGCTGCGCATCTCCGTTGTCGCCAAGTAGCGCTGCTTGGCGCGTGGACGATTACGTGTGTTGCGAGAGGGAAAGCATGTTGCCGTCAGGATCTTTGAACCAGGCAACCTTGTTTCCGTTCGGCGCGGTCCAGATCCCGCGTTCATCCTGCTCCGGAAGACCGAAGTCTTCAAAGTGCACGCCGCGCGCGCTGAGGCGTTCTACGTCGGCCTCTAACTCGCCTGTTTCCCATCCGGCTACAGTGAAGGGCAGGGGAGTAAACTTTCCCACGCGCACCAGGCGCAGGCTCAGGCCGCCCAAACCACGAAAGACCAGCGCAAATCCATCATCGGCGACGAACGAAAGCCCGAGCGTTTCTTCATAAAAGCGGCGTGCCTGTTCCGGCTTGTTCGTCGGGAGAAAGGTGATCGGTTGTCGCTCGGCTACGCTCATGCGATCTACTTTACCGCTCTGCGTCCCGCTTCTGGCCCAGGAAGAAAATGCCGCCACATGTGGCGGCATTTCTCGTTTCCGGGGTTTGGGAAACGTGGTTACTGTTGCTTGCGCGAAGCCTGAACCTGCAGCTTCTTCTGTGTTTCCAGGAAGCGGCGCATACGATCCAGCGAACGTGCTTTCCCGAAGACGATCAGCGATTCCATCAGCGGCGGCGACTGCGTCGAGCCGGTAAGGATCGCGCGCAGCAGCATGAAGTTTTCCTTCACGCTCCACTGCTTTTCCTCGCCCAGCTTCTTCATCGCGGCTTCAATCTCAGAGGCTTCCCACGCAGAGGCTTCGAGCGTGAGCAGCAGCTCGGCTGCAAAAGCAAGCGTCTCTTCCGCCGTGCGCTTTTTCGGCAGCCATACGTTCTCCGGCGGCAACACGTTGTCGGAGAACAGGAACATGGTCATATCGCCGAAGGCGCCCAGCGTCTCCAGGCGATTCTGCACCAGCGGCGCAACCGCGCGCAGATACTCGTCCGAGAACACCGTGCGACGCAGCGCCTGGAAGAAGTCCTCCGGAGACAGCTTGCGCAGATACTCGCCGTTCAGCCACTTCAGCTTCACCAGATCGAAGACCGGTCCGCCAAGCGAGATGCGCGAGAAGTCAAAGCGCTCGGTCATCTCCTCCAGCGAGAAGATGTCAGACTCCTTTGTGTTCACGTTGCCGGAAACAATCTGCTGCTCCGTGAGCTGCGCCATCCCACCGCCCATCAGGCCCAGGAAGTTCAGCATCGCCTGCGGCAGATAGCCCGAGTCGCGATAGTAGTTCAGGCTGACCGGGTTCTTGCGCTTGGAGATCTTGGACTTATCCACATTGCGCAGCAGCGGCATATGCCAGAACTTCGGCATCTCCCATCCGAACGCCTTGTACAGCAGCACATGCTTCGGCGTTGAGGAGATCCACTCCTCGGCGCGAATGACGTCGGTAATGCCCATCAGGTGGTCGTCAACGACGTTGGCAAGATGATAGGTGGGGAAGCCGTCCGACTTCAGCAGCACCTGGTCATCGACGTTCGTGTAGTCAAAGGTGATGTCGCCGCGCAACTCATCGCGGAAGGTCATCGCCCCTTCGGACGGCACCTTAAGGCGCACGGTAAAGGGTTTGCCTTCTGCCAGGGCAGCCTGCACTTCTTCTTCGCTCATGTAGCGTGAGCGGCCGGCATAGCGTGGGGGCTGCTTGGCTGCCAGCTGAGCCTTGCGCTCGGCTTCCAGCTCCTCGGCTGTTTCAAACGCGCGGTACGCATGGCCGCTGGCCAGCAGCATATTGCAGTGTTCGCGGTAGATCTCCGTGCGCTCGGATTGGCGGTAGGGGCCGCACGGGCCGCCAACATCGGGGCCTTCCGCCCACTCCAGGCCGACCCAGCGCAGGGCGTCGAAGATCATCTGTTCGGAGCTGGCCACAAAGCGCGAGCGGTCCGTGTCTTCGATGCGCAGAATGAACTCACCGCCGCGCTGGCGGGCAAACAGATAGTTGAGCAGGCCAATATAGGCCGTGCCCACATGCGGGTCTCCGGTCGGCGAAGGTGCAATACGAACGCGCGTCTTGCGCGGGGAGGAAGCTGTCGTTGTCTCAGGGGTCATCGTGAATCGTTCCGCCCCTCAGTTTAACAGCATTGCGTCTGCCGGAAGCGGATCGAATTCCGGCAAACCGCAGCTTTTGCGGGAATTTGCTCTGCTTGTCCCAAGCGCAGGTTCTGCACGAAGACCCCTAATCCTCGGGAGGGTACACCGGTGGAGTCGGCGCCGGTTCCGCCGGTGTCAGCGGCTGAGCCGCTGGTGCCGCCGCCGTGGCCTGCGCCGGAGCATACGCCTGTGCCGCTGGCGCCGCCGGCGGGTAAGCATAGGCATAGTACGGGCTCAGGAGAGCAGGCTGGATCTTCCACTGCGAAAACGCCAGCACATACAGCATCACCAGGTTCGCCAGCGGGACCACCATCAGCAGGGAAAGCGCAGGAGACATACCGGCTTTCTTGAAAATCTGCCAGAACGGCACAATCAGAATCGCCGCCCCGATCGTCCAGAGCAGCACCATCATCGGGATAAGAACAGCGAACGCATGAACGGCGGCTTGCTGGGCCTCTGCTGGATCCATATGCATAAATGACCTCTCCTGAAACTGCTGCAGTGAAATGCAAATGCGGGTGTGCAGCCACTCTAGTCGAGATGCAGAAACGGCTCCAGCACTTTCTGCCGGAGCCGTTGACGACGAAGAAGTTGTTGTCCCGTTATGTGAGGTCGTCGCCCGGATCGAATGCCGGAACTTTCCGTCCCAGCGCCGAAATATCGTGCGAGTCGCGCACCAGCGATCCCACGACGCCATCGATCTCGGCATCCGAAGGCGCTTCTGCATGCACGGCCAGCTTTTTGTGCTCGCCCGGCAGCTTGATCGACTCCAGCAGCACCACCACATGCGCCACGGCGGTGCCATCCTGCTGCAGGCCCTCGGGCGTCTTGCCCTTCAGGGAAACATCCTTGATGTCGATGCCCAGCAGGTCGGCTACACTGGCGCGCAGTTTCTCCGCCAGCGGCACAATCTTCGGACGGTGCATGATCAGCACGCAGTCCAGGTTCACAATCTTGTAGCCCGCCAGCGCGACCTCTTCAATGGCCGTCTCAAGAAAAAGCGTGGAGTCCGCGCCCTTCCACTTCGGATCCGTCGGCGGGAAGAACGTGCCGATATCTCCTGCGGAAACCGCGCCCAGCAGAGCGTCGGTGATCGCATGCAGCAGCAGATCGCCGTCAGAGTGACCGGCCAGGCCTTCGGGGTGATCAATCTTTAATCCACCAATGACAAGAGGCACGCCTTCCTTAAAGGCGTGTGAATCAAACCCGAGACCAATGCGCATACCCATGGGCCTGATTCTATCGTGCCCGCTCCGGTGTCTAATCAACAGCTTGCCGCGTTCAGAAAGGGATGCGGTGTAGTCTCGACCTATGAAGCTGCTGCACCGTACTTTTGCCACCTGCCTGCTGCTTGTCACCGCAGGCGCTTCAGCGCAAACCCCGGCGTCTTCCGCGTCGGAGTCGCTGCTCCCCGCCGCCTTTGGCGATTGGAAGCAATCCGGCTCCACCATCTCTGCGGCCGAGCCCGCTATGTCGCTGATGAATGCCAACAAGAGCGCGCTGGCCGAGTCCAATCCCCAGCGTTCCGCTGTCGCGACCTACACCGGTCCTGGCGGCAAGCCGCTCTATGTCGAGGCGGTGCAGTTCAACGATTACTCCGGTGCCTGGGCCGCTTACACCCTGCTGCGCACCCCCGGGCTTAAGGACACCAGCCTCCTTGGCCGCAACACCGCCCTCGGCAACGGCGCCGTTCTCTTCGTCTCTGGAGCCACCCTGGCCGTGGCCTTTCCTGCCGCTGCGGAGGACCTGAAGCAGCTGCAACCTCTGGCCGCCAGCTTTCCGCCTATCGGTGGCGCGCGCGCGCAGGCTCCTCTGCTGCCCACCTTCCTTCCTGCTCGCGGACTCGCACCCGGTAGCGTCCGCTACGCCCTCGGCCCCGCTACCTACTCTGCGCAGGGCGGTGTTCTGCCCGCTTCCAACCTCGGTTGGGAGAAAAGCGCAGAGGCGGTTACCGCTTTCTACCAAGACCGTCGTGGTGAAGAGACCGTCACGCTTCTTCTCTACCCGACTCCACAGATCGCCACCACGCAGCTTCGGCTTGTTCAGCAGATGCTTCCCGGGCTGGGACCGAAGTTCGAGCATGCCGCTGCACGGCGCGATATGGATCTCGTCGTCCTCGCCAGCGGCACGTTTAGCGCGGCTGATGCCAGATCGCTGACCGACGGCATCCATATGCATCTGATTGCCGCTACAGATCAGGGGCCTCCTCCGCCAGAGTTCCACTCCGAGGTCGGCAAGGCCGCCAGTCTCCTTCTCAACATCACCGTATTAAGCTGCGTTCTGGGCGGTGCAGCGCTTCTGCTCGGTCTCTTCCTTGGCGGAGGCCGCGCGCTCGTCCGTGTCCTGCGCGGCAAGCCCGCGTCGGTTGAGCCGGAGTTTCTGAGCCTGCACCTGGAGAATCAGAACCCCAAAGCGCATTTCTCCCCGCAAGACTCCCCAGACGAGCCGGGAAAAGCCTGACAGAGCCAATGTTTGCAGGACATTTCGTGTAAGTTATTTATTTTCAATGTCTTGAGATTTCCAGAAGGATTCGCTTGACACCATCGGGGGACGAACCTACTCTTTGACCAGAGAGTTCTGATGGCTTTGCCTCCGTTAGAACTGCCTCCCATAGAAAAGGGTCGCCCTGTTGCCGGGCGGCCCTTTTGCCTTTGCGGGCTGTATTTCCCAGGAGCTGTTTTGCTCGCTGAACCTGTTGCTCGGAGAGATCGTTACAAGGAGTGCTCGCAGCCTGATGGAGACTCATCCGAACGAAGTGAAAGGGGCCGCCCGACAGTGCGTGCCACTTCAAGGGGCCAATGCTTGTATGGAGATGATCGGTAAGGACTCCATATGATTGGTAAGGCCTCCCTAGCGGGACGCAATTTCACGCACCCATCGCAGCACCCGGAGTGGAGTTGGCCCTCGGGGCCACAACTACGGCCATCTGGCTGCCAGCGATGGCTTACGCACCGCATGTCACAGGTTCCGCGACGTTGAAGGTCATACGAATGCCATGCTTCGGGCGCAAGATCACCATGGCACGCGGTTCGATGCTCTGGTCCGGAGCCACCGTGAACTCGTACTTCCGGAGTACTTCTCCGAGGATCATCAGGATCTGCAACATCGCGTAATGCAGGCCGATACAGCCACGCGGGCCGCCACCGAAGGGGAAGTACGTAAAGGGCGTGCGCAGCTTGTCGCTGCCTTTGACGAAGCGCTCAGGATCGAACTCATCCGCGTTCGGCCAGTGCGCCGGGGCATGATGCGCTCCGTATACGTGTACGATGACCGTCGAACCAGCGGCGATAAAGGTGTCGCCAACCTGATCATCGGCCATGGCGATGCGATCAATCATCCAGAACGGCGGGTAGAGCCGCAGAGATTCTTGGACCACTTGAGTCGAATATTCCAGCTTCGGCACGTCTCCGTGGCTCAGGGGGCGATCTCCCAGCACAGTGTCGAACTCCTGCCGCATCCGCTCCAGTATCTCTGGGCGTGAACTCAAAAGGTAAAGAAGCCATGAAAGCGAATTCGACGACGTCTCATGGCCAGCAACGAGAAGCTGCATGCTCTCGCTCAGGATGAGCTCGTCCGGCATGCCCTCGCCGTCGGCGTAGCGCGCGTCCATCAGCGTCTGCAACAGGTCGTCGCCGGGCTCTTCGCTTCGGCGCTTCTGGATGTAGCTCATCAGAACGGCATCGGCACGAACGCGCATCATTTCGTGCTTCTTCAGTTCGCCCGAAACTTCAAACACCGGATTCAGATACGGCTGCAGCGTCTGTTTGACGATGAATTCCTGCACCGTGCAGATGGTTTTGCTGACAAGGTCAATATCTTCCGCCTTCAGACGCGCACCAAACAGGGAGCGCGCAACCATCGAGAAGGTGATCTCCATCATGTGAGGATAGATATCGACCGGACCATCCTGAATTTTGCTGTCGAAAATCCGCAGCGAATCCGAGAGCGAGTCCTGCATGATAGCCGAGAGGGCATCGAGCTGCTTGGGCGAGAAACCCTTTTGGATCAGACGACGCTGCGTCTTCCAGGCTTCTCCGTGCGTGGTCAGCAGACCCTTTCCGAGGAAGTGCCCCATCCGTTTCACCTGGATGTCCGACTTCTGATAGTTCTCGTGGTTCGTCTTCAAGACATGTTGAACGATTGCGGGATCGATGGTTACGATTGCCTCTTTGAGGCCGCCCAGAAAGAACCGGAAAGTATCGCCAAACTCCTGGTGATACCTTCTCAGAACATCGATCGGGTTCTTCACCATGGCACGGGAATCAGCAAACGAGCGAAACCGAGAGACAACAGGAATAGACGTGGATGGACTCATGCGTGAATCAGTTCTCGTTTCCCAAGTGTTTCAAAAGTGACAGGTGATACCAGAGGGCCCGCCGCATCGTAGGGTGCTGGCGGTACGGGACACCGAACTCCTCGGCCGTTTTCTTGATGATTCTGGTCAGCGGCGCGTAATGCGTGTGACAGACATAGGGGCAAAGATGGTGTGCCACGTGGTGGTTCAAGCCGCCCACAAGCCAGCCAACGAACGGGTTCTCCGTCGCGTAGTCCGCCGTTGTCGCGAACACGTGGTAAACACCGTTTTCGAACTCGCCACGATCCAGAGGGAAATAGGTGTCTTCGATGACGTGTGTCGTCTGAAAGACAAGCACCACGCTGACACCGATGATCAAGTGCACCACGAAGAACGCTGCGATCACCAGCAGGAGCGGTTCTTTCATGATCCATACCGGCAGTATCAGCATGTAGGTGAGGTACAAAGCCTTGCTCGCGAAGAGGATGACGTATTCGCGAAACGGATGCCGGGTCCGCGTCAGATAATCATGCCCCGGAAAGAAAAAGCTCTGGAAGTCACGGACAAAGACGTACTCCAACGAAAACAGCGCATAGAGGAACAAGGCATAGATGTGCTGGAATCGGTGCAGCGGCAGCCGTGGGTCGTGAGGCGTAAAGCGAAACAACCCTCGCCCCTCGATCGCATCATCTTCGCCGTGAAGATTGATGCACGAATGATGGCCGCGATGGTGAAGGATCCGCCACATGTACGAGCTAATACCGCACAGATCAAAAATATAGTTCAGGGTCTTGTTGACCCGCGGGCGTCTTGAAATCGCATTGTGATTGCTATCGTGGGCGATGTTCAGCAGGAGAAATGTTTGCGCGAGACCACCTAACACATAGAGGCCAATGAACTTCCACGAAGCGGGTCGTAACGCGTACAGGGCAATCCAACTGCCCGCTAGCATTGCCATCCCCAGCGCAATCTTGCTCCACATGACGGAATCGGCCTTGGGAGAGATCTTCGCATCGGCGAAGAAGCGGTCCAGGCGGCGGCGCAAGACCTTGGGAAAGGTCGCCGATCCAGTGGGCTCCGACATCTGTGGCGGCGCGTTTTCCGGAGGAACCAGGTCTACCAGTTCCGAAATCTCAGCACTCTCCGCTTGAGTTGCAACCATCGTCGTCGCTTCCATCCGGACCGTCCATTCCTGTTTTAGAGATTGTAGAGCGACTCGATCCACACGCTCCAGATGCGTCTGAAATATGGCATTGTCAAATTGCTTTGCTACTATATGACCAATTTAATTGTCTAGAAAGGCCACATGCAATTGGCCTAAGGTGCCCCGCAACACCGTACCTGCAGTCCCGCTCCTCACAAGGGCAAAAATCTCCCTTCGCCAACGGGTGAAATGGCGCGCATGTAGAACAAAACCAACGCGTAGATCACTTTCATCCCGCAATTCCGTCTGCAAGTCGACGTCTAACCACGTACCACCTCGCTTTTGGCGAGAGGTATTCCGTTTCACAAATTTTCATTCCGCATTCAATCTTTGGGGGATCGCTGATTGACCACTCCGTCGATTTTGGGCCAGCTGCAAACACTTGCAGCAAGGCACCCAGACAAACTTCTGTATTCGTACCTTGATGTAGACGGCGACACGCTTGAAAGCTACACGTACGCATCGTTTCTCGACCGTGCTCGCGCCATCGCCGGGCATTTGCTGAAGGATGGACGCTTTGCCGCAGGTGATCGTATCCTGCTCGCCTATCCTCCGGGACTGGAGATGCTCTGCGCATTCTTTGGTTGCGTGCGAGCCGGCCTCGTTCCCGTGCCCGTCTATCCGCCAAGCTCCCGCGGATTCCAGAGCGCCCTCTACAAGATGGTGCACATCGCCAAGGACTGTCAGGCATCTGGCATCCTGACGAGCCACGCCTACCACGCGTCCCTCAAGTCGAACCTTACGCGCAGCGGTGTCTCCACCTCCGGTGTCGATGTGGACTATATCTCCGGTTTGCCATGGATTGCCACCGAAGATTTCCGGGACGCGCCGGGAGAAGTGCCAGACGTTGAACCGTCGAAGATTCTGTTCCTTCAGTACACCTCCGGTTCCACGATGGAGCCGAAGGGTGTCATCGTCTCCCCCGAGAACATCATGAGCACGGCACCGCTCGTGATCGATCACGTCGCCCCGATCGTGGTCTCATGGCTCCCGCAGTATCACGACATGGGCCTGATCGGTTGCTATCTGTATCCAGCGCTGCGGGGTGGAACAACCTACGGCTTTGCGCCGATGGACTTCATCCAGAGGCCGCTGCTGTGGTTTGAATCGATCTCGAAGTACCAAGCCACGGCAACCGCGGCTCCGAACTTCGCTTACGACTACTGCCTGCGTGCGGGTCGCCTTCCCAAGGAAAGCCTTGAGACGTGCGATCTGAGTTCGCTCCGTGTGTTGATGTGCGCGGCCGAACCCGTCAAGCCGGACACCTACATCCGCTTCCTGGAAGCATTCCAGGCGTATGGCCTGAAGGCTGAAAGCTTCTATGTCGCCTATGGACTAGCCGAGAATACGCTGGCGGTCACGCTCCGCGGCCGCAACATTGTGTCCGTCAGCAAGCGCGCGCTGGCGCTTGGCAAGGCACGCATGACCGTTGAGGTCTCTGAAATCGACGGAGCCAAACAGATTGTCAGCTGCGGAACGCCGATCGCCGGTCTCGATCTCAAGATCGTCGATGCCGAAGCACATCTCGCTCTGCCCGAAGGACGCGTAGGCGAAATCTGGCTCCGTGGCAGCGGCAAGTGCCAAGGCTACTGGAATAATCCAGAGCTGACCCTGAAGCAGTTCCGTGCGCGTCTGGTCGACGACAGTCCCTATGACGACGGCTACCTGCGCACCGGCGATCTTGGCTTCATGCACGACGGCGAACTCTACGTCTGTGGGCGTATTAAGGACATGATCATCCTCCGCGGGCAGAACTACTACCCGCACGATATCGAGAATATCGTCGAGAAGTCGTCCAGCCTCATCCGCCACAACTGCGTCTCCGCTTTCCAGATCCATGAAGACAGCGAACCAGCCCTGGCGATTATCGCGGAAGTAAAGAATCCAAAGGTGCTTCCGGACGCACGCAAGATCGCAACGGCCGTACGGAATTATCTCAATGTCGAAGTCGCGGTCGTTTCCCTGATCGCGCCGCGTGCCGTGCCGAGAACAAGTTCGGGCAAGATCATGCGCCATAAAACCAAGCAGATGTGGCTTGCCGGCGAGTTCACGGTCCTCTCGGATTTCTCGCGTGAGAGCGACACCGGCACGGAAGAATCCGCCGTCGATATGAATTCTCCGTTTGCGGAACTCAAGGCGCGCTACAACCTCACGGGCCAGGAACCATACAACCTGATCGAGGCGGGTCTCGATTCGCTCGATCTTGTCGGCTTCATGCATGAGTTGAAGGAGCTGCTGAAAGACAAGGGAGCGGAACTGCTCGCACGGCAGGTCGATATTGGTCTGGTGCAGCGGGTCAGCGTCGCCGAGCTGTTTGGTCTGGCCGATCAGCTCGAGAGCGCCCCGGAAGACGCGCTGGAGCATCTCCGCACGTTCCTTGCAGCCTTCCGGGAAGAACAGGCTGCATTAGAGCGGGAAATGATGAGCAGTGACTGCAAGCTCCTCTTCGATCCGCCAGCACCTCTACCGGTTCCGGCGATTCCGGCACCGCGCCAAATCCTGCTCACCGGTGGAACAGGCTTCATCGGGCCATTTCTGATGAAGAGCCTGCTGGAGCAGACCGATGCGACCGTTCATGTACTCGTTCGCGCCTCGGATGAGATCCAGGGCAAACAGCGCCTGAAGGCAGCCATGGATTCCATGGGGACCGTTGCGCCGGAACTCATGGATATGTTCGAAGCCCGCATCGTTCCTGTCTGTGGTGACCTGAGCCAGCCAGGGCTCGGCCTGATGCAGGATACATGGGACGCGCTCACCAAGGACATCGACACGATCTTCCATAACGGCGCGACCGTCAACTATCTGTTCAATTACGACATGATGCGTGATGCGAACGTGTTGGGCACCAACGAAATCCTACGAATGGCTTTTGAAGGCCGTCCTAAGGAGTTCAACTACGTCTCGACAACGTTCATTCATGGCTGGGCTCATAAGGCATCCCTGTTCGAGACCGACTGTAACGCAGAGATGGCACTCCTGGACTTTGGCTATAGTCAGACGAAATGGGTGGCCGAGCAGGTGGTCTTTGCAGCACAGAAGAAGGGGCTTTCCGTACGCGTCTTCCGTCCTGCTCTTGTGAGTCCCTCGGTCGACGGTGGCGGAAACAACTTCGATATCGCGGTTCGTCTTGTCGCCTTCATGGTGAACCACGGCATCGGCGTCGATACGCTCAACCAGGTAAGTTTTGTACCGGCAGACATCGTTGCGAACAACATCGTGGCGATCTCGATGACGGCTGGTACGGCGAATAAAACCTACCATGTGGTGCGTGACGAGTACTCGAACATGACGGACATCACCCGATTGATTACCGAATCGACGGGACGCCAGTTCGATGCATTCCTGTTGCCGGAGTTCGTTCCTGAGCTGATCCGCCGCTGCCGGAAGGAAGATCTACTCTTCCCGCTGCTGGACTTCCTTGTGGGCTCTGTCGACAATATCTCGTCGATGGAATTCAAGCGCTACGAAAGTTCGACGTATCAGGAAGCTCGCGACGCATCGGCCTGGGGGCGGCCGGATCCGTCCCTTGAGGACACCGTCAACGGCATCCTCAAGTTCATGAACCGCAAGGGCATCATCTCCGTTACAGTGCGTGAGGATGGAGCGGAGCCTGCGAGCGTGCAACTCGTCGACTCCGATGCACTCTCCGCTACTGCTTCTTAAACACCAGCTTCTCGGTCAGATGCTGGCCGGTCTCCAGGGTCGCCGTGGTGGACAGCGTCATCTGCTGTCCATCACCGGAGACCTGCCACTTGTCCTTTTGCGTCACCTGATTATCGCGGCGGTAGGTAGCGTCCACCGTATGCGGATCAGCCAGCGAGAGCGAGACGGTGTCATTGCGCGAGTTCTTCACGTCATAGCTCTTGCCATCGAGGTGAGCAGTGTAGCTGTACTCGCCAAGAAAGCGCACGCCACCGCTGCCGTCGGCCTCAATCTTCAGAACTCCGACCTGCTTCATGCGTGTCTTTCTCAGATCCTGCGTCCACTCGCCTGCGAACGGGTCTTTGGGAGCCTTCGCCCCGCCTGTCCGCGTCCACACCGTGATCTGCGGGGCTTGCCTGCAGACGTCGTAGTGCTGGTCAACTCGTTGCCACTCGATCTGGTTGAAGCCAAGGTTGCCTGGCGCTGCAGCCTGCTTTCCATTGGTGTTCGCGGTGAAATCAAGATGGGCCTCGCCTGACATCACTACATGCATGCCATCCTGCACAGGCGTGATGGAGAGCTTATTAGCCGGATCGATACTGGACTTCGCAGACACAAGCGTCCACGAGCCGATGCGAGGGTCAGTGCTTCCCGGCTGGAAAGCGGCAAAGAGTGCGAGAAGTGCGACGGTACGAATGGTGCCTCCTACGTCAACGGGGTCAAAGATGTCAGCGACGCTGCCCGGCCCTCAACGAGACTATACCGGTTGTAAGATGCGCAACTGCGATGTGCCTGTTGGAACAACGCCTTATCTCCTATGGATTTTGACTGCAATGCGTTTCATCCAAGCAAATCTGCGTCTGCGATCAGCGTCTATGACATCATGAGTTCTATGCACATACGCCGGTTTTGGGTGGCTGGGATCGTCCTGGCAGCAGCTCTTGTTTTGCTTCCATTTTCCTTCCACGCAGAGCGGTCGCTGGAGACTGCCACCCGTGTGGAAGGTAGCCAGGCAGAGACCGTTCGCAATGAGCTGGCCGAATCGCTTTCACTCGCCGTTCGTGGACCAGGTCGTCCTGGTTCTACAGGGGCTGCCCCCGCAGATTCGGACGAGGGCGCGCAGGCACTCGAAACCATTGTGACCGCATTGAAGGCGCAAACCGGCGTCTCCGGCGTTGTCTCCTATCTGGATCTGCATGACACTGTGTTTCTCGGTCGCGGAGGTGGCACCTACGTCCTCATCGGCCTCGCGTCCAATGACGTGCCTGTCGAATCGCTGGTTCCCGGGCTGCATCAGCTAGCGTCGTCACTGCAAGACCAGCTCAAGGCTCACTACCCTGCGGTCAAGCTCGAACTCTCTGGTGAGATTCCGCTGAACTTTGATATCCGCAAAGCCAGCGCGGATGATGTACGCCGCGGTGAAAGCCTTGTGATCCCCGCGACGCTCGCGCTCCTGCTGGTAGCCTTTGGCAGCTTCGTGGCTGCGCTGATTCCCTTGGCAGTCGGCGAACTGGCTATTGCCACCACCCTTGCCATTACAGGCTTTCTGGCGCATCGTTGGCATCTGTCGATCCTGGTACAGAATCTTGCCACCATGCTGGGCTTAGGGCTTGGCATTGATTACGGCCTGCTGATGGTCAGCCGTTTTCGTGAAGCAATTGCTTCCGGACTGAGCGCTTCAGAAGCGGCGAACGATGCTGCCCATCACGCGGGAAAAACGCTGATCATCTCTGCATCCACAGTGGGTATTGGATTCCTGGCGCTGCTGACCGTTCCCATCAGCGAAATCCGTTCGATCGGCATTGCCGGATGCGTGGTGGCAACGTTGAGTGTGTTGTTTACGAACACGCTTGTGCCAGCACTGCTGTCACTGCTGGGCCCACGCATTGACATGGGCAAGTATGCCCTTCGCGCCCAAGCTCGATGCCCATCGCGCGGAGTGCATCGGGCTCACGCTGGCGGCGATGGGGACAGATCATCGTTGCACATCCCGTGGACTGCGCTCACTGGCTGGGATCCCATTGCTCCTGCTTGCTCTCCAGATGCGTCACCTGGATACCAGGGTCCCTGAGGGAGATTGGCTCCCGCAGTCAGCGGAATCCGTTCGCGCACTGCATGCACTGGAACACATGGATCGTGGCGGCATCGTTGAGTCGCTGCGGCTCATCGTCGAGTTTCCGAAGGATTCCATCGCACAATCCGACACAAACTGGAACGCGCTGGATCAGCTCACCAAGCGTCTTGAAAAAGATCCACGCGCAGATCGTGTCATCTCGATCACGACCATCGCAGAAAGCAATCGTAGTTCCCTGACAGAACTTTCGCGCGAATCACGGCGGACACTGCTCAGCAGTGACGGACATGCCGCACTCATCCAGATATTGCCCAAAGGATCGGTCACACTACGCGATCAGGTGGACTGGGTTCGCGAACTGCGCAAGACAGGCGCTACGGCTCTCACCGGAGTTTCCGGATCGACCATGCTTGTAGGCGGCATTCCGGCTCTCAACGCGGACTATGAAACCATCATCCGAGAACACTTCCCGTCTGTGATGGGACTGGTCGTTGGAGGAACGTTCCTTGCCCTCCTCTGTGGCTTCCGATCGATCGTTGTTGCCGTGAAAGCAATCGCCCTGAATCTCGTCTCCGTTGCAGCCTCCTTCGGAGCCCTTGTTCTTGTCTTTCAGTGCGGCTATGGCAGCCGATTCCTCGGTGTTCCCGGAGGGACGGGAAGCATCTTCCCACTGGTCCCGATTGTTACCTTCTCAATCGTTTTCGGCCTGAGTATGGATTACGAAGTGTTCCTGGTAGCACGTGTTCTAGAGGCACGACGGAGCGGACTCAACGAACTCGAAGCGATCCCTGAAGGCATGGCCAGAACGGCTGGCCTGATCACTAGCGCCGCTGCCATCATGATCGTGGTCTTTGCAGCATTCACCTTCGGCGGCTTCCTCGTCGTCAAGATGATCGGCTTCACCTTAGCCGTTGCCGTGCTGATCGACGCAACCATCGTCCGAATGGTGATCGGTCCGGCACTGCTTCGCCTCGCCGGCGACTGGAACTGGTGGCCCGGAGGACTTACAACCAAGGCCGCCAAGCCACATCCTCCGCTCTAAATCCCGTGTGGGGCGGGAAGGGAACAACCGTCTGCTCCAGCAAGCAAACGAGATGCAGTGCCTTGTGGCTTTCTACAAGGGGAACGTCGTCTTTGCGCAATAAGCCATCGCGACCAGTCCGGATAACCACCCATCCCCGAATGACAAATCGATTGCGGGCGGTTTGTTGCTCGATCGACACAGGGCCATAGCGGTTATGGGCTTCACACCTGCAATCGCTAGACGAGGTGACCCCGAGATTTTTCAAGTGGGGACGCCATCGCTTTGAAGCCACTCGTTGCAATCAACTTCATTGCAATTTGCGATACGTGATCTGGTATCTGCTCCCCCGAGCATCCCGGCTGCATAACCTTGCAGCAGCGATTCAAGCACCAAACTGGTTGACACAAATTTGGCCCCTCTATGGAGGGGCCTCGTAAGGTGCTAATTCTATGGAGCCGACGAGCGGACTTGAACCGCTGACCTGCTGATTACGAATCAGCTGCTCTACCAACTGAGCTACGTCGGCCAAACTCTTCTCATCTATTTTAGCGGCAAAGTATTCTTTGTGCCTAGTCAAGAACGCGTAAGTTGCGGACTTCCCGGTGGATATCTTGCAGACTTTTGTTTACCGAGAGGCGTTGTGCCCCAGCTCGCTCAAGGGCTCATTGTCCGTTCGGGCCCACAAAATCGCGAAGTTCTTCTCAAAGCGCTGTACGGAAGCGGCATCGTTGGTCAGCACCATATCGTTATCCTGTCGTTTCTCTCCAGTCGGAGAAAAATTTGCCGAGCCTGAGCGTAGCGTCACGCCGTCCACCGCATAGCTCTTCAGGTGCATCAGCGTCTTCGAGCGCTTCACCTTGATCTCGACGTTCGGTGTGCGGTCCAACGTTCGCAGGACGAGCATCGCCGAGCTATTGTCGGTCTCTTCCTCTTCGGAGCCTGCGCTCTTCTTCTCCTCCCGGCTTACCTCGCCAGCGGTCTGCACCTGATCCAGATACAACCGTACGTGGACCCCGCGTTGCGCCGCGGCGATCAGGCTTTCTGCTAGCAGATGATCCGTCAGCGAGTACGCGCAGTAGTCGATTGTGTGCCGTGCCCCGCGCAGCACACGCGCGTCGATGGTCTCCAGGTTCTCTGCAGGGGAGTAATGCGTCTCCAGTCCTGCAACCGTCGAGTTGCCGGAGGGGGCCGGAGCCTGACAACCGGTGAGGGAAAGAGAGCAAAGCAGCAGCAGGGGAGCAGCAAACGGTTTCATCGCTCTCTAGTGTAGGGGGCCGTTCCCGGCGCTCTGACATCACCCTCGATGTTGAAAAAGCGTCTGGAACCACACTTGGTTCTAGTTATCCACCGGTTTCTTCTGAAAGGGGCTTGCAGCTCTTGAATGACGGCGCTTCAGCACGCATACTCGCTCTCAGAGATCAGCCGCGAGGCGATAGATGACAGTGGCTGCATTCGAGTTACGAAAGACGAGCGCCGTGAGCCGATATCGCAGGGAAGACGTTCTCCGCATCCTTCGCTTGCCATCCCGTCAGCTTGCTGCATGGGAGCGTGCAGGTCTCGTACGCCCAACGGAACAATACACCTTCGACCACCTCGTACAGCTTCGCAAGCTGCGCGATCTGGCCAAGACGCGCATCTCCGTAAAGAGCATTCGCGCTTCGGTCGATGCCATGCAGAAGGTGGCCGGTATGGCCAATCCTTTGCTGGAGTCCGTTGCTGTTTCCAACGGTTCTCGTGTCGCTTTCCGCCAGTTCGGAGCCCTGGTCGATCCGATGACGCGCCAGATGGCGTTCGATTTCGACGCATTGCAGCAGTCCACCGGGCTGGCCGTCGTCCGCCGCAATGCTTTTGAGGCGTTGCCGCACCCCGGCGAGCTGCAGGAGATGTTCCTGCGCGCCGTCCGTCTGGAAGAGGTGCCGGCCACGCTTGCCGAAGCCAAGCAGCTTTATAAGGAGATCCTCTCCGCAGACGCCAGCCACGCCGCAGCGGCCATCAATCTCGGGACGATTCACTACACCGAGCGCGATTTTCTGGGAGCGGAACGTCTCTACCGGCAGGCAACCGAGGCAGACCCGGAGTACGCTCTGGCTTTCTTTGATCTTGGCAACGTGCTGGACGAGATGCAGAAGCTGCCCGAGGCGATCAAGGCCTACGAGCGCGCGCTTGCTCTCGTGCCGCAGTATGCGGACGCCCATTACAACCTTGCTCTGGCTTTTGAGCGGATGCAGGAGCCGCGCCGCGCGCTCAAACACTGGACCGCGTACGCCCAGCTCGATCCTCAGGGGCCTTGGGCCAAGCACGCCCGTTCGCAGGCCAAGCGGATTCTCGGCACCGAGCGCCTGACCATCGTCAGCCGTTACGGCCGCAGCATGGAAGCCGCGAGCTAAGACCAGAATCTCCACCGCACCTGCGCTGATACACTCCCTGCAACATACTCTGAGGGAGATCCCCGTCTGATGGCCGAGCGCACCACCTTTCGACCTTTTGTGTCTGCAAGTGAAACTCCGAAAGAGCTTACAGCGCGCGCGCTCATCCTCGGTTCTTTCTTCGGCATCATTTTTGGTGCGGTCACGGTATATGTCGGGCTTCGAGCGGGGCTGACGGTCGCGGCTTCCATCCCGATTTCGGTTCTTTCCATCTCCATCCTGCGCGCCTTTGGCAAAGCCTCGATCCTGGAGAACAACATCGTCCAGACCACCGGCAACGCCGGTCAGTCCATCGCATCCGGAGTCATCTTCACGCTTCCGGCGCTGATCTTTCTCGGCTTCGACCTGGAGAGTTTCCGCATCTTTGCGCTGGCGCTCTTTGGTGGCTGGCTGGGCGTTCTGTTCATGATCCCGCTCCGCCGCCAGCTCATTGTCGAAGAGCACGGAGCGCTCACCTACCCGGAAGGCACCGCCTGCGCTGACGTCCTGAAGGCAGGGGAGCAGGGTGGTTCCTTTGCCAGCCGTGTCTTCTTCGGTCTTGGCCTGGGCGCACTCTATACCCTCTTTCAGAACGAAAGCCTGCTCAGTCTCTTCCCGGCCACGCCGAACTATCAGCCGAACTTCGATCCCAACGGCCAGCAGATCCTCAAGGGAGCGGCCATTCGAGCCGATGTCACGCCGGAGTATCTGGGGGTTGGCTACATTATCGGCATCCGCATCGCGGCGGTCATGCTGGCCGGCGGTGTTTTCTCCTGGCTGGTCGTCATGCCTGCCATCGTCTTCTTCGGCAAACACTTGAGCGAGCCGCTTTACCCCGGCACCATCCCCATCAGCATGATGGATCCCTCCTCGCTCTGGAAGACCTACGTTCGTCCGATGGGTGCGGGCGCGGTCGCTGCCAGCGGCCTCATTACGCTCTGCCGCACGGCACCCACCATCGTTTCAGCGCTTACCGGCTCGCTAAAGAAGAAGGCGGCGGCTACCGCTGTAGCCTCTGAGTCGCGCCTGCGCACCGAGCATGATCTTCCCAACTGGGTCATCTTCGGCGGCAGCGCCGTTCTTCTGTTACTCATGGTGCTCTTCCTGCAGTTCAAACCCGTCCCCGGCGCGCAGGTTGGTTTGCTGGCGAATCTCGCGGCTTCGCTGCTGGTCATGGTCTTCGGCTTCCTGTTTGTCACGGTTTCGGCGCGTATCGTCGGCATCGTCGGTTCCAGCTCTTCGCCTGTCAGCGGTATGACGATTGCGACCCTGATGGCTACCGCGGCCATCTTCCTCGTCAAAGGCTGGACAGCTCCTGCCTTCGGCGCTTTGGCGATCACGATCGGCGGCATGGTCTGCATCGCGGCTTCCAACGCCGGCGACACATCGCAGGACCTCAAGACCGGCTTCCTCATCGGCGCCACGCCCTGGAAGCAGCAGGTCGCCCTCATGATCGGCGTAATCATCTCCACCATCTCCATCGGCGCCACGCTCAACGCCATGAACAAGGGGCTGGAAAGCTTCCAGAAGCTCCCGGTGGAAAAGACCGTATCCCTCGCCGCATTACCGGACGGCGTCTCCAACCAGGGCCACTTCACCCGCGAGCACGTTACGATCACGCTCAAGACCCCCTCGGGCCAGACCATGCACGAAGAGCTCGTCGACGCGCACAAATACATCCTGCTGAACGCCATCGGCTCCACCTCGCTTGAGGATGGCAAGTATCTCTATAACCCCGAGACTCACCAGATTGAGGTGCAGTGGGTGCAGGGCATCGGCAGTGAGAAAGCCGCCGCTCCGCAGGGTCGTCTTATGGCGACGGTCATCAACGGCATCCTCAGCCGCAAGCTTCCCTGGAGCCTTGTGTTGCTTGGCGTCACGCTGGTTATCGGCATTGAGCTGCTCGGCATCCGTTCGCTTACCTTCGCCGTCGGAGCGTATCTTTCCATCGGTACGACGCTCGCGATCTTCTGTGGCGGCGTCATCCGCTGGCTGGTCGATCAGGCATCCCGCCGCTCCAGCTATGGTGTAGCGCATGACGAGCTGAGTGAAGAGGTCTCACCCGGATCACTGTATGCTTCCGGCCTTATCGCTGCGGGCGGCATCATGGGTCTGCTGGGGGTGTGCGTCAAGCTCTATGAAGCGGCAACAGACAAGGCTATTCCTCGTTTCCATGAAACCAATCCGCTCCACAAGGACTGGGTGAGTGTACTCGCCTTCGCTGCCCTGGCCTACAGCCTGTACTACTTCGCTCGGAAACCGCTGGAAACCCATACCTCATATCCCCAGGAGTAAGGCCCTTATGAAGAGACGTTGGCTTCTGATCCTTTTGCTGTGCACCCTCACCTCGGTGGCGCGTGCGGACGATACAACCAAGCACGCCAAGGTCGAGAAGCTTCTCGACATCATGCATCTCGATCGTATGGTCAGCACCACGGTCGATGTCGTCAGCACACAAATGAAGTCGCAGCTGGATCTCTCCCGCATGACGCCTGCGCAGCAGGAGACCTCCAAACAGTTCATGGATCAGGTACTGTCTCTTGTCAAAGCAAACATCACCTGGCAAAAAATGAAGCCTGACTTCGTTGAGGTTTACTCGAAGACGTTCAGTGAAGAAGAGATCGACGCGATGTACAGCTTCTACAGCACGCCCGTCGGCCAAGCGGTGCTGGAGAAGGCCCCCCTCGCGTTACAGCAATCCATGCAGTCCATGCAGAGCGTGAATCAGGAGCTGCTGCAGAAGATCAAGCCCCTCTCCGACGAGTACGAGAAGAAGATGCGGGAAGAGGCTGCAGCGCCCGCTCCTTCGCCTGCTCCCAGCAAGTAGCTCTTTTCCGTAAATCAACGATCAGCACAACAGTAAAAGGGGTGAGGCTCACTCGTGAGCTTCACCCCTTTACTGTTCTGCTTGTCCGGCGCTTACAGCTCCAGAATGATCGGCATGATCAGCGGCCTGCGATTGGCATTTTTCTGGATAAAGCGCTTCAAATCGCCGCGCACCTTATCTTTCATCACGCCATAGTCCTGCCGTTCTTCGCCGCTGGATTCTTCAATCGTGCGCTTGACCACATCGCGCGCATTGCGCAGCAGCTCCGGGTCATCGGCAGCAAAGCCGCGTGTCGAGATCTCCGGCATTCCTTCAATCTCACCCGTGCGCTTGTTGATCGCAATGATCGGCAGAAACAAGCCATCGGCACCCAGGTGCTTGCGATCGCGAATGACCGTGTCTTCCACTACGTCAGCGGTCGAGTTGTTATCGATGCATACGCGGCCCGTGGTCACTTTTCCTGCCTTGTGAGCCTCTGTTGCGGTCAGTTCCAGCACGTCGCCGTCTTCGCACAGGAAAGCCTTCTCCGGGATGCCCGTTGCCTTCGCCAGCTCCATGTGCCGCTTCAGGTGGCGGTAGTCGCCATGCACCGGCATGAAAAACTTCGGACGCACAAGGTTGATCATCATGCGCAGCTCTTCGGCGGAGCCGTGTCCTGAGACATGAATCAGGCCGTTCGTGCCGTCGTCGTGAATCACACGCGCATCGCGGCGTTCCAGATGATCGATCACGCGATAAATTGCCTTCTCGTTCCCCGGAATCACACGTGAGGAGAGCAGCACCGTATCTCCCGGTTCAATCTTGGCAAACTTGTGGTTGTCCACTGCCGCGCGCGAGAGCGCACTCATCGGTTCGCCCTGTGTGCCGGAGATCATCACGCACAGCTCATGCGGCGCATACTCCTTCATCTTGCCCGGAGGAATAATCAGTCCCGGCGGCGGATCTATGTAGCCAAGATCCTGTGCAATGTCGGCGGAGTTGTCCATCGAGCGGCCCAGCAGCACGATCTTGCGGTTGTGCTTGTACGCCAGTTCCATCGCAATGCGGATGCGGTGGATCGAAGAAGAGAAGCACGAAAAGAACAGCCGCTTTTGGGTGGCGGCAAAGATGTCGTCCAGGCGAGGAATCACGGCGCGCTCGCCAGGAGTAAAGCCTGGACGGTCTACATTCGTGGAGTCCTGCAGCAGAAGCAGTACGCCCTGGCGTCCCAGCTCGGCAAACGCCTGCAGGTCGAAGGGGTGCCCGTCCGGGGAGGACAGATCGATCTTGAAGTCGCCAGTATGCAGCACAATGCCCACCGGCGTGCTGATCGCCAGCGCAACGCAGTCCACCAGCGAATGGGTCACGCGGATCGGGCGAACCGTGAACGGGCCGAGCGAAAACTGGCGCCCGGGCAGCATCTCGATCAACTCCGTATCGTCCAGCAGACGGTGTTCTTCGAGCTTGCCTTCCACGTAGGCCAGCGTGAACTCCGTGCCATAAACCGGAACGTTCAGCTCGGAGAGAATCCAGGGCAAGCCACCGATGTGGTCTTCATGACCATGCGTCAGCAAAATGCCGCGCACCTTGTCTCTGTTCTCTACCAGGTAGGAGATGTCCGGAACGACGATATCGACGCCCAGCAACTCTTCTTCGGGGAACATCAAACCTGCGTCGATGATCAGGATGTCGTCGGCGTAGCGAAGGGCCAGGCAGTTCATGCCGAACTCGCCTAAACCTCCCAGCGGGATTACCTGCAATTTGTCTGAAGCCATGGACCTCCAGTTTATCGCAGCCGCCGTGCGGCAGCCCCCTCAGGTGCGAAATCTGCTTGCAAGAAGCTTCAAATACCGCGAAGTACCCGCGCCGGAAGATGGAAGATCGCTCCAATAAGGTCCAGCGTTCCTCCCACTACGACCCCCACCACGCGGAAAGGGAGCAGCAGGAGCCATACCAGCGGATACAGAACCAGCAGCAGCAGCGCCGCAGGCCAGCACACGACCAGCAACAGCACAAAAAGCAGCACACGCATCTTCGTTCTCCTCAGCTCAGCTGCCAACGCAGGCGGAGCTCGTCCTACAAGGCTACGCTCGTGCCGCGGTAAAAGTTCCCCATTGCATCCCGCCGTTTTCCGGCGCACACTAAGGGTCATTGTCACGCAATCCGCATGTCTATTGACCCTTCCTCCGCCTCGCCTCTCTCGCGCCGCCAGTTTCTGCAGCGCTCGTTTGCCTTTAGCGCCTCCAGCCTGCTGGCGACGGGGTGCGGTGGCAGCATCCACAGCGCGGCGTCCTCGGCTACGACAGATTCGGTCGTCGGCGGAGAAGCGCACTTCCTGATGGTGGGAGATTGGGGGGAAGCCGGCGAGCCCAACGATCAGGGTCGTGTGGCCTACGCCATGCAGCAATACGTCAAGCGCTGGAACATTGAGACCGATGCGCTGCTGATGCTGGGCGACAACTTCTACGGCTCACTGCACGGCGGCTCGGCAAGCATGCGGTTTCAAACCCAGTTTGAGTCCATGTACCCGGAAAGTGTTTTCGACTGCCCCGCGCTCGTGGTGCCCGGCAACCACGACTACGAGATCAGCCCGATGGCCAAGTACCCGGCCGAACTGCAGTACGCAGCCAACAACGTCACGCGCTGGACCATGCCTGCGCAGTCCTACCGCCGCGTCTTTCCCGAGACCAATCCCATCGTCACCTTTCTCGCGCTCGACAGCAACATGCCCAACGAGCCCGCGCAGCCTCTGCCTACCGGCCACTTCTACACCATGACCGATGCGCAACGGCTCGCGCAGCTTGAGTGGTTGGAAAGCGAGCTACAGGCGCCACTCACCACGCCGCATCTGGTCGTCATCGGCCACCACCCGCTTTTTTCCAACGGGCCGCACGGCGACAACCACACGCTCATTCGTGACTGGGGTCCGCTCTTCCAGCAGTACAACGTCGCGCTCTATCTCGCCGGGCACGACCACGATCTCCAGCACCTGGAGATCGAAGGCCAAAGCACCTCGTTCGTCATGTCCGGCGGCGGCGGCGCTGCGCTTTACCCGCTCAACAGCAGTAAGGCGGACCGCGGACCTTACGCGGCCGAGCTCTTCGGCTTCACCCACCTGCAGATCAAGCCCGACGAGCTGATCGTGCGCCACCTGAACACCGACGGCAAGCTGCTGCACAAGTTCACCCGCGATCTCTCCGGCAAGGTCACGATCGCGTCTCAGGGCGCAGCGTAGTACTTGTCCATGTAGGCAATGCGCTGGGTCAGAAAGCTTTTGACCGCGTCGACCTCATTCTGAAAACTGCCGCGCGGCGCCACACCGGGCCACAGCGTTTCGTTCAGCACCGGCCACCGCGCATAGTTGTTGTTGGCAGCGTTCTGCAGCATGGCGGCTTCGGTGTCGATATAGCTCAACAGCGACTCCGCCTGCGGACGCACCGCTGCCCACTGTGTCTGCGTCATCGTCACAAACGCAGGGTCCTGCTTCAGCCGTTCGTACCATACTGCGGAGGTCTCCACCGTAGGCTGGCTCGGGTCGCGCACCGCAGCCCGGGTTGAGTTGCCGAAGGTCAGGTCCATATCCCACACCGGCCCGCGATAAAAGCGATCGTCCCCGCGCGGTTTGTAGAAGTAATCGCTCGACCAGTCATCGGCATCGGTATTGTCGGCCAGGTCTTCCACCAGCATCCAGTTCACCGTGGAGCCCGCATCCCAGTACGACTGCCAGCCCGTAGACGGATCGGTCCAGTTTGTCGTGTAGAAAGACGCATCCGCCGCATTGAACGCCGAGGTGAAGTACGCTGCCTGCTCCGAGGTCGGAGGGTCAGGGTCGTCCAGCGTAATCGGCAGATGATCCTGGCTGGTGATCACCAGCGTCTCGTCTTCATACTGGTTGATCTCGGCCAGGTAGCCGCCGGTAAGGTTCGTGCCGCTATTGTCGGTATCGTCCATCGAGCCGATGTTGAGCCGCGCCTTGGAAACCTCCACCTTTTCGGTAATTTCGTATACGCCCTCATACTGGCCGTTCAGGTAGAACTCCACCCACTGCGCATTGGGCGTCCAGGCCATTCCAAAGAGCTTGGACATCTGCAGAGAGACGTCGTTCCGCAGCATCGCTTTGTCGTCGTAATTGGCCAGCAGGATCCAGTTGCCGCTGGAGTTCATGCCAAAGAGAGGAGCCTTTGAGTCCAGGTTGAGCCGGTAGGGCTTCTTGGGCATCGACCAGGTCGAGTTCCCATGGCCTTTGATCCCCAGCGTACCCGTGTAGTTGTAGCTCGGATTGCTGGCATCGGTGATGGTCATGGTGCCGTCGACATAATCATCCTCTGAGGTCACGGCGGCATTGTCCGTCGTGTTCACCGTGATTACAGGAAGGTAGGTTGTCGTCGGCAAAAAGCCCGGATTTTCCAGCACCACATTCATATCCACCTGAGCAATGGAGGTGCCGGTGGCGTTCGTGCCCTGCAGCGTCAGTGCGCGGTCTGCGGTCCACACGCCATAGGCGCCGGTAAAGCAACTGCTCACCACATCGCTTGTTGCCGTAATGCTCAAGGTTGCTGTGGAGCCGATCGTTGCGGTCGTGCTGGCAATGCTGATGCCCTGTGGCAGCGCGCGTCCGGAAAGTGTCACCGTGCCGGTTGCGCCGTTCAGGGCGTTGACCTGCACCGTGACCGTCGTGGTCTCTCCCGGATAGATCGTGAGCGTGCCATCGGCCGGGGTCAAGGAAAAGTTCGCATTTGCGCCGACGATGTTGGAGAGGGTCCCCGCACTGCATGCCTGCTGCGAGCCGCTGCTGACGCCACATCCCTGCACAACCAGCGCTCCCACCGCGCAGCCCATCGCCACCAGCAACCGTTTGATCATCGCCATTACCTCACTCCGGGCAGCAACAACGGGGCTCACCCCGCTCTCTCGGGAAAACCTCTCTGAAATGTTTGAGATGCTACCCGTTGCGTAGACGTAACAAGGCGCGGCTAGGATTCAGCCGCGCCTTGCGAAAGTGCAGAAAAGTTTTCAGCAGGGTGATGGATTTAGCGAAGCAGATCTTCGAGCGCCGTAGAGAGGTCCGTCTTCTCATCGCGGTACTTCACAATCACCGGCGTATACACGCTCACGCCCATCTCCTTGCCCGGGCCGCTTGAAACCGCACGTGAGCCCGGCACCACAACCGCGCCTGCGGGAATCGTCAGCGGGGTTTCAGCGCTCGCCTTCAGAATCGTGCCGTTTACCAGGTCATACACCGGTGTGCCGCGCGTCAGAATCGTTCCGGCTGCCAGTACGGCCTTCGAGCGCACGATCGTGCCCTCATACACGCCCGTGTTGCCGCCCACCAGCACATCGTCTTCGATGATCACCGGCGAGGCGTTTACCGGTTCCAGAACGCCGCCAATCTGCGCGGCAGCCGAAAGGTGCACACGCTTGCCAATCTGCGCGCACGAACCCACCAGTGCATGCGAGTCCACCATCGTTCCTTCATCCACATACGCGCCGACGTTCACATACGCCGGCGGCATCATCACCACGCCTTTGGCCAGATACGCGCCGGAGCGCACCGACGAACCGCCCGGCACCACGCGCACGCCCTGCTCCGGGCTCCAGCGGCGGGCAGGGTAGGTGCCCTTGTCGACAAAGCTCAGAATCGAGCCGTTCTCTGTGTGCTTGCCGTTCATCTCTTCCAGCGTTCCCAGGCGGAAGCCCAGCAGAATGCCACGCTTCACCCAGGCGTTCACGCGCCAGCCGATGGCTTCGGCTGCGTCCGGTTCGGCCGAGCGCAGGGTACCTGCCTCCAGCGCATCGCGCAGCTCCAGAAAGGCCTTCATCGCTTCCGCGTTGCCTACCGCATCGGCGCCTGCGGCAAACCAATGCTCGATCGTTTGTTGCAAAGTTTCGTGTGTGCTCATGGATAGCTCTCTTTAGGGCTTGCGGCGGACCGCAGGGTTCTGCAGGCGCACGGGCTCCTGCAGCAGGAAAAGATGGGCGTAGTGCCTTACAGCTGGCCCAGGCTGCGCAGAATCGTCTCCAGCCTGGCGCGGCTGGCATCGCTGACCGGAAGCATCGGCAGCCGTAGCTGTTCGTTACCGCGGCCCAGCAGCGTCATCACGGCTTTGATCGGCGCCGGGCTCGGCTCGATAAAGTTGGCCTGCATAAATGCGAAAAGCTCGTTGTTCAGGCTGCGTGCTTTCTTCCAGTCGCCCTCTACCGCAGCCTTCACCATTGTGGACATCTGCAGCGGCAGTGCGTTGGAGGCTACCGAGATTAGTCCGACGCCGCCTACAGCAATGGTGGGCAGCGCCAGTGCATCGTCGCCGGAGAAGACACGCAGCGAGGCCGGTGCATGGCTCAGCAGCTCGGTAATCTGCAGCAGGTTGCCGCTCGACTCCTTGATCGCGACCACATTCGGCAGCTCCGCCAGGCGCAGCACCGTTTCCGGCAGCAGATTCGTTCCCGTACGTCCGGGAATGTTGTAGAGCATGATCGGCAGCTCTACCGCTTCGGCAATTGCCTTGAAGTGCTGGTACTGGCCTTCCTGTCCCGGCTTGTTGTAGTACGGGTTGGCCGTAAGAATGCCGGTCAGGCCATCGACGGCTGCCAGTTTGCGTGCGCCGAGCACGGCCTGATAGGTCGCATTGTTCGTGCAGCCTGCAAAAACCGGAACGCGGCCCGCGGCGGTCTGGACGGTCACTTCCACCACGCGCAGCCATTCGTTTTCGCTCAGCGTAGCGGCTTCGCCGGTCGTGCCACAGGGGATCAACAGCTCCACGCCGTTGGCAATTTGCCAGTTCACGTGGGCTACAAGCGCGGGCTCGTCTACCGAACCGTCCGCGCGAAATGGGGTAATGAGAGCGGTGCCACAGCCTTGCAGATTCATGCCAACGTCCAGTCTATCGCGAATGTGGCTCGGTGGAGTCGGGCTGAACCCGCAGGCGGCGCGTGCGTTCGCGAATTTCCCGCGGCGGAATCAGCCACAGCACCGCTACGGCGGCAATCATGCCGATTGCGGCAAGCTCTGACCTGTAGGCCACCGGCAGCGCGCCCAGGTACAGAATCGCTGAAGCGATCTGCTTGGCCAGCGTGCCGCCTCCAGCCACGCGTTTGCCCGTCACATGGCAGATCGCGCTGGAAAGCAGAAGCCATGTAACCGCCGGCAGGGCGCAGCACACCGAGTACAGGCCAACGGAAAACGGCGTTAAACCACGCTCACCCACCCACGCCGTTGCAAAGGGAATCAGTGACAGCATGAACAGAAACGCCAGGTTTGACCACAGCAGCTCGTGGGAAACGTGCTTCACGTCGTCGATCATGTAGTGGTGGTTCACCCAGTAGATGCCCGTCTGCACAAAACTCAGCAGATAGACAAAGAGCATCGGCAGTACATGCCGCAGCGCGTCTACGTTGGTCACCTCATGCGCCGGAACCTTCAGCTCCAGCACCATAATGGTGATGATGATGGCGATCACGCCATCGGTAAAGGCTTCCAACCGGTTTGGGCTTAGTCCATGTTCTTGCATGATTGTTGGGTGCCGCCAGTATAACTAGTGGGTTGCCAGAAGATCACGCAGCTTCACGTACACCGCATTCGTCCAGCCAAAACCGACGATGTTGTCCTTATAGCCGGTCTGCACCTCTACCTTGCTTGAGGCAGCGACGACGTTGTACTTCTCGCGGATCGTGCCATCCTGCGCATACCCGTTTTCTACGCTTCCGGTGAACTCGCGCGCAATGCGCAGCGCATCGGTGTGGTAGCCGTAGCGCTCCAGCCCTTCCACCGTCAGCCATTGCAGCGGAGCCCAGCCAAACGGAGCATCCCACTGCACGCCTGTTTCCACCGTGCTCGTCTGCAGACCGCCCGGCCGTTCAAAGAGCTTCAGATTCTCTTCCATCCGCTTTGCTTGTTCTTTTGTGGCCACGCCCGCCCACAACGCATAGTAGGACGCCAGCGTCTTGTAGCCGGAGCGGCGCGAGTGTACAAAGTCCAGGTCGAAGTACAGTCCCTGCTCTTCATCCCACATCGCATCGTTGATGTGGGCCATGCGCACACCCGCAATCGAGCTCCACTCCACCGCATCGGTCGCATCGCCCAGCGTCAGCTCGATGAACGCAATATCGCGTTCATATTTGTACAGCAGTGAGTTCAGGCAGATGGGCGCATAATCATCCGTCGAACCGGAGAACGGTCCAAAGCGAAAGCTTGTATCAAAACCCGACTCGCGCATCGCTCGATCCCCCGCAAAGAAGCGCTTGGTCAGTGCCAGGCCTTCGGCATCGGTCTTGATGCACGGCGTATTGCCTACGCAGTGCAGTGAGCCGTTGGCGCGCTCCAGATACTCCACCGGGGCCTGATCGCGATGCCGTACCAGCCAGTGCAGTACGTCGAGGTAATAGCTGTTGTCGTCTTCCATCTCCGGCACCGGTCCGTTCCCCAGGTCGGCATACCGGGAAAGCCCGGTTCTGCCCGCCTGATGAGGTTCTGCGGTCCAGAAGTCGTGATCGCGCTGCAGATAGGGAAGAGCTTTCTTCAGCCACTTCCTGGCGGCCTTGGGGTCTTGCGCCAGCTCCGCGCGATACACCGCCAGCACCATGGAAGAGAGCAGCGGTGGTTGTGACCGCGTCAGATAGTACGTACGGTTCGCATTCAGAATCGCGCCGTAGTAATCCAGCTCGTAGAAGAAGTTCTCTACCGTGCCGCGAGCCAGCTCCAGCCTGCCGTCCGACAGCTCGCCCAGAAGAATGAAGTACGAATCCCAGCCGTACATCTCATTGAAGCGTCCGCCGGGAACCACATACTTGTTGGGCAGATACAGCAGCCCTTGCGCTGTAAGCTCTGAGGGGTTTACCTCACCCTCATGCCGAATCGGCCGCGGCAGATGCTTTACCTCAACCTTGCAGCTTTGCTGCATCGCCTTTACGGCAGCCGGTATCGCCTCGTTGGCCGGCAGGTACAGCACCGGCGCCACGTCCACCTTCGGGTCTGCGACCGAATCGCACTCCGTGGTGGAACGCGAGAGCTTATCCCAGCTCTCGTGAATGTACGTGTCGATCCCTTGCGCCTGCCGTGGCGCAGCACTCTGCTGAGCCACGGCAAGCGGTATCGCTGTCAGCGCAAGGCAACACGTGATGGTGCGGCTTAGTCGCACCAGTTGCCCTCGCGCATTAACGGTTCGGATGTACCGTCTGCGCTCAGGCCGTCGACGTTCATCGTCGGTCCACCGATCATCCAGTCCACATGGATCAGGCTTTCGTTGGCACCCAGGCTCGCAAGCTCCTCGGAGCTCATCTTTTCGCCGCCGATCAGGCACGTCGAATACGCTTGCCCCAGCGCGATATGGCTGGCCGCATTCTCATCGAACAACGTGTTCCAGAACAGAATGCCTGACTCTGCGATCGGCGAATGATGCGGCACCAGGGCCACCTCGCCCAGCTGCCGCGCGCCCGCATCGGCGGAGATCAGCTTGTTCAGCGCCTCTTCTCCGGCGCTGGCGGTAGCCTTCACAATCTTGCCGTTCTCAAAGGTGCACTGAATGTTTTCAATCAGCGTGCCCTGGTGCGAGAGCGGTTTCGATGCTGTGACGATACCGTGCACACGATCTTTATGTGGCGTCGTGAAGCACTCCTCGGTCGGGATGTTCGGTTGGCAGTACACGCCGTTGCCCGCGGTCGTGCCTCCGCCCGCCCACAGATGCTGGTCGGCGAGTCCGACCGTCAGATCGGTTTTGCCATCCGGGGTATGGAAGCGCAGCGAGTGATAGCGCTTGGAGTTCAGCAGGTCCACCCGCTTCTTCAGGTTTTCTCCATGCGCGCGCCACTCCGCTACAGGATCGTTGCCCGTAATGCGTGAGGCGTGGAAGATCGCATCCCACAGCTTGCCCAGCGCCACCTCTTCGCCCTCTCCGGGAAAGACCAGCTCGGCCCACTTCGGAGTGGCTGCGGCCACAATCGTCCAGTTGATCTCGTGGCGGGTAATCAGCTCCATCGCTGGCTTGTAGGCTTTGGAAATTGCCACGTTCGCGCGCGAAACCCGGTTCGGGTCCTGGCCCTTCAGCAGCGCTGGATTGGCTCCGGTGATGGCCATACGCGCTGCACCGGATTTGAACGCGGCGGCAATCGCGTCGTAGTACCACGTCGGCGCATAGTCAAAGCTGTCTTCAGGGGCGTGCTGGTAGCGTGCCACCGAGTTTGCATCGTCGGAGAAGAAGGTTGTTACCAGCTTGGCCCCGGCCCTGTACGCATGTTCGGTAATGCGGCGCACCAGCGGCAGCGCATCGATCGGTGCGGTCAAGACCAGCTCTTGCCCGGCCTTCAGCCCCAGGCCAACGTGAATGGCCACTTCGGCCAGCCGGTCCAGTTTCTCTTCAAACGAAAGCGCGGAAAACGAGGAGGAAGCGTTCGACATTCCTCTAGGGTACTCACCTCAACCGCCCAAAGTCACGCTTTGGAGTGAGAGGATGGGAGGGGCCTCTGCCCTCCGTAGGAAAGACCTTGAAGAAACTCTTCGCGGCAGCCATGTTTACCGCCTTTGCCGGCGCCCAGGCTCCTGCTCAGCAAAGCGTACCGCAATCCGCCTCTCCCTCGGTTCAGGAGAGCGTTGTTGTCATCGGCACCCTCGATCCCGTCACCGAAAGCCAGTCCCAGCGCTCTACCACCACGCTGGACGTCCAGCCCGTCCGGCTCACCGCCGACGGCATTCCCTCGCTGCTGCGCGACGATGCCTCCGTCGACATCGAGCAGCGCGGCGGTGGCGGCGTCCAGAACGACGTCTCCATCCGAGGCTCTTCCTACGAGCAGACCCTCATCCTGGTCAACGGCCTCCGGATCAATGACAGCCAGACCTCGCACTTCAACCTCGACATCCCTATCCCGTTTGAGGCTCTCTCCGGCGCCTCGGTGCTCCACGGCGCTGGCTCCACGCTCTACGGGTCGGACGCCGTCAGCGGTGTTGTCAACCTCACCACCGCGCGCCCGCAGCAGGGTTGGCAGCTTCGCCTCCGCGCCGGTGGCGGCAGCTTTGGCGGTAACACCCAGTCCGCCGTCGCCAGCTTTGCCAACCGCCGCTGGAGTGAGCAGCTCGCCGGTGGCCGGGACTTCTCTGATGGCTTTATGGCCGACCGCGACTATCGTTCCGAAGAAACCTCCAGCGAAACCCGGTACGACTCTCGCCTGGGTGAAACCGATCTCCTGCTCGGCATGAGCGACCGTGCCTACGGCGCAGCCGGTTACTACGGCGACTACCCCAGCTGGGAGCGCACCAAGGGCTGGTTCTCCGCCATCCAGCAGCCTCTCGGCCAGAAGATGCAGGCCGCCCTCAGCTACCGCCGCCACACCGACCAGTTTGTGCTCTACCGCACCGACCCCGCCGCTTACGAAAACAACCACATCGATACCAGTTGGCAGGGCGTGCTGCGTCGTCGCGATAACTTCTCCTGGCAGAACGCCAGCCTCGACAGCGGCCTCGACATCAACGCGGACCAGATTGACTCCAGCTCACTCGGCAGGCACGGCCGCAACCGCGGTGCCGGCTACCTGAACCTGCACCTGGATACCGATCGCCGCGGAGCGGTCACCCTTGGCCTGCGTGAAGAAATCTTCTCCGGGGGCCAGCAGGTTTTTGTCCCTTCGTTCACTGCGGACCAGTATCTTGGCGAATCCTTCAAGCTGCGTGCTGCCATCTCGCGCGGCTTCCGGATCGCTACCTACACCGACCTCTACTACAACGATCCGGCGAACCAGGGCAATCCCAATCTGAAGCCGGAAAGCGCCTGGAGTTACGAAGGCGGCTTCGACTGGTACCCCACGGCGCAGTGGCGCATCTCGGCCACGGGTTACACCTCGCAGCAGTCCAACGTGATCGACTACGTTCGCTCTTCTTCGCAGTCGATCTGGAAGGCCGAGAACCTCACGCACGTTCAGCTCTCCGGAGCTGAGCTTTCCGCGGAGTGGCGTCCACGCAACGGCCAGCGCCTGTTGATCTCGCTGACAACGGTCAACGGCTCGCGCGACTCCTATAACGGCTTTCAGTCCAAGTACGCCTTCAACTTCCCCAGCCAGAACGCCTCCGTTACCTATGACGCGCAGCTTCACTGCGGCCTCACTCTGCGAGAGCGTATCCGCGTCGTCAACCGCTACGAGGGAACCCTCTACCCGGTCATTGACTCTTCTCTCGCTTACCAGCGCTGGCGCGTGCACCCCTACCTGCAGATGACCAATCTCAACGACGCGTCCTATCAGGAGGTCATCGGCGTGCAGATGCCGGGCCGTGCCTTCGCCGGCGGCCTTGAGATCGTGCTTGGCAATCACTAACCTCACATGCTGTTGCATGGAACAAGAAACGGCGCGAAGAGAGGTTCTCTCTTCGCGCCGTTCAGTTTCTTTCGTGCAGCCGGTACGTTAGATCTTGTCGAAGACATTACGGAAGTTGAAGATGCCCGGCTTCTGATGCGCCAGCCACTCGGCCGCACGCACAGCGCCTTCGGCAAAGGAACGGCGCGACTTCGACTCGTGAGTGAGGATCAGCTTGTCGCTCGGGCCTTCAGCTTCGAGCGTGTGGATTCCGGCCGCATCGCCCGTGCGGTGCGCCGTAATCGTGATCTCCTGCCCGTCCAGCTCCTTGGTCACCACATCGCGCAGCGTCAGCGCCGTGCCGCTCGGAGAGTCCAACTTGGAGGTGTGGTGCGTCTCGCTGATCGAGAAGTGATAGCCGTATCCCTTCAGCACCTCGGTCATGTGCTTGGCCATCTCCATCGTGATCTGTACGCCGATCGAGAAGTTCGTTCCGTAGAGCAGGGAAGCGCCGCGACGCTCAGCCATCTGCGTCACATCGTTCAGCTGGTCATACCAGCCCGTAGTGCCGACAACCATCTTTGCGCCCGTAGCCAGCACGGCGCGCATATTGGTCAGCACCGCTTCCGGAGTCGTGAAGTCAATCACCACATCGAAGCCCGCAACGAACGGCGCGGTCAGCGCTGCGCCGTCCTTGTTTTCCTTTGCGTCCAGAACGTGAACGCTATGGCCATGCTCTGCGGCGATCTCTGCAACGAGCTTGCCTGTCTTACCTACTCCCAAAACCAGAATGCGCATACGAATTCCTATCGTGAAACGGTTGCTTAACGAAGTGGAGCCAGCACCTCGATGCTGACTCCAGCTCTAAGAAGGCTTTAGGCCTTCATCGTGATGCGGCTTTCCGCATCGAAGATATTCGGGTCCGGAGCGGAGAAGAACTTCCGATGCAGCGAACGAATCGCTTCCTCGACATCTTCTTCGTTGATCATGAAGCTCATATTGATCTCGCTTGCACCCTGCGAGATCATGCGCAGGTTTACGTGCTCCACCGCGCTGAAGACCTGACCGGCGATTCCGGCGTGGCCGCGGATATCCTCGCCCACCAGGCAGATCAGCGCCTTTGCGCCTTCCAGCTTTACATCGGCAATCTTCGAGAGCTCTTCGCAGATCTGCGGAAGCTGCTCGCGCGAGTCCACCGTAACCGAGATGGAAACCTCGGAGGTCGAAACCATATCGATCGCGCAGCCGTACTTGTCAAAGACATCGAAGACCAGCTTCAGGAAGCCGTGCGCCAGCAGCATGCGGCTGGCCACGATATCGATGATCGTCAGCTTCTTCTTGGCCGCGATGGACTTGAAGGGGCTCTTGCACGAAGGCGGCGTTGCGGTAATCACCGTACCTTCGTTCTCCGCGTTGCGGCTGTTGAGCACCCACACCGGGATGTTCTTCTGTACCGCCGGCAGAATCGTAGCCGGATGCAGCACCTTGGCGCCAAAGTACGCCAGCTCTGCGGCTTCTTCAAAGCTGATGGACTTCACGCGCAGCGCCTCCGGCACAATACGCGGATCGGTCGTCATAATGCCGTTGACGTCGGTCCAGATCTCGATCGCACCGGCATGCAGGCCGCCACCCACCAGCGCAGCGGTGTAGTCGGAGCCGCCTCGTCCCAGCGTCGTGGTCACGCCGTTACATGAGCCGATAAAGCCACCCATCACCGATACCTTGCCGCCTTCAACTAACGGCAGCACGCCCGCCTCCAGCGCCAGAGCAATCTTCGCTTCGTCCGGGGAGGCCTTGCCGTAGTGGTCATCGGTCAGAATCACCGTGCGGGCGTCCACATGGGCTGAGTTCATGCCCTTGTGCGCAAACGCTGCCGTCACCATGCGGCTTGAAAGCCGTTCGCCAAAGCTGACAATGTTGTCGGTAGAGCGCAGCGTCAGCTCGCCCACGGCGCAGATGCCACGCAGCATCTCGTCCAGCGCGTCGAAGTCATGGTGAATGTTCAGCTGCAGTGAGGTCAGCGCATCGCCCGAGGCCAGCTCTGCAGCCACGCCCAGATGGCGCGTGCGCAGGCCGTCGGAGAGCTTCAACGCTTCATCGCGATCGTTCTTGCCCGCAGCCGCTGCAGCTGCCAGCAGGGTATCGGTCACCTTGGCCATGGCCGAGACCACAACCACAGGGCTCAGACCCTTCTTGATCCGGCCTTCCACAATCGAGGCCGTGCGCAGCATCGCCGTGGCATCCTCCACCGAGGTGCCGCCGAACTTCATCACAACAATGTGGTTACGAGGAGAACTCATTTGTCTTTACCAGACCCTTTTACTTCGCCGAGTTGACCGGCGGATAGTTACGGAAATCAAACTTGCCCAGAACCGCGAGAATCTCTGCATTCAGCAACGCCGCACCGGCCGCGCCGCGAATCGTGTTGTGGCTCAGCAGCGTGAACTTCCAGTCAAACAGCGTGCACGGGCGCAGACGGCCTACCGTCGTCGTCATGCCGTTACCGGTTGCCAGGTCCAGGCGTGGCTGCGGACGATCCACGCCTTCCTCATAGACCACCGGGGACTCCGGAGCCGAGGGCAGATGGGTCGCATCGGCTCCGGTGTGCAGCGGCCGGAACGAGCGCCATGCCGCAATGATCTCTTCGGCGGTTGCGGGCGTTTTCAACTTCACGCTCACCGCTTCCGTGTGGCCGTCAATTACAGGTACGCGGTGGCACATCGCGCTCACCGTCATGTCGCCGGGCGAGAACTTGCCGTCAGCGGCGCCACCCAGCAGCTTGGCGACCTCTTCCTGCAGCTTCTCTTCCTCGTTCTTGATGTAGGGAATCACGTTGCCCAGAATGTCGAGTGAAGCCACACCCGGATATCCTGCGCCGGAGACCGCCTGCATCGTCGAGACAAACAGCTTTTCGATGCCCCACTTCTGCTCCAGCACCGCCAGCGGCAGAACCAGGCCGATTGCGCAGCAGTTCGGGTTCGTGACGATGTAGCCGCCGGAGCTCTTGCGTGTGGCTTGCTGTTCAATCACCTGCAGGTGATCCACGTTGACCTCTGGCACAACCAGCGGCACATCCGCGCCCATGCGGAACGCTGAGCTGTTGGAGATCACCGCGCAGCCTGCGGCCGCAAACTTTGGCTCCAGCTCTTTGGCAATGTCGGAGTCCACCGACGAGAAGATGATGCGGGGCAGCTCCGTTGCCGAGCCTTCCGGCACATTCGGTTGCAGCACCATGCTTGCAATGCGTTCCGGCAGCGGCGTGTCGAGACGCCATTTGCACGCTTCAGCATAAGTCTTGCCCGCCGAGCGATCGCTCGCGGCAAGCCACGTAATCTCAAACCAGGGGTGATTGGCGAGAAGCTGAATGAAGCGCTGGCCGACCGCACCGGTCGCACCAAGAATACCGACGTTTCGACGTTCCATTCTTCAAGGATATCGTATTGAACCCGCTCCAAACGCGGGTTTTACTTATCCCGTCATAAGAACTTCCGTTAGCCATCTACCTCGATTCGGCGCCGCCGAACCACGCTTCCGCCGCCGCCGCCCCAGGCAAACAGCAATCCCAGCGCATGAACCACAAACCACAGTCCTACCCCCTGGTCCTGGTAGATCCAGAACAGGATCAGCAGGCGTGGCACCAGCAGCCAGGCCAGAATCTGGAACGCTCCCACCGCAGTGGGAATGTGGTGCGGCAGCGAGTGCTGCACAAAGGCAATGGCCATGCACAGACGCGGCAAAAAGAGCGACAGGATCAGAAACCACAACGGCATTCCGTGTGTCAGCAGAAAAACCTTCATCAGCCTGTCGCTCCTTGCGTGCAATCGGTGGGTGGAAAGCGGAACCGCTCCAGCCTACTTGGCTTGGAACGTAAAGCTCGCCTTAGCGGTTGCTTTCGGCGCTACCGTGATCTGGATGTCCTGCTCCCCCAGCTTCTCGTGCACCGCGGCCAGCGTGTACGTTCCTGCGGGCAGGCCCTTGATCGTAAAGGAGCCGTCCGTGCCGGTGACCGCAAAGTACGGCGAGCTGGCGACGTTGATGTAGGCGTTCATCCACGGATGGTTGTTGCATCGTACCGGCATCATCAGCTCCGGCTTGTCGAACTGCTTGGTCTGTGGCTGATCCATCGGGCCTTCGCTCACGTCGGTCGCTGCATTGGCCTGGGGCATCGTATGCACGTTGTGCATTGTCGGGTCAGAGTTCTTGAACTCCACCGAGCCGCCCTGCTGTACGGCCAGAACGTGCGGAATATACTTGCACCCCTTCTGGTCGAGTACCACCGGAGCCTGGCCCGCCGGTGCGCTGCTTTCCGTCACGCCTTTGACGTAGACATACACGTTGGCCAGCTTGCCGCCGGTGACCACATACTGCTCACTCATGTTTGTTCCGGCGGTCATGCCGCACGCCGGGTCCATGCTCATGTCGATCTTGATGCGTTCCGGCGCCTTTCCCGCAAAGTTCACCACTCCCTGCACAACGCCCGCGGTGGCCGGGTTCACTGCTGCCGTCGAAGGTGCGGCTGCGGAGCTTGCAGGGGCTGAGGAATCAGCCTTGTCGAGCACTTCGCCTTTTTTCAGCGCACTATCGGCCTTGCATCCGGCCAGCAGCAGCGTCATCGCCACAGCCGCACCGGCGCATCCACGCAACGCAATCATCTTCGCCATCGTCTTCGTTGTCCTTTCCGGGAAAAGCAGGCCCGGCGCAATGGGCCGGGCTCTGTCAGTTGATTCGTTTATAGGAAGAGAACTTACAGTGCAGCGATCACCGCATCGCCAAAGGCCTTCGTGCCTGCCTTGCCGCCTACATCACCTGTCAGGGTTTTGCCTTCCGCGTAGACCTTTTCGATCGCCGCCTGTACCTGTGCGCCGGTTTCGGTTTCGCCCAGGTAATTCAGCATCATCACCGCCGACTGCAGCAGCGCAGTCGGGTTCGCCTTGTCCTGTCCTGCGATATCCGGAGCCGAGCCGTGGACGGCTTCAAAGATCGCGCAGTCCTTACCGATATTGGCTCCCGGAACAAGACCAAGTCCGCCGATCAACCCCGAGCAGAGATCCGAAAGGATGTCGCCGTAGAGGTTCTCGGTCAGGATCACGTCATACTGATACGGGTTCATCACCAGCTGCATGCAGGCGTTGTCGACGATGTGCTCTGCATACTGGATCTCGGCGTTTTTCTCCGCCACTTCCTTCGTGCACTTGATGAACAGGCCGTCCGACAGCTTCATGATATTGGCCTTGTGAATCGCGTGCACTTTCTTGCGATCGTTCTTCTTCGCATACTCGAAGGCTGCTTCCGCAATGCGCGTCGAGCCCTTGCGCGTAATGATCTTCAGGCTCTGCGCGATGTCGGGGTTCACCATCACTTCCAGGCCGGCGTACAGGTCTTCCGTATTTTCGCGGAAGATCACCATGTCGATTCCCGGATACTTCGTCTCAAGGCCGGGCAGCGACTTCACCGGACGCACATTCGCGTACAGGTCGAACTTCTTGCGCATCGCCACGTTGATGGAAGAGAAGCCGCCGCCGATCGGAGTTGCGGTCGGTCCCTTGATCGCCACCTTGTTGGTCGCAATGGAGCTGTACAGCTCTTCCGGGATCAGCACACCATTCTTGGCATAGGCATCGGCTCCGGCTTCAAACGAGTGCCACTCAAACGCACAGCCGTTCTTTGCGCCTGCTGTTTCCAGCACCTTCACCATCACGGCAGTTACTTCCGGCCCAATGCCATCGCCAGGAACCAGCGTGATCTTATGTGTGCGAATCTCTCCAGCCATCGTTTCTCCTTGAGTGGTTACAAATCCCTGTTGCGTTGTCGCACGTCGCTGTCTAGAGCGTCGGGCGCTTGAGCCTGCCGCCGCGCAGCAGCACATCGAGCTCTTCCTTGAATTCGTTCACGTCCTTGAAGTCGCGATACACGCTCGCAAACCGGATGTAGGCAACGGAGTCAATCTCCTTCAGCCGCGCCATAATCAGCTCGCCGATCGCGGCCGTCGAGCGCTCGCGCTCCGGCGAGTCCACCACGAAGGCTTCTACCGCATCCACAATCTGCTGAATCTGCGTCGTGGAGATCTTTCGCTTCTGGCACGAGTGCAGCAGACCCTGCATGACTTTCTGGCGGTCGAACTTCTCGCGGCGGCTGTCCTTCTTGACCACCATGTAGGGAATCTCGTCCAGCCGCTCATAGGTCGTGAAGCGCTTTCCGCAGCGCTCGCACTCCCGGCGGCGGCGAATCGAGTCAGCTTCCTTGCTCTCGCGTGAGTCAATCACTTTATCCTGCGTGAATGCGCAGTACGGACATTTCATAGCAGCATGATTCTACAGGCGCTCGGGCCGCGCTTGCAGCCGCTGCGCGAAGATCGAACCGCCTGCCCCTGCATTTCGAAGCATTTGCAGGAGGCAGGCGCGCTTGCAGGCGAAGCCTTACTCAATCTCGCTGGGGACTTTTTCCTCGCTGAGCAGCTCGTCCACCTGTTCTTCGCTGCGACGGGCCGCATCGCGCAGGCTCACCCCTTCGATCTTGGCAAGAATCAGGCCGCCCGGCACGATGCCCAGTGTCGTCACCACCAGCATGACCGCACCGCAGGCCGAGGCCACCTCTGCCGGCACGCCGAAGAAGCCATGCAGGGCCACCGCCAGCACGCCGATTTGCGTAAACCATCCCAGCACCGGCAGCTGCAGAAGAGAGCCGCCCATGCTCGTTGCCATCAGCAGCATCGTTTGTGGCACGGTAAACGTCGTCAGCTCGGTCGTATTCACAAAGGCGCGCGCGGACTCGAAGTAGGAAAACGCAATCAGCGACCAGATCAGCAACGACCAGCCCAGTGCGCCAAAGAACTGTCCTGCCGTCGCAATCGTCTTCAGCCCCTCGCGAAAGTCGAGAATCTTGGTCGCCGCCGAGTTGGCAAACTCTTCGGAGACGATGCGGAAGACGCCGCGCGCTATCCCTGCCAGAGCGCCGCCGGAGAAGCGTACCGCGATCGCAAAGAGGGCAAGAAATGCGGTTGCGCCGAGCGAGATCATCCCGGCACGGGCAAACGCCTCATGGTGCGGCATTGTCCTCGGCACAAACGCCAGTGTCAGGGAGAACAGAATCGCGGCTGCTGCAAGGTCATAGGCGCGCTCAATCGAGTACACCGCAAGCTGCGTGGCCACCGGGGTTTGGGTCCGGCGCGCGACGAGATACGGGCGTGCCAGATCCGCCACGCGTCCAAACAGCGCCACCACTGTGAAGCCGATAAACTGCGACCCGATCAGCTGGTAGGAGCGCGTCGCATGCGATCCGCCCATCAGCAACCGCCACCGCCATGACCGCAGCGAGATGCACAGGTAGTTGGCTGCCACCGCCAGCGCGATCAGCGACCAGTCCGCTGTTCTTACCTGCAGCTTCAGGTTGTTCCAGTCAAAGTACACATGGCTGTGAGCCCACCATATTCCGGCCACCAGCAGAACCACCAGCAGCACAGCAAGCACATTGCGCGCAGCCTTCTTCATCCCTCACCTCATCAACCAACGGTCGTTAGCGTGAGGCTACATGAGTCAGAGCTTCCGTTGCAGCTTTACGGCGCTTGAACTCACTCAGCACTCGAACCACATAGATGCGTGTTTCCCGGTACGGAGGAATGCCGTGGTATTTATCCACCGCTGCCGGGCCTGCGTTATAGGCGGCCAGCGCCAGGGGAAGATTGTCATGGTACCGCGTCAGCAGCGCATCGAGATACGCCGTGCCGCCGTCGATATTCTGATCCGGTGCAAAGCTGTCCTTTACGCCCATCTCGCGCGCTGTCCCCGGCATCAGTTGCATCAGCCCCTGTGCGCCCACGGGAGAAACCGCATGTGAGCGGCCGCCGCTTTCCGCCTTCACCACGCTTGCCAGCAGATCCACATCAATGTTGTGCCGCGTTCCTGCGCTGGAAAGCAGCGTCGGCACGTCCGGCGTCGTTGGCCTGACCGCGCTTGCCGCTACAGAGGCTGCGTCCTGCTTCGCCGGCACCGCTGCCGGTAAAGGATCCGGCAGAACCTCCACGCTTTCAATCTGGTCGGCGGCAAGGTCCACATAGCTGCTGGTGCTCAGATACAGCCTCACCCGGCCATCGTTCAGCGCTTCATGCCGTGAGCAGTCGTAGCTGAACCCGGTGTGAAGTGTCACATGCTCCAGCGCATACCCTGGCAGGGCAGTGGCGCACAACGCCATCGCCGCCAGAAACCGCTGCTTGCCTGCTCGGAGCACTGCGTTAAGACTACCACCGGGCCTTTTTCGTTAGCGCAGCGCGGGTACGGCTTCCAGCGCGCGCTCAATTGCCCACGCCACGCCGTCTTCCGTATTGGCCGGAGCGATCTCCCAGCCTCGTTCGACCGCCAGCTCACGCAGCCGTTCCGGCGCATTGGCCATCAACACCGGATAGCCCACCAACTCCAGCATCGGCAGGTCGTTCCAGTTGTCGCCGATCGCCATCATTTCGGCTGTCGTAATCCCGCGCATCTCCACCAGCCTGCGCAGCGCCGAGGCCTTCGAGCACCCCGACGGCAGTATGTCCACGATCATCAGATCGCGCTGCGGATACTCCGTGCGATGCAGCACAATCTCGGTCGCCACTTCCGTCGAGCCCAGCTCCCAGCGCGTTACGCGCGGGCTGCTGAGCAGATGTTCTTCGGCGCGATGCATGGTTGCTACCGGCCCACACAGCATCGCCTGAATCGGGGCATCGCCCTCAAGCGCCTGCGCCAGGTCTTCGACGTGCAGAAAGTAGCGGCGGTTAGCTTCCATCCATTTGTCGATGTCGTGGTTCAACACATGCTCGCGCTCGGAGACGAGTGCGCCGCGCGTGTCGTCCCCATCCGGTTGCACCGTATCGAAGGTCATCACCATCGACGACCGGTACGCTCGCGCATGCTCGATCAGCCATCGTGCCGTCTCCAGCGAAAGGTGGGAGCGGTGCAGAAGCTCCGCGCCGATCGTGCGAATCACCGTGCCATTCGAGCTGATCAGGGCGTTGCTCTCGCACAGACCCAACCCACGCAGCACATGCATGGCATAGCTGTGGCGGCGTCCTGTGGCCATCACGGCTTCCACGCCGCAGGCCCGCGCCAGCGCCAGCGCTGCCCGGTTTCGTTCGCTTACCTTGCCATCGCTGCCCAGCAGCGTGCCATCCATGTCGATTGCGATCAGCCGCGGCGTCATCTCTTCCAGCCTAAAGCACATCCCGTCCCGCTGTGTTGCAGCTCTGTATCTTCGCCCGCTACCGGCGCAGGATGACAAAGCCCGGGCCAAAGGCCGATCATCTTCCTATGCCACGGATTGCCTATCTCGAATGTGCTCGCTGCGGTCACCACCTGTCTGCGGAAACCCCGCAAACCCTCTGCCCGCTCGACGCCGGTCCGCTCTACGTACGGTATGACCTCGACGATCTCCGCCGCAGCGCCTCGCGCGACAACATCGCACGCTATGCCGCCGACTCCGCCACCAGCCTCGGCATGTGGCGATACCGCGACGTTCTCCCCCAGGCCGAGCCCGTCACGCTGGGCGAAGGCTGGACCCCATTGCTCGCCTCCCGCCGGTACCCCGGACTCCGCCTCAAGGAAGAAGGGGCCAACCCCACCGGCAGCTTCAAAGCTCGTGGCCTCTCGCTGGCCGTCACCATGGCGCGGCACTACGGGCTTCGCCATCTGGCTGCTCCCAGCGCGGGCAACGCCGCCTCGGCACTGGCAGCCTACGCTGCGCGCGGTGGCCTGAGCGCTCATCTCTTCCTGCCGCAGGATGTTCCCCTCGCCAATCATCTCGAAGCGGAGCTATATGGAGCTGAGCTCACGCTCGTCGATGGTCTGATCTCCGACTGCGCTCGCCTCGTAACGGAAGCCATCGCCGCTCAGCGTGATGCAAACGTGCCGCCCGAGGAGATCTGGTTTGATCTCTCCACGCTCAAGGAGCCCTTCCGTGTCGAAGGCAAAAAGACCATGGGCTACGAGCTCGTCGAGCAGCTTGGCTGGCAGTATCCTGAGGCGGTCTTCTACCCCACCGGCGGTGGCGTCGGGCTCATCGGTATGTGGAAGGCGTTTGAAGAGATGGAAGCGCTCGGCTGGGTTTCAGGCAAGCGTCCCCGCATGTACGCCCTGCAGGCCAGCGGCTGCGCTCCCGTGGCGCAGGCTTTTGACGAGGGAGCGTCCGAGAGCCGGTTCTTTGCCAATGCGGCAACCCTTGCTGCGGGCCTGCGCGTGCCTAAGCCCTACGGAGACAGCCTCATTCTTGACATCGTGCGCCGTTCCGGCGGCGCCGTGCTGGCCAGCTCAGAGGAAGAGATTCTCGCCAGTCTGAAAGACTGGGCTGCGCACGAAGGGCTTTTCCTCTCGCCCGAAGGGGCCGCGGCCACGGCCGCGTACGACAAGCTTCTGACAACCGGCGAGCTGCGGTCTGACGACCGCGTTGTGCTCTTCAATACCGGCTCCGGTCTCAAGTACACCGATACCATCGCGCAGGCGCTCCGGCTGCGCCGTCCGCATCTTCTACCCAGGTCGCTTCCTGTCGGCGGCATCATCACTCCCGTTTAGCCGGCGCTCGCCGTTTCGTTCCGCGCCGGAGTGTTCGCTTACTGCGACTCCGGCGCCTCGGCCACAGCCTTCGCCGCGCGTGAGGACGAGACCGTCAGCACCACCGCTGCGAGCACAATCAGCAGGCCGCCCGCAAACGCCGTTGCCTCCAGCCGCTCTCCCAGCAACGCCACTCCCAGCAGCGATCCGATCAGCGGCTCCATATTCAGCAGAACCCCGGCCTGCGAGGCGGGTACCTGCGTCAGCCCCCAGTTCCACAGCAGCGTCGTTGCGCCGGTGCACAGCAGCCCCGCTCCTACTGAGGCTCCCCAGGCTCCTGCAGAGATATGCACCGGCGGCCAGCCGTACAGTACCGGCACAATCACGGCCAGCATCGCCGTACCCAGCAGGGTGCCCCAGACGGTAATGCTCACCGAGCTGTGCCGCTGCATCAGGCTCTTGTTCATCAGAACCCACACCAGGCAGATCATCAGTGAGAGCACAACCAGCAGATCACCTGCCAACGTCGGAGCCTGTCCGCTGCGCCCTGCGCTCGCCTTGCCCAGCACAATCAGCACCGCACCGGCCGTTGAGCCCGCCAGAGAAACCCAGCCCAGTGCCGACAAGCGTTCGCGCGCAAACAGCGTCGCGCCCAGCGCCAGCATCACCGGCATCGTGCCCACCATTAGCGAGGCATGCGAGACCGTAGTCAGCGACAAACCGCGAAACTGAATCAGGAACTGCAGCGGCACGCCCATCGCAGCGCACAGCGCCAGCTGTCTCCACTCCCGTCCGTTCAGTTGCGGCTTGTGCCGAACGAGTAGCGGCAACAGACCGATGCAGGCAAACAAAAAGCGGTACAGCACCATGGCGCCCACGTTCATTTCGCGCAGTGCAATCTTGCCGAAGAAGAAGCCGCAACCCCAGAGCATGCTGGCAATCGCGCAGGCGGCAAAGCCCAGCGGACGGTTCTGCGATCGTAAGGACGGCAACGCAATCTCCTGAAGGAAATGGGGAAGTGCAACACTAGCTTCGCATGTTGCTGCGATGCCGCATTTCGTTCCGTGCGTCTACACTCGAGGCAACCACCCTCGCATCTGCCATCTTTCTTTGAAAGGCCGTCATGAACTATCACGAGAAACCGCTCGGTAAGAACGTTCGCTTCCTGCTGCCTTCGCTCAAGCTCATGCAGCCTTCGCGCAGCGGTGAAAGCATTGAGCGCCGTGTCCATCAGTTCCTCGTCGAGCACTTCGGCGGCTATACCGCCACCTCCGCCAGCCTCTTCGGCTTCTGGCGCGATGAACAGGGCCAACAGCTCTACGGCGAGCATCGTGAGTTTGTCGTGGCTCTGCCCGATGACCGCGGCCTGCCGGAGCTCAAGGAGTTTCTGGGGGGCATCGTCCTCCTGCTCGACGAGCAGTGTCTCTACGTCGAAGTCGCAGGCGTGGCCTCGTTACTCTACGGACACCCGGAGGAGATCTCGGTCTAAGCGATTCAGCGCTCCAGACATGCCGGCCGCACGCCGCAGCAGAAAGGCCACCCGCTCGGGGTGGCCTTTCCTGTGCTTCTGCAGGCAAGCGGAGCCTTAGAACTGGCCCCACAGCAGCTGGTTGTAGACCTCGTGGTGGAACTGCACTTCGCTGGCCTTCACCACGGTGCCCAGCAGGCGCGGGCTGCGATCGGCTGCGGCCTGCTTCAGGTCGGCGTAGCGAGCCTTCACATCGGCGCCCAGAAGCTCGGTCGTCCACTCTGCATCGCGGAAGTTGGCAATCGCGTCGTAGATGTTGTCCGGCAGATAGCGATCGGCCTGACGCAGGTTCTTCACATCGGCGATCTTGCCGGCAAGACCGGTCTTGAACACCGAGTACAGCACCATGTACGGGTTGGCATCCGGGCCTACCGAACGCACTTCCACACGAGCCGACTTCTTGTTGCCGATCGGGATACGCACCATTGAGCCGCGATCCGTAGCCGAAGCCTTGATCTGGTTCGGTGCCTCGAAGTGCGGGTCCAGACGACGGTAGGCGTTAACCGAGGCATTCAGCAGCAGGCAGAGATCGTTGCCGTGCGTGAGAATGCGGTCGATGAACTCCCATGCCATCTTGGAGACTTTTTCCTCTCCGTTCGGATCCCAGAACAGGTTCTCGCCGTCCTTGGTGATGGAGACATTGGTGTGCATGCCCGAGCCATTGACGCCCGTCACCGGCTTCGGCAGGAAGCTGGCGGTCATGCCCATCTGGGTTGCTACCTGGCGGCAGATCAGCTTGTAGAGCTGGATCTGGTCGGCAGCTGCCAGAGCATCGCCGTAGGTGTAGTTGATCTCGAACTGCGAGGGAGCCACTTCCGGGTGGTCCTTCTCGTTTTCAAAGCCCATCGCGCGCTGAACTTCTGCGGTAACGTCGATGAAGTCGCGCAGCGGATCGCCCGGCAGCGAGTGGTAATAGCCACCCTGGTTGACGTACTCGAACTTGCCCGTCTCATGGAAGCGGCGTTCTGCATCGATACCGTCGAACAGGAAGCCTTCGATCTCGTTGGCTGCGTTCAGCGTGTAGCCGTTCTTCTCGAACTGCTCCTTGCTCAGCGTCTTGAGCAGGCCGCGCGCATCACCCGAGTACGGCTGGCCGTTCTTGTCGATCACTTCGCCGAAGACCAGACACTTGCCTGCGCCGAAGATGTCGGCCGGAGCATAGTAGAACGAGCTCCAGTCGATGCCCAGGCGGAGGTCCGACTCACGCTGCGCCGTAAAGCCGCGGATCGAGGAGCCGTCAAAGGTCAGATTGTCATAGCTGCCGACAAGAAATTTCTTGTCGTAGTCAAGCATATGCAGGCGGCCTTCGAGATCCGAGAACAGAACGGTGACAGCTTTCACGCCCTTGTTGTCGGTCAGAAACTTCAGCCGCTCTTCCTGGATCTTGCCCGGATCGACGCGCTTCTTGCGCTGCTCTTTGGCCTTGAGGTTCATCTCCTCAAGTTCTTCGTACGACAACTCCAGAAAATTGCGGTATTCGCTCGACATAGTGCTCCTTTGAAGTGCTACACAGATGCCCGGCCCTGCTCGGCCCGGAAGTGCAAAATTGCAGGTAATGCTCAAGAGGATACGGAAGTGTTGGCCCGCACGTCATCAACGCAGGGCCGCATTTTCAAAATTACCAGATATTCACTCCGTTGCCGTTCGGCCTGCGAGACGATTTGTTTCAGCACAGAATCGTCCCCGAAGTACATGCAGACAGGGCGAAAACGTGTGATACTTGCTGTTGGGCATAGACGCAGGGAGCGTCGATTGCCGGGCCGGCACGGGACTCCGTGAGCGAGCTAATTTCGGAGGACATCAGCATTGGGCAAGAACATGGTCCCTACGCGCCTTTTCTTTACAAAGGGCGTTGGCAAGCACAAGGAGCGTTTGACCTCCTTTGAAATGGCACTTCGTGATGCCGGCATCGCCGCGCAGAACCTCGTGCGTGTTTCGTCCATCTTTCCGCCGAATTGCAAGCTACTGACCCGCAAGGAAGGTCTCAAGTTCCTGAACCCGGGTGAAGTTGTATTCGCAGTCGTGGCAGAAAACTCCACGCGCGAGCCGCACCGCCTTGTGGTGAGCTCGATCGGCGTGGCCATCCCCACGGATAAGAACACCTACGGCTACCTCTCCGAGCACCACTCGTTCGGTGAGACCGAGGAGCAGGCTGGCGACTACGCCGAGGAACTTGCAGCAGAAATGCTCGCAACCACCCTCGACGTTGAGTTCGATCCGGACAAGAGCTGGGACGAGAAGAAGGAAATCTACCGCATCTCAAACAAGATTGTGCGTACGGCAAACGTAACGCAGTCGGCTGTTGGCGATAAGAACGGCCGCTGGACGACGACTATCGCCGCCGCCATTCTGCTGTTCGACGATCCCAAGTAAGTTTGTCGCGCAGGAAGAAGAATTGCGAAGGGCGCTGGCTTCCGTCAGCGCCTTTCGCTTGTTTTGTCTCTCCGTTTCAACCGTCCAGCAAGGAGCAGTGAAGCACTATGGCCGCCAAGACTACCCGCGTTGCCTTGATCCAGATGTCGTGCGAGGCCTCGACCGAAGCGAACCTCGCCAAGGCCGTTGCCCGCGTGCGCGAAGCCGCGCAGAACGGCGCCACGCTGATCTGCTTGCCGGAGCTCTTCCGGGCGCAGTACTTCTGCCAGCGTGAAGACCACGCACTCTTTGACATTACCGAGTCCATCCCCGGTCCTTCCACCGCCGCGCTGGCAGAGGTGGTGCGCGAGTACAAGCTCGTCGTCATCGCCAGCCTCTTCGAGCGCCGCGCAGCGGGGCTGTATCACAACACAGCCGCGATCCTCGACCACGCCAGCACCAATCAGGACAACATCGCTGCTACCTATCGCAAGATGCACATCCCTGACGATCCGCTCTACTACGAGAAGTTCTACTTCACGCCGGGCGATCTGGGCTTCCAGGCACAGCGCACCTCCGCTGGCCCTATCGGTACGCTCATCTGCTGGGATCAGTGGTACCCCGAAGGCGCACGCGTCACCGCGCTGAAGGGGGCGGAGACGCTTTTCTTCCCTACAGCGATCGGCTGGCATCCCAGTGAGAAGGAAGAGTACGGCGAGCGCCAGTACTCTGCGTGGCAGACCATCCAGCGCGCCCACGCCATCGCCAACGGCGTCTTCGTCTGTGCTGTGAACCGCGTCGGCCACGAGCACGGCGACGTTGAGCACAACGGTGTCCTGATGAAGGGGCCCGAAGGCGCAGGCCTTGAGTTCTGGGGCGGCAGCTTCATCGCTGATCCCTTCGGCCGCATCCTTGCTCTTGCTTCGCACGACAAGGAAGAGATCCTCTACGCAGATCTCGACGCAAAGGAAGTGGAGATCACACGCCAGCACTGGCCCTTCCTTCGCGACCGCCGCATCGACGCCTACGGCGGCATCACCAGCCGCTTTCTCGACTAACTCGCCGTAACCTCGAAGGGGTCTGTCTGATGAAAGCACTCTTGCTCATGCTCGCGATTGCGCCCTTCTGGCAGGCGGAAAACGCCGTTCTTCCGCCTGCCGGCACCCAGCCGCTCGTCTCCGTACAGGGCCGGGGCGTACAGATCTATCATTGCCAGGCGCAGGGAGCAGCCTTTTCCTGGAGCCTTTTGTCGCCAGAGGCCGCATTGTTCAACGACTCCGGTCTGCGCGTCGGCCAGCACGCCGCCGGGCCTACCTGGACGTGGAACGATGGCAGCTCCATCACAGGTAAGCTGCTTGCCAAGCAGCCCTCGCCCACGCCCGGCAGCATCCCCTGGTTGTTGTTGAAGGCTTCGCCTGCAAATGAAGGCGGCAAATATCTCGCAGACGTCGCCTATGTGCGGCGCTCAGAGACGCAAGGGGGCGAGGCTCCTGACAGCGGCTGCGACGCCACACACGCCGGCGCTCTGCTTCGCGTGCCGTACACCGCAACGTACACGTTCTACAAGAAGACAAAATGACCTCAGCCAATCGCAAAGACCTGAACACGTTTCGTATGCCCGCCGAGTGGGCTCCCCACGCCTCCACCTGGATCGCCTGGCCGCATAACGCGGAGGACTGGCCCGGAAAATTTCAGCCCATCCCCTGGGTCTATGCCGAGATCGTGCGACACCTCTCCTCGGTGGAAGACGTGCACATCCTCGTCAACGACGCGGCAGCGGAAAAGCGCGCGCGCACAATCCTTACGCGCCAGCACGCCACGCTGGAGCGGGTCCACTTCCACGCCTGGGAGACGGATCGCATCTGGTTGCGAGACTCCGGGCCCATCTTCGTCAAGAACGCCGCTGGAGAAAAGCAGATTACTGACTGGCGCTTCAACGCCTGGGCCAAGTATCCCAACTGGAAGAACGATGACAAGATCCCCGCGCGCGTGGCAAAGCTGCAGAAGATGAAGTCCGTGCAGCCAGAGGTCCTGCTGGCGAACGGTAAGAAGCATCGCCTCGTGCTTGAGGGCGGTTCTATCGATACCAACGGCGAAGGCATCCTGCTCACCACGGAAGAGTGTCTTCTCTCTGAGGTGCAGCAGCGCAACCCCGGCATCACCAAAGAGCAGCTCGAAGCCGCCTTCCAGCAGTACCTCGGCATCGAAAAGGTGTTGTGGATGAACCGCGGCTGCGCAGGCGATGACACGCACGGTCATGTCGATGACATCACACGCTTCGTCGCTCCGAACACCATCCTCACCGCCGTCGAGCCCAACAAGCGGGATGAGAACTACGAGCCTCTGGCTGAAAACCTTGATCGCCTGAAGTCCGCGCGCAACCTGAAGAAGCGACCCTTCGAGATCAAAACACTGCCCATGCCTGCGCCTGTCGTTTTTGAAGGGGAGCGTCTCCCCGCCAGCTACGCGAACTTCTACATCGCGAACGACCTCGTCCTGGTCCCCACCTTCAACGACCCGAACGATCGCATCGCTCTCAATACGCTTGCCGAGTGCTTCCCCAAGCGCAAGGTCGTCGGCATTCACTGCGTGGACTTCATCTGGGGGCTCGGTGCCTTGCACTGCATGACCCAGCAGGAGCCTGCGTAACCCTACGCGGGCAGTTGCAGGGAAGCAGTCCGTCTGCGGCCGCGTGTCACCTGCATCGCCTCGTTGAACACAAGGAGCGATGCAGGTTGAAACCGGCCGCAGCTTTTCTTTGCGCGGCTCCGGAGTATCTTAAGCAAATCGAGAGAACCATCTCGTAGCGCGCACGCGTATTTTTTAGGAGCAGATCCCTTCCTTATGAGTAAGCCCTGGCCACCACCACCTGACCTTGAATCCATCAACGAAATCGTAGCCACCGTCGACGTCGAAGGTTTCCTCGCAGAAGGTGCTCCCGCAGACGAGTACGAGATCGAAGCCGAAGAGGTTCATCAGGTGCTCAGTAGCTGGTCAATCGCCGAGCTCACCGCGGACCGCATTGAGCCCGTACTGTTTGAGATCTGGCAGCGTGCCTTCGAGCTGGATGCAGCCTCAGCTTCCTCTCGCAAGCCCAAGCTGCGTGAGCTCGCCGAGCAGATCGCACGGTTCTTTGGCCCGGACGCTACACCGCAGGTACGCGGCCTGTGAGCTGGCGCGCGTGGCTGGTTGCGTATCTCCGTCATGAAGCCAGGCCCGCGCACAAGTTTTCGCACCAGCCACGGCTCTACGCGCTCGCGCAACAGATCGCTACGCTTGAGCGCCTCGCTTACGACGACGACGTTGTCTTCGCCGCTGCCTATCTACACGATCTCGGCGTCTTCCTCGGTCACCGGCCCGAACAGCCTGAGGCGCTCGCCCATTGGGACCACGTCGCCTACGTCTGCAATCAGGCGCCTCCGCTGCTCGCGCAGGCCGGTTTCCCCGCGCACAAGATCCCCGCTGTTCTGCAGGTGATCCGCCAGCATCAACCGCAGGACGAGCCCACAACCGCAGAAGCAACGCTGTTGCGCGACGCCGACATCCTCGAGCAACTCGGTGCCATTGGCCTTCTCCGCACCGCCAGCAAGCTGGGTTCCGATACCCGCTTTCACACCTTGGCGGACGTCCAGCGTTCGCTTGAAAAAAACATGCAGCAGCTTCCGGCCAGCATCCGGCTTGAAGCCACCCGCGCGCTTGCCTCGCCGCGCCTGCTTCTGCTGCAGCAGTTTCTTGCCGCGTTGAATCATGAAGCCGGAGAGCACCTGAATTGAGTTCTGTTGCGTCTTACACGTATGCGACTCTTCGGCCTTGCTCTCCTTGCTGCTTCCGTGGCTGCCTCTGCCCAGCAGACGACGCTTCTTCGCAACGCAACGCTGGTGGATGGCTCCGGCTCCGCACCGCAGCCACACGTCGACATCCTGATGCGCAACGGCGAGATCGCCTCGGTGACACCCACCGGTACCCTGCACAGCGCCGGACGGCACGGAACCACGGTTGATTGCACCGGGCGATTTATTATCCCGGGCCTTGCTTCCGCGCATACGCACCTCGGTGTGCTAATCAACAACACGCAGCCTTCGGTCGATGCCTACACGCGTGAGAACGTCACCGCCTCTCTGAACCAGTTTGAGCGATACGGCGTAACCACCGTGCTGTCACTCGGTCTCAACCGCGATCTGGTCTACACCCTGCGTCAGGAGCAGCGTGATGGCAAGCTTGGCGGAGCCACCATCCTCACCGCAGGTCGCGGCATCGGCGTACCGAACGGCGCGCCGCCTTTCAAAACCGCGGATGATCAGGTGTACCGTCCCACCACGCCGCAACAGGCCAGGGAAGAGGTTGATACCTTCGCCGCGCATCATGCCGACGTCGTAAAGGTCTGGGTCGATACCTTCTACGGCTCCGTGCCCAAGATGGACCCGGCCATCTACGCTGCGGTCATCGATCAGGCGCACAAGGATAAGCTGCGCGTCGTCGCCCACGTCTACGCTTTGAACGATGCGAAAAAGCTCGTCGCGGACGGTGTCGATGTTCTCGGCCACTCCGTGCGCGACGAACCGATTGACGACGCTCTGCTCGCGGCCATGAAGCAGCACGGCACCTGGTACATCCCCACGCTTGCTCTCGACGAGGCCTTCTACCTGTACGCCACCGAGCCTGAGTTGCTCAAGAGCCCTTTCCTGCGCGAAGCCGCGGGTCCTGAGCTTCTGGCCAGGTTCGAAGCACCGGACTTTGCGCAAAAAGTGCTGAGCTCTCCTTCGACCAAGGTGCATCAGCATGACGAGCAGCAGGCCCGAGCCAACCTCAAGCTTGTGTACGATGCCGGTATCCCTGTCGCCTTCGGTACGGACTCCGGTGCCACGGCCGGACGCATCCCCGGCTTCAGCGAGCATCGTGAGCTGCAGGATCTGGTCGCCTCGGGCCTCACCCCCGTGCAGGCCATCGGCATTGCGACCGGAACCACTGGAAAGCTGATGCACGAGCTCAATCCGGCAATCAAGGTTGGTCTCATCCAGCCCGGGTACTCGGCCGATCTTCTCGTGCTCAAGGCTGACCCCACCGTGGCCATCAGCAACACGGAGAAGATGGATGCGGTCTACCATCATGGGCGTTTGATCCCCAATCCGCCGCCGTCCAACTAAGTACAATCGAGTGCATGGACCCGCTGCCGATCGATGAAGCCCTGATGCGTCTTGCCCTTGCGGAGGCACAGGCAGCACAGGCAGCGGGAGAAGTGCCCGTTGGGGCAATCGTCCTTTCGCCCCAGGGCGAAATCCTCGCCACAGGCAACAATCAGGTCATCCGTCTCAGTGACCCGACCGCGCACGCGGAGATCGTGGCCATGCGGGCCGCGGCGGCTCATCTGGGCAACTACCGGCTTACCGGTTGCACGCTGGTCTGCACGCTGGAGCCCTGCGCCATGTGCGCCGGAGCCATGACGCACGCGCGGCTCGGCCGGCTGGTCTACGCCGCGCGCGACCCCAAGGCCGGAGCCGATGGCTCTGTCCTGCAGGCGCTCAATCACAGCGCGCTCAACCATCGTGTTGAGGTCACCTCCGGCGTACTTGCAGAAGAGTGCAGCGCCATGCTCACAGGTTTTTTCCGTTCCCGGCGAGCCAACGCAAAGACCACCTGACCCGCATCCTGCTTTTTATGAGGTGGGAGAACCGAACGCAGGGAGGTGCCTCCTGCAAACACGCCGTCCCGCAGCCGCGTCTTTGCCCCAAGGCTCTCTCTCGCGCGCCGCCGCGCACATCGCCTCCGGCAAGAGAAAGCGCGCGGCCTGGCCGACGCGGATTTTGGGCGAAAATGCGACAATAGACGGTATGGAACTTCTTGTTTATTCCGCCGACTGGTGCCGCGATTGCCGTGAAGCCAAGCGCTTCCTCGCCAAGCACTCGATCCCTTACAAGGAGATCGATATCGAATCCGTTCCCGGCGCTGCCGATGAGGTGATTCGTCAGACCGGCAAGCGTGGCATCCCGCAGTTTGTGGTCGATGGTAAGTGGGTGCAGCCCTACCGTCCTGGCCAGGGTTTCCTGCACGAAGAGATGTCCGAACTCTTCGGCGTGCCCAACGACTAAGCCACCACAACATCCTGCTCACAAAACCTCTCTTCTTTTGAAAGCGGAGGTTCGTTTCACAGGAAGTTTGTCTCAAAGAAAAACGGTGCCACGAGTTTTGCTCGTGGCACCGTTTTCCGTCTGCTGCGTTGTTTTCCGTTTACGCGTCTTCCTGTTTGCCTGCCTGTGCTGCAGGCGAGCCCGGCGCAGGCACAGCGCTTCCGGTCTTGGCCTCTGTCTGCGGCAGATGCCCAAACGGCCAGCGCAGGCGCAGCACACGTGAGCGGTCATGCTCTCGCTGAGACTCCTTGCTTCGTCCGCGTAGCAGGTCTTCAATCGTCATCACGCCCAGCAGCTTGCCGTCGCTGGAAACCACCGGGTACGACGTAATCTTCGACTCCGCCATCGTCGCCGCCGAGTTTTTCAGCGTATGGAAGGGCGAGAGCACCTGCACATCGTCCACACCATACGGCAGCAGTGGAGCATCCGGATCTTCGGTCATCGCCGCTACGCGCATCTGGTGCTTGGTCAGCATGCCCACCAGGCGATTGTCCTTATCCACCAGAGGGAAGACGCGTTGCCAGTGCAGCCGCAAATCACGGCCCTGCAGCGACTGAAACCAGTCCTTCGCCGCCTGCACCGTCGCCTCCTGGGGCAGAGCAAAGACGCTCGTATGCATCGCCTGCGAGACGAGCATCGTCTCCAGAGGATCCACGCTGAACTCACGCGACAGATGCAGCCCCTTGGCGCTCAGCGCCTCGGTCAGCATCGAGCGCGGCTGAATCAGCACGCTTACCGCATAAGCCGCCATGCAGGCCAGCAACACCGGCAGCATCAGCCCTGCGTTATGGGTCAGCTCCAGCGCCAGCATCGCAGAGGTCAGAGGGCAACCGATCGCTGCCGTCAGTAGGGAGGTCATTCCCACCAGTGCCCACGAGCCCACCATGATCTCGGGCAGAAGGTGGCCCAGCGCCGCCCCCATCGCCGCGCCCAGCAGCAGCAACGGCGCCAGAATACCGCCGGCCGTCTCTGAGCCCAGGGAGAAGACCCAGATCAGGGACTTGATCACCAGAACACCGGCCAGAATCTTCCAGCTCGTCTGCGTGCCGTTTGAGATGATCTCCTGCAGCGTGCTGTAGCCCACGCCCAGCGCTCGCGGGAAGATCAATCCGCCCAGCCCGATGCCCAGGCCGCCAAGGGCAGGCCACCACATCCAGTGAATCGGCAGCTTGCGAAACTGGGCTTCGCTGAAGTGGATCGCCCGCCCCAGCAGCATGGCAAAGAACGCGGCGCACACCCCGATAGCCAGCGCCCCCAGCATCTGCTGGTGATACACCGGGCTATGCGTCGCCTCCATGTGCAGCAGAGAGTGTGGCCCCAGCAGCAGGCGGCGCACCGCACCCGCCGTCACGCAGGCAATCGCGACCGGCACCAGCGAACGCGGCTTCCATTCAAACAGCAGAATTTCAACCGCCAGCAGAATCGCGCTCATCGGGCAGTTGAAGGTCGCGGCCATACCGGCCGAAGCCCCTGCCACCATCAGCACCGTGCGTTCTGAGTCGGTCATCGGCAGCAGCTGTCCCAGCACCGAGCCGATCGCGCCGCCGGTGACGATCACCGGGCCCTCCGCGCCGAACGGCCCACCCGAGCCGATCGCCACCGCGGTAGCCACCGGCTTCAGCACCGCTACGCGTGGTTGCACCTTGCCGCCGCCGAAGACGATCGTCTCCACGGCCTCCGGCATACCGTGCCCGCGCACGCGTGGGGAAAGAAAGCGCGCAATGAGGCCAACCATTAAGCCGCCGATCGCCGGGTTGAACATGCTCCACCACCGCATCGCCGACTGCCAGGGGTCATGCTCTTCAAAGCTCAGCTGGTGAAAGTAAAACAGATTCGTGCACAGCGCAATCATCTCTAGCAGCGCCCACGCGGCGACTGAAGCGATGGCGCCCAACCCGGCCGCCAACGCGCTTACATACAAAATGCGACTATCGGCTGAGTAATCTCTCAGCCGCGTACTGCCACTTTCGGTTGTCACTCCGTCTCCGATCCCACAACAGCCCGCAGGGCTGCTGATAAATCGCCGTTGATCCGTTTAATCTCTCGAACGTGGTCTTCGACCAGTTGGCGAAGAATCCCGATCCCGTGCGGTGTCAGCACGACCAGGCTCTTGCGCAGATCTTTTGCATCATTGCGGCGCGCCACCAACCCAGCCTTCTCCGCTCGGTCCACCAACTCTACCGTTGAGTTGTGACGCAGAACCATTCGGTCGGCAAGATAGCTGATCGAAGCCTGTTCCGTCGCCGGCATCGCAGCAATCACCTGCATCAGCTGGTACTGTTGGGCTTGAATTCCTGCTCGTTCTGAGGCCACTTCGCTAAAGGAAAGGAAGTGGCGCAGCTGGAACCGAAACGCCGCAAGTGCAGCAAGCTGGGGCACTTGCGTCTGCAGGTCAAGGGGAGAAAGATCGGTTTGGGGGCTATCGTCCATGGAATTCGCTGGGCCGCCTGTGAAGATTTTATCGTATCCCGATGCTCTTTGGCTAAGTGAGACGCAATAAAGGCACTTGGAGTTATCCGGGTCGCTGCCGATACACTACTCCTGTCGTGGCATGTTGCGAAGACGTTTTTCGAGCCTGCTGTTTTTGAACCATTCCCTCCCATTTGGAGTTCTCATCACATGATTGCCCGCTACACCCGGCCTGGTATGGCCGAGCTCTGGTCCGAACAGGCGAAATTTTCCCGCTGGCTGCAGGTTGAGCTGGCCGCAACCGATGCGCTGGCCGAAGTTGGTCTGGTGCCCTCTGAAGCCGCCCGCGAGCTCCGCGCGCACGCCGGTTTCTCCGTCGACCGCATCAACGAAATTGAAAAGACCACCCGTCACGATGTTCTCGCCTTTACCACCTCGGTTGCCGAGCAGGTTCAGGCCAAGGGCAGTGATGCGGCCCGCTGGCTGCACTTCGGCCTGACCTCTACGGACGTCGTCGACACCGCGCAGGCCCTGGCGATCGTTGAAGCCTCCCGCGTCATCCGTGAGGGCATTCTGCGTCTGCGCGAGGCACTTCGTGTGCGCGCTACAGAGTTCCAGCACACCCCCACCATCGGCCGCACCCACGGCGTCCACGCCGAGCCCACCACCTTCGGCATGAAGCTTCTGCTCTGGTACGCCGAGATGGGCCGCAACCTCAAGCGTTTTGATCTCGCTGCTGAAGATCTCCGCGTCGGCAAGCTTTCCGGGGCCGTCGGCTCCTTCGGTCACCTGCAGCCGGAGCACGAGTCCGCCATCCTGGCCAAGCTCGATCTCCAGCCCGCGCTGATCTCTACGCAGGTATTGCAACGCGACCGCCACGCACACTACCTCGCCACGCTGGCCACCCTCTGCGCCACGCTGGATAAGATCGCCACCGAAATTCGTCATCTGCAGCGTACCGAGGTTCGTGAAGCGGAGGAGTTCTTCTCCAAGGGGCAGAAGGGAAGCTCTGCCATGCCGCACAAGCGCAACCCCATCACCTGTGAGCAGATCTGCGGCCTTGCCCGCGTGGTCCGCGCCAACGCGCAGGTCGGCTTTGAGGATGTGGCTCTCTGGCACGAGCGTGACATCTCGCACTCTTCGGCCGAGCGCGTCGTCCTGCCCGACTCCACCTCGCTGACCGACTATCTGCTCGATAAGACCTCCACGCTCATCGAGCGTCTTCTGGTCTACCCTGACCGCATGATGAAGAACCTCGAGCTCACCGGCGGCCTCGTCTTCTCCGGCCAGTTGCTGCTTGAGCTTGCCAAGGCTGGCCTCAGCCGCGAAGAAGCCTACAAGCTCGTGCAATCCCATGCCATGAACGCCTGGGAGAACGGCCTGAACTTCCGCGAGCTCGTCTACGCCGATCAGGCCATCAGCTCCCGCCTCAGCCCGGAGATCATCGATAACGCTTTCGACTATCGCCGTCAGCTCGGAAACATCGATAAGGTCTTCGCGCGCGTGTTGTCGGAAGGCTAAACCGCTCACGCTTCCTCGTCCCTTGTACCGCGCTTCACCCGCCAGCCCGCTTGGCTCGTTTTTATGAGTCAGGGGGCTGGCGTTCCTTTTGTGCTCCTGACCGATCCCCACGGAACGATTACCGCTCACGCTGCCCAGCTATCGGCCAAACCACCCGCCGTCAGCGTATGATTTTCGACGTGGGCCACGGTCGATTTCGCCCTGGCCAAATCGTTTTTGGAGACAAGAGAGACATCATGAAGCGCAAGAAAGTTACAGTCATCGGTGCCGGCAACGTAGGCGCAACCGCAGCTCACTGGATCGCCAGCAAGGAACTCGCCGACGTTGTCCTCATCGACGTGGTCGAAGGCGTTCCCCAGGGCAAAGCGCTTGACCTGCTGCAAGCCATGCCGGTTGAGAAGCGCGATGTAGCCATCATCGGCACCAATGACTACGCCGACACCGCTAACTCCGACATCGTCGTGATCACCGCTGGTATCGCCCGTAAGCCCGGCATGAGCCGCGACGACTTGCTGCAGACCAACTACAAGATCATGTCCGACGTTGCCGAGAAGGCGCTTGCCGCTTCTCCCAATGCCATCTTCATCATCGTCTCCAACCCGCTCGACGCCATGGCGCAGACCGCGTTCCGCAAGCTTGGTCTGCCGCGCGAGCGTGTGATTGGCATGGCAGGCGTGCTGGATTCGTCGCGCTTCCGTACCTTCATCGCTGAAGAGCTTGAGGTTTCCGTGGAGAACGTTACGGCGTTTGTTCTCGGCGGCCACGGAGACACCATGGTGCCGCTCTCACGTTACTCCACGGTTGCGGGCATCCCGATCACCGAGCTCATCGAGCCGGCAAAGCTCAAGGCACTTGAGGAGCGCACGGCCAACGGTGGCGCAGAAATCGTCAAGCACCTCAAGACCGGTTCGGCTTACTACGCTCCCTCGGCTTCGGCCGTGGAGATGGTGGAAGCCATTCTGAAGGATAAGAAGAAGATCCTCCCCTGCGCGGCATACCTGCAGGGCGAGTACGGCATCCAGGGCCTCTACGTAGGCGTGCCGTGCAAGCTCGGCGCCAACGGCCTTGAGAAGATCATTGAGATCAAGCTCACCGCTGAGGAGAAGGTCGCACTGCAGAAATCCGCAGACGCGGTCAAGGAGCTTTGCTCGGTGATCGGTGTAGCGTAGAAGCATGTCTTCTGAACACAATGTAAAAATCCCGGCAGCCGAGCTCTTTGCTGCCGGGATTTTTCTTGTCTATGCCGCACTGTTGCTCTTCCGCACCGCTCCTCCCAGCCTTACCGATTACGCCGACTGGACCTATCAGGGTGTTCTCCTGCGCAACCACGTACTCGGAATCGCAGATCCGTTTCATCAGCTCAAACACTATCCGGTTCCCAACAGCACAGAGACCGTCGGGATCGCTGTCTTTGCGCTCCTGTGCTCCTGGAAGCTTGCGGCCAAGCTTTGGCTTTGCGTTCAACTGGGGTTCAGTTTCTTTACCCTGCGCGCACTGGTGCGTACCTCCGGCGCAGCCTGGCCTATCTGGATCATCGCGCCCGCGGCGTTGTTCTTCAACGTAAGCTTCTGGTACGGCTTCATGAACTTCCAGTTTGGCCTGTGCTGGGTGCTTTGGTTTACAGCCATGCTCCTGATGCGTGTGCGGAGTTCAGCAGGCGAGGAGTCTGGCTGGCAATGGCCGTTGGCGCTTGTACTCATCGCTGCCTTCTTCACGCACATGATCCCCTGCGCTTTTTGCGGTCTGCTGTTGCTCGCCTACTCTGTGCAGACGCGGCGTTGGAGAGTGCTGATCAATCTTGCACCGGTCTTCGTGCTCACACTCTGGTACATCGCAGGGCGTTTTCTGCTCGAAGGCAACGCAGACGGCCAAACCTACATGCAGGAAACGGCGAAGCCGTTCACCCCGGCCTTCTTTGCCTTCAAAGCCAACACCTGGCTCAAGTCCTTCGGGTCCGTCAACCCGCACGGCTGGAACGTGATCTTCTTCGGTCACACCATCTTTCTGTTGCTCTTTGTTTTGAACTTCGTTTTGGCCTGCATCGTCTTGCTCTGCTTCCTTCGTTCGGTCCGTCAAGGAATCCGGCGCGGAAACGAGCTGCGCTTTTTCTGGGCTTCGGTTCTCCTGCTTGTGCCGTTCGTTCTTCTTCTGCCCGGCAAAGCGCTTGGGGTGTCCGATCCTGGAGCACGCCTGCTGCAAACCGTGCTCGCTCCCACGCTTGTCCTTCTGGTCAGGAGGGATGATCTTTGGATGAAGTTGGCCAGCATCGCCTCGCTGGCTCTCTCTCTGGCTGGGCTCGTGCTCTTCCAGCACTTTGCCTTCTCCTCGCACTACAGTTCGGCACAGCAGCCACCGAAGTGGCCACGAGCCCTGCTTTCCTTCACCCTGATCCCGAACGACGATCAGGACCTTTTCTATCGCGCGCTGGAGCGGGGCGATCTCACGCTCGAAGTTTTTCCCACCGGCATGCTCCTCAATCGCCACGCTGGTCCGCGCCCCTAGGCATTCTTTCCGTGCTTGGCTCAGTGCAAGCCGCGGCAGCAGTGTAAGGTGATGGGATGAGTTCCAACAGGCCAATGAAATGGCTGAATGCAGAGTTTCTTGGTGCCGCTCTCTTCCTGCTTTTTGGCGCATTCCTTTTCCTGCACCCGTTTCCAGCCGCGCTTGCGGACTATGCAAACTGGACGTATCAGGGCGTGCTTCTTTCCCATCACTGGAAGCACCTTCCCGAGACCGCGCATCTGGTCAAGCTCTACCCGGTGCCGAACTCCGCTGCTACTTTCGGCGTTGCGTGTTTTGCTCTGTTTTTCCCGTGGGCCATTGCGGGCAAGCTATGGCTTTGCGTGCAGTTTGCTCTCTGCTTTTACGCCCTGCATCACTTCGCGCGCACGCTTAGGCTCAGCGGTTGGATGTGGGCGCTCGTACCCGTCGCGGCTTTCTTCAGCGTCGATCTCTGGTACGGGTTCGTCAACTTCGTGCTGGGCGTGGCCTGGGCGGTACTCTTTGCTTCCATGCTGCTGCGCCGCGCGCAAGGTGAGCACCCCGCACGTTCGTTTGATGCTCCTCTGGCGCTTGTGCTCGTCCTGGCCTTCTTCACGCACATGATCCCGTTTGCATTCTGTTGTTGGATGCTCTTCTGGTACGCCGCGCAGCTGCGCCGCAGGGGCCTGCTCTGGAGCATGGCGCCCACCGTTCTGCTCACGCTCTGGTATATCTTTGCGCGCTACTTCGTCTTTCATAATGTCGACGGAGAAACCGGCCAGGTCGCAGCGCAGCGTTATCTCTCTGTCAGCTTCTGGCTCTTCAAAGCCAACTCGTACCTCAAGAGCTTCGGGTTCGTGAATCCCATCCTCGGTTACTTTCCCGTGCACACGGGAGCCCGACTTCTTGTCTTCTTCCTCTGCAACGTTCTGCTTGCGTTGCTTTCAGGATGGCTCATCGTGCGCACCGCGCGTGATCACCTGCGTGAACGCACGCCGCAGCGGTTTCTCTGGCTCGCCATTCTTTCCACGCTTCCCGTTGTCCTGCTTTTGCCCAGCGCAGCGCTCGGTATCGGCGACCCCGGAGCACGCCTGCTGCAGGTCTTGCTCGGCATCGCGCTTATCCTGATCTTCCAGAGTCCCTCCCGGCTGTTCCCACTCATCGGAACCCTGGCACTGCTTATGACGGCGAACTCTGCAATCCTCTTCGCGCGCCTCGTTACTTCGCCTCAAAGAACCACGCCGCCCCACATCACAGCCCTGCCGCGCGCGATCACCTACTTTGCCACTACACCTTACGCCAACCAGATCTACTTCTATCAGGCGCTGTCGCAGGCTGATACCGGCATCGAGATCTTCTCCTCAGGCGTGCTCATCAACCTTCCTTCGGCGCGTCATGCCGTTTTGCCTCCCATCCCGTGATGCTTGTGCGTTGCTCCAGAAACACTACGCCCTGCTCCGAGGAGCAGGGCGTAGTGTTTCTGGCATCTTCAGCGGATTAGTCGCGTACGATTGACACGCTCTCCAGAACCACCGGCTTCAGCGGGCGATCCATCGGGTTGCGTGCTACCTTCGAGATCTTCTCCACGATGTCGTAGCCTTCGGTTACTTCACCGAAGATCGTGTGACGGCCCGTCAGCCAGCTCGTATCGGTCACCGTGATGAAGAACTGGGAACCGTTGGTGTTGGGGCCTGCGTTTGCCATCGCCAGCTTGCCCGGCTTCTTGAAGTCGTGCGTCGAACCCTTGGTTTCGTCGGCAAAGCGGTAGCCCGGGCCACCCATGCCCGAGCCTTCCGGATCGCCGCCCTGAATCATGAACTCTGGGATCACGCGATGGAAGATCGTTCCGTCATACAGCTTTTCACCCTTCTTCGAAGGGCTCGTCCACTCCTTCGTGCCTTCAGCCAGGCCGATGAAGTTCTTTACCGTCTCCGGAGCTTCCTGCTCAAAGAGCTTGCACTTGATCGTGCCTTCTGAGGTTTGGAACACAGCATAGGTTGCCATGGATATGGTTCTCTCTTTCTTTCCTGTTGGATGCTTGGATCTTCAACAGGGCAGCGCCAAAGCTTCTACCCCGTCAAAACTCTTTAGTGTGAAACCGCGGGCGGATGGGTGATCGGAGTGGCTCCATCCGGAATCACATTCTGCGGTCCCGGGGGAACCGGCGGCAACGCCTGGCCATCCGGAACAATCGAGATCTTGTTGATGATCACCGGCACCACGGGCTTGTCCTCTGCATTGCGCTGCACGCGGGCAATGGTACCCACGATCAGCACCGAGTGCGCATCGCACTGCCCGAAGATCGTATAGCCGCCGTTGAGTGAGGGTTGCGGTGCTTCGGTAATGAAGAACTGCGTGCCGTTGGTGTTCGGGCCGGAGTTCGCCATGGCCAGGCGGCCAGGAACATCGAAGCGCAACGACGGGCTTACCTCGTTGTCGAAGAAGTAGCCGCCATCACCCGCACCGGTTCCAAGGCGGTCGCCGCCCTGAATCATGAAGCCCGGGATCACGCGATGAAAGGTGGTGCCGTCATAGAACGGCTTTCCGCTTACCGGCTTCTGGGTCACAGGATCGGTATAGGTCTTCGTCCCCGTCGCCAGCCCGATAAAGTTCTCTGAGGCCAGCGGAGCTTCCTTGGAAAACAGCTTGCAGGTCATCCGTCCCATCGTGGTGTCAATCACTACCGTAGGCCCGGTCGGTATCGCCGGGGCTACTTCACCCGCAGTCGTGCTCGGCGCGTCGGGCAACTGGTCGGTTGAGGAGCTCTGCGCAGCGGCAAAACCCGGTACAAAAATCATCAGTCCTGAGAGCAGCAGTCGTGCGGTCATCATCCCAGTTCAAGGCTACTCCGATCCCAACGTCTCGCAAAGCCTCTCCAGGCAAAAGGTTGCGGAAGTTTTGGGATTTCTGCGAGTTGCATCGTGACGGAAAAAGCGGAAATTTCGCTTCCGCCTGATAGAAATCGCGGCACCGGTCATCAAAACGGCTCTGCCTGCAAAATGCAACCTGCAGCGGCGCGCGCTCCGTCCCATGCTGCAGAGGTGATTTGCGATGAACTTCAACAACGCAACGACCGATGTTCCCGTAGGAAAAGCCACTCCCGCCCGCAAGAGCAATCAGGCAGGAAAAGATATCCACGATAACGCCAGGAAGACCCTCGACAACGTCGCAATGCGCGGCGCGCAGAAAGCTCAGGATCGCATACACAAGAACGAGAACACTAACTCCAGCAACACCCTCTTCTCGAAGTAGCACGCACCGGACGGTGCACGCCGCGTAACGTAGACATGCAAAAGGCGCTTCTCCATGACTCTGGGGAAGCGCCTTTCATTGAGCACGTTGCAGCTTTACTGGCGGAACATATCCTTTACCTTTTGCACAAACACATCGCGTCCCATGTCGGAGATCGCTTCGGTAAGTGGCAGTCCCTTCGGGCAGGCCTGCACGCAGTTCTGCGCAAAGCCGCACTCCTGAATGCCTCCATCGCCGGCAAGCGCGCGCAGACGCTCTTCCTTCAACACGGCACCGCCGGGGTCTAGATTGAAGAGCTTGGCCTGTGCAATCGAAGCTGCACCCACAAAGCCGGTTGCATCGTTGAACTGAGGGCAAACTTCCATGCAGATGGTGCAGGAAATGCAATTCGATAGAGGGTAGCGCTGCTCCTGTATCTGGGGCGACTGCTTTGGGCCAGAGCCCAGATCGTACGTGCCATCGATCGGCACCCAGGCCTTCACCTTCTTCAGGTTTTCAAACAGCACCGAGCGGTCCACCGCAAGATCGCGCACCACCGGGAACTTGGTCAGAGGCGCCAGCGTGATCGTCTTGTTCGGGTCGCCATCCTGCAACCGGTCCACCAGCGCCGAGCAGGCCATCATCGCCTTGCCATTGATCAGCATCGCGCAGGAACCACAGATCTCTTCCAGGCAGTTCGAGTCATACGTTACCGGCGTCGAAGGCTTGCCTTCGCACGTCACCGGGTTCATGGCAACCTCGCCCAGCACGGAAGTAATGTTCATGTTCGGGCGGTAGGGAATCTCGAACTTCTCCACCACCGGTGCTGCGTCCGGTGTGGCCTGCCGCTTGATCTCGACCTTAATCGTCCGTTCTGCCATCCTGCTGCTCCTGTACTTCCACTTCGCCGTCGCGTTTCTGCTTGGTTCGGCGTCCATCCATCCACATTGCGTACATCCGGTACATCCCGATACAGACCAACGCTCCCACCGCCAGCAGTACGGACAACATCGTCACGCTCAACCGGTGCGTAGGGGGCATCATCCGCTACGCTGTTGCGTCGTAGCGGCGAGGCCGCGGCGTAATGTACTGCGTATCCACATCTTCAAAGACGAACTTCGGTGCGCCATCCACAAACGTCGCTTTGGTCGTCTTCAGGAACTTTTCGTCGTTGCGATCCGGGAAGTCCGGCTTGTAATGTGCGCCGCGGCTCTCATCGCGTAACCGTGCACCCTGCACAATCACACGCCCCAGTTGCAGCATGTTCCAAAGCTGGCGTGTAAACGCAAACGACGTATTCGCCCACTGGCCCTTGTCGCTCAGGTTCACCTTCTTGTAGCGATCCAGCAGCTCCACAATCTTGGCGTCGGCTTCATCCAGCCCCGCGTTGTAGCGAATGATCGTGGCATGCTTGGTCATCGTTTCGCCCAGTTCACGCCAGATCTTGAACGGATTCTCCGCCCCCTGGTTGGAGATCAGCGCCTGGTTGGCTGCCTTCTGGCGTGCCAGCTCCGCAGCATGGCCACCATCGCCTTCCATCGGCGGAAGACCCTTGGCATAGGCCATCGCCTTCGGTCCTGCGATAAAGCCACCATAGATGCAGCTCAGCAGCGAGTTCGCGCCAAGTCGGTTCGCACCATGAATCGAGTAATCCGCTTCACCCGCGGCAAACACGCCCGGGATATTTGTCTGCTGCTCGAAGTCCACCCACAGACCGCCCATTGTGTAGTGCATGCCCGGGAAGATCTTCATCGGTACCTTGCGTGGATCGTCGCCGACAAACTTCTCGTAGATCTCCAGAATGCCTTCAAGCTTGTGCTGGCGCTCCGGCGGCAGATGGCTCACATCCAGGTACACCATCGGCTGACCGTCGATGCCCATGTTGTTCTCGTACACCACCTTGAAGATGGCTCGTGTCGCTACGTCACGCGGAACGAGGTTGCCGTACTTTGGATACCACTCTTCAAGGAAGTACCAGCGATCGCCTTCGGGGATTGACTGCGGCGCACGCTTATCGTTCTTATCCTTCGGCACCCACACGCGTCCGCCTTCACCGCGAGCCGACTCCGACATCAGGCGCAGCTTGTCCTCGCCGGGAATCGCCGTAGGATGCACCTGGATAAACTCGCCGTTGGCATACGCCGCGCCCTGTTGGTACAAGGCTGATTGCGCCGAGCCGGTGCACACGACAGAGTTCGTCGACTTGCCGAAGATTGCCCCATTACCGCCAGTGCACACAATGACCGCATCGCACGGGAAGGTCTTTACCTCCATCGTGCGCAGGTCCATAGCGCAGATTCCACGCGCCACGCCATGCGAATCCAGCACGGCGGAGAGAAACTCCCAGCCCTCGTACTTGGTTACCTTGCCTTCGCTCTCAAAGCGCCGCACCTGCTCATCGAGCGAGTACAGAAGCTGCTGGCCGGTCGTGGCCCCGGCAAAGGCCGTGCGCTGGTACAGCGTGCCGCCGAAGCGACGGAAGTCCAGCAAACCCTCTGGCGTGCGGTTGAAGGGAACGCCCATGCGGTCGAGCAGATCGATGATCGCCGGTCCCATCGCGGTCATGGCTTTTACCGGCGTCTGGTTCGCGAGGAAGTCGCCGCCGTAGAACGGTGTCGTCAAAGTGCTTTAGGACATCATCGCCTTCGCCCTTCAGATCCTTGGCTGCGTTGATACCGCCCTGGGCGCACACCGAGTGCGAACGCTTCACCGGCACGATCGAAAACAGGTCAACCTTGCCACCCGCTTCGGCGATCTTGATCACGGCCGAGAGACCCGCAAGGCCTCCGCCGACGACGATGATTCTTGGTGTTGCTGCTGCCATAATCTCTTCCAGTCCTCACGCAACGATTAAGTTGCCAACCATAGACCAAGTACTGCAAATACAAATCCTGCAAACTGCAGAAGCCGAACTTGGTGTTGAAGCCGATGGGGCATCTTCATGCCAAATCGGCTTCTTCTACTCTTTGTTCCCCTCGCGTATTCCTGCTGGACGAGACGCGATCAATCCGCACGCGAGCCAAGAGCGACCTGCCCAACACTAGAGAAAAGGGATGTGTTGGAATCGCTCTGTGCATCCCTACCGAACCTCCCCCGGCTGACCAGGGTTCGTCGCTCCCGGAGTATTCACGCTCGGTGCGGGCAATGCGATTCCCGCCGGCTGTTCCGGCATGACATCCGCCGGAGCGTTCGGATACTTCCAAACCACGGCGTAGATCGAGATCAGGCCCATCAGGCAGAGCGCTGTGCCCAGTGCTGCGCAGACATAGCCAAACTTTTTGCGTGCCTTCACGCCCGGAGTGATGCCCCACTTGGCGGCGAAGAGCCAGATGCCATAGGCAAAGTGCCAGCAGGTGGCAATCATCGCGATGACATAGATAGCCAGGAACCAAGGGTTCGAAAGCTCATGCTGCACCTTGGCAAACGCGGCTCCAGGATGCTCCGGCAGCTGTATGCCCGCAAAGCGCTGACGCCACACATGCTGCACGATATAGAGCAGGGCAATGATGCCCGTCACGCGCTGCATCAGGTAGCCGAAGTTACCCGCCCACGGATAGACATTCACGTTCGAGCGGCCACGCAAGGCAATGTACACGCCATAGAGCGCATGGAATGCCAGCGGGATGAAGATAAACACCCACTCCAGCACACGTACCAGCGGAAGGCTGTTCAGGAACTTTACCTGCTGCGCATACGCCAGTGGCCCATTCCACGTCTCGAAGTTCGAAACGATGTGCTCAACCAGGAATGCGCCAATCGGCACGATGCCCGAGAGCGAATGCAGCTTTCGCCAGTAAAAACTATTGCCTTCGCCAGCACGCAGGGGCTGTACGCCCTTGCGCGGAGTGGTGGAAGGCGGTGCAGGCGTTGCGGCAGCGGCCATCGGGTCAATCTCCTCGCCTCTAACGGACTCGTAAGGCCAGAGGATGGAGACGCACATCAGGGGGCCGATACGGAGAGGCAAACCGATTCTCACACTGGCTGAAAAGTGTGGTCAACAAAAGCCTTAGTACTCAAAGCGGTAATCGACCATGCTGTGCGATATCAGCCCTTGTCAGCCCGCGCTTTTCCGTACTTTTTCGTCGCGCATCATCGCCGTCAGCAGTTGCCGGAAGGCTCGTCCGCGATGGCTTATGGCCCATTTCTCTTCTTCAGACATTTCGGCCATCGTCTTACCTGTTTCGGGCATAAAAAACAGTGGGTTATAGCCAAAGCCGCCCGTGCCCCGGTACTCGTTCAGAATCTCTCCTTCGCACGTTGCCTCGGCGCGCCACAGGGGTTTGCCGTCGCGGGCAATCACCAGCGCCGCAACAAAGCGCGCCTTGCTCAGTGCTCCACCACGCCCCTTGGGAACGCCGCTCAGCTTTTCCAGCAGCAGGGCATTGTTGCGTTCGTCCTTTGTTCCTTCTCCGGGACGAAACGCCGCATCGTCGGCAAAGCGAGCCGAGCGTACCCCCGGCTCTCCTCCCAGCGCGTCCACCTCCAACCCGGAGTCATCGGCCATCACCAGTTTGCCCGGCGCCAGCAGTGAGTACGCTACGGCCTTCAGCTCCGCGTTCCCGCCGTAGCTGGGTGCGTCCTCCACCGGTTCCGGCATCTCCTTCAGCCCGGGCAGCGCCAGCACTGCAACATCGCGCCCCTGCGCGGAGGCGACGAACTCCTTCAACTTTCCCGCATTTCCTGTTGCCGCATAAATCGTTGTCATCGAATCTCTGCCTTCACTCTACTGAATTCACTTCCTGCAAGCGAAGTTTTCTGCAAGCGCGGTTGGCTCCGCGCGCAACGCTTTCTGCCTGCGGCTCTGTTCACTGTGCTCCCGGGCCGTTTTCTTCTGCGGCGGACTGTTGCTTTGCTTCTGTCACCGCGGTGCTGCGTAGAACTCCTATCTTTCCTTTGGACCCCACAACAAACGGCAGGCTCAGGGCATTCCACCCCGTATCTTCTTCGCTGCCATCCTGTGGCCCCGGCCGCAACGCCTTCCATGTTCGCCCTTCGTCCAGGGAGAGATCTGTACCGTTCGGCCCCACCGTAATCCATACCTGCTGCACGGCATCGTAGGCTACAGCGCTGCGATAGCCATGAGGCTCGCGCAACGCCGGGTTCCAGCGGACGCCGTCGAAAAACAGCGCCGCATCGGTTCCTTCTGGTTCTTTGTAATCGCCTCCCACCACAACCGCACCGCCTGCATGTTGCGCGGCGGCAAACGCTCCCGCGCTCTCTGCCGGCGTTCCGAGCCGCAGAGCCGTGTTGCTGCAAGCCAGTTTCCCGGGCTTCGTTTCGCGGCAGCGGTAAAGCATGGCTCCTGCCGTTCCTCCCGTAACAAAGGCAGCGCTCACCGTCTTTCCCGACCGATGAAGCATCAGGCTCTCATTGCTTGCAGCAAAGGCTCCTTGTCTCTTCGGATCAGCCGCCAGTCCGTCACCCTTTTGCCGCAGCCAGTGTGCTCCGCCGTCCGTTGTTTTGAAGAGAACGAAGTGACCCTGCACTGGATCTCCAAGAAGTACTCCCGTGCTCCGATCCAGAAACTGCATCTCGTCAAAGAACCCATCCTTATCCGGGTTGGCGAAGACCTGCGTCCACGTCGCGCAGCCATCGGTGGTTTTGTACAACCGCGAAAGCTCGCCTGTACCGCTCGCCATCACCAGCGCGGTCGTTGCATCGAAGGCCTGCACCCCACGAAAGTCCAGCGCCTCTGCTCCTCCAGGAACCGTGCACCTCTGCCAGTGTTCTCCGCCGTCCACCGTGCGCAACACCGTCCCTTCGGTGCCTGAGGCCCACACGACTCCATCTCCCAGCGCATCAATGCCACGCAACGACGCCTTCGTTCCCGAGGCCTGCATTTCCCATTGCGCCTGTGCCACCCCGCAGCACATCGCTATCGCCACCATCCACAAGCTACGCATGAGCGAGAGTCTACTGCACCGGAGCCCTCTCGCTTTCTCCAAAAACGTCACAAAACCTGTCAAGCCCCTGAGCCGTGCATCTCGCTCAAGGCAAAGCAAATAGAGTTTGCGTATCTGCCCATCGCGGTTTTCTACAATAGAAGAAGCTGCTTCCAGCTCGGCCGCGTTCGGCCTTCACGGTGCGGGGGATTGTCTGCACGCAGGCAATGTCTATCGCAACCTCCGTCTTCTCAGCCACATCGAGGCAGGCAGTCAATCAGTCCCATGGGGGGTACCCTATCTCCATGAAGGCTCACACCGAATACATGACGTTCCATACGCGCAAGCGGTACGAGATGGTCCACATCACCGATGAGGTCGAAGCCATCGTGCGCCGCTCCGGCATTGAGGACGGACTATGCTTCGTCTCTCCCATGCACATCACCGCTGCGGTCTACGTCAACGACCATGAAAGCGGACTGATCGAGGACATCGGAGAATGGCTGGAAACTCTCGCTCCCCGCGGGCCCGAGTACAACCATCACCAGACCGGTGAAGATAACGGAGACGCTCACCTCAAGTCGCTTCTCCTGCATCACGAAACCACCTTGCCCGTAACGCGCGGCAAGCTCGACCTCGGTCCCTGGCAACGCGTCTTCTATGCCGAGTTCGACGGCCAGCGTCCCAAGCGTCTCATCGTCAAGGTACTCGGTATCGCCGCGGCGTAGCGGGTCAGGGCTGCGGCTCTGCAGCAACCCCGGCGGGCGCCTGCTTCTGGGGTGAAAGAAACACAATGTCGACCCTTCGATTTGTCGATCGTCCTTCTTCGGTAGCGTTTGAGGCCACAGGGTGGAACTCCGCGTAGCCCGCAACGCTTACCGCGGAAGGATTGATCGTCGAGTGCTCCAGCAGAAAGCGTGCAATCGCCGCAGCGCGTGCGCTTGAAAGCTCCCAGTTAGAGACGTAGAGCGCAGAGTGCATTGGGCGGTTATCCGTATGGCCCTCCACGCGGATCATGTTGCCCTGTAGCTGGCTTGCAATGGCGCGTAACGCTGCGATGGCCTGCGGGCGCAACTCCGCTGAGCCCGAGGCGAAAAAGCCTGCTTCGTGCAGGCTCAGTGCCACGCCGTCCTGCACCGTGCGCGTACTCATGTCACCGGGCTTTAGCGCCGCTCCGTTGCCGGTGTTCTCCTGTACCAGCTTTTGAATGCGCTGTTGAATCTCCGGCCCGCTATCCTGCGCCTGCAGCGGAAGCTCCAACGGCTTGGCTGCCTCATCCGGTGTCCCGGAGCCGCTATCGCTGAGCGAAGGCTCTTTGGAGTGCGGTTCAAAGAGGGCCATCTGCGCAAAGGCCTGCTGGAAAGCATTTGCGAAACGCTGTTGCTTCTTCTTGTCTGCTTGTCCGCTGGCAAACAGAACCACGAAGAACGCGAAGAGCAGCGTGATGAAATCGGCATAGCTCACCAGCCAGCGCTCATGGTTTACATGCTCGTGCTTGCGCTTCCGGCTCATGCGGCTACCTCAGCCGCTGTGGCCGAAGGCTTTGAGTCCATCAGATAGGTGCGCAGCTTGGTCTCCATCATGCGCGGGTTCATTCCTTCCATGATCGAGACCACACCTTCGAGCATCATCTCTTTGAGCATCTGCTCCTCACGCTGCCGGATCTTCAGCTTGCCTGCAGCCGGAAGGCAGATCAGGTTCGCAACCGCCACACCGTAGATCGTTGCGACAAAGGCCGTCGCGATCCCTCGTCCTACCTCGGTAATGTTGTCCAGGTTCTTCATGACCTGAATCAGCCCCAGAACCGCACCGATAATGCCTACCGTAGGCGAATAGCCGCCTGCTGCCTCAAACACAGCGGGAATCTTCTCTTCAATCTCACTGCGATTATCCAGATCCAGTTGCATAATCTTGCGCACTTCGGCCGGTTCCGTTCCATCCACGGCTAACATGAGCGCCTGCTTGAGGAACGGATCTTTCACCGTCGAGAGATCCGCATCCAGAGAGACGATGCCGGTCTTGCGTGCCTTGTTGGCGAACTCCACCAACTGGCGCAGAATCGCTTCGCTGTTCTGCTTGTCGGTGAAGAAGATGCGTGCTGCTTTTTTGACCGCACCGATGCAGATGTTGAGAGGGAACTGCAGCAGTACCGCTCCGGCCGTTCCTCCGCAGACGATCAGGGCTGCAGTGGGTTGTGTAATCTGTGCGATACTTCCACCCTCAATCATCATGCCGGCAAGAATGCCGATGATCGCGAGAAGGATGCCACCGATGCTTGCGATGTCCACGGCTACTCTCCTTGCATCTCATCTACTGGTTCAACGGACTCAGCACGGGCCGCCTCGAACGCACCGCGTGCCGCAAGCGACGAGGCCGCATCTGGCCAGGCTGTACGTAACAGCGCCGAACGATAGTGCATGCTTCGCTCCACCACCTCGGACGTCAGCTCCCGCACGATCAGCTTCTCTCCGGTCACCAGCGTCAGAACTGTGTCCGGTGACGACTCTGCGTACCGAATAAGGTCGCAGTTCACTGTGATCTTGCTGCCGTTCAAGCGTGTGAGTTCAATCATCCTGTTCTGTGTGCTCCTTCCTGTCTATCGGAGATGCAAGGCTGAGAAGGTGAGAGGTGTGCTCTAAGATCGGACAGCGAAGATCGCCGCTCATGCGATACGGGGACATGCCGATGAAGTGGGGGAGCACGGCCTGAACGTCAGAGTTTGGTGGTTCCGAACCGTGATCACAACTCACTTGTCGTACACAGGAGAAACGCATGTCACTCGGTGTCCTCAATAACATCGCAGCTATGTATGCGCAGAACAATCTGAACCAGACGCAGGCCAGCTTGCAGAAGACGCTGACGCAGCTTTCCTCTGGTTCGCGCATCAACTCTGGCGCGGATGACGCAGCCGGCCTTGCCGTAGCGGACGGTTTGGCGGCGAACGAAGCCGCTTTGACGCAGTCGGCGCAAAACGCTTCAGACGGTGTCGGCCTGCTGCAGACGGCCGACGGTGCTCTGGCACAGGTTACCAACCTTCTCAACCGCGCCGTTACGCTGGCGACCGAAGCATCGAACGGTACGCTTAACACTTCGCAGGTTTCGGCTGCCAATCAGGAGTACCAGAACATCCTGACCGAGATCTCGAACATCGGATCGACCACGAACTTCAACGGCAACTCGGTCTTCACCTCAACGGCGACCAATATCGTAGTCTCCGACGGTACGACCAGCGGCACGACTACCTTCTCCGATACCATCGGCAGCTTGACGAGCAGCTCCGTCGGTACCTCTTCGGGCGGCGCCGGTGTTGATTTCACGGCAAGCACTGTCTCGACCCTGACGGCCTCTACCGCTCAGAGTGTTTTGGTGGCGCTTACCTCCGCAATTCAGGATGTGGCCTACCAGCGTGGCGCGATCGGCGCAAACATCAACCAGCTGAACGCGGCAAGCAACGTTGCTTCTGCAGAGTCGGAGAACCTGACCTCGGCAGAGTCCAACATTCGCTCGACCAACTATGGTCAGGCAACAAGCGATATGGCAAAGTACCAGGTGCTTTCTCAGACAGGCATCAGCGCTTTGGCACAGGCCAACAGTGTTGCGCAGGAAGTTCTGAAGTTGCTGCAGTAAACCCTTGATCGGCCGATAAGCGCTCGCCGTAAACGGAGGACCTTTCGGGGTCCTCCGTTTGTATGAGCGGATGTTTAGAGCGGGCACGTTCGACACAAATTAAAGTCCTTACCGCTTTTGCCGATAAGGAGAGTACTGCCTAATCACGCAGGGCTACGAAACGCTGGAGGGGCTGTGGGGACGATCGGTTTGTCATTTGGCTCTGCGACCAGCGGAGATGGCTTCGACGTAGCGTCAACGGTGTCGCAGATTATCGCGATTCAGCAGGCGGTGGAGACGCCCTGGAAGAATCAGCTCACCCAGCTGCAGGCGCAGGATACGGCTCTTTCATCGATCGGAACGGACCTCGCGTCTCTGTCAACGTCTTTGCAATCATTGACAGACTTCAATGGGATTTTCGCTCAGAAAGATGGGGCATCCTCCGATACGAGCATTGTTGCCCTTAGCTCAGCTACGGCTTCTGCGGTCGCAAGCTCTCACGAGATCGTGGTTAATTCACTGGCTCAGACCTCCTCCGTTTACTCTTCAGCGGTGGCTTCTGGCGATACGATCAGCGGCAGCATTTCGATCCAGGTAGGGAGCGGTACCGCACAGACCATCACCGTGGATGACTCTACAAACACGCTTCAGTCATTAGCGGCGGCGATCAACGCTGAAGGCATTGGAGTGACTGCCAGCATCATTTCTGACTCCAACGGCCAAAGGCTCTCTTTGGTGAGCGGCACCAGCGGTGCTGCAGGCGAGTTGACCGTATCGAATAGCCTTTCTGATACAACGACAGGCAGCGATATTACGACGCAGGTCGGTCACGATGGAAAGGATGCGAGTCTGACCGTTGACGGCATCGCCATCCAAAGTTCTTCGAATACGATCTCCACGGCAATTCCGGGCGTAACGTTTCAGATCCTGAATACATCTAGCAATGCAGTTCAGGTGCAGATCACGAACGACACAAGTTCCGTTGCTTCGGCACTGAGCTCTTTTGTGACGGCGTATAACCAGGTCGTTTCAGACATCAAAACGCAGGAAGGTAAAGACTCCAGCGGCAATGCAGAGCCGCTCTATGGTGATCCCACACTTGCTCTTATTCAGCAGCAGCTTGGAGGTTCGTTGATCTCCGGAGGTAACTCGGGAACGATCTCTTCGCTGTCGCAACTCGGCATTGATGTGAATCAGGACGGCACACTGACCTTCACGCAAAGCACGGCGCTGTCTGCACTGAATTCGAGCTTCTCGGATGCGGTTGGATATTTTCAAAACTCTGGAAGCTATGGTTCCAATTTGACGCAAACCTTGAACGGGTTGAGCTCAACGCGAACAACCGGAGCGGTATACCTTGCGCTCCAGCAGAACAGTTCTCAGGAAAGCACGCTCAATAAAAACATCTCGGATACCGAAGCGCGCATTGCGACGCAGAAGACGCAGCTGACGACAGAGTTGAACGAGGCAAATCAGATTTTGCAGTCGATCCCGAGCCAGTTGGATGAGGTCGACAAGATGTACGCAGCGGTTACCGGATACAACACCAAGTAACGCAGGAGAAGAGCATGCATCAGGAAGCACTTGTCAACAGTTATCGGGATCAGGCGCTTGCAGGAGCCACTGGCGTAGAGCTCATCATTGCTCTCTACGACGGGGCAATTCGCTTTCTCTACCGCGCCGTTCAGGCTGCCCTTGAAGATGACGTGCGCGGTCGCAGACTTGCAGTGAAGAAGGCGCTTGATATTTTGATGTATCTTCAGGCTCGCCTTCGCCCTGATGTTGGAGGCAAGACCGCGCATGCTCTCGGCGACTTTTATGCTGCGATGTTCACGATGACGCTCGAGGCGTCTCATCGTGCCTCCGCGGAGGAGTTGCAGGAGGTGATTCTTTGCATCCGCAACGTGCGCGATGCCTGGACCGTCGTGGCACGCGATCCAGAGGCGAACAGGGTGCTTCCGCGAGAGCTGCGAACCAGAGCGGAAGTGATGCCTGCAACCCCGACAGGTGTAAGCCTCGCGCAGGAGTTTGCCGACGATCAAAGCTCGCGCAGCTGGGCCGTTTAGGCCGTGTGCGCGAGCTCTTCTTCGAGGCTCTGCTTTTCTGCAAGCTCAGCGTAATACCCGCCAAGAGCGAGTAGCTCTTCGTGCGTTCCCAGCTCAGCAATTTTCCCTTCAACAAGTACAGCGATGCGATCTGCGCTGCGAGCGGTAGAAACACGGTGCGCGATCAGAATCGTGGTTCGATCGCGCATTACTGTTTGCAGCCCCTGCAGGATCTGTTCTTCCGTGTAGGTGTCCACAGAGGCCAGGGCATCATCAAGAATCAGGATGCGAGGATTTCTTAACAAGGCGCGTGCGATTGCGGTGCGTTGTTTCTGCCCACCGGAAAGAGTTACGCCACGCTCGCCGACGATGGTATCGAAGCCCTGAGGAAACTCAAGAATTTCGTTGGCGATGTGGGCAACGCGCGCTGCGTCTACAACTTCTTCTCGAGTTGCGTCGGGAGAGCCGAAGGAAACGTTGTCGTGAATGGTCGTGGAGAAGAGGAAGGTTTCCTGGGGAACTAGCCCAATATTGCGACGCAAAGTTTCGAGTGGGTAGGAGGTGATGGGGCGACCGTCGATCAGAACCTCACCTGCTGGCGCATCCTGAAGCCGTGGAATCAAGGATGTCAGCGTGGTCTTGCCTGAGCCGGTAGGGCCGACGATTGCGAGGCTGGTTCCGGCCTGAATCCTGAGCGAAATATCGTGCAATACCTCGGGGCCGCTGGAGTACGCAAAGCGAAGGTGGTTGAATTCGATATCGCCACGGAGTGTTGCTTCGGCAAGTGACTGGTCGGCATGGGTGTCGTCGATTTCAGGCGTTTCGAGCATGAGCGCGTGGATGCGGGTTACGCTGGCGGCGCCTCGCTGGACCAGGTTGACGACCCATCCAATGGCAATCATGGGCCAGGTGAGCTGAACCATATAAACGTTGTAGCTTGTGAACTGGCCTACGGTAATGTGGTGAAGCACTACCTCGCGTCCTCCGACGAGGAGGGTAATCATTAGCGAAATTCCAAGCACGAGTTCCAGAGTTGGCCAGAGCATTGCCATGAGGCGTGCAAGACGCAGCGAACGGTTGATGTACTCGCGGTTGGAGGTTTCAAACGCTGCGATCTGCGCTTCTTCCTGCGCGAAGGCACGGATAAGCCGAGCACCGGAGAAGTTCTCTTCCGCCTGCGCGGAGATGTCAGAGAACATGGCTTGAATCCGTTCAAAGCGCGTATGGATCTTGGAGCCAAAGTACTGAACCAGTACGGAGGCGAAGGGCAAGGGAAGGAACGCGAATAGAGTCAGGTGCGGAGAGATGCGCAGCATGAAGGGCAGCGCCGCTGCGGTAAAGACAACGGTATTAGCCGAGTACATGATGGCGGGACCAAGCAACTGGCGGACCGCATTCAGATCGTTGGTGGAACGCGCCATAATGTCGCCCGTGCGATGGCGCTGGAAGAAGCTGGGAGGCTGCTGTTCCAGATGCGCGAAAAGATCGTTGCGCAGATCGTATTCAATCTCGCGCGAGGCCCCGATGATGACCTGCCGCATGGTGTAGAGGAAGATGGCAGAGACCGCGGCAACGACTAACAGCAGCAGTGTGTTGTGGAGAATGACGCGCGCCGAGAGCTCGTGGCGCAGGTCATCGATGGCTCCTCCGATGAGCAGGGGAAGCATCGCCTTGGAACAGTTGTAGATAACGAGCGCCACTCCGCCACCGGCAAAGCTCTTCCAGTAGCGACGAAGGTAAGGGAATAGGGGACGAAGGCGTTCAATCATAAACAGGACTCTTAGTACGATGCTTGAAAGCAAAGGCGGTCGCAGCTATTGTTAGCCTGCAACCGCCTTTGGGGTTGGAAGAAAGTTACTTCTTCTCTTCAGTCTGAGCTGGCTCTGCTGCGGCTGCAGGCTTGGCTGCCGGAGCGGGCGCCGGTGCAGCCTTCGGCTTAGGCGGAGCAGGCTGTGTGTCGCTCTGTGCCACCAGCTCGACGTCAAAGACTAATTCGCTTTTCGCAGGGATGACCGGTGGGTGACCCTGTTCGCCGTAAGCAAGCTGATAGGGCACATACAGACGGCGCTTGCCGCCCACGCGCATTCCTTCAAAGCCTGTGTCCCAGCCCTGAATGACGCGGTGCTGACCGTACGGGAAGGAGATGGGTTCGCCACGGTCTACGGAGGAGTCGAACTTCGTGCCATCCAGAAGGTAACCGGTGTAGTGCACGGTGTACCACTTGCCCGGCTTGGCAAGCTCACCTGTGCCCACCTTGGTATCAACGTAATCAAGCGCAATCGTTACGGGCTTCTGGTCGAGAAGCTCACGCAGTTCCGGTCCGACGAGCGGAGACGCATAGTCGAGGACAACCTCGGGGCGGCGCGTGACCGCATAGAGCGTCTTGACGCACGGAGCATCCGCCGGGAGCGTAGGGATCTTCGCCGACAACGTTGGCGTGGTTACGCAGCCGCCAAGTTTGGATGCGACGGGCGCATGATGCGCCGCTGTTCTGGTAGCGGGCTTTGCGGTCTGGGCGGAAACAGCGAGCGCCGACGTGGCGGCCGCGACGATGGAGAGAAGAGCACAGGTAGCAGATTTCATCTCGTCAACAGTGTAAGCGACAGAAAGCCTAGGTGGGAGTTCTCAGGAGCAGGTAGCCACCGGCGAAGGCAAAGAGAAGATCCGGAGACCAGGCTGCAAGCATGGGCGGCAGCGAGTTGACGTTGCCAAGGTTCTCAAAGACGCCTGCCACTACCCAGTAAGCGATGGCCAGACCGATCGCTGCGCCCATTCCAGCGATCGAGCCACGTTTCCCGGCAGAGAGCGAGAAGGGAATGGCAAGGATCGCCATGACCAATGTCACGAGAGGATAGGCGATCTTGCGATTGAGTTGAACGCGCAGCCGCATGGTGTCAAAGCCACTTTGTTTGAGATCGCGGATGTAGCGGCGCAGCTCGGTGAAGCTCATCTGCTGCGACTGGCGAATCTCTTTCTTGAAGTAGGACGGCTGCTCGTGAATCTCGGGGAAGCTTGCCTGAGTGAAGGGTTGATAGCTGGAGATGGAGTCGCCGGAGAAGGTGCGTAGCCAGCCGTTCTCGAGGACCCACTTCTGTGTGGCATCGTCCCAATGTGCACTGCTGGCGAAGATGCGGCGTTTCAGGGTGAAGGTTCCGGGCTCGAACTCGAATACGGTCAGGTTGGCGAATACGTTGGTGTCTGGCCCGAAGAATTGGTAGTAGAAGATGCGTGAGGGTTGTCCGTTTCCAGAGGACTGCCCGGACATCCATTTACGGTCAGGACGTAGATACGTCTGCGCTGGCTTGCCCTTGATGCTGGCCAGCAGGGCATCCTGCCTGCGGTTTGCGCCAGGGAGATAGAACTCGTCGAAGACGAAGAGGCTGGCAGACAGAATCGTCGCCGCCAGAAGCACAGGAGCCACAATGCGATACAGGCTTGTGCCGGTAGCTTTCATGGAGGTCAGTTCGCTTGAGCGGTTGAGCGTGCCGAAGGTGATGAGGACCGCAATCAGCGAGCATACCGGGGTGACGTTGTAGATCACGAACGGGATGAGGTTGAAGAGATAATCGCCGACCGTGACCAGCGGGGTTCGGTACTTGATGATGTCGCCAATCAGCTCGAAGAAGGTGAAGATCAGGAAGAGCACGGTCAGCGCGAGCAGCACCATGACGAAGTTCCGGAGAAAGCTTCCGGTTACGTACTCATCGAGGATGAGTGGAAAGCGGCTGTGCATTGCGCGGCGCAGCCGTTGCATGGCAGGGCTGCTGGCGGAGTGTTCGTCGTGCTCTTTTTTTCTCCTGAAGCCGTCGAGGATCTTGTTCAGCATCATGCCGAACTGAGTAACGACGTTGAGCGCGATGCCTCCGCGCGACATTTGCTGGATGAGCAGCACGCCTGCCAGAGCAAAGAATGCATTCGCAGCCCAGACGCCGCAGGCGGACGGCAGCTTGCCCTGCCGGGCCAGCGCAATGCCCATGGAGGAGGCAAAGTAATACAGAAAGACCAGCAGCAAGGTGACGACAAAGCCGGTTCCTTTGCCGCCTCGTTTGGAGGAAAGCCCGAGTGGAACGCCGACCAGCATCAGCACAAGGCAGGCTGTCGGAAAAGAGATACGGCGATTCAGCTCGATGTTGTATGCGCGGCTATCCCCGTCGTGGTGGCGTATCCTGCGCCAGAGTTCGCCGCTGGGCATCGCCTGCAGGGGAGTGTCACGCCGCACGAGGTGTGTATCTTCGTCCTGCTGGCCGATCTGCACGGGGAGATCGGCGGTGGCAAAGGTCGAGATGTCGTAGCGCGAAGGATCATCGCGCGAGAGATCGTGGCGTGACCCGTTCTCCAGCTGCATGTGAATCGTTTGGGAGGAGCTGTTGACGACGGCTGCGTCTTCAGAGGCGATGATGTGTGGTGTTTCCGGCTTGCTCAGATCAGCCAGGAAGACATGGCGCCACAGAACCGTGCCGTTCATGCCGGGTTGCACATCCTGTACATAAAGCACGTAGTTCTTGAAGTCTTCGTAGAAGACGCGCGGCTGTACTTCGATGGTGGATTGGCTGCTTTTTGCTTGTTCTTCGTAGGCCAGCAGGGCTCTCGAGGCTTTCGGGGCAACGTAGAGCGAGTTGGCCAGGCCCACGCCCCACATGACAACGGCCAGAATACTGACGATGCGGACAAAGCTCAGAATACCCACACCGCTGGCGCGCATTGCGGTGACTTCACTGTCAGCGGCTAAGCGGCTGAGACCGAGCAGGATACCGATCAGAACGGCCATCGGGATGGTCAGCGTCAGAAAGTTCGGCAGGAGGTAGCCGATCAGGCGTACCAAGTCGGCTGGTCCTGCGATGCCTCGAACCGCCAGCTCCATGAGCGGCAGCAGGTAACGCATGAACAGGATGAATGTGAACAGTACGCCACCAAGAAGGGCGTAACCGATCACCTCGCGAAGAATATACCGAGTGAAAATGCGCACAGATGCAGACCGTAGTTCGCTTTCAGTTTATCGTGCGGAGCGAAGCCGAAGCGAATTTGCCAGCACACTGACAGAGCTGAGGGCCATTGCGGCGCTCGCCAGCATCGGGCTGAGCGCGATTCCGTAGCGAGGATACAAGGCTCCGGCGGCCAAAGGGATGCCGATTACGTTGTAAATCAGCGCCCAGCCAAGGTTTTCCCGCATCACGCGCAGGGTTTTCCGGGCAAGTCGTATGGAGGTCGGCAGAAGGCGAAGATCGGCACGAAGCAGAAGCACGTCTCCTGCCTCGCGCGCCAGATCGGTACCGGAGGCCATCGCGAAACCGGCATTGGACTGCGCCATGGCTGCGGCATCATTGATGCCATCACCCACCATGCCGACGACATGGAGACCGTTCTGCTGCATGGAACGAATCGTTTCGACTTTATTGGCAGGCGTCTGGTGGGCGAAAAACTCAGGGATGCCGGCCTCTTGCGCAATCTTGGCTGCTGAGGCGGTTATATCCCCGGTCACCAGGGTCGTGCTGACCTTCATGCGCCGCAGAGCGGAGAGAGCCTCGACAGCCTCCGGGCGTAGCGTATCTACGGCAAACAGGGTGGCGGCCCACACTCCATCGAGCACAAGAAAGAGCGGCGTCTGCTCAGCGTCGGTCGGGGGCAACGACTGTTGCAGAATCGTTGCATTGCCCACAACGACGTGTTTGCCTTCGACCACTCCCTCGGCACCCACGCCGGGCAGCACTTTTACATCATGCGCGCTCAGTTGCGCGCTGCGCTGTTCTTCCGCGAACGCAAGCACGGCGGCGGCGAGAGGATGTGTGCTGCCGCGTTCAACCGCAGCTGCAATCGCCAGCACGGAGGCATCAAAGCCGGGCTGCAGCACAAAAGAGACAATGCGTGGTTTGCCAAGAGTGACCGTGCCGGTTTTATCCAGCGCAAGGCGATCGAGCGAGGCGATACGTTCAAGCGTTTCGCCTCCTTTGATCAGCAGGCCCAGCTTTGCGCCTCGTCCGATTGCGACCGTAACCGCTGCGGGAACCGCAAGCCCCATGGCGCAGGGACAGGCCACGATCAGCACCGCAATGCTCATGGAAAAGGCATGTCCGAAGCCTTCGGAAGAGAGCAGGAGCCAGGCAAAGAAGGTGAGGAGCGCAATCACAAGCACACTGGGGACAAAGATCGCACTAACGCGATCACCAAGCTGTTGCAGGTTGGCGCGGCCGGATTGTGCCTGCTCTAAAAGACGGCGTAACTGCGCGACGGTTGACTCTGTGCCTGCAGCCGTTGCCTGGAGAATCAGCACGCCGTCCAGGTTCAGGGTTCCGCCTGCAACCTGGCTGCCCACGGTGCGAGCCTGGGGCAACGGCTCGCCGGTCAGCATGGATTCGTCGATGGAGCTTTGCCCTTCCAGGATGCGCCCATCGACAGGTATACGGTCTCCGGGCAATACGCGGAGATAATCTCCCACCTCAATGGCATCGAGCGGAAAAAGCGTCTCCGGCATGGCGGCAAAGCGGTCATGCGGCTCGTCCTTGGCTGCGAGCCAGCGGGCTTCTTTCGCCTCAAGTGCGGCGAAGCCTTCCATGGCATCGGTGGCGCGCCTGCGGGCACGATGCTCGAGCCAACGGCCAGCGAGCAGGAAGGCAAGGATCATCACGACTGCATCGTAGTAAACCTCGCTACCAAAGCCGTGCATCTGCATCCAGCCGGGGGCGAGCGTCGTTGCCAGCGAGGCCGCAAACGCTGACAGCGTGCCGAGGGCAATCAACGTGTTCATGTTGGTGTTGCGATGCCGTGCTGCGCTCCACGCGGCACGGTAAACTTCAGGAGCAGCAAAGCACATCACCACCACGGAGAGTCCGCAGAGCGCCCAGCGAAGTGCAGGAGCAGGCAGGCTCATGAGCCAGACCGGTGTAACGGCCATCATCCGTGCGTTGAGCCAGCCTCGCAGAGGATCACCGGTTGCAGACTGCATCAATGGCATGGAAAACACCATGGCGGCAGCGCCTGCGAGCAGGGAAACAAGCGCCCTGTAGGCAAGAGGAACCTCGCGTCCCTGCTGTCCGCTACGAACGGTTTTGCTACCGGGAAGAGAGGCGGTGTATCCAGCGTGGCGAACAGCTTCGGTTAACGCATTGAGGTCGACGCTTGGTGCGTCGACCTCAGCCGTACCCATCAGTAGATTGACGTCAGCGGAACGCACGCCCGGCACCGCTTGTAGTGCTCGTTGAACGTGCGACTGGCATGCGGCACAGCTCATGCCAGCGACATTCAAACGTACGTGCTCCGCTGCAGCGTTCATCAGGCGGTTGCTTCAACCTGTGCAGGAAAGCCTGCTTCAGTAAGGGCAGCAACGAGCGACTCACTGTTCGTCTCGGTTTGCACGCGCGCCTTGCCCAGGCTTACCTCTTCTGCGTGTGTGCCCGGGATGGCGTTCAGTGTCTGGGTCACACGGCGCACGCAGGCACCGCAACTCATCTTGTCGATTTTGAGATCTATCGTAGCCATACTTCTATTCGATGCTCCTCTCAGTTCTTTGGACGCTAGGCTTCCGGATTTGGCATAAAACGGTACCCTACGCCGCGCACGGTAAGCAGGTGACGCGGACTTGTCGGGTCAGGTTCCAGATGACGGCGCAGGCGAACGATAAAGTTATCCATCGCGCGCGTGTCCGTATCTTCGTGTACGTGCCATACATTTTCGAGAATCTCTTTGCGTGCAATCACTTTGCCGGGGTGCTCCAGCAGGTAGCGCAACAACTCCGCTTCCATCAAGGTCATGCGGATGACTTGATCGTCGTGATGGATTTCCAGCGCTTCAAGGTCGACCACGCGACCGGCGATCTCTACCCTGGTTGCGGGTTCTTCGGTGGGCGGTGGTGCATCCACCGTCTTGCCCTGCTGCCAGTGCATGCGGCGCAGCAGACCGGCAAGGCGTGCGAAGAGAATGTTCAGGTCGAAGGGCTTCGCAAGATAATCGTCTGCACCTGCCGCAAAGCCTTCGACGATGTCCTCTGTTCTGCCGCGAGCGGTCAGCATCAGCACAGGGGTGTACATGCCGGCTTCGCGTAAGGCCCTGAGAATCGCAAAGCCGTCGAGGCCGGGCAACATTACGTCGAGCAGAACTGCGGCTGGGGTTTCCTCTTTGCTTAGAAGCCACTGCAACGCAGCTCTTCCGTCGGCCTCGTGATGGACGTGGTAGCCTTCGGCTTCGAGATTGAAGACAAGTCCCTGGGCCAGGTGCTCCTCGTCTTCCACCAGCAGAATCAGAGGCGAGTTGGTTTCATTGCTCACGATGGGTTGCTTCCTCCACGCCGGTGTTTGCAATGGCCAACGGCAGCTTCAGATACATCGTAGCGCCACGGCCGAGACCATCGCTTGCGGCGCGCACGTTGCCACCATGTTGTCGTGCAATGGTGCGCACCAGAAAGAGCCCGAGCCCGGTGCCCTTGATTCGTACGCGGTCGGTAGATGTTGCCCGATAGAAGCGTTTGAAGATGCGTTTGAGCTCGGCTGCGGGAATACCTACGCCCGTATCCTGTATCGAAAGCATGGCCCAGGTATAGCGTTCTATGCCGAGCCTGCATTGCACCTGCACTCCATTGTGGAGAGTATTTAACGGCGTTGTCCAGCAGGTTTGTGATGGCGGTGCGAAGATCTTCCGGGTTGCCCAGGACGTAAAGACGCACGCGGCCCGGAACATCAGAGAGCGTAATCGCTTCAGGCGGCAGGTTATGACGGTTCAACGCGGTGGTAACGCACTCCTGCACCAGCTCGTGCAGATTGATGCGTGTGTTGAGCCCGGAGCGAGCTCTTTGCCCCAGCTCGCCCGCTTTCAAAACCTGCTCCACGGTGGCGAGAAGGCGATCGGTATCCGACCGCATAACCGCATAGAACTTCTGCCGTTGTGCCTCATCGACGTTGCGGCGTTGCAGCGTATCGAGATAGAGCCGAACGCTGGCGATGGGGGTCTTCAGCTCATGGGTCACGGCGTTAAGGAAGGAGTCCTGACGTTCGTTGCGGCGGATTTCACGCACGAGAAAGACGGTGTTCAACACAACGCCTGCAATCAGGATGGCAAAGAGAATGACGCCCAGGAAGTCGATGGCAAGACGGCGACCGTTGTTATGAATCCAGGTAACGTTGAGCGCAACAGCCAGCACCGTAAGGCATACGCCCAGGGTGATGAAGAAGGCAGTGGCTCCGCGACGGCGAGTAAGGTTCATCCGGGCTCAGTATAGATGCGCACATGAAAAAGCCGCCTCAAGCGAGGCGGCTTTTTGGCAAGCGCTACCGGTTAGACACCGGCGGGTTTAGGATCCTTGGGGTCCCAGGCTGCAACCTGAACACGCTTTGCAAGTCCGATTTTTTCCATCAGCCAGATGCCGTAGTAGTTGATGTCGAACTCCCACCACACAAGGCCATGACGTGCGCTCACCGGGTGAGCGTGGTGGTTGTTGTGCCAGCCTTCGCCGCCTGTGAAGAGTGCAACCAGCCAGTTGTTGCGCGAATCATCACGCGTTTCAAAGCGTCGTCCGCCCCAGATGTGGCTTACGGAGTTGGTGAGCCAGGTTGCATGCAGACCGAGCGTCACACGCAGGAACGTACCCCAGAGGCACATGCCGATCGCGCCCGAGAGGCGGTGTCCGGCTGGCGCAACAGCGGCACCGATGGCCATCTGAATAAAGCCGAAGATCGTGACTGAAAGCCAGTGGTACTTCGACAGCCAGACATGCACGCGGTCGCGGGTAAGATCCGGGGCATAGTGCCCAAGCAGAGCGGTCTCAGAGTGCAGTGCGCGACCGGAGAGAATCCAGCCAGCGTGCGACCACCAGGTGCCGTCATGCGGTGTGTGGGGATCGCCTTCCTGATCGGAATTCTGGTGGTGAACGCGATGCGTTGCCACCCAGAAGATCGGTCCACCTTCAAGCGACAGTGTGCCGCAGAGGGTCAGGAAGTACTCCATCCACTTGGAGACGCGGTAGCCGCGGTGTGTCAGCAGGCGGTGGTAGCACATGCCCACGCCTACGTTGATCGCGAGGAAGTACATGATGGCAGCGGCAACGACGTTCTTCCACGAGAAGAAGAAGAGAGCAACGATCGAAAGCGCATGAAAGATTACCATCGCAATCGAGGTGACCCAGTTAATACGGCCTTCCTGATTCTTGCGACCCATGCGGAGGTCTTTCTTGAGCTTGCTCCGCATCTCTTCTGCGGCGGGTGCAGCGGTGGAGGAACGCTGCTGCACTTCCTCGTGCGTGGCTACTACTGGAGTCATAGGTGCATCATCCTTCGAACAGCAAAACTTGATCTGACACGTTTCACCATAGACGCTTCGGCGCCGTCGCTGTGTAAGAGTTTTGTACTTGCCGTCGAACAGGATTTTCCGCGGAAATTTACACGGGTTTCCGGCTCAATTTCTCCGCGATCAGAACTGGAAGTAAAGGAAGGACGTCGTTTCGCCAAGATTGGCAAGGACCGCGAAGAAGAGCACAGCGATGACCAGCGACCAGCTGAGACTCGGGCTCCAGCGCAGCTTATGCAGTCCCCAGGAAAAGCGTGCTGCGACAACAGGCTCTTCCCCCAGTATCTGTTGCGTGTTGGGCATGAGCCACACGATCGGGAAGAGAGCAAAGCCTGCTGCTCCTTCGAGTAAAGCGCCGATGTGTCCTGCTCCGTTGCGGCCTACCAGGTCGTGGATCATGCCGAGTGCGGCCTTCAGATTATCTGCACGGAAGAAGATGAGGGCGAAGGCGACCTGAAACCATACGCCGATGCGGAAGAGCATCAGAGTGGGCCAGCTATGTGCCGCTTCGTTTATTTCTGCGCCTTTTACGCGTGTGCGGAAATGACGCCATGCCTGATTGGCGGTCAGGTAGAGGCCGTGCAGCAAGCCAAAGATGAGGAACTGTAGGCCTGCACCGTGCCAAAGCCCGGTGAGCAGCATGGTGGCCACGGTGGGATAGGCCACCATCGACACAAAGCCGTTCGGCGTGGCGAGGGCTTTTCTGGAGATCTTCTTCCCGGCTGCCAGCCGCTTACGTTGTATGTGCAGAAGGATGGGGTTGTACAGATAAAGCGTGACGTATCGCGTTAACGTCATGTGCCAGCGCTGCCAATACTCGGTAATGCTGGTTGCTTTGTACGGAGAGTCGAAGTTAAGCGGAAAGCGGATGGAGAAGATGCGCGCCAGCCCCAGCGCCATATCGGAGTAGCCCGAGAAGTCAAAGTACAGCTGCATGGTGTAGAGCACGAGCCCTGCCCAGGCAGAGGCCGCCGATTGGTGGCCCGCATGGGCAAACGCGTAATCCGCAGCTGGGGCGAGCTTGTCGGCGATCAGCACTTTTTTGCCGAGCCCAAGGACAAACCATGTCAGGCCGAGAGAAACATCGGATGAGAGCAGGCGAAACTGACGGCCAGCAGAAAACTGCGGCATCACTTCTTTGTGGTGCAGAATCGGGCCGGCAATCAGGTGCGGAAAGAAGGTTACAAAGAGCATGTAGCTGAGCAGATCCTGGCGTTCTGCCTGCTCTTGAGCCAAATCCACAAGGAATGAGATCTGCGTAAAGGTGAAGAAGGAAATGCCCAGGGGTAGAAGCACGGGATGCGCTGCGGGTGCTGGAAGATGCAGCTGGTGCAACAGGAGCAGCGTCTTGAACAAGTATTTGAAACGAAACAGAGCGAGCAGGTTAAGAGCAATGCCTACGGCGAGCACCTGCTTGCGCGTGGTAGAGCCAGGCTCTGTTGCGGCAATGACCTGAGAGATCAGGAAGTTCACCACAATCGAGCCCAGAAGGAAGAAGACAAATACAGGGTTCCAGACTGCGTAAAACACGAGCGAACACAGCGTAAGCCATGCAATGACCGGCTTGCGGCCTCTTCTGCCTAAAAGGTGAAAGCCCAGCATTGCTGCCGGAAGGAAGCAGAAGATAAAGATGTAAGAGTTAAAAAGCATCGATTGTGGAGAGGATAACGTTGCTGCGCGCGCCAGACAAAAGGCTTCCAGCGGCACTCTGCTGAAGAGCGTGAAAAGTTATGGCTGAGTAGCGGAGATGGGCTGCAGGGTGGCCGTCAGAGTCTGCGTATTGAGCGGGGTCCGGTTGTCGATGGATGGATTTTCCAGTGCGACCTGGTTGATCTGGCGTGCAAGCAGTGTGCTCACGACGCGGGAACCAAAGGCGGTGTAGTGTCGCCCATCGTTGAAGAGGCCAATGGGCAAGGCCTGCAGATTATTGCTGGTCACGCCCTGCAGTTGGTTGGTAAACGCCTTGAGGTTGCTGTCACAGGAGGGAATCGGAGCGACGTCGACCAGCACGACCGAGTTCTGATCCGAGTAATGGGAGCGGTAGTTCTCGGTAAGGGAGCGGGCAAAAGTGCTGCCGCCCTGATCGATGCTGGTTGGCGTGCTGTCGCAGTAGGTGCGCGGAGGCGAGGGCGGTGTAAAGAAGCCGTTGCGTACCTGCACGGTATCTTCCTCGGGGCGCATGTGCGTTACGCGGAACCAGACATCTTTGATGGCGTAATAGGCGGAAAAGCCGGCGGCGTAGCCCGCAAAGGCAACGGCCTCATGAGGATGCTCGAACAGAACTTTGTGCGCTTCTTCCGGAGAGCCGTGGCGAAGCAGCTCAAGAAGGCCTTCGGCATAGATCGTGTGGTGCCAGACGCGGTTTTCTTTCTGGAAGTCATCCGGAGAGAGTTGTACGACCAGCACGCGAGGGTGGGGATTGCGGCTTAGGTAGGAGTCCAGTGTCAGATTTCCGGTAACGGCGAGTACCGCATTGGTCACCGAGATATTGCAGACGTGAAAGCCTGTGCTTCCTTCAACAATTTCCGGGTCGATTCCGGTCATCGCGGTGGAGTCGCCAAAGATCAGCACGTCGCAGTTGCGATGCGTCATGTTGAAGACGGCATCGTTGGATTGCACCCAGACGCTGGCCCCGTGATGGAGGAAAAAGTCAGATTTTCCCAAGGCGATGAACGCTGGAATGGCGAGAACCGGCAAAAGGACCACGAAGAGGCAGTAGACGACCTCCGGATGCGACCTTAACCAGCGAAGTACCGCAGGCAGAGCTTGTGCCTTTTCGGGAACTGAAGAAACGCTGCTGCTTATCTCGAAAGTCTGACTCATCGGGCTCTGAGGGAGTAGTAACACGAAAACGGCTCAGAGGTTCCTGGAAAAACGACAAGCGCGTGAAAATAGAACACGTTAGCCGTTGATGCGCCCTCGACCGTTCTCTGCGCCTGCCCCCTTCTGCAGTGCGCTACGCCTGCAACGCTGATTGCGCACAGGTGTATGTTCCATTGGACGGTCGAGGGCTGTGTAAAGGTGACACCCGACTTCTATCAGATTGAAAAAACGAGCCTTGGCGTTTCGATTAGCGAAGGAATGCGCTTAATTCCATCGCAGCCGCGCGCAGGGGCGGCAGAAAGCGCGTCTGCATCTCCAGCATCGGCATGCGCGGCGCGTGTCCGCTCAGGTTCACCGTGGCCACTACGCGGCCATTCGGGGCCTGAACCGGGACGGCGATGGAGCGAAGACCGACCTCAAACTCCTGATCGCAAAGAGCATAGCCGTTGCGGCGGACGTTGCGCAGGGCCAGGCGAAGCTTTTCCTGCGAAACGATGGTCTTGGGGGTGTACTGCTGCATGTGAACGCGCGAGAAGTAAGACTCCATCTGATCCTGCGGCAGATACGCCAGCAAGACGCGTCCCATGCTGGTACAGAAGGCCGGCAGGCGCGAGCCGATGTGCAGATCGACCGACATGACGCGCGTAACGGTCGTGCGGGCGATGTAGACGATGTCATCGCCATCCAGCGTGGCTACGGAGAAGCTTTCGCCATAGGCGGCCGACATGCGCTCCAGGATCGGCTGTGCGGCGTTGGCCAGCGTGCTGGAAGCGGTGTAGGTGTTGGCCAGGGTGAGCATCTTCGGGCGCAGCGAGTACCGCTGAGCCTCATCCGCGCCGGCAAAGCCGAGCTTGACCAGGGTATACAGACAACGGCGTACCGCAGCGCGCGAAAGCCCCGTGCGGAGGCTCAGCTGCGAAATGGTCATCTGGGGCATCTGGGGAGTAAAAGCCTGGATAACAACAAGGCCTCGCGCGAGCGAGGCCATAAAGTTCGGATCACCTGTGTAGACTTCGAGGGCTGCTGCCGGCAGCATTTTCGCTTTCGCGGCTGCAGGGGCAGGTTCGGTCGTAGGCGAGGACGAAACGGCAGGAGCTGTTAAAGTCTGCATGTTTTCTCTGGAATTCCTTCCAACGCCGCCGTTGAAGATCGGCCGCGCTAAGAACTACGATAAGCGCACGAATAGCCGAGATCAAGTATTTCGCACAGCTTTGTCGATTATCGGTCGCGACATGTCGCAAAAAGCGCCACTTCTCAGGGAAACCGAGAAGTGGCGCTTTGAAGGAACTACTGTAGTACGAACTACTTCTTGGACTTGTAGCGCGTGATCAGGTTGTTGGTTGAGGAATCGTGCTTCAGCTCCGTGTCGGAAGCGATTTCCTTGATGATGCGCGAAGCCAGAACCTTGCCCAGCTCGACGCCCCACTGATCAAACGAGTCGATCTGCCAGATCACGCCCTGCGTGAACACGGCGTGCTCATACAGCGCGACGAGCGAACCCAGCAGGCGCGGGGTGAGCTTCTCGGCCAGGATTGTGTTCGACGGACGGTTGCCCTCGAAGACCTTGTGCGGAACGAGCGCGTCTGCAACACCCTCTGCCTTGACCTCTTCGGCGGTCTTGCCAAAGGCTAGAGCTTCGGTTTGTGCGAAGACGTTGGCCATCAGCAGGTCGTGATGGTTGCCGAGCGGGTTCAGCGTCTTGGAGAAGCCGATGAAGTCGCAAGGGATCAGGCGCGTGCCCTGATGAATGAGCTGATAGAAGGAGTGCTGACCGTTGGTGCCGGGCTCGCCCCAGTAGATCGGGCCGGTCTGGTAGTCCACCGTCTTGCCTTCAAGCGTTACGTGCTTGCCGTTGGACTCCATCGTGAGCTGCTGGAGGTAAGCCGGGAAGCGCTTCAGGTACTGGTCGTAGGGGAGAATTGCGACGGTTTGTGCGTCGAAGAACTCCGTGTACCAGACCGACAGCAGGCCGAGCAGGGCAGGCAGGTTCTTTTCGATCGGAGTCGTGCGGAAGTGCACGTCCATATCGTGGAAGCCGTCGAGCAGTTCACGGAAGTTGTTGGGACCGATGGCAAGCATCGTGGAAAGGCCGATGGCGGAATCCATCGAGTAGCGGCCGCCGACCCAGTCCCAGAAACCGAACATGTTCTGTGTATCGATACCGAACTTCGCTACTTCCTTCTCGTTGGTCGAGATGGCGACGAAGTGGCTGGCGATTGCTTCGGTCTGCTTCAGGGTAGCCAGTGCCCAGGTACGCGCAGAGTGCGCGTTGGTCATGGTCTCCAGCGTGGTGAAGGTCTTCGAGGCGACCAGGAACAGGGTCTCTTCTGCGTTGAGGTCATGCACCGCTTCCGCAAAGTCCGTACCGTCCACATTGGAGACAAAGCGGAAGGTGAGATCGCGGTTCGAGTAGTGCTTAAGTGCCTCATACGCCATCACCGGACCGAGGTCGGAGCCACCGATACCGATGTTGACGATGTTCTTGATGCGCTTGCCGGTATAGCCGAGCCATGCGCCCGAGCGAACCTTTTCGGCAAAGCCGGCCATCTTTTCGAGCACGGCGTGTACTTCAGGCACAACGTCTTCCCCGTCGACGAGGATCTTCTCGGTCTTGGGAGCGCGCAAGGCAACGTGCAGTACGGCACGGTTTTCCGTGATGTTGATCTTTTCACCGGTGAACATCGCTTCGGTGCGAGCCTTCAGCTGAGAAGCCTCGGCCAGCGCAATCAGAAGCTTTACCGTCTCTTCGGTGATGCGGTTCTTCGAATAATCCAGGTAGAGGCCTGCTGCCTCAGCGGTGAACTTGGTTCCACGCGAAGAGTCCTTCGCGAAGAGTTCCCGCAGGTGTACGTTCTTCAGTTCGGCGGCGTGCGCGGCCAGCGCTTTCCATTCAGGCAGTGAGGTCAGATGTTTACTCAAGACAATTGCTCCTATCGGAATCGCGTTCAAGCGTCAGGAGCATTATTTCACTTGCGGAAGGCTATCGCATCAATGCGTGGTCAAACGTCCGTATATCGCTCACAGCAGAGCGAGAATCTCGGAGGGCTCCGGGCGCACGCGATGGTCGGCGTAGGCGGCGGCAAACCGGACAACGCGGTCGGAGTCGAGCACGAACGTTGCAGCCAACGGCAGACGCCACGTCGCATCCCCATTGATAAAAGGGATGTTCACAAGCATGGAGCGGTAATGATGTTGCATCGGCTCCGGCAGGGCATAGGCGATGCCGAACTTTTCAGCGAGCGTGCAGCCTGTGTCCGTAAGCAGAGGGAAGGTGATGCGGTGCTGACCTGCGGTGAAATCGTTCTGACGCTGTAGCTGTGGTGAGATTCCGACAAGAAAGGCGCCGTGTTCGCGAACCTCGGCGTAAGCCTCCTGCCAGGCCATCAGCTCAGTCATGTCATACGGACACCAACGGCCGCGAAAGAACGTAATAACGAGTGGGCCCATTGCGAGCAGGTCCGCAGAACGCACCAGCTTTCCGGTCGTAGCGTCTGGCAGAGCAAACTCTGGTGCGACGCTGCCCGGCTGCAGCATACGGTCTTCAATCCCTGTAGCGAACAGCTCTGCGACGTGCGCTTCCATAATGGCCAGTCGCTCCGGCTGTACCAGGGAGCGGGTTTGTGCCGTGATTTCGTCCAGTCGCGATTGCAGGGATTCGGTGCTCGTCATCCTCTCTAGTGTAGTTGTTTCTTCTCCAAAATCTGAACGCTCGGCGTTGTGGAGGGGTGCGAAGGCTAAGGGAGCGACAGACAGCTTGTAGCGTCATCCCACATCAGGGTTGTATGGCTGACTCATTTGGGACAGGCATCACCGGGAGGTGGCATGTTTTCCGAGGAAGTGGGATGCGAGAATCTGTAAACGTTGATATTTTGATGGGCGAACTGTGAAAAATCTGTCCTTTTACCTTGATCTGCCTGAGCTCGTGGCGTTTGCTCTTATGTCCGTGATCCTGGTGCGACTGCGCCGGCATGAAGTGGGCAGAGTTCAGCCATGGGCGATTGCGCTTTCTCTGATCGCGGTTGAGGGTATGGCGCGCATGGTTTACCAGATGCCGACCGGGGCCTGGTTGCACAATGTGATGCACATCATCGCGCTTAATGCCTACATCGTGGCTGCGGTGACGTTTCTCTATGCGGCAGATTCGGAAATCTCTACGTGGAATCGACCGATTCTATACTTCTCCGTCTTCTGCATCCCCTTGATGTTCGAGCTTGGTTTCTATGGGGCGAGGCTGGAGTCCAGATCGCTTTATGTGTGGGTGGGCGTGGTCGGCCTTCTGGCCACGTTGGTTTGTTGCTACCTGTTGCGCTACCCCGTTCGGCGCGCGATTGAGGTCGTTGCGATCTGGGTGCCGTTGCTGGTGCTGTGGTGGCTGGGAGATTTACGCCAGGCGACCTACACCGCTTTGAGCCTGCACTTTGCGCTCGCGGGGATTGCCTACTACAGCAGCCTGCCTCCTTCGAGAAAAGGCCGCATTGTCGTTGTGGTGGGCTTCTTCGTCTGGGCGGGTTGTTTTCTGTTTCATCCGTGGATTACACGGAGCCGTCACGATTGGGTGCCGTTGCTGGACCAGGTTTGGGACCTACAGAAGTTTGTGGTCATGTTTGGATTGCTGATTGTGTCGCTGGAGGAAAATGGCGCACGCGCAGAGTATGAGTCTTTGCACGATGAGCTGACGGGCTTGGCGAATCGCCGCCTCTTTGAAGACCGCCTCGATCAGGCGATTGCGCGCGCGCGGCGCAGCAGGACACGGCTCGTGGTCTTCAACATGGATCTGAATGGATTTAAGCAGGTAAACGATACGTTGGGGCACAGTGTGGGGGATGAGTTGCTGTGTACGGTATCGGACCGGTTGCGCACGATTACGAGAGAGTCAGATACGCTGGCGCGTGTTGGCGGTGACGAGTTCCTGCTCATTGCGACGGACTTTATCGGGCTGCGTAAGGGGGAGACAGTGGATTCGCTGGCCGCGGTGCGTCGCCAGGCTACTGTGCTGGCGGTGAAGTTCCGCGAAGCGATTGCGCAACCTGTGACGCTGGCTCGTTCGGGGACGGTGATTGTGCCTTCTTTGAGCGTAGGGTTTGCCATCTTTCCGGACGAAGCCAAGGATGGAGACGCGTTGTGCCAGCGCGCGGATAGTGAGATGTATGTGAACAAGCACGGGCAGGGGGACGACGATACGCCGATTCTCAGCTCGGCGGCAGGCTGAACCTTTACCGGGAAGCGTGTTTGTCCATTTACGGGGCGTTGATGACGGATTGAGGGGTTTGGGAGCAGACTGGAAGCAGGCAGTACAAGGATGTGTTGTATGCTTCACCTCAATTTCATTGGGAAAAAGGAAACAGAAGTGCGCGGACCACGCCTGGTGGCGCGCAATGAGTCGCTGAGTGCGACGCGAACGACCGGACGAGCTGAGCTGCTTTCGATTGCGGCTCGCCGCTGTTCTTCGTTCTTTGCCGAGGCCGCCGTACTGGTGCTGGTCTTCGGCCTGCTGGATGTGCTGGTGCAGAAGGGGCATGTTGCGCTGAGCTGGATGGCTGGTGCGGGGATGATCAGCCTGGCACTGCTGGCCTGCAGCGTCTTGATGGACTTTGGGGTTCATCGCTGGGTGCGGGGGTTGCCCTAGCGTCTCTGACGAGGATGCGTAATTCCGGCCAGAAGCCCACGGGTGGTTTTCGGCCTAAAGTTTTGATGAAAAAGAAGATAGGTCCAGACCTCGAGGTCTGGACCTTCACTTTTTTCTGCGTGGCTCCCGGAGCCTAGGCGGTGAGGACGGGCAGGCCCGAGGCGCTTTCGAAGCTGTGGCTGGAGAAGATGCTTTGCGTTTCAGGGGTGAGCAGCCAGTGCAGGAAGCTCTGCGCCGCTGCCGGGCTGGGCGCGGAGCTGAGCGCGGCGGCGTAGAAGACGATGGGGTCGGGACGGAAGTGTCGGCCGTCGAGATCGAGCGCGATGTCAGGGTTAGCGGTTGCGACGCTGGTTTGGCTGAGGTTGATCTCGGGAGCGAGCGGGAGAAAAGGCGTTGCCGAGGCGATGGCGCTCATTTTGTAGGAGGCGGAAAGGTCGATTTCTCCGCTTTGCAGCAAAGCAGGCACGTTGGGCAGAAGCTGTGCAGGGTTTTGCGCGGGGCCGAGGAGGCGCTCTGCGAAGCCGGGCAGGTTGTAGTGTTTTTCCGCCAGCATCATGGCGAAGAGGAAGCAGCGGGCTCCGGGGTCTGCGGCGGGGTTCCCGCGGCCGATCTTCAGGCCGGGTTGCTGGACGGCCTTCCACCAGGGCAGCTTGCCGGATGCGACCTGGGCAAAGAGCGGGGCGAAGCGGCTTTTTGCGCTGTAGGTGAGGACCAGTTCGGAGCGCGCGATGGGCAGCGCCTGAGAGGCGAGCCCGGCGTGCAACAGGGACTGCATGGGGGTGGCGGTGACGGAGAGGAAGAGGTCGGGATGGAGGCTCTGGGAGAGGATCTGCTGGGCGACGGCGTCTGCCCCGCCGGCGTGCTCGTGCAGCTGGAGCTGGAGCTGGGCGGCGGCGGCGGTGGCGAGTGGGCCTTCGAGCAGGGAGCGAAGGGCGCCGGCTGAGGCAACTTCGAGGGGCTTGAGCGGGGTTTCGGCCAGGAGGCGGCCGGGCAGCGTAGAGGCGAGGAGGAGAGCGCTGGTGTTGCGGAGGAGATGTCGGCGAGTGAGGCTGCGGGGGCTCGGCATGATGCGAGTATCTTAGCGCCGCACGGGGAGGGGGTCCTATTGGGCTTTGGCGATTGGGAGCGTCTTGTTGGTGTGGAAGAAGAGGAGGACGCGCTTACCGGTCTCGCTGATGGTGGGGAGTTGCGTGAGGCGGGCGAGGTTCTGCTCGGGCGTGAGCGAGAGCGTGCGGCAGATCAGCTCGTAGAACTGCCGCACGGTGCTGGTTTGCTCGAGGTCCTCGTCGGCGAGGGTGATGCCGACGAACTCTTCGCAGCG
>JAPWKG010000012.1 GCA_028283625.1 Acidobacteriaceae bacterium | reverse complement strand
TACGGGACGAGGTGGTTTCTCTGGCCAATACCAGCTACGCCGGTACCTATCTGTTTTCAGGAACCAGCGGCGTGCAGCCCTATAGCAACGACACCAGCACGAGCCCGGCGACGGCGACCTATGCCGGGGATAGCTCACAGCAGTACACTCAGGCTCCTGGAGGGCAGAGCATTATTACCGGGCTTCCCGGTTCGGCGATCTTTTCCGCTTCAGGAGCCGATGTGCTGGGCAGCCTGAATCGGCTGATTGCGGACTTTCAGTCAGGAACAGCCTCCAGCACGGCGACCGATGATCTGAATGAGCTGCGCGAATCGCTGACGAACGTCTCTTCGCAGAGGTCAGTTCTGGACGCGTCTTTGAACTCGCTGCAACTGACAACCAGTTATGCGACAACGGAGGCAACGAACCTGAAGGCAAGCCAAAGCTCGCTGGTCAGCACCGATTCGGCGCAGGTGGCCACGCAGTTGAGCCAGAACCAGACGCAGCAGCAGGCCCTGCTAAGCGCCATCACGCTGGAGGGCAAGTACAACCTCTTTGATTACCTTTCGTGATTTTTTGCAGCTTCCCACCGTTGACCTGCGTCTGAAGCGGCAGGAGGCGTTGAACGATCGCATGGGTGATTGGGTAAAGTTGAAGGCCGCAGATGGCCATGAGTTGGCAGGGTATGTAGCGCGTCCCGAAGGCGCGGTGCGCGGTGGCGTTGTGGTGGTTCAGGAGATCTTTGGCGTCAACCCGTCGATCCGCGGGGTAGCCGACTGGCTTGCAAAAGAAGGCTTTGTGGCCATTGCTCCAGCTATCTTCGATCGCTTCGAGCCTGGAATCGAGCTGGGATATGACGAGGCTGGCATGCAGAAGGCCTTTGCTCTCTACCCACAGCTAAAGGCGGAAAATACGCTGCAGGATGTTGCGGCTGCCTTTAAGCACATTGAAGGAGAAGGCAAGGGGACGGCCGTTCTGGGCTTCTGCTACGGCGGACTGACCAGCTGGCTTTCCGCTACACGTGGACCGAAGTTCGGCTTCACGCCAGCCTGCACGGTGGGCTACTACGCCGGCGGCGTCGGTAGCGTAGCCACAGAGACCCCGGTTTGCCCGGCAATGCTGCACTTTGGGCTTTCCGATGACCACATTGGCCCGGAGCAGGTGAAGGCGGTTCGCGATGCTCATCCCGCGGTCGAGATCTACGAGTATGAAGGCGCAGGGCATGCATTTGCGAATCCGATGCGTCCCAGTTATGTTCCAGCGGCAGCCAAACTGGCTGATGAGCGCTCCTTGGCTTTCCTGCACAAACATATAGGCTAAGCCGGGTATCGTAAGGCGACGTTTTTATAATCGTTTGCTTAAAAGGCACACGCGGAGTGGGCGAATTTCGCCCCTTCGCGTGTTATCTTTAACAGAGACACTAAGAGTAGTGGACTAGATATAAAAGATTTAGGAGCATCACCGCCGTGTTGGCAACTGCTAAGAAGAACGAAATTATTTCAAAATTCCGCACCCATGACTCGGACACCGGAAGCCCCGAGGTGCAGATCGCGATCCTTTCGGAGCGCATCGGAGAGCTGACCGAGCACTTCAAAGCCCACAAGAAGGATCACGGTTCGCGCCGTGGCCTGCTGATGTTGGTCTCGAAGCGCCGCCGCCTTCTGGATTACCTGAAGAAGACGGATTCGGATCGCTACCGCGATGTGATCGGCAAGCTGGGTATCCGCAAGTAAACTCCATCCGCTGACGTCGGCGTGTGCTGCAAAGCATAAGCCGTCCAGGAGTGCAGACACCATTTGAACTTCCGAAGCGATGATCGAGCAACAGGGCTGGTTACGACTGGGCCTGCATGCCTCGCGCACGGCGAGAAGCCTACGCGCTCGTCGCAGGGGAACTGCATTCTTTGTCAGCCGAAATCCGAAACCCCGACCGAGTAGCTTCGGCGGGGTTTTCGTTTGTGAAGGCGAGGACGATCGTCACGCCCGCAAGCGAGCACAAGCTTAAAGACAAAACAGAAGAAAAGGAAAACCATGAAACAGGAAGTCACTGTAGAGCTTGCTGGTGGCAAGCGCATTACTTTTGAGACCGGAAGAATCGCGAAGCAGGCCTCGGGTGCTGCGTACACGACCTCGGGAGATAACGCTGTGCTTGCGACCGCTGTCGCTGCTGCAGACCCGAAGGAAGGTATCGACTTTTTCCCGTTGACGGTGGAGTATCGCGAGTTCACCTATGCTGGTGGCCGCATCCCGGGTGGTTTCATCAAGCGTGAAGGCCGTCCGAGCGAGAAGGAGATTCTGACCTCGCGCCAGATCGATCGCCCGATTCGCCCGCTCTTCCCGGAAGGCTTCCGCAACGAAACGCAGGTGGTTGCATTTGTGTACTCGGCGGATAAGGAAAACGATCCGGATGTTCTGGGTCTCAACGGTGCGAGCTGCGCGCTGGCTCTTTCCGATATCCCGTTCCAGGGACCGATCGGTGCGGTGCGTATCGGCATTGTGAACGACCAGTTCGTTGTGAACCCGACGTACGCTGAGCGTTTGGCCTCGACGCTGAACATCATGGTTGCCGGCACGAAGGCTGGCATCACGATGATCGAGTCCGGTGCGAAGGAAATCAGCGAAGACCGTGTGGTTGACGCCATTGAGTTTGCGCACGAGCAGATCAAGAAGATCGTTGCCGGTATCGAAGAGCTGGCCGCGAAGGCGGGTAAGACAAAGCGTTCAGCCACAGCTGCGGACAAGGACGAGGCGTATGCCAAGGAGCTCGAAGCCAAGATCGGTGAGAGCCTGAAGGATGCGTTGAACACGAAGAAGTATCCGAAGTTCGAGAGCTACGCCAAGGTCAAGGACGTGAAGGACAGCCTGAAGAAGGACCTTCCGGCCGACGATAAGGATGCCGCGAAGAAGCTCGGTACGTACTTCGAGCTGCTGCGCGAAAAGATCTTCCGCGACCAGGTCCTGAATGAGCGTATTCGTCCGGATCACCGCCAGTTTGACGAGATTCGTGCAATCAGCATCGAGCTCGGCGTTCTGCCGCGTGTGCACGGTTCGGCGATCTTCACCCGTGGCGAAACTCAGGCTTTGGTTTCGGCAACGCTGGGCACCGGGGACGACGCGCAGCGCATGGAGTCGTACGAAGGTGAGCAGAAGCGCAGCTTCATGCTGCACTACAACTTCCCGCCGTTTTCGGTAGGTGAAGTTGGCCGCATGAGCGGCGTGGGTCGTCGTGAGATCGGCCACGGTGCGTTGGCGTGGCGTGCGATCGAAGCCGTGCTGCCGAACCCGGAAGACTCCCCGTACGTTCTGCGCGTTGTTTCGGACATTCTGGAGTCGAACGGTTCGTCTTCGATGGCGACGGTGTGCGGTGCTTCGCTTTCGCTCATGCAGGCTGGTATCAAGCTCAAGGGCTCGGTAGCCGGTGTGGCCATGGGTCTGGTGATGGAAGGCGATAAGTACGCCATTCTGACCGACATCGCAGGCGCAGAAGATCACTACGGCGATATGGACTTCAAGGTTGCCGGAACGCGTAACGGTATCACTGCGCTGCAGATGGATATCAAGATCATGGGCATTACGCCGCAGATCATGCGTGAGGCTCTGGAGCAGGCCAAGCGTGGCCGGTTCTTCATCCTGGACAAGATGGATGCAGCGATCGGTGCGCCGAGCGAGCAGACCTCGAAGTACGCACCGCGTATCCACACGCTGCAGATCCCGACGGATAAGATTCGTGATCTGATTGGACCGGGTGGCAAGGTCATCAAGGGCATCGTTGAGGCAACGGGCGCGAAGATTGACGTTGAGGATTCGGGCAAGGTCAGCATCTCGTCTTCTGATCCGGATGGTATGGCGAAGGCTATCCAGATGGTTTCGGACATTACGGCTGTGCCGGAAGTGGGCAAGACTTACCTGGGCAAGGTCGTTCGTCTGGCGGAGTTCGGCGCCTTTGTCGAAATCTTCCCCGGCACCGACGGACTGCTGCACGTTTCCGAGATCGCAGAGCATCGCGTGAAGGACGTGAAGGACGAGCTGCGTGAAGGCGATCAGGTCCTGGTGAAGGTTCTGGCCATCGAAGGAAACCGCATCAAGCTGAGCCGTAAGGCTGTTCTGAAGGAGCAGCGTGCAAAGCTGGGGCTGCCGGAAGGTGGCGAGCAGGGTGCGAGCGCGCCGGAAGGCGAGCGCCGTACGTCGCGTCCGCAGCATGAGGAGACGGTTGTTGTTGAGGGCGGAGACGACTTCGAGGACGACGACTTCGAGGACGACGACGAAGAGGGCGCGGAAGAGGGCGAGACCTCTGAGGCAACTGGTGAGGGCCAGCAGCCGCAGGGTGACCGTCGCCGTCGCCGCCGTCGTGGCGGACGCCGTGCCGGCAACGGTGGTAGCCAGCCCGCTGGTGGCTCAAACTAAGCCGTCCCTGGCAGAAAAATGCACAAAAAGGCTGCGCCCTATGGCGCGGCCTTTTGTGTTTGCACGTCTTATAAAAGAAGCATGAGCGTGACCGGGAAACGATCGCCGTACCGCCGTTGGTGGCCCTTTGGGCTGCTGTGTGGTGTGCTGTTGTTGCGTTGGTTTGCCGCGGATGCAGTTCCCGCTGTGGGGCCGTCGTTATGGTCCCTGGCGGTTGGAAGTTTTACGGCGTGGTTGATTGCGACGCTGTTGGCGCTCCGAGCGGAGGGGCGTGCGCCGGGCAAGCACGAAGCCCTGCAATCTGTGTTGGCCGGCGTTTGTTTGTGCACAGGACCCCTGCTTCAGGGGCTTTCTGCGTCTGTACTGGCAGAGCCGGCGAGCATTACGATCTCGATGGCCCTGATCCCTGTTGTAGTCGCTGTGGCTCGGCCTGCATTTCATCGCGGGGAAGGAGCAGAGTTGGCGGGACGGCTGTGGCCGGGGATCGCGGCGATTGCGGGATTGCTGCTGCTCTTGCCTGAGCCCGGGCTTGAGGATTGGCATCGCAATCTGGCCTGGCTGATGATGCCGGTGGGCACCGGGGTGGGCGCTGTATGGCTACGCACAGCTGGGGGCGCTGCGATCTGGAAGGCTTCGTTCGCGCTGGGAGCCTGTTGGGTGCTATTCAGTTGCGCGGCTGTTCTGCGCCATACATCCTATGGCCATGTAACTCTTTTGGCCTCGATCTTTGAGGCGATAATTTTTGGCCTTTCTGTGCTGGCTCTTCTTCGGGTGGGAGCGACGCGTTGGGCCTCGCAGTACGTGCTGGTGCCGTTGCTGGTGGTGCTGGAGAGCCTGATGACTGCGCGGCCGGCGCTGGATGTTCGGGCGATTGCCGGAGTTCTTCTGCTGGCTGTAGCCTCGCTGTTTCTTCTACTTCCGCCAAGAGTTGAGCATGAGGGAGAGGCATTGCCGTAAAGACGGTCACGACCGTTTTGCGTAGCAGGCGTTACACTCGGAGACACGATGGCTGCTTCGATGTACATCGTTGTAGAAGGGGAAGACCCGGAGTTCGATATCTTCGTGAACGGGCGTGCGCTGGCACGCCACGAGGCGGCGGTCGAGCGGCTGGCGCTGGACCTTGGGGTAAAGCCCCTGCTTGAGTTCTTTTCGGCGGACGAGCACTCGATGGCTCTGCTGATTGAAGAGGGCGCAGGAAATCCGGACTTGCTGCGGAGGCTTCCCCCGACGCAGTGGTACCCAGGGGAGGACGGTCTGAGGACGGTTTCGGCGCTGGTGCTTACGTTGCAGGAAGACCCTTATCAGCTGGGAAGCGAAGGGGCGATGGTGTTGCGGGAGCTGCTCGAGTACCAGACCGTGCTGCGTAAGACGGCAGAACGAGGGTTACGCTGGCATCTTGCGGTGAGCTGGCGTTAGTCAACGCTCAGATCTCCGTCGAAATCGACGACGAGGCTGCCGTTTTCGACCATCATGGAGTGAATCTTCAGGTTGTCGAGCCTGACGTTGTAGCCGGTCACGGTACCGCTTTCCGCCAGTAATTTGCGAATCAGCTCGGCGGCATTGATCTTCATCTGTTGCGGCAGCTTGTGGGTGAGGAAGGGAACGAGCAGGAAGTTTAGTTCCCGTGAGCTGCTGAGATCGTCCACGCGGGCATCACGGAAACCGATCGATTCGCCTTCGGCCTGCGGAATCACGGAGACGTCAGCGTCGGTGGTGAGGCCGACTCCGATGCAAGAGCCAAAGGCTCCGGTGCCGAGCCTCGATTTCGTCGAGACATGAATGATGATTCGGTCGTCTTTGAAGCGGACCCTGGGGTCGCGGGCATAGACAAAGCAGGGATGGTCTGCAGACCCCTTGATGTAATAACGGCCGTCGGGGGTGTTGAAGAGCTGCTGGGCCAGCGTGCGCTCCAGCGCTTTGGCGGAGACGCGAATTTCAATCGCGTGGGCGGGAAGGGCGAGTGCCGCAGCGAGCAAAAAGAAGAGGGCGGCGAGCCGCGGTTTCATGCGTTCAGCATACCGTTTCAGCAAAGAAAAAGCTCCGGCCAATGCCGGAGCTTTTTCAAGATATGCGTTCCTGGAGGCTACTCGCCACCCTGAGCGATCTGGGTGGTGCCATCGCTGGAGGAGCCGAGCCCGAGCTTGTTCAGGGCGCGTGCGTCCGGCGTGTATTTGGTCTGCCAGCCGTTGTCGGATTGCAGCTTCTGCATTGCCGCAATCGATTGCGTATCCCAGACACCGGAAGGCGCCCCGGCGAGGTAGCCCTGCTTGATGAGAGCGCTCTGGATCGCGGTGGCGCGTTCGGAAGACATGCTGGGGGTAGCGGCAGCCTTGTGCGTAGAGTGTTTGGACGAGCTGTGCTTGTGCGTGGCGGCTGAGGCCGGCAGCGCTGTGCACAGCACAAGGGCTGCGGAAAGGTTCAGAAAAATCTTGGGCGCAACGCGCATCGGGCTGGTGTTTCCTCTCGCGATGGGTTGGGAGAGGGGGAAGCTCTCCGAATTTCTAGCGTACGACTATCGGCACCTGTTGTTCTGCCGGGGAGGTTGCCTAAAAGGATACCTCCTGATTGGACGGATACAAATAGGTAATGGTGTGGAAATTTTTTCTATAAGATCGAAGCCCGGCTTGTCGGCCGGGCTTCGAGTGACTGCTTTTGTGTTTTGAAGAGGTTACGGGAGTGTGCCACCCAGGTAGGTAGAGCCACCACCCTGAAGCTGCGGATTCCGAACCACGAAGACCACGTCATCGCCCGATTTGAGTCCGGCTGCGATCGCGCGGAAGCTGGAAAGATCCGTGACCGGCTTACGGTTGATCTCCGTGATGATGAGACCACGGCTCAGACCTGCTTCGTCAGCAAAAGAACCCGGACGGACGGTGGTAATGATCACGCCGCCGGAAAGCTTGAGCTTGGAGGCCTGAGCTGCCGGCAGCTCCTGAACGGAGATGCCGATCTTGGTTTGGCTGGCATCTGCATCGCCCTGGGTGCTGTCATCGTCGCTGCCGTTCCCCGAATCGGAGAAGAGCTTGGAGCGATCCGCGATCGAAACCTGGACCGTATCTCGCTTTCCTCCACGGAGATAGCCGAGCTTGACCGTGGAGCCGGGCTGGCGTACTGAAACGATGGCCACCAGATCGTCCCCGTCCTTGATGCTCTGGCCGTCAACGCTTTCGATCACGTCCCCGGGCTGGATGCCTGCCTTCTGGGCGGGGCCGTTCGGCGTAACCGTCGAGACCAGCACGCCACCGTTTGCAAAGCCGTACATGCGGCCTACGGCGGAGGACTGCGCAGCCTGGAAGCTGATACCGATCGAGCCGCGCGTTACCTTGTGTTCCGGTCCGATCAGCATGTTGTACACGTTGATGATCGTGTTCGACGGCATGGCGAAGCCAATGCCTTCCGAGCCCATGGACTGGGTGTAGATCGCGGTGTTCATGCCGATGACCTGACCCGCCATGTCGACCAGCGGGCCACCAGAATTGCCGGGGTTGATGGCAGCATCGGTCTGGATAAAGCGCTGGAACTGATTCGCGGCGGTGCCGTTAGAGTTCGCGCCTTCATCGATGGAGCGGTTCTTGGCCGAGATGATGCCCGCAGAAACCGTATTGCGCTGGCCGAAGGGTGTTCCGATGGCCAGAACCCAGTCACCGACCTGTGTTCCTTCGCTGTTGCCGAGCTTGACGGACGGGAGCGGCTCCTTGGAGTCGATCTTGATCACCGCGATGTCGGTGTCCTTATCCGTTCCGATCACCGTTGCAGGGCGTCCCTGATCGAGGTTGTCGGGATCGTTGGAGAGTTTGACGTAGATGTGATCGGCGTTTTCTACGACGTGATTGTTCGTGATGATGTAGCCGCGCGGGTCAACGATGAAGCCAGAACCGAGGGCGCGACGCGGGCCGGAGTCCATTCCGCCGCCGCCATCACCGCCACCTCCAAAGAAGTGGTTGAAAAAGTCCTGCATGTCGTTCTGCTGATCGTCATCGCCACCGCCGCCGTTGTTCTGCCCGCGGCGCGCGTGGTGGCTGTTGCCGGTCTTCGGCAGGGACTCGGTATTGATGTTGACCACAGCGGGGCCAACCTGCTTGACGATCTGGGAGAAACCATTCGACAGCGTAACCGGGCTGGGGATCGTCAGCGGACGTGCATCGGCTGAGTCGACCTTCTGCTTCTCCATGCCGTTCACGCGACCGGTGAACACTGAGCCGACCAGGACACCCACGCTCAGAGCGCCGAGCACGGTGAAGGTGGTGGTGAGCTTTCCGTTGCGAATGTTGGTCCAGAGACCTTGAGCAAGCTGTTTCGGGGAGTGCATCAGTATGTATTTTCCCTCGTTCTCGGTAGAGATCGATTCACGGCGGCCTGACGGTCAACCGCGTTCTTATGTAGCCGAAGAAATAGACGTTAGCGGAACTAAAAGGTCTCGAAAGGATCTGAGAGCCCGCATTACCTCTCGGCAGTGGGTAGGATACTCCCGATCTGCCCATTGGTTGGCCAAAGCTCGGCGAGAAGAATTCCAAGCAGGATACAGCCTGCTCCCGCGAGCGCGCGATGGCCGAGGGATTCTTTGAGGAAAAGCAAGGCAAAAAGCCACGCAAAGATGGGTTCCAGCGTAAGGATGAGCGCAGTATGGGTTGCAGGCAGATGCTGCTGGGCCCAGCTCTGGATGGTGAAGGCAGCGGCTGTGGCTAAAAGAGCCGTGACCGCTAGGGCCAGCAGCACGGCTCCGGTCAGGTGAAGATGGGGAGCTCCGCCGAGAGGCAGGGTGAGCAGCATGGTCAGGGCCGCAAAGCCGATTTGCAGCGTACCCAGCAGTCGCGCGGAGAGCCCGCCTGCGGTGTGGGCCAGCGTGAGCAGGTGGAAGGCGTAGATCAGGGCGCAGGCCAGGGAGAGCCATTCGCCGCGATGCATGCCGGAGAGCAAGGCAAAACCTGAGCCCGGTGATGTGGTGAGCAGGATAAGACCGCAAAAGGCGACAGCTGCGCCAAGGAGAGAGGCTATCCCCGGGGGCTTTTGTCCTGGAGGCGTTATGCCCGGAATCAGGCAGAGCAGTGGTACCAGGACAACGACAAGTCCCGTAAGAAAGGCGGATTTGGTTGCGGTGGTGTAGGCGAGCCCGGCGGTCTGGAGTTGGTAGCCGAGGGCAAGAAAGAGTCCGGCGAGTGCGCCTGCTGCCCACTGGCGTGGCGTGACCGTTTTGAGCTCCCGATGGTTGAGCGTAGCCAGGACGAGGAAGGCCAGCGTCATGCGGGCGAGGTTGAAGGCGAGCGGAGAGGCATCCCGCAGGGCCAGCTTGACGAGAGAAAAGGTCGTTCCCCAGATGAGCGTGACGGCGATCAGGGCAAGATGCGGAGCGAAGCGGCGCATCAGCTTTTTGTGGCCAGAAGGTTGCAGGTATCCAGCAGGAGCAGCAGGATGCGGCGTAGGGCCAGGGTGCGGTCAGCCGGGGTGTACCACTCGGAGAGGGTGTGGATGCCCCCGCCAAAGCCGCCGCAACCGATGGCCAGAGCGGGAATTCCGAGAGAAAGCGGAAGGTTGGCATCGGTGGAGCCGATCCGGGAGTCGGCAGAGATTTGCAGGTGGCGGTCCACGGCGCGCAGCGACTCTGACAGAGGAGCGTCAGGAGGGAGATGCCCGGCGGGACGGTCGCCGATGCGTTCGGCGCGAAAGCCGATCCCGGGGAACTCCCGCAGTTTGGTCTCCATGATCTTCAGAACAGTCAGCTCAAGCCGGTCAAGCTCAAAGGAGGACGCGGAGCGAAGATCGAGCTCGGCAGAGGCCTCTTCCGGAATGGAGTTGACCGAGTTGCCGCCACGGATGACGCCTACATTGAGTGTCGTTCGGGGATTGGAGGGCAAGCTGATGCGGTCGAGTACGAGGAGAGCCGCTGAGAGCGCCAGAATGGGGTTCGGGCGGCCGGCGTCAGCCCAGGAGTGACCGCCGGGGCCGGTAACGACGAGGCGAAGGCGGCGGCTGCCCAGAGCCCGGTCGATGACCGTGGCGGTGCCTGCGCCTTCAAGCGCCAGAGCGGTTACGAGCCGTTCCCGGAATCCGGAGTGCTGGAAGAGGTGGCGCATGCCGTAAAGATCGCCCCGGCCTTCTTCCCCGGTATTGGCGGCAAAGAGGACTGGGATGGGAAGCGTGATCTGCGAGTGCTGCAGCGCGGCGGCGAGAGCGAGCAGCGCGGTGAGCCCGGCGGCGTTGTCTGTTGCTCCGGGGGCAAAGATCGTGCCGTCTTCTTCTTCGCGGACGGTGAGATCGGTTTCGGCGGAGAAGACCGTGTCCATGTGCGCAGAGAGCAGGAGCATGGGGCCGTCGGTGGGGCTACCGAGCGTGGCGAGCGCGTTGCCGGCCTCGTCGATGTGCACGTTTTCAAGGCCGAACTCGCGGAAACGCTCCAGAAACCAGGCGGCGCGCTGGCCCTCCTGGAACGTGGGGGCGGGGATGGCGATCAGCTCGCGCTGCCAGCGGCGAAGTTGTTGCTCGTGCAGGTGAAGCCAGCCGAAGGCGGCGTGGACGGAGCGCTGGCTGGCCAGAGCCGTAATGCGACGGTTTGCGGCGGCGCTGGTTACCACAGCTTCTTCTCCGTGGAGGACGGTTTCCGGAGGTAGAGGGTGAGCGATCCAGGGCGTGTTACGGTCCAGAGCGGCGTCGGGTTACAGGTATTAGGCGCGGTGATGCCTGTTTGCAGGATCTCGGAAAGACGGTAGCTGCTCAGCAACGGGGCGCAGGCGTCCATCCCGACGGGAGAAACCTGCAGGCCTGCGGTGGCGGAGACGTGGAGCTCAATCTGCCGGTCTCCATCCTCCTGGGTGGTGAGGCTGACCTGCTCCGGTGGGGCGCTGGCGTCCTGGCTCAGAAGCAGCAGGAGGCGTTGGTGCGGAAGCGGTTGGCCGGTGTTGCCATCGCGGAGCTGAACGGTGATCTTGACCGTTTGCGCGTGGAGTGTGGCGGACAGCAGGGCCGGGGCACACAGCAGCAGGAGCGAGAGGAGGCGCGTTCTCATGCGTTGGCCTCCTCGTAGTCCACCTGCTTGAGAAAAAGGCCGCGGGCGGGAGCGGTAGGCCCGGCTGCGCAGCGGTTGCGCGCGGTGAGAATGCCGGGGAGGTCCTCGGCCTGCAGGGCACCGCGCCCGACATCGACGAAGGTGCCGACAAGGTTGCGGACCATGTGATGCAGGAAGCCTGAGCCGTGAACACGGTAGATAAGCAAGCCGTCTTCCCGGCTCCAGAGCGAGTGGTTGATCGTTTTGACCGGGTTGACCTGTGCGCCGCGTGCGTTTCCTTCTTCGTCCTCTTCCCGGGCGCTCTTGTCGGGATCGGAGGCGGCGAAGGAGGTGAAGTCATGGGTGCCGATGACGGCGGCTGCGGACAACTGCATGGCGTCGAAGTCGAGCGGCCAGCGGCAGTCCCAGACGTAGGGGGCAAGGAAGGGCGAGCAGATCAACTCGTCGGCTGGGAGGCCGGGGGCGCTGCGAACGCGTCTCTCGAAGAGGCGGTACTCGTAGGTTTTGCCGCGCGCTGAGTGGCGGGCGTGAAAGCTGGGGGGCGCCTGCTCCGCGGTAAGAACGCGGATGCTTTGGGGAAGAACGCGGTTCAGGGCCCGGCGCAGGTTGCCTGCCGGTACCGGAACGCTGAGATCGAAGGAGATTACCTGTCCGAGCGCATGGACGCCGGCGTCGGTACGTCCGGAGCCCTGCGGGAGAAGGATTTCTCCCGTTACCTGCTTTAGAGCTTCAGAGAACGCACTCTGCACGGTCTGCAGACCGCCGGGTTGAACCTGCCATCCGTGGAAATGGCTGCCGTCGTAGCTGAGAGTGAGTTTCCAGTGTGCCATGCAGGGGGAAGGAGGTGGCCGGGCGGCAATATAGCCTCCTGGTTGATGGTACAGACTGCGTGGTCTTCGTGCAGGCAGGGCGAGAAGCACCCAGAGGAAAACCTGCCGACGTATACTCGGTTTGTCTTGAAAATGGGAAGATGCGTGGGCTTGTGGAACTATCGGCTGGGGTCAGCCGTATGTAGTACCAGCAGCACTGGTTTTTTCCTGGAGAAGCAGAACGTGACTCTGAAGCATTTGCAGGCGGCGGCGTGTGTCGCCATGACCCTGGTCAGCCTAGTTCCGCCCAGCGTGGCGCAGCAGCTACAGCAACCCACCGCTCCGGCCAATCAGGAAGGCGGCCGTGTGAGTGCGACGCAGCCTGCGACGCCTGCGGCCGTCCAGAACGATACGACAGGAGATCCGAGCCTTCCGCAGGCGCCTGCTCCGAAGACGACAGAGCCGCTTTTCCTGCGTCCTTCGGCGAAGGATTACACGGTCGCCCATAAGTTTCTGCCGAATCCTTTAGCGGATTACTCGGCCACCGATTATCCGTCGCCGCGCCTGTCGAACACGGTCCGGCTTGACGACCTGCTGCGCGATGGCAAGATCTATCTGAGCCTGAACAACGCGATCGCGCTGGCGCTGGAAAACAACTACGACATTGCCATTGCGCGCATCAACCTCGACATCGCGGATACCGATATCCTGCGTGCCGAGGCGGGCGCTTCACTGCGCGGCGTCTCTACCGGTCTGGTGGAGAATACGCTGGGCGGTACGACGTCGACGATTACCGGCGGTGGTGGCCCGGGTGGTACCTCGACCTCGTCTGGCGGCTCGGGCACGGGGAGCAGCGGCCTGGTGCTGAGCACCAACGGCGGTGGACCTTCGCCGGAAACGCTGGACCCGACGCTTACGGGCAAGGTGAGCTATGAAAGCTCCAGCACGCCGCAAAGCACCGCCGTTTTGACCGGTACGAATACGCTGACGGAAAAGCTGATCAACTGGAATGCGGAGTACACGCAGGGTTTCAAGACCGGAACCTCGCTCGATGTGACCTGGAGCAATGACCGCGAGGCGACCAACAGCGAACGTACAACGTATAACCCGCAGTTCGATTCAAGCTTCCGCGCTACGGTAACGCAGCATCTGTTACAGGGATTTGGCCTGTGGCTGAACACGCGTTTCATTGTGCAGGCGAAGAACAATCGTCGCATCGTGGATTCAGCGTTCCGGCAGCAGGTGATCTATACGGTCAGCCAGGTGGAGAGCATCTACTGGGCGCTGGTTTCGGCGTATGAAGATGAGCAGGCCAAGGAGCGTGCGCTTCAACAGTCGACACAGCTGGCGGTGGATAACCGCAAGCAGCTGAAGATCGGTACGCTGGCCCCGCTGGATGTGGTGAATGCGGAGTCATCGGTACAGACGGATAAGCAGTCTCTTATCACCTCGAAGTCCAACCTGGAGTATCAGCAGCTGCTGATGAAGCAGGCGATCGTTCGGAATCTGAACGATCCGCAACTGACGAATGCTCCGGTGATTCCGACGGACCGCGTAGGTCTGGATCGTCTGCCGGAAGAAGATATGCCGGTGGAGGACCTGGTGCGGGAAGCCTACACCAATAATCCTCAGATTGAGCAAGCCGCTCTCACGATGAAGAACAACAAAATTACGATTCGTGCGGAGAAGAACGGTCTGTTGCCGACGGTGGATGCGTATGGCTTCTACGGCGGCTCTGGTCTGAATGGTTCGCAGAACTCGCGTCTGAACTGCTCGGGTAGCGTAACGGGTGGTACGTTTACGCCTTGCCCATCCAACTACTATGCGGAGCAGGGAATTGCGACCGGCGGTTATGGCTCTACGCTGGGGAACTCGCTGAACAACACCTCGCCGGATTGGGGCGTTGGTGTGAATATCTCGATCCCGCTGCGCAACCGCGCAGCCCAGGCCGACCAGATGCGTTCGCAGATGGAGTATCGCCAGACGCAGATGCAGCTGCAACAGCTCTACACTCAGATTCGCATCGAGGTGGTGAACGCGGTGTATGCGTTGACCAACGATCGCGCTTCGGTGGAAGCCTCGCAGGTAGCCCGCGATTATCAGGCACAGGCCTTGGATGCGGAGCAGAAGAAGTATCGTCTGGGCGCTTCGACGACGGACAATGTGTTGCAGCAGGAACGCAGCCTGGCAACGGCGGAGAATACGCTGATTTCGTCGCAGGCAGCGTATGCGCGTGACCGATCCTCACTGAACCAGCTTCTGGCCAATACACTGGATCGCTATGGGATCAGCCTGAACGATGCGGCGACGGGTGCGGTGAGCCAGATGCCTGTGGTTCCAGGGCTGACGGCTCCTAAGCCACCGGCGCCGCCGAAGCCTCTGACCGTAAATCCTGAACCGGGACGTTAGTCCTTCGCATCCGAAACCTAGCCAGCAAGACCGTGGCGCACTCCGCTACGGTCTTTGCACGTTCAGAGGACCTTGATATGACCAGTGAAAAGGAAAACGCACTCGGCAAAGCAGCCAGCGCGTACCTGCGTTCTGCGCGCCACCAGCCGGTGGAGTGGATGGAGTGGGGGGAAGAGGCGTTTGCCCGGGCACAGGCTGAAGATAAGCCGGTACTGCTGGATATCGGTGCGGTGTGGTGTCATTGGTGCCATGTGATGGATCGCGAGAGCTACGAAGATCCGAACACGGCGGCGTTCATCAATGAGAACTTTGTCGCAGTCAAGGTTGATCGCGATGAGAGGCCTGATGTGGATGCGCGATACCAGGCTGCGGTGTCAGCGATCAGCGGACAGGGCGGCTGGCCGTTGACGGCGATTCTTACGCCGGACGGGCGTCCTTACTTTGGTGGTACCTACTTTCCTCCAGAGGATCGGTATGGACGCCCCAGCCTGCGCCGCATGCTGGACATGATGGTGGATGCCTATGAGGTTCGCCGCGAAGAGGTGCTGGAGACGGCAGGTAGTGTGATTGCCGCTCTGGAGCATAACGAAAGCTTTTCGGGCAGGGCCAGCGGCCTGGAGGGTGCGCTTGGCAAAGAGGTGCTCGACAAGCTCATTATGGCTCCTCTGCGGCAGTTCGATGCCCGCAATGGCGGCTTTGGCTCGCAACCCAAATTTCCGCACTCCGGCGCGATCGATCTGCTGATCGATGTTGCGTCGCGCGGAGGCGAGCAAGCGGAACATGCTGCGCAGGTGGCCCAAACTACGCTACGAAAAATGGCCTCCGGAGGGATTCACGATCATCTGGCGGGCGGGTTTCACCGCTATTCCGTGGATGAACGCTGGATTGTTCCGCATTTCGAGAAGATGGCTTACGACAACAGTGAGCTGCTGAAGAACTATGCGCATGCGTTCGCGACTTTTGCCGAGCCGGAGTATGCCGCGGTTGCGCATGGCATTTTGCGCTGGATGGACGAGTGGCTCTCCGACCGGGAAAACGGAGGCTTCTATGCGTCGCAGGATGCGGATGATTCTCTCGAGGACGATGGGGATTACTTTACCTGGACGCGGCAAGAGGCTCAGGAGGTGCTTTCCCCGGAAGAGTTCGATGCTGCCGCGGCACACTTCAACCTGCGAACGGTAGGGGATATGCACCACAATCCGCTGAAGAACGTTTTACACGTTGTTTCTACGGAGGTAGACGCCGCATGTTTGCGCAGAGCGCTGGAGAAGATGTATGCCGCGCGGCTCAAGCGCAAGACGCCTTACATCGACAAGACGGTTTATAGCGGATGGAATGGAATGTGCATCTCCGCATACCTGACCGCAGCGGCAGCTTTGAGCGAAGATGGCGCGTGCCGCTTTGCGTTGAAGTCGCTGGACCGGGTGCTGGCCTCTGCGTGGAGTTCGCGCGGGCTGGCGCGTGTGGTGGCCTACGGCGAGCAGGGGGGGAGCGCTGCCCCGATTGCGGGTGTGCTGGAGGACTACGGCTTTGTCGCGCAGGCTTCGCTGGATGCCTTTGAAGCGAGCGGCGAGCTCCGTTATTACACCGCGGCGCGTGATCTGGCGGAAGCGATGATCGAAAAGTTTCACGATCCGCAGGGCGGCGGGTTCTTCGATGCTGAGTTCGATAAGAGTGCGATCGGTGCGCTTCGGGCGCGGCGTAAACCTCTGCAGGATTCTCCGACGCCTTCCGGCAATGCGGTGGCGGCCAGCGTTCTGCTACGGCTCGCCACATTGAGTGGAGAAGAGCGCTATGAGCGTCTGGCTACGGAAACGCTGGAAGCCTTTGCCGGCGTGGTGGAGCACTTTGGCCTGTATGCGGCGAGCTACGCGCTCGCGCTGCGGCAGCGTATCGAGGGGCCGCTGCAGATTGCGGTGATCGGCTCGGGTGCGGTTGCCGAGGATCTGGCGTTGGCGGGAACGATGCGCTATCTGGCGAACAAGAGCGTGCTGCGTATCGAGGAACAGCATTTGTCGGCGCTGCCCCCGGCACTGGCCGAGACGCTGCCTCATGTCCCCGATGTGGGGCAAGGGGTTGCGCTGGTGTGCCGGGACCGAAGCTGCGCTCCCGGGGTTCGGGATGCCGCTTCCTTGCTGGAGACGCTCGATACGCTGTAGCGCTGGCGGCTTTGCGTTCTAGGCGCTTTGCTGTTCCTCGCCGGTTTCATGCGCGTGGGGAACAGCAAGCTCGCCCTGCAATAGTAGGGTGCTGTTGCTTGCGCCGAAGTGTATGTCCTGCTTCTGGAATTCGAGAAGGATCAGGCGGCGTAGTTCACGCATGACTCCGTCCCGCTGGTTAGCGCGAACACGGAGATTAATGAGGTAGATGACCTCGGCCCCGGAGAGGCTGTCGATGCCGAGAATCTGCGGCGCTGCCATAAAGACATTCTGGAAGGAATCGCCTTCATGGACAGACTTTGCCAGATGGTTGAGCACGCTCATGACACGATCTGGATTTTCTGTGGCATTAACAGAAACTTTGAGCGTACCCACAGAGAAGTCGCGAGAAAGATTTGAGACAGTGGTGATCTGAGAGTTCGGCACGATGTAGACGGTGCCGTCTCCGTCACGCAGCTTGGTAATGCGCAGGGTCAGATCCTCTACGGTGCCGGAGAGTCCTGAAAGCTTCACGGAGTCGCCTACGCTGTATTGGTCTTCGATCAGGATGAAGAGCCCGTTGAGTACGTCTTTGAAGATGGATTGCGCGCCGAAGGAAATGCCGAGACCGATGACGCCGGCAGACGCCACGAAGGGGCCGAGGGGAACGCCAACGGCTCCCAGAATCTGGACGAAAAGGTAGGTGCCGATTAGGCTATACGCGCTTGCGCGAACGATGCCTGCAACGGTACGCAGCTGTGCGGCGCGTGGAGGATTGATCGAAGCCAGCGAGTCTGCACGTTTGCGCATGCGCCGGACAAAGAAGCGGACAAGGGATGTGGCCACCGCGGCAAGGATGACGGCAAAGAGAATTTTCGGTAACCCGTCCTGCACGAAGTTCAACAGCTCTGCGTGCCATCCCTGTTGAACGGAGTGCAGCGTTCGTTCTTCCTGCGGGATGCTGGTGGTAAGAGCGAGAGTCGGGATGCTGGGCAACGCGATCATATGGCAGCTAGGATATCGCGTGGTCGTGGGCCGCGGTGGTTGCAGGTAAAATGAGAGATGGTTGAGGAGGGGAAGTTTTGGCACAAAAGAGTTCGACAGCCGGAAAGCAACGCACGGCAAAAACCCCTCAGGCGGGTGGGCTAAGCCCGGCACAACTTATCGAGTTTTATCGCTTGATGTACCTCTCTCGGCGTGTGGATGATCGTGAGATTTTGCTCAAGCGGCAACAGAAGATTTTCTTCCAGATCTCCTGCGCGGGGCACGAGGCGCTGCTGGTGGCTGCTGGTATGGCGTTGAAGCCCGGTTACGACTGGTTCTTTCCGTACTACCGTGATCGTGCTATCTGCCTGGCGTTGGGAAATACAGCGGAAGAGCAGTTGCTGCAGGCCGTTGGCGCGGCTACAGACCCGGCATCGGGTGGACGGCAGATGCCTTCGCACTGGACGTCGAAGCGACTGAACATTGTTTCTCCCAGTTCGTCAACGGCGACACAATGCCTGCACGCCGTGGGTTGCGCAGAGGCAGGGCGCTACTTTACGCAGCATCCTGAAGCCGCTGCGAAGCACGAGGGCGACTATCGCGAATTTCGTGACGTAAGCTTTCACGGCGACGAGGTGAGCTATGTGTCCATTGGCGAAGGCTCGACCTCGCAGGGCGAGTTCTGGGAGTCGTTGAACACAGCTTCCAATGGCAAGTTGCCTGTGTTGTATGTGGTGGAAGATAACGGCTATGCGATCTCCACGCCGGTAGAGGCCAATACGCCGGGAGGCAGCATTTCGCGCCTGGTCGCCAACTTCCCGAACTTTCACTTTGCCGAAGTCGATGGCACTGATCCCATCGCCAGTTACGAGGCGATGGTGGAAGCCGTGGCCTATTGCCGCTCGGGCAAGGGGCCGGCGCTGGTGCACGGACATGTCGTGCGTCCGTACTCGCACTCGCTTTCCGATGATGAGCGCAACTACCGCAGTGAAGAAGAGCTGCAGCGCGATGCGATGCGCGATCCGATTGCGAAGATGCAGGTCTGGCTGATCGAGAACGGCATCCTGGACTCCGAGGAGATCGCGAAACTGGAGAAGGCGGTCGACGAAGAGGTACAGCAGGCAGCGGATGCTGCGCTGGCTGCACCTCCCGCACAGCCGGAGACGATTCTGCTGCATCAGTACTCGGAAGAGCTGAAGCCGACCGATACGCGCTATGCAACGGAGCCGCAGTTTGAAGGCGACGATCGCACGATGGCGGATCTGATCAATCGCACGCTGCACGATGAGATGGCCCGGGATGAGCGCATCGTGGTCTTCGGTGAAGACGTTGCGGATGCGACGCGCGACGCGCCTTTGCGTGAAGGCAAGCTGAAGGGCAAGGGCGGTGTCTTTAAACTCACGGCCGGCCTCCAGAAAGAGTTTGGCAACGATCGCGTGTGGAACTCACCTTTGGCTGAGGCGAATATCACCGGCCGGGGAATCGGCATGGCCATTCGTGGCTTGAAGCCGGTGGTTGAGATCCAGTTTTTTGATTACATCTGGCCTGCGGTTCACCAGATGCGCAATGAGCTGAGCGTGATCCGCTGGCGCTCGAACGGACAGTTCTCTGCGCCGATGGTGATGCGTGTTCCTATTGGTGGATATCTGACCGGTGGCTCGATCTACCATTCGCAGTCGGGAGAGAGCATCTTTACGCACACGCCGGGCATTCGCGTTGTCATGCCTTCGAATGCGCTCGATGCTGCGGGGTTGCTGCGCACGGCGATTCGTTGCGACGATCCTGTTTTGTTCCTCGAACATAAGCGCTTGTATCGCGAGACCTTTGGCCGTGCGCCTTATCCGGGGCCGGAGTATGCGATTCCGTTCGGCAAAGCGAAGATTGTGCGTCCGGGCAAGGACCTTACCGTGATTACGTACGGTGCGGTTGTGCCGCGTGCGTTGCAGGCAGCGCAGCGCATGGAGCGCGAGAAGGGTGTCGATGTCGAAGTGATCGATCTGCGCACCCTGAGTCCTTATGACTGGGAAGCGATTGCGGCGTCCGTCCGTAAGACGAGCAAGGTTCTGGTTGCGCATGAAGATATGCAGAGCTGGGGATATGGGGCCGAGATTGCAGCGCGTATCGGGGATGAACTCTTCCATGATCTCGATGCACCGGTTCGACGCGTCGCAGGCATGGATACGTTTGTTGCATATCAGCCGCTTTGCGAAGACGTGATTCTGCCGCAGCCGGAGCGCATCTTTGCTGCGATGGCGGATCTGGCCGCGTTCTAACCGTTTCGTAAAGATGCCAATGCAGAAAGAGCCCGGGCTGGTTGCCGGGCTCTTTCTGCATTGGCGTAGCTATGCGGTATAGACTTCGTGATCGAGTACGCGTGCATAGGCCGGCGTGGTCAGGAAGTCCTGAAACCGGGGAGAGCGGATTAGTTCGCGCATTAGGAACGCCGCGTGGGTGTAGGCCTCATACCGTGCGGGAGGATATGCTTCCTTCGCCTGTGCGATCTCTGCATCGATGTACTCGTCGCAAAGTTCGCTGGTGACGGCACGGCCGTCTTCGAGCCTGGCGTGATGATGAACCCACTGCCAGAGCTGGGCGCGCGAGATCTCTGCGGTCGCTGCATCTTCCATGAGGTTGAAGAGCGGAACGCAGCCGATGCCGCGTAGCCACGCTTCGACGTATCCAAGACCGACTGCCACGTTCTGCTTCAGGCCAGCTTCTGTAATGGTGCCGGAAGGTACCTCCAGCAGCTCGGCCGAAGTGGCATGGAAGTCCGGGAGTTGTTTGGTGATCTGGTTGGCTGCGGGCATGATGCGATCGAAGACCTCCAGAGCCACAGGAACGAGGGCGGGATGAGCGACCCAGGTGCCGTCATGGCCGTTGTTTGCCTCGCGCTCTTTGTCTGCACGCACACCGGCGATCGCTTTTTCGTTTGCCTCCGGATCATTCTTGATCGGGATGAGGGCACTCATGCCGCCCATGGCGTGGATACCGCGGCGATGGCAGGTCTTGATGCAGAGCCTGGAGTACTTGCTCATGAACGGCGTTGCCATGGTGACCTGCGAGCGGTCCGGCAGAAGCATGGACTGATCCGCGGCAAGCTTCTTGATGAACGAGAAGATGTAATCCCAGCGGCCGCAGTTCAGGCCTGCGGAGTGGTCGCGGAGCTCGTAGAGAAACTCATCCATTTCGAAGGTGGCGAGAATGGTTTCGATGAGGCAGGTTGCTCGAATGCTGCCCTGTGGCACACCGAGAAGCTCCTGCGCACGAATGAAGACTGAGTTCCACAGGCGAGCTTCGAGATGGGACTCCATCTTAGGGAGATAGAAGTAGGGGCCGCTTCCGCGAGCGAGTAGCTCTTTGGCGTTATGGAAGAAGTAGAGCGCGAAGTCAAAGAGGGAAGCGCTCATATACTCTTCGTCCACGAGCAGGTGACGCTCTTCCATGTGCCAGCCACGAGCGCGGATAAAGAGGACGGCTGTCTGCGGTTTGAGCGCGTAGTCTTTGCCGGTCTTTGCGTCCTGGAAGGTGATGGTGCGGCGCACGGCGTCGTACAGATTGATCTGGCCATCGAGGACGTTTTCCCAGGTGGGCGTTGTCGAATCCTCGAAGTCGGCCATGAAGACCTTTGCGCCGCAGTTCAGCGCGTTGATGATCATTTTGCGATCAATGGGGCCGGTAATCTCCACGCGACGATCCTGGATGTCAGCGGGGATTGGGGCGACAGTCCATTCGCTTTCGCGGATGTGTCTGGTTTCCGGAAGGAAATCCGGAGCTTCGCCTGCGTCGATGCGAGCCTGTCGCGCTATGCGCGCCTGCAGCAACTGCTTACGCACAGGGTTGAACTCGCGTTGCAGTGCTGCTGCAAAGGCGAGGGCTTCAGGAGTGAGAATCTGTTCGTATTTCTCGGCGGTCGTGGCGTGAATGGTGACGCCATGGGGAAGAGTCATGAGTTTGTGTCCTGGTAGAAGGCGCGAGGTTACTCGAAGCGGAAGCCTACGTTGCCTGCACGTGAGAAGGTGACGTCGATGACGGACGGCGAGCCTGCGGGGGTATTGCCGGTCCAGGAACCTGTGGTGATCCACTGGCCTTTGCGAAGGCCCCCGGTGCGTTTTGTGCCTTCGTTGGCGAGCCAGGGAAGCAGCTTGACCAGATCTCCCGAGGTGTTGGAGCCTGTGCGCTCGACACGCAATACGCCGTCAACGGTGAGGGTGACCTTTTCGGTATTCCAGTCAATGGCCTGCCAGTTCTCGATAGCTGAGCCGTAAACGAAGCCTCCATGCATCTGCAGGTCGGCAAAGGAGGCCAGGCGGGAGGCCTTGGTGGGGTCAACGAATGCAGATTCCAGAACTTCAATCACCGGGTGGCAGGAAGCCATGGCGGCGATGACTTCTTCGCGAGTGTACGGGGTCTCACGTGCGGGAAGATCCTGCCCGACGACGAAGGCGATCTCGGCTTCAAGGCCACGATAGCGCCAGCGCTCGCCGCGCAGGGCGCTGTGGTTGGCTGACATCCATGCCTTGGGCATGGGGCCGAAGAGAGGTGTGGCTTCCGCGTTAGGGGCGCCGATCTTCCAACCGCCGATTTCGCCGTGTGCCTGCGCGATTTTGTCCTGGACGGCGTAGGCCTCGTCCATATCCTGGGGCATGAGCTCCGCAGGAAGATCCTGGAGGAACTTGCCCGTACGTCGTGCGTCCAGCAGGATGTCAGCAATTTGGGTGAGAACAGCTTCGCGTGCTCCGGTCATGGGTGCGCCTCCTTCGCGCAGGGTACTAGTTTGCCCCAGGAGATAGAAAACAGTCGACCCGGAGCAGGCTCTTTTGTACGACAGCAGGCTTAGATGCCACCGGCGAAGCGGCCGGGGTTCAGAATCTTTTTGGGGTCGAACTCCTGTTTGACACTCCGCATGATTTCAAGCACATGCGGGGGCAGCGCCCAACGATCGACCTCTTCGGAAAGATTGCCGCGCTCGAGCACTGTGACGGTTCCTCCACTGGAGGCAAGGCGCGCACGCAGGTCATCGATCAGTGTGAGGAGCGTTTCCTTCGGAGCCTGACAGGAGACGGTGACGATGCCTGTGGGATCGGCCACTGCTCGAAACTCATACTCAGGATGCTGAGCTAGGTGAGCAAAGCCAGCAACCAGCGGCGCGAGTTTGGCCGGAAGCGCTGTGATGCGAAGGACCGTAGCGTTTGGAGTGCTGAGCGCCTGGGAACGCGACTGCCAGACGGGAAGCTGCGCCAGACTGCAGGGAAGAGAACCGGCGAGCTGCTCCAGGCGCTCCTGCTCCGGCTTGAGAGTGTCGGTTGCAAGTTCTACATCAAGCGCGAAGGCGTGGCTTTCATTTCTCATCTGCAGACGCTCGAGCGGGAGCGATGCGCCGAGGATCGCCTTCATGACTGCTGCCAGTTCGAGTGCGTCCGGAGCGCGGAGCGTAAAGGTCGCCGCAGGCGGTGAGAGCGGAGACGTGCGCAGTGTCGCTTCGGTCAGGACCGCGAGCGTTCCGAAGGAGCCGATGAGGAGCTGCGTGAGGTCGTAGCTCCGCGCAAGCGGGTGCAGGGCGTCTGTTGGTTGTTCGTCGCTACGCAGGATGGTGCCGTCTGCAAGTACGAGGGTAGTTGCGGTGACGAGTTCGCGCGCGGCACCGTGGCGCAGGCGAAGCAGACCGCTGTCGTTGGTCGAGAGGACGCCCCCTACGGTTGCGTCCGTGGCACGATGAGCGTCGAGCGGAAGGCGCTGGCCTGCGTGGCGCAGCTGCTCCTGCAGTTGAGCCCAGCGGATACCGGCTCCGACGGTGACGTTTTGCGGGTTGTCGGAAGCGCGCTGGAAGGAGCGCAGCCGCAGAAGGGAGAGCGTGAGATCGGCAGAGGCTGCGTTGAGCCAACCGGCCTTGGTGCCGGAGCCCTGCGGGGTGACGCTCAGGCTATGCTGCGTGGTCCAACGCAACACAGCGGCCACCTCTTCTGTCGTGCCGGGAGAGGCGATGAGGCGGTCTTGCTCTGCGCGCGCGTTCTGCTCACCCAGCATCGTTTGAAGCTCGGCGAGGCGTGTGTTGCGTGCCGTCTGGTTTTCAAGGGAGAGGCTCATGATGTCGAGCACGCGCTGCGTGCTACTCCCCCAGCATGATGCGTTGTACGCGCTGTGCGCGGCCGGTGGTGCCGTCGCAACTGATGAGCGTTGCGCACATCTTGGGGTTGCCTTTCGCGGCTTCGAACTTTGCGGGCATTCCGGTGAGGAAGCGCTTGAGCACGAGCTCGGTCTCTACGCCGATTACGGAATCGTAAGGCCCGCTCATGCCCACGTCGGTCTGGTACGCGGTACCGCCCGGCAGCACGCGTTCGTCTGCCGTAGGGATGTGCGTGTGTGTGCCGAGCACGGCTGTGACGCGTCCGTCGAGATACCAACCCATGGCAACCTTCTCGCTGGTCGCTTCGGCGTGGAAGTCGACGAGGATGACCTTGGCGGTGATCTGCGCGAGCATCTCGTCGGCTTTGCGGAAGGGGTCGTCGGTTGAGCTCATGAAGACGCGACCCTGCATATTCAGTACGGCGTACTCCTGCCCGTTGGGTAGAGAGCCCTGGTAGAAACCGTAGCCGGGAGTGGTGGTCGCGAAGTTCGCAGGGCGAATGACGCGGCGGCCGCGCTCGTGCGACGCGGCAGGGACGGTGATGTACTCGAAGATCTCTTTTTTGTCCCAGAAGTGATTGCCGGTAGTGATGACCTGCGCGCCGAGATCGAAGATCTCTTCTGCGATGGAGGGCGTGATGCCGAAGCCGCCTGCGGCGTTCTCACCGTTGATGACCAGCAGATCGACGGCATGAGACTCCAGTACGTGGGGAAGGTGCTCACGAACGATACGGCGTCCTGCCGAACCAAAGATGTCGCCGACGAAAAGGATATTCACCGAATGAGTTTATCGTGTCTGCGGGTGCAATCTATGCTGGGAGGGCCATGATTGATCTGCAATACAACTTCCCGCTTTTGCCGGAAACACCTGCGCAGTGGAGCGAACGGCTGCTGGCAGCGGTCAGTGAAGAAGCAAAGCAGGCGTTTGACGGGCTTCGTCCGTCGTTTCGTCTGGATCTACAGCCGGTGGTACGGTCCGCGGCTGGCTGGCTTGGGATGCCGGAAGAGCGGCTCTTTCTGGTAGAAGGCATGCATCATGCTTTGTTGGTGGCTCTGCTGGCGAGTGGTATGGCGGCTCAAGGACTCGCGCTCGATTGCCTGGCCTACAGCGGAGCGCTGGAGCAGGCCCGCCTGCTTTCCACACGTCTCTGGCCCTGTGCCGTGGATCGTGAAGGCATGACACCGTCCGCGCTGGAGTCGGCATGCCAGCAGGCGCAACGTCAGGGCGCGCCGATTCGCGGCGTTTACCTGACCCCGACGGTACATAATCCGCTGGGAATCACCGCGTCGTTGCAGCGCAGGTTGGAGCTTTGCGAGGTGGCGCGTGCGTTTGACCTCGCCCTCTTTGAAGACAATGCGTACGGGTTTCTGGATCCAGCGGCTCCTGCCAGCTTTGCCGAGCTGGCTCCAGAGCGCAGCTTCTTTCTCGACGGGATGAGCAAGTGCTATGCGCCCGCAGCGAGGCTTGGATTTGTGCTCGCTCCGGAGCGTTGGCGGGAGCGCGTTCCTGTGGCGATCAAAAACTCCACGAGCGGCGTTTCAGTCCCGCATGCGCGTGCGGTTGCGGGACTGATTGATGACGGCGTGCTGGAGCAGGTGGTGGCTCGGAAGAATCAAGAAGGCGCGTGGCGGAACGAACAGGCCCGGCGGTTGTTAGGTGAGGCCGTCTCTCCGGGTGTGCCGAATGCGTGGCACCTTTGGGTGCCGTTGCCGGAGAGGCTTTCGCCGCAGGCGTTTGAGCTGCATATGGCCGGGAAGGGGGTTGCGCTTTCTGGAGGCAACTGGTTTGCCGCAGCAGAGGCGCCGAACGGCGTTCGTCTGGCGCTTGGGGGAGAGGTCGAGCGCGCGCGTCTGCTGGAGGGAGTGGCCTTGGTCGCGGAGCAACTACAACGGCTGACGGCTTAGCTTGAAAAGCATCAGGCGCCAGAAGGGAGAGCCCACTGGCGCCTGATGTCGTAGGACGGGGGCTTATTCGGCCGATTCGCCGTGCTCCTTCTGCTCCTCTTTGCCCTTGCCCTGCGGGCGCATCAAGGGGAAGAGGATGACGTCGCGGATCGAGCGAGAGCCGGTCAGCAGCATGACCAGACGGTCGATGCCAATCCCTTCGCCACCGGTGGGAGGAAGGCCGTAACCGAGAGCGCGCACGTAATCCTCGTCCACTTCGCTCATGGCCTCCTCATCGCCGCGTTCTTTTTCGCGCACCTGATCTTCAAAGCGGCGCTGCTGATCGGCCGGGTCGTTGAGCTCGGAGAAGGCGTTGCCGACCTCAAAGCCGCCGATATAGAACTCAAAGCGTTCGGTCCACTCCGGCTCATCCGGCTTGATCTTGGAGAGAGGAGAAACGGCGAGCGGGAAGTCGTAGATGATTGTGGGCTGGATGAGATGTTCTTCGGCCACGGTCTCAAAGACGGAGGCGATGAGCTTGCCGTCGCTGTCCCCGGGTTTGAACTCGAACTTGTACCCGGCGCCGCGAAGCTGCGCGGCCCAGTTGGCTGGCTTTCCGGGAATATCAAACTCTTCCATCGTTGGAGCTGCTCCGGCTTCGCTCGGCCACCACTTCAGAATCGCTTCGCGCATGGATAGCTTCGTCCACTTGCCGAGGTCGATCTCCTGCCCGTTGAAGTGGGTAAGCGTGCTGCCGTTGACCTTTTCCGCAACGAAACCGATCAGCTCCTCGGTCAGATTCATCAGGTCGTGGTAGTTCGCGTAGGCCTGATAGAACTCCAGCATTGTGAACTCTGGGTTGTGCCGGGTGCTGACGCCTTCGTTGCGGAAGTTCCGGTTGATCTCATAAACGCGATCGAAGCCGCCGACGACCAGACGCTTGAGGAAGAGCTCCGGCGCAATGCGCAGGTAGAGCGGGATATCCAGCGCATTGTGGTGGGTGTTGAAGGGGCGTGCGGTCGCTCCACCGAGGATGGAGTGCAACATCGGTGTTTCGACTTCGAGATAGCCGCGTTCGTCGAAGAACTGCCGGATTGCGCGGAGAACGGCGGCGCGCTTGACGAAGACTTCACGGACGTTGCGGGGAGCTTCTTCGCCTTCCTCCGCGACCTGCAGGCCGGAGTTCATGATGAGGTCGACGTAACGCTGGCGGTAGCGCTGCTCCACGTCTTCCAGACCGTGATACTTGTCCGGCAGGGCCAACATGGCCTTGGCCAGAAAAACCAGCGCCTGTTGGCCTTCAGGTGCCTGAACCTTGAGCGTCAGCTCGCCGGTGCGGGTGCGCATCAGCGAGCCACGCACGCCGATGTGATCTCCGATGTGGAGCGCCTTGTAGAGCTCCATCAGGTCGGGGCCGACGGCGTCCTTGTGGACGTAAATCTGCAGGCGGGAGCCCCCCTGCTGCAGAACCGCAAAGCCGCCGCGGATGGCAACGAGACGTCCGGCAACGGCTCCGGTGACCGGAGAAGCTTCCAGCTCCTCGGCGCTACGGGGCTCACCCTGCTGGCGCAGCTCTGCCAGAGTTGCGGTAAAGGGGAAGCCATTGGGGTATACCGCTTCTGCCGGACTCAGGCCAAGCTTTTCAGTGCCAAGGGCGCGGATCTTCTCCAGGCTGGCCAGCCGGTCGTTATAAAGCTTTTCTTCGTATTCGGTTTCAAACAGGGGCAACGGTTTCGCTCGCTTTGCTCGGTATCGTAGGCTTTCAGTATAGTTTGGCTTTGGTAGAAAACTGTGCGACATGGATAACGGCAAGACATCGAAAAAACACGGTGCGCTGAACGAGCTGGTGCGAGCCGAGAGCATGCTGCAGATGGCGCTGGTGCTGCCTATCGGTTGTGCACTGGGCTGGCTGCTGGGGGCGGCGCTGGATTTGCGCTTCCACACTGGTTTTCTCGGCTTCCTGGGGATACTGCTGGGCGCGATCGGCGGTTTTATTCAGATCTTTCGCATGGCAAGTAGCTACCTGAAGAAAGGGAATTGATGTTGCTGGAAGGCTTCTCGGACCGCGACGCGACACAGACGATCGTCCGTGCGTTGCGTTTGCTGGCGCTGATGACGGTTGTGGGCGTGCCGGTCGTCGGCTGGAAGATGGGGTGGCCCAGTGCGGGGTTGCTGCTGGCGGGTGCGCTGATCTCTGCAGCCGGGCTGTGGAAGTGGCTGCGGCTGATGTCGACGGTGATGACCCGGATGGAAGTTTCCCCGGGTTCTGCGCCTGCCAAGCCGCTGGGAGGCGTACTCCTGGGCTTCTTCACCACCATGGCGATCATGCTGGTAGTTCTCTATGGTAGCCTTAAGCTACTGGATGGTTCTGTTTACGCGCTCTTCGCGGGGCTCGGAATGGGGATCGTCGCGCTTTCGGTCGAAGCAATTCGCCTGGTAAAGACGTGGACGGTCTAGCTGCCGCGAGCGTAAGTACCCCGGAAAAGATTGTTATGCCGACTCAACTGCTGTTTACGCAATGTCTGAATCATGTGTTTGCCGGCCCGGTAGATAAGCTGCTGGCCGCAGTACACGTGACCCCGAAGTATCCGCAGGCGCCCATCACGAACTCCTTCGCGATGGAGCTGCTCGTCTTTTTTGCGTTGTTGCTGTACTTCCTTTTTGTGCGTGCCACGCTGAGCGTGGAAACGCCCAATAGCGTTCAGCATCTGGCTGAGTTGACGCATGAGTTCGTCGACGATCAGGGATCGCAGATCATCGGACACGACTACGAGCGCTTCTCGGGCTTCCTGTCCGTGGTGCTGCTCTTCATCCTGCTGGCGAACCTGATGGGTCTGGTTCCGGGACTAGAGTCGCCGACGGTTGATGTTGCGGTGCCGCTCGGGCTTGCCCTGGTCACCTTTGTGTATTACCACTTCCACGGTATCCGCGTGAACGGCTTTGGCTACATCAAGCAGTTTCTGGGACCGGTGTGGTGGATCGCGCCGCTGATGCTGCCCATCGAAATCATCTCGCATTGCGCACGCGTACTTTCGCTTACGGTTCGTCTGTACGCGAACATGTTTGCAGGCGATCTGCTCACGATGGCGTTCTTCTCGCTGGTCCCGCTGGGCATCCCCCTGCTGTTTATGGGGCTTCACCTCGGCGTGGCGGTGATTCAGGCGTATGTGTTCATGCTGCTTGCGGCGATCTACCTTTCGCTGGCCGTTTCGCACGATCACTAGGATTCAGCCGGCAGGCTTTCGCTTGTCGGCCAGGTTTCTGCAGATGGGCGCTCCCTGTCCGCAGATTGCAGTAACGTTGTGCAGCGTGAGGGGACCAGTACGGTGAGTCTCAACCACCCACTGACAGCGATCTCAACGGGAGCACGGAGTACATTCATGAAGACTCTTCAGTATCTTTTCATGTCGCTGGCTGCGATTCTCATCGCAACCCCGGCGTTCGGTCAGGAAGCCGCCGGTGCGGCAAACCAGTGGGTTCCCCTCGCTGCAGGTCTCGGCATGGCACTTGCTGCTGGCCTCTGCGGTCTCGGTCAGGGTAAGGCTACTGCTTCGGCAACCGAAGCGCTTGCTCGTAACCCGGGTGCACGCCCTGCCATTTTCGTCTTCCTGATCCTCGGCCTCGCGTTCATCGAGTCGCTCGCGCTGTTCACCTTTGTCATCATCTTCCTCAAGGCGAAGTAAGCGATTCGCTCATTGAGCAAATGGATTCTGACAATGCTCCCGCTTCGGCGGGGGCATTGTTGTTTTGCAGGAAGTATGCCCGGTAAAGCAAAAGAAGAAGGCGCGATCTGAGTCGCGCCTTCTTCTTTGCTTGGAGACGGTTTATTGAAGGGACGCGCTGTTTCCGGGCTGTTCCTGCAGCGTGATCGGGGCGGAGCGTTGCAGTAGGTGCAGAAGGCGACCGGGCATGATGCCCAGGCCTACGGTGGCCAGAGCGCACGCCGCAAGAGCGAGTGTCGCTGCAATGCTTGGCCGGGTGCTGGAAGGCTCCGCTATTTCGCTGGCTGGTGAGGAATAGAGAGCGATGAGGAGGCGGAGATAGTAGAAGCAGGCAAAACCTGAGTTCAGCAGGCCGAGGATCACCAGCCAGGAAAATCCTCCGCGCAGCGCCGCGGAGAAGGCGTAAAACTTTGCGAAAAAGCCTGCGGTGAATGGAATGCCGATCATCGACAGAAGGAAAAAACCTAGTAGGGCGGACAGAAGAGGTCGCTTCCGGGCAACACCGGTGTAGTCGTTAAGGGTACGAAGATTCTCGTTATAGCCGGTTAGCTGTGTCAGGACGAGAAATGCGCCGACGTTCATGGAGGCATAGGCTGCGGTGTAGAAGCAGGCCGCTGCGACGGCGTCCTGTTGGAAGCTGGCAAACGCTGTCAGCAGGTAACCTGCATGGGCGATGGAGGAGTAGGCCAGCATACGTTTGACGTCCTTCTGGAGCAGGGCGCCCAGATTGCCGATGAACATGGAGAGCACGGCGAAGAACTGAATCAGAACGAGCCACTCTCCGCGCAGCTGCGGTGCACCGTTGAAGAGCAGACGGAGGAGTACCGCATACACGGCCGCCTTGGGAGCTGTAGACATCATGGCTACTACTGGGGAAGGCGCACCCTGGTAGACATCCGGGGTCCACACGTGGAAAGGAGCCGCGGAGACCTTGAAGCCCATACCGATCAGCATCATCGCAACTGCGAGGCGAGCGATGAGAGGCGTGTTTGAGGAGTGCAGCATCGTAGCCAGCACCGCGATGGATGTCGATCCGGTTGCACCGAACGCGAGTGCGATGCCATAGAGTGTGAAGGCCGTTGCGAAGGAGCCAAGCAGGAAGTACTTGAGTGCGGACTCGGAGGCGGTAGCCTGTCCCTTCCGGAAGCCCGCGAGAATATAGGTTGAGATGGACGAGATCTCAAGACCGATGAAGACCATCAGTAGCTCGACCGAGCAGGACATGAGCATCATGCCGGTGGCTCCGAAGCAGAGCAGAGCGTAGTATTCGCCGGCGTGCGAGACCGGCCCTTCAAAGTAGTCGAGTGAAGCAAGCAGGACGACGAGCACGATCGAGGCGATCAACAGATGAAAGAAGACCGAGAGGTTGTCGATCTGTATCGTTCTGTAAAAACCCATCATCGGGGCCCCGGCGGCATCGACCGCACGATGCTGGATGAAGGCCGCGACAGCGGACAACGCCGTACCCAGGATCGCCAACCAACCTAAGGGCTTGCGACTGCTCTGTGCAGGGAGTAGCGGTTCGGCAACCATGACGAGAACGCCTGCGATCGTCAACACAATTTCCGGAAGAAGAGCGAAGAGGTTAGGAGACATTAGCGAACCTCCTCAGAAGCGGCTACGGGCATTTTGACGGGCACCGAGGAGCTGTACGTTGTTGTTTCCATCTGCTTGGTGTCGGAAGAGAACAGCTTCTGTGGCTGGTGCATGGTCTGTGTCGCGTAGGTGTCAATCGCCTTCATCCAGTATGGAGAGGCTACGCCCATTATGAGAAAGAGCAGTGCCAGGGGCCAAAGTTCAAGATGTTCACGGCTGGTCAGATCCCATCCCGCGACTTCGGTCGAGCGTCGCCCAAGGCTGCCGTAAAAGATGCGTTGAATCATGGTCAGCATGTAGGCTGCGCCGAAGATGACGCCTGTGGTACCGAGGATGCACCAGAGAATATGGTGGTCGACCAGAGAGTGCATCGTGCCGGAGAGGATGAGGAATTCTCCTACGAAGCCGTTCATGAGAGGCAGGCCTGCGGCAGCCAGGGACATGATGACGAACATCGTCACCATCCAGGGATGCTTGGTGGCTAAACCGCCGTAGTCACGCATATCGTAGGTCCCGTATCGCTCATAAAGAAGACCAAGGAGCGTGAACAGCGCTGCTCCGATCAAGGACTCGTTGAGGATTTGGTAGACGCTGCCGTTCAGGCTGAGCACTGTAAAGCTGAAGGCTCCGAGCACGATAAAGCTTACGTGCGAGAGTGTGGAGAATGCGGCAAGCTTTTTTAGATCTGTCTGGACCAGTGCCAACAGGGCACCGTAGACAATGCCGATGGCTCCAAGGGCGATCAGGAGGGGGGCGATGGCGTGAGATTGGTCAGGAAAAATGCCGAACGAGAAACGAAGGATCGAGTAGAGCCCGAGCTTGCCTGCCAACACCATGACGGCCGCGGTGGGTGCTTCTTGAACGGCATCAGAAAGCCAGCCGTGCAATGGGAAAATGGGGACCTTGACCGCGAAGGCTACAAGAAAAGCCAGGGCGCACCACCAGAGGGCATGAGCGCTTGGGCTGATAGCATGCTGCGCCGCGAGCTGCGTGAGTACCGGAAGGTCGAAGGTTCCTGTGCGGTTGTATAGCCAAATCATGCCGACAAGCAGTAATGCCGACGGGATGAACGCGAAGAGAAAAAACTTGATGGCTGCTTTGCGGCGATTTTCTGTGCGGCCAAAGGTTGCGATCAGCAACGCCATCGGTACGAGGGAAAGCTCCCAGAAGCCGTAGTAAAGGAAGAGATCCAGTGCGACGAAGATGCCGAGCATCGCGACCTGTTGTAACAGAAAGAGTGTGTAGAAGAGCTTGCTGCGCGACTTGATCGTGTTCCAGGAGGTGAGGACGCCGATGGGGGCGAGGATGCCTGCGAGAACGATGAGCCAGACCGATAGGCCATCAACGCCCAAGTGATAACGGATCGAGGGGGAGGCGATCCAGCTGACATTCTGTTCGAACTGAAAACCGGACGCTGCGTAGTTGTAATGGGATGGCAGGTGCAGCGTAAAAAGAAACGTGAGCAGCGTGATGGCGAGTGCGCTGACTGCATGCAGTTTACTGCCGTCACGCTCTGGAAGCAGTGAGAGAAGGATCGCACCGGCGAGAGGCGTGAGGAGGATGATCGTCAGGATCCAGTGATTGATGCTCTCCATCTAACGTAGTCCTCCTTTCGTGAACACTGCGACAAGGAGCACAACAGCTGCTCCTATCGCGAGCCAGCCTGCGTAAGAACGGATGTTGCCTGACTGCATGCGGCGCACCAGGGCACCAAGACCGCGTGTCGCACCGGCGCCAGCAGCTGGAATGCCCTGAACCAGGCCGCCTTCGACGATGCCTCCCAGAAACATGCGTGCGAACATCTGCAACGGTGTAACAAAGAGGAAGGTGTAGAACTCATCGACCCAGTACTTGTGCTCCAGCAGGGAGTAGAGTGGCTTTGCGCTTTTTGCCAGCGCGGCCGCTGTGCCAGGTTTCTTTAGATACATCCACCAGGCTGCCAGCAGACCGATGCAGAACATCAGTACGGCGATGCTGGTGAGAGCAAAGGCGGTTGAAGCAGAGCCGGGAGTCGCAGTCGCGACACCGGGTGTTTCAAAGACCGGAGCAAGGAAGTGCTCGAACTCATTGTGGCCGCCGAAGGCTGTGGGGACGCCGACGATGCCGCCAATGACGGAAAGCACCGCCAGGATCATGAGCGGCACGGTCATGACGGCAGGGGACTCATGAACGCCGTGTGCTTGGTGAGCGTCATGACCACCAGCGGAATGCTCGTCGAAGCGAGGGGTGCCAAAGAAAGTTTTGAACCAGAGCCGGAACATGTAAAACGAAGTCAACAGTGCGGTCAGTACGCCAACAACCCAGACAAGCTTGCCTACAGGCGACGGTGAGACAAACGCCTGATAGAGGATCTCGTCTTTCGAGAAGAAGCCGGAGAGCAGGGGGAAACCAGCAATCGCAAAGACGCCTGCGCTCATGGTGTAGAAGGTGACGGGAATCTTTTTGCGAAGACCGCCCATGACGCGCATATCCTGTTCGCCACCCATGGCATGTATGACCGAGCCCGCGCCAAGAAAGAGGAGGGCCTTGAAGAATGCATGCGTCATGAGGTGGAAGATGCCCGCCGAGTACGCTCCCACACCGCAGGCCAGAAACATGTAGCCGAGCTGTGAGACGGTCGAGTACGCCAGGACACGCTTAATGTCGTGTTGAACGAGACCGATCGTCGCAGCCATCAGGGCGGTAGCTGCGCCGAGGAGGGCAACTACGGTGAGAGAAACCGGGGAGCGATCGAAAAGCAGGTGGCAACGAGAGACCATATAGATGCCTGCTGTAACCATTGTTGCGGCGTGGATCAGTGCGGAGACCGGTGTAGGGCCTTCCATCGCATCCGGGAGCCAAACGTAGAGAGGAATCTGTGCGGACTTTCCTGTAGCTCCGAGCACCAGCAGCAGGCAGATAGCGGTGAAGAGGCCGCCTGTCATGCCGGGCATGGCTTCAACCCCTGCAAAGACCTGCTCAAAGTTCAGACTGCCGAAGTGCTGCATGATCAGAAACATCGCGAGCAGAAAACCGAAGTCACCGATACGGTTGACGATGAAGGCTTTTTTGCCGGCTTTCGCAGCGGAGTCTTTGGTGAAATAAAAGCCGATAAGCAGGTAGGAGGCAAGTCCGACACCTTCCCAGCCCACGAAGAGCAGAAGGAAGTTAGAGCTCAGCACCAGCACCAGCATGAAGAACATGAACAGATTCAGGTACGCGAAGAAGCGCCAAAAACCTTCTTCATGTGCCATGTAGCCTGCCGAGTACAGATGGATCAGGAAGCCAATACCGGTAATGATGCTGAGCATCACCAAAGTAAGGTGATCGACCGAGAAGGCGAAGTTTACCTGGAAGTTCGAGACCGCAATCCAGGGTTGACTGGCAATGGAGAGCTTGAGCGGAGCGCCTGCTGCACCGAGGAATATCCATAACCTGGCCACGATCAGCGCCGGGATAGCGGTGAACAGAAGCGCGATGGCAACAACGCCTGCACGCGAAAGCTTACGTCCGAGCGTTCCGTTGAGCAGGAAGCCGGCAAAGGGCAAGAGCGGAATGTACCAAAGCAGATTCGGATTCATGTGCGTCAGCGAAGGCTCGTACTAGTTCTTCATCAGGTCAACCTGATCAATGTTGAGGGTTTGGCGTGCGCGGAACAGCGCGATAATGATAGCTAGACCAACGGCAGCTTCTGCTGCTGCGACCACCATCACAAAGAAGACGAAGATCTGACCGGAAATCTGATGCCACCTGTGGCTGAAGGCGACAAAGGTTAGATTGACTGCGTTGAGCATGAGTTCGATCGACATAAAGACGGTGATGACATTGCGCTTGATGAGAAAGGCCGCAATGCCTACGCAAAACAGAATGGCCGCAAGAATCAGGTAGTAGGAGATCGGGACCATTAGAGCTCCTTCCGCGCCAGTACAACGGCGCCCAGAATTGCGACCAGAACCAGGATCGACGTTACCTCGAACGGCAGAAGCAGCTTGGTGAAGAGTACGTGCGAGATCTCAACGATGTTCGAGACAGCACCACCAAGTGCAGATTCAAGGTGCGAGAAGCCGAGCGTGGCTTTTTCTTTCAGAAAGACAAACGTGAGCAGGCAGAACACCGCGGCAGCGCCGGGAAATCCTACGATAGAGGCAACCTTGGAGTCATCCGTATGTTCTTCTTCGCCTGCATTCAAAAGCATGATGACGAAGACAAACAGCACCATAATGGCGCCTGAGTAGACGATCACCTGTGCAGCTGCCAGAAACTCCGCGCCAAGCGAGAAGTAGAGCACCGCCAAGGACATCATCACTACGATGAGCGATAACGCCGAATTGATCGGGTGCTTCTGGGCCAACAGGTTGAACGCTCCCAGCACGGCCAGCAGTCCGAAAATGATGAACAGGGCAAGTTGCATTGTTAGCTTTGCTGCTCGTTTCTTGTGCGTTGGGTTGCGAATGCTAAACGGTTGAGTGGAAAGCCAGCGCCAGTGCAGTGGCCAGGATGTTGAGCATGGCGATGGGGAGCAGAAACTTCCAGCCGAACCCCATCAGTTGGTCGTAGCGGAAGCGCGGCAGAGTGGCCCGCACCCAGATGTACAGCAGGATGAAGCTGAAGACTTTCGCGACAAACCACAGGCATGGAATGAGGAAGTTGAAGAAGGCGTTGTTCAGAACATGATCGAACAGATGGCCGAAGGGCGAGTTGGCGCCACCCAGGAAGAGCAGAGTCGCGACGCAGGCGACGGTGATCATATTGGCGTATTCAGCCATAAAAAACATGGCGAACTTCATCGAGGAATATTCGGTGTGATAGCCCGCAACGAGCTCGGATTCGGCCTCTGGCAGATCGAAGGGAGTGCGGTTGGTCTCTGCGTACGCGGACATCATGTACACAAAGAACGCTACGATCTGGAAGCCGCCGAGAATATTCCAGCTCAGTGCTCCGTGCGCGGATTGCGAGTCGACGATATCGCGCAGGCGCAGAGAGCCGGCGCGCAATACGACTCCAACCAACGAGAGGCCGAGCGCAAGCTCGTAGCTGATGAGCTGAGCTGAAGCGCGTAAGGATCCGAAAAGGGAGTACTTATTGTTCGAGCTCCAACCGGAAAGCGCGATGCCGTAAACACCGATCGAGGTGATGCCAAGGATCACCAGAAGGCCGATGTTCAGGTCCGCGATCTGGCCGATGTCTACCGTGACGCCCTTGATCGTGACCGGCGTTGCCTTTCCGAAAGGAACCACGGCGATCGACATGAGCGCGCAGGACAAGGCGATCAGCGGAGCAAGGATAAAGAGCGGTCGCTCCACCGATAGCGGCATAATATCTTCCTTCAGGAAGAGTTTGATCCCGTCGGCTAGAGGTTGCAGCAGGCCGAAAGGACCTACGCGTGACGGTCCCCAGCGATTCTGCATGCGGCCCAGAACCTTGCGCTCGAGCAGCACCGTATACGCTACCGCAGTCAGCGTGATCACCAGCACCACGACGATCTTCGCGATCGAGAGGAGCAGAAAGATCAGGAATGGGGTGTGAGGATTCATCAGCCTTAGTCCGCGTTCGTGAGATGATCGGCCACTTCGCGGGCCTGGTGGCGCTGCACATCGTTCAGCATCGGCGAGTAGGCCGTGAGGCTTCCGGAGGTGAAGAGCGTGTCAGAAGAAGGAAGCACGAGGTCCTTCCGTGCAATGGCGCTGGAAATCTGCACCAGCCCATGCGAGGCGGGTGCAATGTGCTGGTCGTTTGCGGAGAGCAGCTGCAGGCGAAGCAGCTTGTCGTAGCCAGGAACCACGCGTTGAATTTCGTCCAGGATCGCGAAGGGATCGAAAGGTGAGAGCTTGGGCTCAAGGTTATTGGCCGCAAGCCAGACCGCGTGACGGTCCGCTTCACCGGATTGAGCGCCACGAGTCTGTCCCATATCGGCGCGCAGGCCTTTGCCAAAGGGGACCAGAGACTTTACTTCGTGGCCCATTTTGTCCGCGAGACGAACGATGAGTTCGAAATCGGAACGTGTGCCGGCTTTATCCGCTGCCTTTGATACCAGTTGCACATCCCCGTAACTGTTCGTGACCGATCCGGCTTTCTCATAGAGTGTGGCTGCGGGGAAGACCACGTCTGCGATCGCAGCGGTTTCGGTAAGGAAGAGATCCTGCACGATGAGAAAGGTTTTTGTCAGCGCGGACGTATCGATTCCAAAGCGCTTGATCGGGTTGGCGCCCACTACGTAAAGCGCAGAAAGCGTCCCCTTTGCGGCGCCGTCGAGCATGGCTAAAAGATCCAGCCCGGCTTCGGAGGGTGCCTTCAGCTCCTGAGCAAGCTGAGAGCCCTGGAGCGGTTGATAGCCGGGGAGAATATCGGGAAGCACTCCCATGTCTGCGGCTCCGCGCGAGTTCACGTAGTCCGAGGTGAGCGCGAACTTTGCCTGAGGAAGAGCTTCGATCAGCTTGGCGAGTTCTCCACCGCGGACCTCATTGCCGACGACAACAATCAGGTGTTCTTCAGCTTTTACTTTCTCGCGGAAGGCGCTGAGCTCATCGGCTTGTGCAATGTTCGACGCTGCAGCAGCCTGCGTGTCGTCCCCTGCGAGATAAGCCGCGAACGCACCATAGCCGAACTCGGCGACAGGAAGAAAGCCCTTGGACTGACGGCGCAGCTTGATCTCTTCGTGATTAGCGACGTAGACCTTCGCTTTGTTTAGGCGCACGTTGGAGCGGAGGTTCCAGGCGGTCAAGGGTGCCTGGTTGGTCGGGTCGCCACCTACCAAAAGGACAGCCGATCCGTTGTGCACGTCGTGCTGGGATGCGAAGCGGCCTTCAGAGCCCTGGAGTGCGGCTGCGAGCGTAACGTAATCGGCCGTGCGATGGTGGTCGATATTATTCGTCCCAATCACCGTGCGGGCAAACTTTTGTAGAAGGTAGCTCTCTTCATTCGTTGTACGGTTGGAGCCGATGACCCCGATCGAGTGGGCACCTTGGGTATCCCGCAACTCGCGCAGCTTACTGCCCGCATAGGTGAGTGCTTCTTCCCAGCTGACCGGGACGAGTTCGCCATGCTTGCGCAGCAGCGGTTGCGTGAGCCGTGATTCGTTATTCGCGAAGTCGAAGGCGAAGCGCCCTTTGTTGCAAAGGAAGTCGCCGTTCATGCCGCTTTTGTCGCGGTTGTCGCCTCGCACAATCTCGGAGCCTTCGTTGACGGAGCGGACGCCGAGTGTTGTTTTGCAGCCGTCGCCGCAGTGCGTGCAGACGGTTGCAACATGGTTCATCTCCCAGGGGCGCGTTTTGTAACGGTAGGTGCCACTGGTCAAGGCACCTACAGGGCAGGCATCGATGCACATGCCGCATTGCTCGCAGTCGACGCGGGCCAGGTGGTCTGGAGAGAGGTCCGCCGGGACGTTGGGTGCGATGATGGCTGAAGAGCCCCGGTTCTGAATTCCGAGGGCGAAGATATCCATACCTTCGCCGCACATACGCACGCAACGATAGCAGAGGATGCAGCGAGGGCGGTCAAAGAAGACAACCGGGGACCATTGCTGCTCTTCACGATGGTTTTTGGGTTCGGTGTAGAAGCTTTCTGCCGCACCGTACTTGAAGGTCATGTCCTGCAGTTCGCACTCGCCGCCGGCGTCGCACACTGGGCAATCCAGCGGATGGTTGCCGAGCAGAAGCTGCAGGGTGGCTTTGCGGGCCTGCGCAATCTCAGGGGTCTCTGTGGTGACGTTCATGCCCTCTGCTACCGGCGTGGTGCAGGCGGTCTGCAGCTTGGGCATCTTTTCGATGCGCACCACACACATGCGGCAGGCTGCTTGCAGGGAAAGGCCCGGGTAATAGCAGAAAGCGGGAATTTCGATGCCTGCGGATTTGCAGGCATCAATCAGCAGTGTGCCTGCGGGGGCGGTCAGCTTCTTGCCATCGACGGTGAAATTGACATCGGCCATAGAGGGTTTCCTGTTTCTATTTGAATCCAACCGGAACGCCGGATTGGACTGCGCATAAGGCGTCATCAGGCGCAGTGCCGTTGTTGTCAGCCGGAACTGTTCCGCGGACTCTGGTGCCGGAAAGTGCCTGCGATCGAGTGAGCACGGGGTTGAGGGATTGGTGGAAGACGCTCGTATCGGGCGCGGGAGCTGAAAGCACCGGCGCGGATACGATCTGGACGAGCTGCGTGTCGGTCAACGACGAGTAGCCCGCAAATGCAGCGCGAAGATGAAGCGGGTCGCCGAGATAGCGTTTAATGTCGCCCACGCTGTAGCCCTGGTGTGCCAGGTCGGGCCAGCAGGCGTTTGCGGCAATCAGCCAGGTCGTGTCGATGTTGTTTGCTTGTTGATCCGCAAATTTTTGCCCCATCTCCTTGGCCTTGCAGCCGGACAGCGCGAACGCCGTCGCGAGGAGTGCGAAACAGGGGAGAGCGGAATGGAGGTGCTTGATCATCATGAAACGTGCTTACTCGCTTACTTTGTTGGCGTTCAGTTGAGCTGCCGCGGCGCGGAGCTTGAGGATGTGTGCGTTGATGTCTGTGTCAGAAGCGCCGCTGAGCTGATCGCCTACGAGGGGAAGAGCATCGTCGACCTGAATGTTACGGTTCCTGAAGTCCTGGTAAAACGTGTCCAACCCGGTGCTGAGCTCCTCGGCTGTGAAGTTGTAGAGCGGAGTCGGTTTGCTGGTGACGTGGTGTGCGCCCGCCTTGTAGCCGCTAACAAAGGCGGTATGAAACGCCGAGTTGCTTTCGCGCCACCAGTTGCCATTATGGTTGGGTTGCTTCGGTGTTTCCGCGAAAAGGCTGAGCGTGCTCAGGCCGAACATCAGTGCAGCTGTTGCGTTGTGGCGTCGGGGAGTCCTCACTTATTGGTCCTCCGGTGCCGGCGTGCCAATCGCGGCAGCGCGCATCTGTAGAATTTCAGCGTTCAACTTCTCATCCGGCACACCCGATAGCTGGTCGGCGACGTAGAAAAGAGAGTCGTTGATTGAGATGTTGCGATTTCTAAAGTCTGCGTAGAACTTGTTCAGTCCGTCAACGAGTTCTTTCGCCCCGAATTTCGAGAGAGGCGTGTTCTGTCCCGCCTGATGGTGCGAGCCGGTCTTGTAGCCACTAATGTAAGCCTCTTTGTAGACGGCGGATTTTTCACGCCACCATGCTCCGCCGTGGTCCGGCTTTTGCGCCAGTACGGGAAGCGACAGCATGGAGAAAGCGAAGACGAGAGCCAACCTTCTCATTTAGTGAGCACCTGCCAGGGCCGGTACTCCGACCGGTGAGATTTGAATTAAAGGGTGTTCGACGCGCTTGCCTTCGAGGTACTCCTCGAACTCGTCGCGGAATTTTTTGTAGAAGCCAAGCATGGGCATCGCCGCAGCGTCTCCGAGCGGGCAGAAGGTGCGGCCCAACATGTTTTCGGCAAGATACTGCATGTTGTCGATGTCTTTTTTGGTGCCCGCGCCGGCGTGAAAACGCGTCATCGTTTTTTTCAGCCAGTCCGTTCCCTCGCGGCAGGGAATGCACCAGCCGCAGGATTCATGCTGGTAGAAACGGATGGTGCGCAGCGCGAACTCGACGATGGAGACTGTTTCGTCGAGAACGACGATGCCGCCTGAGCCGAGCATGGTGCCGGCTTTACCCATCTGGTCAAAGTCCAGGCCAACGTTCAACTCTTCCGGGCGAAGTACGGGGCAGGAGGAGCCGCCTGGAACGACCGCTTTGAGCTTCTTGCCATCCTTGACCCCACCTGCAACTTTGTAGATGGCGTCGTGAAGGTTATAGCCCATGGGGAGTTCGTAGATGCCGGGGCGCTCTACGTGCCCGCTGATGCCGAAGAGACGCGTTCCGCCGTTTCTCTCGGAGCCAAGCTTGGCGTACGCCTCGCCGCCCATCAGCAGAATATGGGGTGCGGAGGCGATGGTTTCCGCGTTGTTGATCACCGTCGGTCCTCCGTAGAGACCAACGACCGCGGGGAAGGGAGGCTTGATGCGCGGGACGCCCCGTTTGCCTTCAAGAGACTCCATGAGCGCGGATTCTTCACCGACCTCATAGGCGCCTGCTCCGGTCTGCGTGATGATGTCGAAGTCCACACCCTCTTTGCCAAAGATGTTTTTGCCAAGAAACCCTTTGGCATAGGCGTCCGCGACGGCTTTTTCCACGATCTTGAGCAGATAGCGATACTCGCCGCGGAGGTAAATGAAGCCCATCTTGGCACCAATGGCGAGACCGGCGATCATGGTGCCTTCGATGACCGAATGAGGATCATGCAGGAAGATAACGTGATCCTTGCAGGTGCCAGGTTCCGATTCGTCTCCGTTGACCAGAACGTACTTAGGCTTTTCGCTTTGCTTGGGGACAAAGCTCCACTTCATGCCGGTAGGGAAGCCTGCGCCGCCGCGCCCACGCAGGCCGGAGGCCTTCATCTCGCTGACGATCCAGTCCGGACCCTGTTCGATGGCCTTCTGCACAGCCTTGTAGCCTTCCAGCTCAAGATACTTCTCAATGTCAGAGCAGCCCTGACCAAAGCGGCGGCTGATGACCTTTACTTCATCGGGATGAGAGACGAGAGTCGGCATTACTTCACGTCCTTTCCGCGGCCTTCGCGGTAATCGGTAAGAATCTGGGTCATCTTCCCGGGGGTCAGGTTGTCGTGAAAGTCGTAGTTGATCTGAACGGCGGGAGCCCAGCAGCAGGCACCGATGCACTCCACCTCTTCGAGAGAAAAGAGCCCATCTTCCGTGATTTCCTTGTGGCCGATGCCGAGCTCTTTTTTGCAGTGGTCCAGCAGCTCAAAGCCGCCGCGCAGCATGCACGAGATATTGGTGCAGACCTGGACGTTGTACTTGCCGGCTGGCTTGGTCCGCAGCATGGAGTAGTACGACAGCACGCCCCGAACGTCGAGCTCCAGCAGATCCAGCCGCTGTGCGATCTCGGCAATGGCCTCGTCTGTGACGTAGCCGAGATCGTCCTGCGCGTACAGCAGCATGGGAACAAGCGCAGAGCGCTTCATCGGGTAGATGGTCGCGAGCTTATCGAAACGCGTCGCGGTTGCCGGAGAGAAAATCGTATTGGTTACAGCTGCCATAGCTACTGCGTCCTCAGTTTTCGTACATCACTTCGCGTACCAGACGTTCTGCCGCGAAATCCATCTCTTCCGGGGAGTCGTTTCCGAGGGAAACGGTCCCATCGTCGTTCAGCGAAAAGGACTTTTCTGTACCTTCGCTGCTTTCCATTGCTTCCGGGGTGAAGGCCAGCCAGCGGCCGCCTACCCGTACGGTGATGCTTTCAGCACTTACTTCAACAACGGCGTGCTGTGGTGCGTTGAGACCGTGGGCTGCGGCATAGCTGCGAAGCATAGCGGCCCATGAGGTCCAGAGTTCGGCCTGGAGATTAGCGATCAATTGCCCCCAATACGATGTCGATCGAGCCGATGACTGCGACGACATCGGCGATGAGTTGTCCCTTACACATGGTTTCGAGCGCCTGCAGCGTGCAGAAGTCAGCGTTACGAACATGGACGCGGTAGGGCTTTGCGCCGCCATCGGAGACGACGTAATAGTTCATCTGGCCGTGTGGTGCCTCGACGGAGCTCATGACCTCGCCTGCCGGAACCTGAAAGCCTTCTGTCACGATCTTAAAGTGATGGATGAGCGATTCCATCTGCGTTTTCATCTGCTCACGATCCGGGACCAGAATCTTGGGAGCGTGCGCGACGTGACGGCCTTCTGGCATACCGTCCAGAGCTTGCAGGCAGATTTTCACGCTCTCGCGCATCTCCTGCATGCGAACCGAGTAACGTGCCCACACATCGCCCTCGGTGGCGATGGGGACCCTGAACTGAAACTTCTCATAGCTGGAGTACGGCATGTCGCGGCGCAGGTCGAAATCGATGCCGGAGGCGCGTAGCGGGGGGCCGGTGACCCCGAGGGCGACGGCATTCTCCGGCGACAGATATCCGATGCCCTTGAGGCGGTTGATCCAGATGGGGTTGTTCTGCAGCAGGCCTTCGTACTCGGCGATTTTGGAGGGGAAGCTCTCAAGGAACGCACGAATTTTCTTGAAGAGTCCTACCGGAGGTTCCAGGGCGACGCCGCCGATACGAACGTAGCTGGTCATCATGCGCTGTCCGCTGACCGCTTCAAAGATGCGCAGAAGCTCTTCGCGCTCGCGGAAGCAATAGAGGAATACGGTCAGGGCACCGATGTCCATGGCATGCGTGGCCAGCCAGACCAGGTGAGACTGAATCCGTGTCAGCTCGTTGAAGAGTACGCGCAGCCACTGACCCTTTTCCGGTATCTCCAGTTGCAGGAGCTTTTCCACGGCGAGGGCGTAGGCCGTGTTGTTGGTCATCGGGCACAGATAATCAATGCGATCCGTGAGCGGTGTGACCTGATTGTAGAACTTAGCTTCGCAGGTCTTCTCGATGCCGGTGTGCAGGTAACCGATATCAGGCGAGAGGGATACGACCGTTTCGCCGTCAATCTCCACGACAAGGCGCAGAACACCGTGCGTCGAGGGGTGCTGGGGCCCCATGTTGAGCACCATCGTATGGTCGGAGATCGGGTCCGAGCCTTCCGGCTTATGTCCGGAGAGAACATCCTCCACGACGTCTTCGACGTCTGGAATCAAAAGGTCTTCCGCCGAGCGCACGCCAGCCAGAGTGGCCCCGGTGATCTGGCTGTTGGCTGCAAATGGAACCGGGCGCTCTCCTTCGCGCTCTTCTGTTTTGTGATCGAGAGTCGAAGCCATTAGCGGTACCCCTCCACCGGATAGTCCTTACGCAGGGGATGCCCGTTCCAGTTATCGGGCATCATGATGCGGGTCAGACGAGGATGGCCTGTAAAGCGAACGCCGAACAGGTCAAATACCTCGCGCTCATAGAAGTTTGCAGCAGGCCATACGGAGGTGATGGACGCGATGACCGGCTCTTGGCTGCTAAGACGCGCAATGACGCGAATACGCTGTTTGTATTGGTGCGATAGAAGCGAGTAAGTCACCTGAAAGCGCGGCTCCGTAGGGTACCAGTCCACGCAGGTGCAGTCTTCGAAGAAGTTGTAACCGTCGGCTTGCAGCGCTCTGCAGGCGTCCACGATGAACTCAGGAGCGACTTCAAGGGTGAGCTCCGCCAGCTCAAACTTGGCGTTGACGAAGTAGCCGGTGGCAAGAAACGCTGCGCTGTCTCCGGGATAGTTTGCGACAAAGACATCCTTGGCTTCCGGAGAAGGAGAGGGCATGTTCTGAAAAGACATTAGAGGTCAGCCTTGTCGTTGGACCAGTTGAGGACACCCTTCTTCCAGACATAAAAGAGGCCTACCCCAACGAATCCAAGGTAGACCAGCATTTCCCAGAAGCCGAACAGCCGTGAGCCAGTGATGTGGGGCAGCTGACGGTAGATCACTGCCCAGGGCAACATGAAGACCGCTTCCACATCGAACAGGATGAACAGCATCGCCACCATATAGAAGCGGACTGAGAACCGGCCGCGCGCATCTCCGACCGGATCCATGCCGCACTCGTAGGCGCTCAGCTTGGTCTTGTTGCGACGATGCTTGCCGAGAAGGAAGGACGCGGTGATCATCCCACCGGCCATTCCCAGCGCGACCAGAATCTGGATCGCGAGCGGAATGTACTGCCAGAGATAAGGGTGATTCTGCATGGGCACCCAGTGTAGGAGCGGTAAGCAGAAAGGGTCAAGCGTTTGTCCGGTATTCGGACGACATTGAATGGTAGTAATTTTGTATCGAATGGTCGTAATTCGACATTGAATGGTTGAGCCGCTCAGAAGAGGCTTACGTACCAGCGAAGAATGGCGTGGCCGAAGGATGCGGCGATGAGGGCGCCGCAGGCCAGAAAGCTGCCGAAGGGGAGCCGGCTGGCTGCATCGGCCTTACCGCGAGACAGCAGCATGATCGCATAGGATGCGCACAAGAGGACACCCAGAAAAAAAGTAAGCACGGTAGGCCACCATCCGAGAAAGGCGGCGACCATGGCGAGCAGCTTCGCGTCCCCCAGGCCCATACCCTCCTGCTTGCGCAGCTGTTTGTACAGACTCCGGATGAGGAGCAGGGTCCCGGCAGCGGCGAGAATGGCCAGCAGGCGTCCGAGGATCAGGTGCTCGGTTCCGGTAAGGAAGACATCTCCTCGTTGCGGCATCGAGGAGATGCCGGAGAGCCGGGATTGCAGGTGGATGTCGTTGGCGCTGTTGGGCAGGAAGATTGTTTCGAGGCAGAGGAAAAGGAAGCCGACGGCGATTCCGGGAAGCGTGAAGGCATCGGGCAGCGTCAGGGTGGTCCAATCCATCAACATCAAGCCGATGAGCAGCCAGCCGAAGACTCCTGTGGCAACGGCGGTGCAGAGCGCAGGGGCCGGAGGCGCCGTTCCGTTCAGCGCGGTGGCGATCTGGTGCGCGGGGAGCAGGAACCAGGCTCCTGTGGCCAGTTCCACGAGAGGATACTGCCAGGAGATGCTGTGCGCGCAGTCGCGGCAGCGCGCACGCAGAATCAGAAAGCTGAGTACCGGGATGTTGTCATACCAGCGGATCGGCGTGTTGCAGTGTGGGCAGTGCGAGCCCGGCATGACAATGCTTTCGTGCAACGGAAGACGCGCTATGCAGACATTGAGGAAGCTCCCCAGCAACAGGCCCGATAGGACCGCTATCCATTCCACCCAGATAAGGGAGATCATAGGGATGAGTATAGGTTGCAGCCCGGGGAGAAACTCAGATACTCCGGTGCGAGCAACATCTACGATCAAGCTGTGTTCTAACTAAATGTAAGCGCGAGGCTGAGAGGCTGAACGCGAGTCCCGGAAGGCTGGTCTTTACGGGCATGAGGAGGTTCAAAATGCGGTTTCTTCAAAAGCTCGCTCTACTTGGAGTTTTGATGGCTCCGGTGGCTATGGTTACACCGCAAACGGCGCAGGCGCAGGTGTCCTTCGGCGTGGAGGTAGGTGGACCGCCGGCTTGTCCGTGGGGCTATTACGGGTACTACCCCTATAGTTGCGCCCCATACGGCTACTACAACTCGGATTGGTTTATGAACGGCATCTTTATCGGTGCCGGCCCGTGGTACCACCATGGCTATTACGGTGGTTACGGCTATCGCGGATGGGGTGGTGGATACCCTGCAGGCTACGGCGGCTACGGTCGCGGTTACTACGGTGGCGGCGGCTACTATCGTGGCGGTGGCTTCCACGGCGGCGGTTATGGCGGCGGTGGCTTCCATGGTGGTGGCTACGGCGGTGGCGGTTTCCACGGCGGCGGCGGTGGTGGTGGCTTCCACGGTGGTGGTGGCGGTGGTGGTTTCCACGGCGGCGGTGGTGGTGGTGGCTTTCACGGCGGTGGTGGCGGTGGTCATCGCTAAACTACCTCTGCTTTTTGAGAGAAACGAGGCGGCTTCTATGGAGGCCGCCTCGTTGTTTTGCCTGCAGGTTTGCGGCGTGGTCAGAAGTCGACGTGGCTGCGGACGGTGAACATCGCTACAGGGCCTCGGTCTTTGTTGTATCCGGGATGATCGACCAACTGAATGTCGAAAGCGGAAAAGAGACCTCGCCAGATGTGAGCGTTGTAGTAGGTCTCCAGAATGTCTTCGCGTGCGTAATTCAGGCGGCCATCTCCCAGAATGAAGCCTTTGCCTCCGAGCGCCAGGTACTCCTGATGATCGCGCTTGATGGCGTTGGAGACGAGTGCGAGTCCTACCTTGTCGTTCGCTTTGCCCCAGTGTGAGCCCGAGATGTCGACGCCGCCTGAGAAGGTCTGGTCGACCTCGGTGTAGGCAAAGCTTTCGTGCTGGCCTTCATTCCATCCGAAGCGACTATACCCACGAATGCCGTGACCGAGTTCTTGCTCCACATTGAGACCGAAACCGTACTTGGCCGTAGTTTTGGGGGCGTGGTCCTGAATGTCAGGCGTTGTGCCGGTTTCGAGCGCTTTGCGGTTGGCCTCGCGATACACACCCATGTTGGCGTGGTTGACGAAGGCAATTGTCCGGATGGCTCCCTTCTTCCTGGTGAACCAATGCTGCGCGGGGCCACGGTTCCAGTCCACTTCGTAGTTCTCACCGCGAGCCCGGCGTATGTTCCAGTCCAGGTCGACTCCGTTTGCGATTGTGGGCATGAGCGCGAGCGCGTAACGCGCACTCCAGTCTCCAGTGTCGAACTCGAGGGTGGAGGCGTAGGTGTATCCGCGAGTATCTGCGGCGTAATCCCACGCGCCGTTGTTGTCCACGGTCCAGTTGAGGAATTGCAGATGCGAATCTGTTCCGACGGAGTTGGTGTCGAAGAGGTCGGGCATGCTCATGCGTCCGAAGCGGAACTCGAACCTGCGGGCTGGAACCCTGGTCGCCAGCGCGAAGGGGGAGCGCGTCTGTTCGACGAGCGTGTCCGTAAGGCCGAAGGTTGCGTGAATCTGTACCCGGGCGACATAGGGAACGGAGCCGAGAGAAGGGTTGCGCACGACGTCCAGATTGGTGAAGCCCGCCAGACCGAGCGCTTCGGAGACGCCGCGGCCGCCGGAGCTTTCGAGATCGAAGAGGAATTCTGTCTCCCAGCGCGGATTCCGTATCAGCTCAAGCCCGGTGTAGAGCGTGCCGACCAGAGACACTTTGTATTCGCCGCGGCTGAGCAGCGAGTTAGTGCTTTCGTAAGGAGAATGAAAGCCCGGATGCGCTTGGAAAACGATGTTGGCCTGACCCGCGATGTAGAGCGGCCATGAGTCCGGATGGGGAAAGAGGGTGACCGTGCTCTGCGAATCCGTGCTTTGAGAATCAGTGCTTTGAGACTCGTAGACGGGCGGGCTGTCTGGGGCAGGCGGCGTTGACTGCCCCAACAGCGCAGGCGAAAAGAGGCAGGCTGCTCCAAGAAGAAAAGACTTCATGCACGTCCAGTGTATGGAGGGTGCATGAAGTTTTTATGTGCTTCGTGCAAAAGAACTTTTGCGCGGAAGCCGGTTCGCTTATTTGCTTTTGAAGCCGACGGCAACCAGGGCGATTCCGCCAACCAGAGCAATGCCGGACAGAATGGGCGGGATGGGGACGTTCTCCTTCTTGTCATGCGAGATCTGGACCGGTCCCATATCGACATCCTTCTTTTCGTGCGTAAAGCTGAATCCGCCCAGGGCAAAGCCCACAATGCCGAGCAGAATCAGTACAACTCCAATGCCAAGTGGTGCTTTCATGAGTGCCTCCTGGCGCATCTGATGCAGAAATGGAGTTTCGCGCTGGATGGTGACTTGACATCGGTTTGAGCATGGCGTACATCTCTCTGTACACGGGAAAGGAGGATGGTCCAAGCCTATGAAAATTGACAGTTCGAGTTGCACCACAACACGTGAGGTGACTGAGGCTTAAGGCGCCTGTGCCTTAGACCTGGCAGGTTTCAAACGCAAGAATCCTTCTGCCGAGGCCCACTCCGGGAACGGGTGTCCTCAGGTCAATCTCCACAGATCACCGCATATCGGCCTGCAGGGTTTACCGGCAGGCCGATTGTGTTTCTGCAGAACCGGATGTCAAAGGATACAGAGAGCGCTATGGGGAAGTTCCTCCGTTGGTCTGGCTGTCTTTTTCTGCTTTTGGGTTGCTGCGGCCTGCGGGGCTACGCACAAGAGGCACCCGTTGTTCGTACCAGCTCAGGCATGGTTCAGGGAATACAGGGCGCCGGCTCGATGAGCTTTCTCGGCATTCCTTTTGCGGCGCCTCCGGTGGGAGAGCTGCGTTGGCAGGCTCCACGGCCACCGGCGCGCTGGGACGGGGTGCGTTTGGCGCAGAGCTCCGGGCCAGCTTGTCCGGCACAGATCAACGGAGACGGGCCCAGAAGTGAAGCGGAAGACTGCTTATATCTGAATGTCTATACGCCGGAGCACGTAGGCAAGGATGCAAAGCTGCCGGTCATGATTTTCTTTCATGGCGGTGCGAACCTTTGGGGTTCTACTTCGATCTACGATGGGATGCGCATGGCTGAGGTCACCCATGCCGTGGTGGTGATGCCGTCGTATCGGTTGGGGATTCTGGGCTTGCTGGACGTTCCAGGGATGGGGGACGATGCAGGCGACTTCATGCTTGAAGACCAGCTTGCGGCACTCCGGTGGGTGCAGGCAAACGTCGCCGCGTTTGGAGGAGATCCTAACGATGTCACAGTCTCAGGCCAGAGTGCGGGATCGATGGATGTTTGCGATGTGCTGGCCTCTCCAGCTGCACACGGGTTATTCCGCCAGGCGATTCTGCAAAGCGGCACCTGCCAGCACGGGCTTTCCCAGAAGGAGGCAAGGCTGGAGGGCGAGGCCTATGCGGAAAAGTTGGGGTGCAGCCGAGAGTCGCCGTTAGCGTGCTTGCGGGCCAAGCCTGTTGGAGAGTTGATCGATGGCTGGCCGGGCGACCTGCGAGGCATGCGTGCTCCTGCCTCTGGAGGCTCCCTGCTTCCTGAGGCGGCAGAGGAGGCGATTGCCGCCGGACACTTTCTGCACGTCCCACTACTGATCGGGTTTACGCGCGACGAGCTGTGGCCGTTTCAGCATGCGTTGTATCCGTTGTCCGAGTCCGGGCTGCAGGCACAGTTTGCGCAGCGGTTTGGCGCGAAAGCTGTGGAAGCGGAAACGCTTTATCCAGAGTCGGCTTATCCGCATCGGGAGTATGCTCTGGGGGCAGCGGCCGGAGACCAGTGGATGATCTGCGGATCGCTGCAGGAAGCGGATGAGGCCGCGAAGTGGACGCGGGTCTCGGTGTACGAGTTTGCGGATCGCACTGCGCCTCCGTTCCGCTCACGCGGCGCTGCGATGAAGCGTCCGGAAGGGTATTGGCCGGGGGCGTTTCATACCGCAGAGCTTCAGTATCTGTATGCCTACCAGTCTGCGGAAGGGCCGCTGAGCGCATCGCAGCGTCGCTTTGGTGATCAGATGATGCGCTTGTGGGTTGGCTTCGGACGCGAGAGCTCCTCTGCGTTTCCGGTATACCGGCAGTCGCAAAGGAGCGTGTTGGTGCTCGGAGAGCAGGGCGACTCGGTAGAGTCGAGCAGTGCGGTATACGAGGCACATCACTGCAGCTTCTGGAACTCGCCTGCGAAACCGGAGTAGCATAAGCAGCATGGAAGCTGCTGTTTTGGAACCCCGCGTGACGGCCTCGGATGAACTCGTAATTGCCGGCAGGTCTTTCCGGTCCCGGTTGTTTGTAGGAACCGGCAAGTATAAGGATGGTCCGGAGACGGCGGCGGCGCTTGACGCCTCCGGCGCTGAGATCGTCACCGTTGCCGTGCGTCGTGTGAACCTCGATCGTTCGCGCGAGTCGTTGCTGGACTACATTGACCCGAAGCGGTATTTTCTGATGCCGAATACAGCCGGATGCTACACGGCGGAAGAGGCGATTCGTGCCGCCATGCTGGCCCGTGAGGTGGGTCTCTCGGACTGGGTGAAGATTGAAGTCATCGGAGACCAGGCGACGCTCTACCCGGATGTACAGGCAACGGTCGAAGCTACGCGTGTTTTGGTAAAGGAGGGCTTTACTGTTCTTCCGTATACAACTGATGACATTGTGTTTGCGAAGCGATTGATCGACGTCGGTGCAGCTGCGGTCATGCCCTTGGGGGCGCCGATCGGTACAGGTCTCGGTGTAGCGAATCCGTATACGCTGCGCATGATGCGGGAGCTGATTACCGAGGTTCCGCTGGTTGTCGATGCGGGACTGGGCGTTGCTTCCGATGCAGCGTTTGCCATGGAAATGGGCTTTGATGCGGTTTTGTTGAATACAGCGATTGCGGGGGCTTCGAACCCTGTGTTGATGGCGTCCGCGATGAAGAAGGGCACGGAGGCTGGCCGTGAGTCCTACCTCGCCGGCCGGATGCCGAAGAAGCTATATGCTTCTGCCAGTTCGCCGATGGATGGTATCTCCCGGTAGCAGGAAATCAAAACGAAACGGCCGGAACCTTGAAGGGGTCCGGCCGTTCTTGTGTCTGCAGTCAACTCAGGCGAGGCGATCGTACTCATCGTGCCCGTGGACGGCGGCGAAAACGATAAGCAGTAGACCTTCGAGCAGTACGGCACCTTCCAGCTTGACGCTCAAACCGTGCAGACGATTGAAGTGGGCCACCTGGGGTGCCTCGGGCTCGGCTTTGGCAATGTCACCGCCGACGGCGATCCGGTCTGCCTCCATGCGCGGGATGACGGAGAACTGGGAGTAGGCGGTCAGGGCCATCATGGAAACAACGAGCGCCAGCTCAACGGCCCGCGCAGGGTGCGTGTCCTTTTGAGTCGCCAGAAGAGCGAGCGTGAAAAGCAGGTAGACCGCCCCGGAGATAAGCCCAATTCGGTGCAGTGCCAGAAGGGTGCCGCGCACGATAATTCCGGCATGGTGCGCGTCAGGCATTGTGCGGAACGCAACGACAGTTACGCCTGCGATAAAGAAGACAATGCTGCCAACCCAGACGGAGAGCGCTAAGAGACGGAAGATGCGGAAGAGAAACGCCATCAGAACTAGACTATGCTCCTGCTTCGTTGGTGGCATCTGGTGCGCCGCTGCGCTTAAGAACGCGTTTGAGTACGGTTTCCAGAGCGGTTTTCTGCGCGAGATAATCTGCCTCGGCGATTGCGCCTTGGAGCCGTTCGGTTTCCAGGGCAAAAAGCTCCTCTTTGAGCGCAACCAGAGTGCGAGCGCGCGAGGAGCCGGGCAGATCCGGAGAGTTTTCGTCGGAAGAAGCCGTTCCTGCGGCAGGCTTACGCAGCAGGATGCCGGCGGCAGTGGCCAGCAACAGGAGCAGAGCGGCAAGTATCCACCATTTGTACTTTGCCCAGGGATCTCGCTTGCCTTCGGGGTCGAGCGGATTGTCGATGCCCTTACCGGGCATGGTGTTCTCTGTAGCAGGAACGGGGCGATCGGAAGCTCCGTCTGCGGAACCCTGATCCGGCGACTGTGAGTCACGGGGAAGCTGCCCGGAGCCGGTCAACGTAAAACTAATCTGAGCCGAAGGAGAGACGTTGCGGGCTACAAAGGTCTGCGCGTTGACCTCATCCGCGACGGAGCTGAAAGGATTGCCCGGAACCGGGGTGAACTTTATCTCCTTGGGCAGCATGATGGCAATGGTGCCGATCTTCGAGGAGATTCTGGGGGCGACATCCAACTTGCCGGAGTATGGAACGTGGTAGCTGACCTGAAAGCGGGTTTCGCCGGGGCGGATAGGGAAGAGGAAGGTGTAGTGATTCTTGTCCGCAAGCGGAACGGGAGAGGCCTGAACTGGCATGCCGCCGGGCGCTAGCGCTGCGGAACCCTCCACGACAGCGCCCTCTGGAAGGTAGAAGTCAAAGGGCTGTTTGGAGAACTGAGTCATGGGCGGGTCGGACTCATTCTTGATGAAGAAGTTCTCGACGACCTTGAGAGAGCTGCCGGAAGGGTCGGTCTGAATGCGGAGCACGTCGGCTTCCGTTGACACGCCTTTGACCTTGGCCGCAGCGTTGTAGACGTCCAGATCCACGGTTTGCGTTCCTGCGGGAGCGGGCCGGAAGTAGTTGGCCTGATCGTGGGTGACGCGCACCAGGTGCAGGCCCTCGTCGGGGACTTCGAGCGTGAAATGGCCCTTGGCATCCGTGGTCGTGCGTGTGGCTTCCTGCATGCCCTGCGCCAGCCGGATGAGCACAACGGCATCGCCGGCGGACGGCTTTCCGTTGGTGCGGTTGGTGACGGTTCCCGTAATCGGGTTGGCGGCCAGAACCGGAAGAGCGGCTAAAGCAAGGCTGGCAACGGAGAGGAGACGCAAACGAGTCTTCGGCACATATTAAGAATACTCTTCAGCCTTCGCGCTGTCTGAACGGTTAGCGTACAGAGGCGGTTTTCGCCGTGTGGCCTTCAAGCTCTGCAATGCGAGCAAGAACAGTAGCTGCTTCGTTTTCGAGCGCGTTGCGCTGCTCGTTGTAGTCTTCGGCCGGGTACTTGCCCGCACGGTACTCAAAGTTCAGGTCGCGCAGGTTTTCGTAGATGACGTCTTTACGTTCCCGCAGGTGATCGAGTTGGGACTGCGCGCGGGGCGCATGCTGCTTTTTCTGCGTCCAAAAGACGTAGGCGATGCAAAGAAGCGCCAGGACAATAGACGGGAGAATGGAGAGCAACGTCATACCGTTAGTTTTATACGTCCGGAAGCCGTGACGGTATAGATTAATTTCGAGCGTTGGATGGTTTTCGCGCAAGAAGGAGCAGTTCGGGTGGACGTGAAGAAATGGATGAGCCGGTTAGGAGTGTTGGGCATAACGGTCGGGCTTGGAGCAACGATGTGCCTGGCACAGGTAAATCAGCACACTGATCCACTCAATGTTGATCCTGAAGTCCGCCAGGGGTACGAACGCTTCTACAACCTGGACTTCGATGCGGCGTTGAGGCATTGGGACAATGTGGCGCACCAGCATCCGAATGATCCGATGGCGTGGGATTACCTGCTGGTGGGCACGATTTTCCGCGAGCTTTATCGCCAGGATCTGCTGGATACGACCTACTATGCGCACGACAGCTTTCTGATGAACAAGCGTCAGGTCTCTGTCTCAGACGATGCACGCAAGCAGATTGAAGCGCTTACCGACAAAGCGATTGCGCTGAGCAACGACAGGCTAAAAACGGATGAGAAGGATAAGAATGCGCTTTTTGCCCGGAGCTACGCCAAAGGAATGCACGCCGCTTTTGTCGTGCTGGTAGACCATGCCTATGCCTCCGGCGCGCGACAGGGGTACTCCTCCCGCAATGATGCGGAGGATGTACTCAAGATCGACCCGAAGTATTCGGACGCCGAGATGGCGATTGGTATTCAGCAGTTCGCTGTAGCGAGTTTGCCGCGATTTGTGCGCCTGATGGTGGGAATTGTCGGTGTTGGTGGCAATAAAGAACGCGGCCTTGCATTACTGAAAGACTCGGCCGCGCACGGTGTGGTGACCAGCGTGGAGTCACGCGTTGCGTTGAGCCTTTTCCTGCGTCACGACAGTCGTTATCCAGAGGCGTTGCAGGTGGAGCGTTCGCTCTCCGAGCAGTATCCGCACGACTTCCTCTTCCGGCTGGAGGTGGCAAACATTCTGAAAGATGAAGGGCAGGGCATGCAGGCGATCCAGGAGTATCACAAGGTGCTGGACGATGCGGCAAAGCCCGGCTACTTCATTGAAGCTCGATTACAGTTGGCCTACTTCGGTTTGGCAGAGACCCAGCACGGCTACAACGACATTCAGGGAGCTGCACAGAACTATCTGCTCGCCGCCGAGCAGCACAATTGCTCAGATTGGTTGAGGAAGCGTGCTCAGCTCAATGCCGGCGAGATGTTTGATCTGCTGCATGATCGTTCGCAGGCGGTGCGCTTGTATCAGATGGCCGCTGCTGATTCCGGCGACCAGTCTCAGGCAGACGCAGCACGGAAGTATCTGCGCTCGCCGTATAAAGGGAAATAGGTTTTACGGAACTGGTGCAGGGCGTTTGGCGTATCTCATCTTATTGATGGAGGTTACACAGTATGAACTGTCAGGGTTGCGGAAAACCAATTGAGCCTGGAGCACGATTTTGCAGCGGCTGCGGACGCGCCGTGCCATTGCACGAGAGTTTTGCGCGCGTCCCCACTCGCTTTGTTCGGCCGCGTGAAGGTCGAATGATTGCAGGCGTTTGTGCCGGGATTGCGCAGGCCTACGGATGGGATGTTACTCCTGTGCGCCTGATTCTAGCGTTGATTGTGGTTCTGGGCGCGGGATCGCCTTTTCTTGCCTATCTCGTGTGCTGGATTGTGATGCCGAATGCGGAGTATGAGTTCGTTCCGCCGCCTTCCACGCCACCGCCGGGTAACATGGTAGTGTGACTTCTTCTGCATCCCCTCGACCTTTTCTCTACGCCGGAGACCACCTTGCGTGCTCCGGCGTAGACGTGTCCGCCCTTGCCCAAGAGTTTGGAACGCCGCTTTATGTGTACTCCGGCGATGCTGTACGCGAACGGATTGGCATGATGGAGCGTGAGTTCGCTCCGGTGACCCACACGATTTGCTATGCCGTGAAGGCGAACTCCTCGCTGGCATTGCTGGCTCGCCTGGGAACGATCGGCTGCGGCTTTGATATCGTTTCAGGCGGGGAGCTGGAGCGTGTTCGTCGAGCTGCTCCTGAGGCTGTGAGCCGAGTTGTTTTCTCCGGGGTTGGCAAGCAGGCCTGGGAGATGGATGCAGCGCTTGAAGCGGGCATTCTGCTCTTCAACGTGGAAAGCGAAGCGGAGTTGGAACTGCTTGCCGAAAGAGCGCAGGCGCTGGGGAAGACGGCACGCATTGCGCTGCGCGTAAACCCTGATGTTTTTGCAGAGACGCATCCGTATATTTCGACCGGTTTGAGTGAGCATAAGTTCGGCATCGCCATTGCGCGGGCGCCGGAGGTGTACAAGCGTGCTGCCGGGCTTGCAGGGATTGAGCCCGTTGGCGTGAGCGTTCATATCGGCTCACAGATCCGTTCCGTAGAGCCGTTTGCGGCAGCGGTCCAGAGAGTACGGAAGCTGGTGGAGCAGTTGCGTGGCGATGGCCTGCAGATCCGTTTCCTTGATGCAGGAGGCGGTGTAGGAATCGAGTACGGTAAGGCGGAGTTCGATCCTTCTGCCAGCATGGAGAAGTACGCTGTGGCGCTCAGGAGCGAGCTCGAAGGGCTGGAAATTCACCTGCTGCTGGAGCCGGGGCGCTTTGTGATTGCTCAGGCAGGAGCGCTCATTTCACGCGTGCTGTACACCAAGCAGAACGGCAAGAAGCACTTTGTGATTACGGACGCAGCGATGAACGACCTCATCCGTCCGGCGCTTTACCACGCACACCATGAGATTGTGCCGGTTGTGCGCCATGCTTCCCGCTCGCAGCAGGTCTCCGATATCGTCGGGCCGGTGTGTGAGAGCGGAGACTTTTTTGCGCAGGACCGTGAAACACAGGCGCTGCACGCAGGCGATCTGGTTGCGCTGCTGGATGCCGGAGCTTATGGCATGTCGCTGGCATCGCACTACAACACGCGCGTACACCCGGCAGAGGTGTTGATTGAAGCGGGAGAGGCAAAGCTCATTCGACGTCGTGAGACCTTCGATGAGCTTTTTGCCGCGGAGCTTTTCTAAAGAGAGCGGCGCTTAGTCTTCCAGGCGGCGGCGCCACTCCTCGATCAGCTCTGTTTCCGATGCAGGGATCGTAAGGTGACCTACCTTACGTCCGGTGCGTGGCGCTTTGCCGTAATCATGGCGATGTATGGCAGGGAAGCTTGCGGTATCAGCTTCTGCGGGCATGGAACCGATGCAGTTCAGCATGACCGTTGGCTGGCTAGCGGTGGAGCCGAGCGGCCAGCCGAGGATCGCGCGCAGGTGATTGGCAAACTGTGAGGTTTCGGCCCCTTCGATGGTCCAGTGGCCTGAGTTGTGGACACGGGGAGCCATTTCATTGGCGATCAGCTTGTCGCTAACGACGAAGAACTCTACGGTGAGAACGCCGACGTAGTCGAGGGCAAGTAACACTGCACGGAGATGCTTTTCCGCAAGTGTCTGCAGTTGTTGATCTACGAACGGCGCATGAGAAACACGCAGGATGCCTGCACGGTGCTCGTTTTCTACAAGAGGGTAAAACGCTAGCTCGCCTTTGGCCGAGCGCACGGCGATGAGAGAGACTTCGCGCTCGAAAGGCACCATGCCTTCGAGAATGCAGGGCGCACCGCCCATGTGAGCCCATGCTGAGGCTGCTTCATCGATGTGCGTCAGGCGAACCTGGCCGCGGCCATCGTAGCCCAGCCGGCGGGTCTTCAGGATGGAAGGCGCACCGATGAGTTCAAGCGCATGATGCAGGTCACGCAGGCTGGAGACCTCAGCGTACGGCGCTGTCTGGACTCCCTGAAAACGAAGGAAGTCTTTTTCAAAGAGACGGTCCTGCGCAATCTTGACCGAGCGGCTGTTCGGGGCGAGATTGGCGAGGCCGTCGAGCACCGTGGTTTCGACGTTTTCGCTCTCCAGCGTCAGAACGTCCACTTTGGAACTGAAGGTCTGAACGGCCTGAGGGTCTTCGAGATCAAGCTCCACCAGCGGCGCGACGCGGCTTGCGCAGTCGCCCGGCCGGCCTGAACAAATGACTTCGATGTTGAGCTGATGGCCGGCTTCGGCGAGCATCAGAGCCAGCTGTCCGGCTCCCAGAACTCCTACGCGCGCTTTGATGGGGGTGCTCATTTTCTCGGATCCGGGTTCTTGAGAACGGTTTTCGTTTGGGTGCTACGGAACTTTGCGAGCTTCTGTGCGAGTTTTGGTTCATGCGCCGCCAGTAAGGCGATGGCGAAGAGCGCTGCGTTTTTGGCTCCGGCCTCACCGATCGCAAAGGTTGCAACCGGAATGCCGGCAGGCATTTGCGCGATGGAGAGCAGGGAGTCCAGGCCATCGAGTGCGCGACTCTTGATCGGGACACCAAGCACCGGCACCGCGGTTTTGGCGGCAACCATGCCCGGGAGATGGGCTGCTCCTCCAGCACCCGCGATGATGGCGCGCAGGCCGCGCTCCTGTGCCGCTTCAGCATAGCGCATCATTTTGTCGGGCGTACGGTGGGCCGAGACGACTTCGACTTCATGCGGTACGCCGAACTCTTTCAGCAAAAGAGAGGCGTGTTCCAGCGTGGGCCAGTCAGACTTCGAGCCCATAATGATGCCGATCTGTGCCACCGCTTGTTTTACCGTTCGCGCCATGATTGCAATACCTCTACAAAGCCTTGTTGTTCGAGCGCTTGAACGCGCTCCTTGAGTGTGTCGGTTGTGTCGTCCGGTAAGACGGGGCAGCGCTTCTGCAGAAGGATCGGTCCTGCATCGACAGCTTCCGTTACCTGATGAATCGTACAACCGGTCTCGGCTGCTCCGCTTTCCAGAACGGCACGGTGGACATCAAGATTCATACCGCCTGCAAACAAGGGCAGCAGAGACGGATGCACGTTCAGTAGACGGCCACGCCATGCGTTGACGAAGACTTCGGTGACGATTCGCATGAAGCCAATCATCAGGATAAGTTCCGCGCCAGCCTGCTCAAACGCTGCGGTTACCTCGCGCTCATACTCTTCGCGGACCCTTCCCTTGGCGCTGATAAAGCGTGCGGGAATGTGATGCGCGTTGGCGCGATCCAGAATACCTGCAGCTTCGCGGTCCGAAAGAACGAGAACGATCTCTGCCTGAAGTGTGCCTGCATCGATCGCGTCCAGCACTCCCTGCAGGGCGGTGCCGCGTGTCGAGCCGAGCACACCAACTTTCAGCTTGGGCGTGCTCATCCGCGCAGCTCCTTCATGTGCTGAATGCGCTTATTGAGTGCCGCCGGTGTTCCGATATCGCTACGAAAGAAGAAGGGACCTTCGATCGAGGCGCAAAGCTGTTGGCAGAGCTGCTCGGCTTCCGCAAGGCTGGCTCCGGTACCCACGATGCCTACCGTACGAGAGCCGGTCGCCACGAGCGTGCCTTCGCGTTCATCGACAGCGCCGAGATATAACGCCGCGCCCGCAGGCAGGAACGACGGAACAACAACGGCATCGCCCTTGCGCGGCGACTCTGGATAGCCCTGGGGGACGAGGTATTTGCAGACGCTTGCCTTGGAGGCGAAGTGCACCTCAGCGGAGCTGAGCTTTTCCTCTACCATTGCACGGCAGACGGCAACGAAGTCGGATTCGAGCAGCGTGAGCAGGTTCAGGCACTCAGGATCGCCAAAGCGTGCGTTGTACTCGATGAGGCGAACGCCGTTTCGGGTTGCCATAAAACCGCCATAGAGTACACCGCGGTAGGGCTCACCGCACTCCTGCCGGACGGCAGCGATGACGCGTTCGTTGATGGATTGTGCTGCGGCAATGTCTTCCGGCTTGAGGAAGGGAAGCGAGCCATTGCTGTCTGTATAGGTGCCCATCCCGCCTGTGTTTGGCCCCTGATCGCCTTCGTAAGCGCGCTTGTGGTCCTGAACGGAAGGCATATGACGAAGCGTTGTGCCATCGCTGAAGCTCAGCAGAGAGAACTCTTCGCCTTCCAGTTTCTCTTCGAGAACGAATGGGCGTCCTGCGTCTGCGAGCTCCTTGCAGTAAGCAAGGCTTTCTTCCAGTGAGTGCAGGTGGTCGCCAAAGACTTTGACGCCTTTGCCGCCCGCGAGCCCATCATCTTTGATGACGTGATTCCGGGGAAACTGTGCAAGCCACTCGGTAACGCCTTCGAGCGAGGTAAAGCGCTGGAAGGCAGGGTTGCCTTCAATGCCATATTTGGCGAGCAGGTTGCGGGTGAAAGCTTTGCTCGACTCAAGACGAGCCAGTGACTGTGTTGGACCCACCGTGGGAACACCTGCGCTCCACAACGCATCGGCCACGCCTGCGGCAAGCGGATCTTCAGGGCCTACGATGGCGAGCGTCGCCTGCTGCTCTACGGCGAAACGTGCGACGGCTTCCGCATCGGTCGTGCGCCCGCTGATGTACGCGACACAAAGCGCTGCGATACCTGGATTGCGCGCGCTGCCGAAGCAAAGCAGTGCCGGCTGTTGTACGGAACGGGCCAGCGCGACGGCGATGGCGTGTTCGCGCGCACCTGAGCCTACGATCAAAATCTTCTCGCTCATCCGTGCACAGCCTCCAGCAGTGTTTCAGTCAGCGGCCGGTGATCCGGCTCAAAGGTATTTCCCGTGATGGATTCAAAGAGCTGAATGTAACGCGAAGCAAGCTCAGCGACGAGTTCATCGGGTGGGGTCGGCAGAACCGCGTCCTTATACGGGTCGCAGCGTTCGCGGAACCAGAGACGGAAGAATTCCTTGTCGATCATGTCCGGCTCGCGGCCTTCTGATAGCCGCTGTTCGTAGGTCTCAGCGATCCAGTAGCGGCTGGAGTCGGGCGTGTGCACTTCATCGATGAGCAGAATCGTGCCGTCTTCCATCACGCCGAACTCATACTTGGTGTCGACCAGGATCAGGCCGCGCTCCCGGGCCTTCTGTTGGCCAAAGGCAAAGAGCTCCAGTGCCTTGCGCGAGGTGAACTCCCACTGTTCCGTCGTCAACCAGCCTTCACGCACGATCTCTTCGGCTGTGATCGGACGATCGTGAGTGGCTTCCTTTGTGGTGGGGGTCACGATGGCTTTGGGAAGTGGTTCGTTCTTCTTCATGCCTTCAGGAAGTTCGAGTTCCGCGAAGCTGCGCTCACCGTTCTGGTACTTAGTCCAGATCGATGTATCGGTGGAGCCGGTAAGGTAGCCGCGTACGACGAACTCGATGGGAAGCACGCTGCCTTTGCGTGCCAGCAATGCGTTCGCATGGGGGCTGCTCAGCACATGATTCTGCACGATGTGTCTGGTTTGTTCAAACCACCACAGAGAGGTACGGTTCAGCACCTGCCCCTTGTAGGGGATCGCGCCGAGCATACGATCGAATCCGCTTTGCCTGTCTGTTGTGACGAGCAGAAGGCGGCCGTCGCCCAGATCGAAGGTGTCGCGCACCTTGCCGGTGTATTTAGCCGGAAGCTCGAGCTTGGTTTCGACAAGGCACTGCGGAATGGCCGCGATGAGGTCGGAGCTTGAGATCATCGGACACCTGCCAGGGTGGTGACGCGGTTGCCAGCCTCAACGCGGCCGAGCTCCCACACGCGGAGGTGGGGAAACTCTGCCAGGGCAGCGGCGAAGGCTTCCTGCTGACCTGCAGGAGCGGCAATGACCAGACCGACACCCATGTTGAAGGTGCGATACATTTCAGCAGCGTCCAGATGGCCGAGTTTCTGCATCATGCTGAAGATGGGCTGCGGCGTCCAGGTACTGACGTCGATGGTGACGCCGAGGCCTTCGGGGAGAACGCGAGGAACGTTTTCTACGACGCCGCCACCGGTGATGTGCGCGATCGCCTTCACGGGCAAACCGGCATCGAGCAAACGGCGAATGGGCTGAACGTAGTTGGTGTGCGGTGCAAGAAGCGCATCGGCCAACGAGGCTCCGCCGAGTTCGGCAGGTGTGTCATGGATGTTGTGTTTGCCGATGTCAAAGAGCAGCTTGCGTGCAAGCGAGAAACCGTTGGTGTGCAGACCGCTGGAGTTTACGCCGTAGAGCACATCTCCTGCAGTGACGCTCTTGCCGTCAAGAAGCTTTTCACGATCGACAACACCGGTGACGAAGCCAACGACATCGAGTTCGCCGGGGGAGTAAACCGCAGGCATCTCAGCTGTTTCGCCGCCGACGAGCGCAATGCCCGCTTCAGCGCAGGCTTCGCTCATGCCTTTGACGAGAGACTCGATGATTTCCACCTCAACCTTGTGCACGCCGAGGTAGTCGAGGAAGGTGAGCGGCCGTGCGCCCATGACGGCAATATCTCCGGCAACTGCAGCGACGAGATCGTGTCCGAGAGCCTCGTAACGACCGGCGAGCACGGTGACCTTGGTCTTGGTGCCGACGCCATCGGTGCTCTGCACCATGACGGGATCGGCGAGTCCTGCAACGGCGTCGCGCAGGGAGAAGAGGGAGCCGAATGAGCCGAGGCCAGTGAGCACGGCAGCAGAGTGCGTGCGGCTTACGTGTTGCTTCATGCGGCGTACTGCTTCGTTGCCGGCCTCGATGTCGACGCCTGCGGACTTGTAATCAATTGGTTTCGTTTCGCTCATTTATCCCACCCACTTCCGTGCGTTATCGAACATGCGCTGCCAGGGGCTGTGCTCCAGCTTGCGCGTCCAGGTGTTCTGCGTTCCTAAGGTGTAGCGTTCGGGATGCGGCATGACGACCAGCGCGCGTCCGTCTTCTGAAGCAAAGCCAGCGATCGCATCGACAGAACCATTCGGGTTCAGCGGGTAGACCTGCGTAGGTTTGCCGTAGGTGTCGATGTAGCGCATGGCGACCTTGCCTGTGGTTTGTTGATCCACGCGGCCTTCTCCGTGGGCAACGGCGATAGGCATCTGGGAACCCTGCATCCCGGCAAAGAAGATGGAAGGCGACTCTGCGATCTCAACCATGGAAACGCGTGCTTCAAAGCGAGCCGAGCGGTTGCGCAGGAAGCGTGGCCATGCCTCGGCTCCGGGGATGATGGACTTTAACTGCGCCATCATCTGGCAGCCGTTGCAGACCCCAAGGCTGAAGGTTTCGGTGCGCGTGAAGAACTCGGCAAACATCTGCTTGAGCGCTTCGTTGAAGAGGATTGTCTTGGCCCATCCGCTGCCGGCACCGAGCACGTCGCCGTAAGAGAAGCCACCGCAGGCGGCCACGCCGAGGAAGTCGCGCATGTGATGACGTCCCGCAAGCAGATCGCTCATGTGCACGTCGACCGCTTCAAAGCCTGCGCGGTCGAAGGCTGCCCCCATCTCCACCTGGCCGTTGACGCCCTGCTCGCGCAGGATGGCAACGCGTGGACGTGCTTTGGCAAGGTAAGGAGCCGCAACCGTTTCACTCAGTTCGAAGCTGGCACGAACGGCAAAGCCGGGCCGCTCCGTGTCATCGAGCAGAGCAAACTCCTGCTCAGCGCACGCGGGGTTATCGCGGCGGGAGGCAATGGCGTGGCTGACCTCGGTCCATGCCTTCTGCAGGTTGCTGCGCGTGTTCTGGTAGAGAGGCGTTGCCGCGTTCGCGGTACGGATGGTGATCTGATTGCCGGGCCGTGCCGTGGCAACAGGGCTTGCTTCAAGGCCGTGCTGTGCGAGAACGGCGTGAGCCGCAGACAGCTTGTCCTGCGCGACTGCAAGCACCGCTCCAAGCTCTTCGTTGAAGAGAGCCGGGAGCAGCTCGTCCTGCGTTGTGATTTCAAGGCCGCACTGGCTGGCAAAGGCCATCTCCAGCAGGCTTACCAGCACGCCACCGTCGCTGCGGTCGTGATAGCCCAGCAGAAGGCCATCGCGGTTGAGCTGCTGAACGGCTGCGAAGAACGACTTCAGCTCCTCCGCGGAGGGAGTGTCCGGGCTTGCATTGCCGATTTCTCCATAGACCTGCGCCAAAGCGGAGCCGCCGAGGCGGTTTTTGCCCGCGCCCAGGTCGAGCAAAAGGAATACTGCATTGGGATCGTCCACGTGTGCGGTCAGTGTGCGGCGAACGTCACGGACAGGAGCAAAGCCGGAGACGATGAGCGAGAGAGGAGAAACGACCGTCTTCGTTGCTCCGTCTTCCTGCCAGCGAGTGCGCATGGACATGGAGTCCTTGCCGACAGGAATTGTGATGCCGAGAGCAGGGCATAGCTCCATGCCGACGGCGTGGACCGCGTCATAAAGCGCCTGATCCTGCCCTGGTTCTCCTGCGGCAGCCATCCAGTTGGCGGAAAGCTTGATGTCGGAGAGTTGGTCGATGGCGGTTCCGGCAAGGTTTGTCAGCACTTCACCGACGGCCATGCGCGCGGAGGCAGCGGCATCGAGTACGGCAAGCGGCGTGCGCTCACCGACAGCCATCGCTTCGCCTTCCTGCGAGCCGTAGGCCGTCATGGTGACGGCGCAGTCGGCTACGGGCACCTGCCAGGGGCCAACCATCTGGTCCTGCACGGTGTAGCCGCCCACGCTGCGATCGCCGATTGTGATGAGGAAGCTCTTGGACGCAACGGAAGGCAGGCGAAGGACGCGCTCGATCGCCTCCGCAAGCTCAATCTTGCTTGTGTCAAACGCCGGCTCCGCCATGCTCTGGCGAGCGAAGCTGCGCTGCATCTTGGGCGGCTTGCCGAAGAGCACCTGCATGGGCAGGTCAATGGGCTTTGCCGCACCATCGCGCAGGGTAAGGTGCTTGCTCTCCGTGGCTGTTCCGACGACGGCGTAGGGACAGCGCTCTCGCTCGCAGAGGCTTACGAACTCGTCAAAGCGTTCCGGCGCAATGGCCAGAACGTAACGCTCCTGCGACTCGTTGCACCAGAGCTCGAGAGGGCTCATGCCAGCCTCGGCACGCGGAACGGCGTTCAGATCGAAGTCACCACCGCAACCGCCGTCTTTGACAAGCTCAGGGAAAGCGTTGGAGAGGCCGCCGGCGCCGACATCGTGAATGAAGGCGATGGGGTTTTGCTCACCGCGTTGCCAGCAACGGTCGATGACCTCCTGCGCGCGGCGTTCCAGCTCAGGGTTGTCACGCTGCACGCTGGCAAAGTCGAGCTGCTCGTTGTTGCCGGAGGCACCGCTTGAGGCTGCACCGCCGCCCAGGCCAACCAGCATGGCGGGGCCGCCAAGTGCGACCAGCTTGTAGCCGGGATGCATCGCGCCCTTCTCGACATGCTCCGTGCGGATGTTTCCAAGACCGCCTGCGAGCATGATGGGCTTGTGGTAGCCCCAGACGCGCTCTCCATCCTGCTGCTCATAGGTGCGGAAGTAGCCGCAGAGGTTGGGACGGCCGAACTCGTTGTTGTACGCCGCTGCACCGAGTGGCGCCTCGATCATGATGTCGAGCGGGCTGGCGATGGTTGCAGGCTTTCCGGTTGTCGGCATCGTGCCGCGTTCCAGCTCCGGCAGATCCATTCTGGAGACGGTAAAGCCTCCGAGGCCTGCCTTGGGCTTGCCGCCACGGCCGGTTGCGCCTTCGTCGCGTATTTCGCCGCCAGAGCCGGTCGCCGCACCGGGGAACGGAGAGATCGCGGTGGGGTGGTTGTGGGTTTCCACCTTACAGAGAATGTGGATGTCTTCCTCGTGCCGGGAGTAGACACCATTTGCTGGATCGGGGAAGAAGCGGGCGCCACGCGTGCCGCGAATTACGGCTGCGTTATCGCGATACGCGGAGAGAACGTTCTCGCTGGAGCGCTCGTAGGTGTTGCGGATCATGCCGAAGAGCGAACGCGGCTGCTCTTCTCCGTCGATGGTCCAAGAGGCGTTGAAGATCTTGTGCCGGCAGTGTTCGCTGTTGGCCTGCGCGAACATGTAGAGCTCAACGTCGGTCGGGTTGCGCTCCAGACGGGTGAACTCTTCCACGAGATAGGCGATTTCGTCCGGTGCGAGCGCGAGTCCGAGCTCGCGGTCAGCAGCCTCAATCGCTGCGGCTCCCTGGGCGAGGACGTCGATCTGGGTAAGAGGGCGTGCGTGGTGCTCGGCAAAGAGCTCGGCCAGACCTGCTTCCGTGGAGAAGACCGTTTCGGTCATGCGGTCGTACAACGCCGCGTCCAGACCTGCGCGTCCATTTGCGCCGTCAAGCGCGAGTACGCGTGCGCGCTCAATGCGCGCGATGCTGGTAAAGCCGGTGTTGCGCAGAATCTCAGTGGCCTTGCTGGACCAGGGGGATTGCGTGCCCACGCGAGGCCCGATCCAGAGCGCGCCCTCGGGGGAGAACGGCTCATCGAGCTCAAGCAGTTCGGCCAGCTTACTGGTCTCTGCTTCAGGTAGGGAAGAAACGCCTTTCGCCAGCTCTACAACATAAAGCCAGCGAGCCTCCACACCTGTGACCTCAGGGGCCAGCGACTGGAGACGGGTAAGAAGGCGTTCTTGTTCAAACGGCGAAAGGGCCGCCTCTCCTGAAAGGACGAGGACGGCCGTGCCACCGGGGGCGTTATAGGTGCGCTGCGAGGTTCCGTGTGATGTGGTTTGCGACATCTTCTGTACGTTTGGCGGCGTCGTTTCTTTGGGCTTCCAGGGAGCGAAGGTACTCGTCGGTGATGTCCCCGGTGATGTAATGTCCGTCGAAGATCGAGGTTTCGAACTCCGTAATGCTGGGCGCGCAGGCGGTAACGGCTTCTTTCAGGTCGTTGAGATCCTGGAAGATGACCTTATCCGCACCGATTTCTTCAGCGAGCTGTTCGAGCGTTTTGCCGCAGGCTACCAGTTCCGCACGCGAGGGCATGTCGATGCCGTACACATTCGGATAGAGAACCATTGGCGAAGCCGAGCAGACGTAAACTTTCTTGGCACCCAGTTCGCGCGTCATGGAGATGATCTCGCGGATCGTGGTGCCGCGCACGATGGAATCGTCCACCAGCAGAACGTTCTTTCCTTCGAACTCCTGCGGGATGGGATTCAGCTTGCGGCGAATGGACTGCCTGCGCTGTGCCTGTCCGGGCATGATGAAGGTACGACCAACGTAGCGGTTTCGCACGAATCCTTCGCGGTACGGCTTGCCGAGATGATTGGCAATTTCGAGCGCTGAGGTGCGGCTGGTGGAAGGGATCGGGACGACGACATCGATCGGCTCGTCGGGCCATTCGCTGCGAATCTTGTCGGCCAGCTTGATACCCATGTTGATGCGGGCCTGATAGACGCTGATGCCATCGACGACCGAGTCAGGACGGGCAAGATAAACGAACTCGAACAGGCAGGGCGCCTTCCGGTGAGGCAGCGTGGTCAGGTGCGTATGCAGCTTGCCATGGATGTCGATGAAGATGGTCTCACCCGGCTCAAGATCACGAATGAGCTCGAAGCCGCCGACCTGGAGCGCGACGCTTTCGCTGGCGACCATGTAGGAGGTGCGGCCGTACTCGACACGCTTGCCGATAACCAGCGGGCGGATGCCGTTCAGGTCACGGAAGGCGACGATGCCTACAGCCGAGATCATTGCGACAACGGCGTAACCACCCTTGCAGATGGAGTGCGTGTCTTCCGCTGCGGCGAAGATATCTTCCGGGGTCGGATTGATGACCTCGCGCTTGGCCAGCGCATGTGCGAAGACGTTCAGCATCACCTCGCTGTCTGAGCGAGTGTTGAGGTGACGAAGGTCTTTTTCAAAGACAGTGTGGATAATCTCGTCCACGTTTGTCAGGTTGCCGTTGTGGGCAAAGACGATGCCGTGTGGCGAATTCACATAGAACGGTTGAGCTTCTGCAACAGACGCGCAGCCCGCGGTGGGGTAGCGCACATGTCCGATGCCCATGTCGCCCAGCAGGGTGGCCATGGCAGTGGCATCGAAAACCTCGTTGACGAGGCCGTTGCTCTTGTGGAGATAGAAGCGATTGAGAAAAGAGGTAGCGATTCCCGCTGCATCCTGACCGCGATGTTGCAGCATGGTAAGAGAATCGTAAAGCACTTGGCTAACAGGGCTATGTCCGAAGACGCCCACAATGCCGCACATGAATCCTCACAAGGGGAGTGAGTGACGTTGGGCGAAGAGCACAAGGGCTCTCCGCAAGGGCAGTGGTACGTACCCTATGTTCTCATGCAATGGACTTATAAGGCTAGTCGTGGACGGCTGGGGAAGGCTGCTGGCAGGAGTTTGCTGTTGAAAACCGCTGCCAGATACACGCAACAGAGCCGCTCTGGGGTTTTAGGGAAGCGCTTGCCGGTGATAAACTTGGGCTCGACGACTGTGGCAACCGGCCGCCTCCGCGCGGCTTGTTTTGTGTGGGGCCATCGTTACTTTGTCAGCAGAGGTTTTTCTACATGTCCGGCCATTCAAAATGGGCAACGATTAAGCACAAGAAGGGCGCACTCGACGCCAAGCGTGGCAAGATCTTCACTCGCCTGATCAAGGAAATCATGGTCGCGGCTAAGGCCGGCGGCGGAGATCCGGATGGCAATCCGCGCCTGCGCACAGCAATCGCCGCTGCCAAGGCTGAGAACATGCCGAACGACAACATCGCGCGCGCGGTCAAGCGTGGTACGGGTGAAATCGAAGGCGCAAGCTACGAAGAGATTGTGTACGAAGGCTACGGCCCCGGCGGCGTTGCGGTCATCGTCGATGTACTTACCGATAACCGTAACCGTGCGGTCTCTGAAATTCGGCACGCGTTTTCCAAGCACGGCGGCAACCTGGGCGAGTCCGGTTCGGTGAGCTTCATGTTCTCGAAAAAAGGCGTTTTGCTGGTGGCCAAGGCTGCTGCGGGCGAAGAAAAGCTCACGGAGCTGGTGCTTGAGGCTGGCGGCGAAGACATTGCCGATCAGGGCGAGTACTGGGAAGTGACCACCGCTCCTTCGGACTTCAACGCCGTCAAGGAAGCCATTACCGGTGCAGGTATTACACCGGAATCGGCAGAGGTAACCATGGTTCCCTCAACCTATACCAAGCTTGAAGGCTCTCAGGCCGCTGCGATGGTTCGGTTGATTGACGCCATCGAAGACCTTGATGACGCGCAGAATGTGTATACGAACTTTGACATGGACGAGGAATCGGTCCCGGCCTAGTCCGCATCTGGTGTATCGATAGCCGCGAAAGCCGCCATCCATGCATGGCGGCTTTCTACTGTGAGGAGTGAATGAAGATCGTACGAAATCTGGCTGTAGTGTTTGGAATGACCCTGTTTGCCTTTGGTGCCAATGCGCAGGCGACCGTTTCCCCGAAGTGGGAGTATGGCGTGTTTATTCAGGGTGGCAATGGCCTTGAAGACCGTACGGACTTCAAGTTCTTCTCCGCAGGCGTGCAGGCCGGCCGCATTATGACCGAGGACTTCGGCGGCAAGCTGCGGATGAACTTCGAGTACGGCGTCGAGATTCTGCCTCTTTGGCAGAGCTATACGCCGACCTTTCAAAAACTGGTCTGCCCTTACAATGCGACCTCGGCCAGCCAGTGTTATGGCCCGGTCACGACGGGTGGCACGTATCGCGGCGTCAGTGTGGTTCCAGCAAAGTTTCGTTTGAACTTCCGCCATGGTCGTCGTTTGCAGCCCTGGCTGCAGGGCGCAGGCGGGGTAATCTACACCACGCGCAAGTACCCTGCAATCGGTTCGCTGAACTACCAGAACGCTTCGCAGACGGCTCCGAATGCGAATACCAGCGTTTGGAACTTTGATCCTCAGTTTGGCGTCGGCGCGCATTATTTTGTGAACGATCGCCACTCGGTGGACTTCAGCGCGAATGCGGTTCACATCTCGAGCTCGAGCCTGGGAGACAAGAATCCTGGCATCAATACCGGCGTGCAGTTCACGCTGGGTTACACCTGGTGGAAGTAGCAGGCTGCCGCAGCAGAATCGCGGCAGCGCTTTAGGTCATGTGGCATGAATGCAGAAAACCACAATCCGAATAGCGCGCCGATCGTAGAGTGCGTACCCAATTTTTCTGAAGGCATCGATCGGGACAAGGTCGTGAAGATTGTTCGCGCCATGAAGGTGGAGGGCGTGCATCTTCTCGACTGGTCCATGGATTCTGACCATAACCGTTCCGTGGTCACGATTGCGGGCTCCCCCGAGGCTGTTGTTGAGGCCGCAATCCGCGGCGCGGGGAAGGCTGCAGAACTAATCGATCTGACCGGGCAGACCGGGGTGCATCCGCGTATCGGTGCGGCAGACGTCATTCCATTTGTGCCTGTTTCCGGCATCTCGCTGGTGCAGTGTGTGATGCTTGCGCGTCAGGCAGGCATGGGCATCTGGCGACGCCATGGGGTGCCGGTGTACTTCTACGAAGCGGCGGCCTCGCGACCGGATCGTGTGAATCTGGAGGACGTTCGCCGTGGGCAGTTCGAGGGCCTCTCGCGGGATGTTCGCCGCGAAAGCACGCGACGCCCGGATGTCGGTGGTCCGGAGCTGCACGCTACGGCAGGAGCTTCTGCCGTAGGGGTTCGTAAGTTCCTGATTGCATACAATATTTACCTGGAACGGGACGGAGAAACTCCCGATGTCGGGTTGGCACGCTCTATCGCCAAAGAGGTCCGGATGTCGTCAGGAGGACAGTTTGGGGTTAAGGCGATGGGGGTGGTTGTTAACTCCCGCGCTCAGGTGAGCATGAATATCACCGACTTCCAGCGCACGCCGGTCTCCAAGGTTCATGCCGCGGTGAAAGAGATTGCCGAACAGCATGGCGCGCGCATCGGTGAGGGAGAACTGATCGGGCTTCTCCCGGAAGAGGCCTATGAAACGAACGCGGAGTGGGTTCGTCAAATACCTCAGTTCGATCCGGAAGAGAAGGTTTTGGAACGCCGATTACAGCATCCGTTGCTCTGGCCATGATTTTCCAAAACGATTCCCGGCCGGAAACGTCCAAAGAGTTGCGAGCAAGGGGAAAGTTCAGGAGAATAGAGATCATTCCCCCATCTGGACAATTTTTTCGGGAGCCACACGTGATTACCAGCAAGTTCAAGAAGTTCGGGACCGCCACCCTAGCCGGCCTGGCCATCGTAGCCAGCGCCTCTGCCCACGCGTCGCAGCTTAGCGTCGATGCTCGTTCGTCCATCCCGAAGGATGTACAGCAGATTATTGTCGTGGACTACAAAGTGATGCAGAGTTCGCCGGCTGCGATGCAGTTGAAGGATCGCGTGCTTCCTCCGGAGCTCAAGCGCTTGGAAACCGCGCTGAAGACCTCGGGACTGAAGGTTGATCAGGACGCCGATACGCTCGCGTTTGCCGCCTTCCGTGCACCGGGTGCTGATGGTTCGCGCATTCTGGGCGTGGCTCAGGGACAGTTCCACGATCAGGCGATTCTCGCCAGTTTCACCAAGCAGAAGACCAAGCCCACCGTTGTGCGCCGGACGGAGATCTGGCCTATGGGCTCGGCAGGGATGAGCGTTGCGTTCCTGAACCAGACGACCATGATCTTTGGCGATAAGGAAGCCGTGAAATCCGCTCTGGATGCCCGCGACGGTCTGATTCCGAACTTCCTGCAAAACAGCGACATGATGAACGAGATGGCGAACGTGGACCAGCGTCCGGTCTGGAGCCTTCTCGATCAGAAGGGAACGCAGACCATGATGAAGGGTGTTCTCGGTCAGGCCTCGCAGCTGGCAGACTTCGATACCGTCAAGGCACGGCTGAAGTCCTCTCGCTATACGATGGATTTTTCCAACGGTGTTAAGTTTGATCTGGCTGTGGTGACGGCAGATACCATGACCGCGGCGACGGCAGCGACCCTGATGAAGGGTGTCATGATTCTGAAGCAGACCTCAGGTACCTCCCTGGAGAAGCAGGCGATGAACGGTACGACGATTGATTCCAACTCCGGCACGCTGACGGTGGATTACTCGTCTTCGGATACAGAGTTTGCCAGCCTGCTCGGTTCACCGCTCTTCCAGCAGGTCGTGAAGTAAGCCAAGTTTTTGGCAAGCAAGAAAGGCGTCCCGTTGGGGACGCCTTTCTTGTGCAGAACGCGGTTGCGAGACAAACTGTCTACGAAGTTGCCGAGGTCTAATGCTTTTCCAGGCTTTCGCGCGGAGCTGTTCCCGGATTAAAGCGGATTTGTTTCTCTGGTTTGCCCAGCGTGCGGCAGCGATCCATGATGGCCGAGCGAAGTTTGTCCGCGACAGGCTCCGGCAGGTCAAACTGCTGGTCCGCACGATAAAAATCAATGGTGTGGCGGGTGGTGTCGACCACAACCTCGCAGTGGTGGCAGCTACACAGATGAGCCTTCACTTCATCCAGCAAAGCCGGATCGATGGTGCCGTCGAAGAAGTCGGAAAGTTTGGCGAGAAAATCTGTGCAGTTCACTTGGGGGCCTCGTTTGTCTTCCGGAAGTAGCGGCTCAAACGTTCGCGCAACTGCAGGCGCGCACGCAGGAGACGGGACTTGACGGCTGGAACGCTCAGTCCGAGCGCTTCTGCCGTTTCCTCGGTCGACAAGTTTTCGATGTCGCGGAGCGTGAAAACGGTGCGAAAACCTGGGGGTAAACCCGCAATTGTTTTCCGGAGAATCTCTCCCATCTCGGATTGAGAGAAGTTTTGCTCCGGATTTGGGCGCCATTCAGCAAAGTCTCGGGGGATGGAACCCTCGTCGGTTTCCACATCCTGATCCATGGAAACGGTTTTGGAGGTCTTGCGCTTGCGGAGCCGCATCAGGCTTTCATTGACAGCGATGCGGACGAGCCAGGTAGAGAACTTAGAGTTTCCCTGAAACTGATCGAGCTTTTGGAAGGCCTTGAAGAAGACGTCCTGGGTAATATCTTCAGCGTCTTCACGATTTTGAGTGATGTGCTGTGCGGTACGAAAGATCTGACGCTCGTACTTGCGCACAAGAGTTTCGAAAGCTCCCGTGTCGCCGGCCTTGGCGAGCTCGACCATCTCCAGATCCTGATCAGGCGAGAGAGGGCCAGATGGAGCGGGCTTGTCTGAGCCACTCAGTTGAGTGTCGTCCAAGGGAATCTCCGAAAAATCATCGGGTAGCGATGTGGTAGTGGAAGCCATAGCGTTCACCAACCAGTGTACATCTGCGGTCCAGTTATCTTTCATGGTTCGCGCAAGTTCCGGTTTGTGTATAGGTTCCGCTCGGAGCGTCTTAGAGTCAGAGAAGAGAGGTTCGGGCTGTGTTTCAGGGAATGACAAAGGCTTCAGGTTGGGTCGTGGCAATGGTGCTGGCCTCGGCGGTTGCGATGCCGGAAGGCGCTGCTGCGCAGAAAACAACGAAGAAAAAGCACGCAACGACCGCGGGCTCGAAGACATCGAGCGGTTCCAGCAAAAAAACTGCCGGACATTCCTCAACCTCGAAAAGCAAAGGGCATGCGCACAGTGCTGCGCATAAAGTGCCGCACGTGGCGGCTACGGCAGAGTCTCGACGGTTGACGAGTGCGTTTGTGGCCTCTGAAAAGCTGAGGCCGATGGCGCAGCAGCTTGCTAGCACGCGATCTCCGGCAGCGTACAGCGGTGTACGCGCCTATGCGAGCTCGCATACAGGGGAGGCGTCCGCAGCGGCGTACCTTGCGCTGGGACATGCCGCCCAGATGGACCACAATTACAGCGATGCAGAGAGCGATTTTCGCCGTGCGTCACAGTCCGGTACCTCGCTGAATGACTACACTGTTTACCTGACCGCCCAGGCTGCGGTGCAAGGGAACCACCCCGGCGATGCTATCCCGTTGCTTACAGGCTTTGCGACGCGGTATCCGGGAAGCCTGTTCGTTCCCAATGCGCCTGTGCTTTTGGCAAACGCTTATCTTGCTGGGAATCAGCCTGCGGAAGCCATACGCGTGTTGCAGCCGCTTAAAGCATCTCCTGCAGCCAGCAAGGTGGATTACCGCGTGACGCTTGCCAAGGCCTATCAGGTGAGCGGTCAGAGTGCCGAGGCGATTACGCTGTACCGCGGTCTTTACCTGCGCGACCCGTTTTCTCCCGAAGCTGCGATTGCGAAAACGCAACTGGACGCGATGGCGGTTCCTCTCTCGGCCGGGGAGCGAAAGCAGCATGCTGACGCGGTGTTCAACGCGAAGCAGTACAGCGAGGCAGCGGCGGAGTATCGTTCGCTGCGCAAGAACGACCAGACACTCTCGCAGGCCGATCGTGATGCCCTGGAGATTTACGCCGCGGTCTGCGATCTGAAGTTGGGCAAGTTGTCGAAGGGCGACGTGGCGGGGCTGCCGGTTACGGGGGATGATTCGGCGGCTTTGAAGCTGTACATGCAGTCGGAGCTGGCGCGTAAAGATGGCGATGTCGTAAACCACGATTTGCTGGTTTCGCAGCTGGACGAGAAGTATCCGCATAGCCGGTGGCTAGAAGAAGCGTTGTTCTCCAGCGGCAATATGTATTTGATCCGCTCGGACTTTCCAAACGCGGTTGCCAATTATGAGCGTCTGGTTGAGCGCTTCCCGCGTTCAACCTATGCACCCAGTTCTCACTGGCGTGCTGCCTGGCTAAGCTATCGCTTGCGGCGTTTTCCGGATGCCGCACGGTTGATGGATGAGCAGATTCAGAACTACCCCGCCGGAGCGGAAACCCCCGGTGCGCTGTATTGGCGCGGACGGCTTTATGAAGAGGTAGAGCATAACCTGCCGCAAGCCTCTAACTACTACCACTCGCTCAGCGAAGCCTACATCAATAGCTATTACGCGATGCTGGGACGGCAGAGGCTTGCAGCTCTCGGTTCACAGAGCGTTGTGGCCGCGGCTCCTCCGTTGGCCTACGTGCGTATGGTGGAGGACCCGCATCTTTCCGCGGAACTGCCGGAGAATGATCCGCATCTGATCAAAGCTCGCTTGTTGGCAAATGCCGCGCTGAATGAGTACATTCGTCCGGAGCTGCAGCTTGCTGACCCGGATGGGACGTGGTCTGTCCTGGCGGAAGCCGAAATCTATCAGAGCTTCGGTGAGAATACGCGCGCCATGCAGGCGATGAAGCGTGCCAAGCTTCCTTTCTTCTCCTTGCCGGTAAGCTCCGTGCCAATGGAGTATTGGCAGATTATCTTTCCGCGTCCCTACTGGGGCGTCCTGCAGCAGAATGCGCAGGTCAACGGTTTGGATCCATATCTGGTTGCAGGGCTGATCCGGCAGGAGTCGGAGTTCAACCCCGGAGCGGTTTCCAAGGCTAATGCCTACGGTCTGATGCAGCTCTTGCCTTCGGTCGGAAAGGCGTTGGCAAAGAAGCAGGGGTTAGGGAAGATTCAAACCTCTTCCTTGCTGGATCCCACGATGAGCATTCGTCTTGGCACGGTAGATCTGCGCCATGCAATCGATCACTACAACGGACAAGTGGAGTATGCGCTGGCCAGCTATAACGCAGGGGATAGCCCTGTGCAGCGCTGGATCGCAGCAGGGGATGCACGTGATGTTGCGGAATGGGTTGAGTCGATTCCGTATAGCGAAACGCGGGATTATGTGCAGGCGATCATCCGCAACCGGGAGATGTACCGCTCCATTTATTCCGGAAAGTAACTTACTCGTGACGGAGTGCAACGACAGGATCGAGCCGTGAAGCTCGCAAGGCTGGAAGGAAGCCGGAGATAAGACCGACGAGCGTGAGCACCGTGAACGCGACCAGCATGGTGCTGCCCGATGGGCGGAGAAAGATATCGCCTTCGTGGTTCGCCGTTTTATAGATGTCGGAGAATAAAGGCATCGGTGGAATGAGATGTCCTGCGAGCTCAGCGAGCAACATGCCGATGATGCCGGCCAGCAAGGTCAGGATCAGGGCTTCCAGCAGAAACTGGATCAGGATTTCACGCCGGTTTGCTCCGAGAGCTTTTCGAAGCCCGATCTCACGCGTCCGTTCGGTAACGGAAACGAGCATGATGTTCATGACACCTACACCGCCGACGGCAAGCGTCATGGAACCGATGACACCAAGCAGGACCTGCAGCGCGAGTGAGAAGGCGCGGGTTTCTTTGGAGTCGTCAATCGTGTCCCAGGAGAGAATCGCTTTTTCGTCACGCGGGTCGAAGTGATGCCGTTGCGCCAGTACGGTTCGGACGGCAGCAACAGCCTGAAGGTGCATCTCCGGACGTGATGGTTGAAAGACGATCATGTCCGGATCGCGCTGTTGACGCAAGGTCCGCAATGTGTCGAACGGGACAAATACATTTTCGTTGTCGGGGCCGTTGTTGGAAGAGTTCTGAATCTTGTTCCGCAGTACGCCGATGACGGTGAAGGGTTGACCATCGACCTGAACCGTTTCTCCAACAGGCGGGTAACCCATGAACAGCTTTTCTGCAGCGTGATAGCCGAAGAGGATGACCTGCCTGTGCTCGGTGAAGTCGGCCGCTTCAAAGAAGCGACCTTCTGCTACGTCGAGCCGGCGCATTTCACCATACGGTAGATCGATCGCTTTGGACTGGATGCTGACAGCCTTTGGACCGTACTTGATGAGAAAGCTGTCGTCCGATTCCCGTGACACGGCTTTCAGGAAGGGAAGGGAGTCACGGATGGCTTCAGCGTCTCCTGCTTTCAGGCGTATCTTCTGGCCAGAGCGTTCGCCACCAGCCTGCATGGAGGTTTGCCCTCCCCAGGTCATGATGACGTCGTTTCCGATGCCAAGGAAGGCTGTATAGACAGCGCTGCCGATGCTTTGCCCGTAGCTGAGCAGGAGCACGACGGTCACGAGTCCCCAGGCAATGCCCATCATGGTGAGTCCAGAGCGCAGGCGATTGCGCTCGAGAGACTCCAATGACTGTGAAAATGCTTCGCGAAGCTGCATTTACTCGTCCCTCAAGCATTCGATCGGTGTCAGGGAGGCCGCTCGGAAGGCGGGATAGGTGCCTGCGGTGAGAGTAATCAGGCCCAGCGTAAGCAGAGAGGCAAGGATTGCCACAGGCGAGATCGCGGGATGAGGAAGTACGTCAGGAAGTGGTGCGGCTTTCAGCGCGAGACAGATACCGATTCCGATTGCCAGACCCGTAAAGCCGCTGACAAGCGTGATGATCGCGGACTCGGTGAGGAACTGCTTGCGAATGTCTGACGCCGTGGCTCCGAGCGCTTTGCGTACACCGATCTCGCGAGTGCGTTCAGTAACGGCAACGAGCATGATGTTCATGACGCCGATGCCGCCGAGTGCAAGCGTGAGCAGCGCAACCGTGCCAAAGAAGAGCGTCATGCTCTGAAAGATTCGATCCGTCAGCTTTGCGCCTTCGAGCGTGTCCCAGACCCAAAGAGCATCCAGATCCTCGGGCTCGAAGCCGTGGCGTTGGCCCAGAATCTTGCGCACCTGGCGTAGCGCTGCTTCGTGGAGGTCGGCGGTAATAGGCTCAACAACGATGTTATTGACCCTGCCCGGAAATGAGCCCTGATTGATGGGAGGGAAGTCTCGCTCCATCGAACTGAAGGGCACGAATAGCTGCGTGTTGTCAGGGCCGGAACCATAACTGCCGTTCTGCTGCTTCTTCGCGAGAACTCCGATGACGGTATAGGGGTAGCCCTGAATCATGAGAGTCTCCCCGACCGAAGGTTTGCCGGGGAAGAGTTGGCGCTCGGCTTCAGAACCAAGCAGGACGACGCGCGCTGCGGTCTCTTCATCCTGAAGCTGCATGAGGCGTCCGTGGTCTACCGTGAGAGAGCGAAACCGCTGATACTCTGGCCACACACCACGCACAGCCCGGCTTGCAGCGTTCCACTGGCTTACCTCGCTGACGGTTCGTCGAATCTCAGGGGAGACTGTTTTGACTAACGTGGCTTGCTCTCTGAGCGCGTACGCATCGGAGAGGCTGAGGTCGATGTCCCGGCCGGCAGCATATCCACCAGAAGGCATGGCCGTTTTCCCGGGAAAACAAATGGCGATATCGGTTCCGATGGTTCTGAGCTCTTTGCGCTGCTGTACGCTGAACCCTATTCCCAGCCCGACAAGCAGAATGACCGAGACAATCCCCCAGACGATGCCAAACATCGTGAGAAAGCTCCGAAGTTTGGTGCTCCAGAGAGCTGAGAGGGTCCCGAGCAGGATTTCGCGGAAGGGCATGTGAGGAAGATACGCAAGGGCTGCCGATTTGGTTCCCGGCGCGTTACCATAGAGGCATAGCCCGGATGGTGAAATCGGCAG
>JAPWKG010000011.1 GCA_028283625.1 Acidobacteriaceae bacterium | reverse complement strand
AGATGCGCGGCAGCTCAAAGAGATTTGCGAAGAGGAGCCCCAGGATGATCGCCCACAAAACGTACTCCATGTGGGGAAAGGGGATGTGATGGCGTTTCGGGAGCCATGTGCCCAGCATCTCAAGCACTTTGCCGAGTAGCCCCAGCCCGAACAGAAGCGCGGTCCCCGGTACCAGCGAAAGCAGGTACGCGGTGGGGGACTGTTGGGCGCGGGTTTCAGGCTGCGAGATAGCGTAGGTCGACAAGGGACTCATGAGGGATGCCGCGCCTTCTTCTGGGCAAGGCTGCGGCGAAGTTCGGCCTACCAGCCGATGTGGGGAATCACGTTCAAACGAATGAGAGCGGCAAGCCCGAGTGCGAGCAGGATGGCCGCCATGTCGGCGTTGAAGCCGAGACGGGTGTGCGCGATCGCTTTAGTGGGCTGGAAACGAGGTGACATAGAGAACTCCCGAAGGGGTACAGCCAAGAGCTTGTGTGAAGGAAAAGGGTTCCGAAAGCACGGAACCCACGCCGGCCGGAGCCTGTTGCGTGGGTGCTTTGTTGATTCGGAACGGAGCGAGCGGAAGAAGTTGCTTCGCTTAGAGCCGACAAACACCAGCGCAACAGCACGGCATGCAACAACACATGCAACAGGCGGTCGCGTTCTGGAGGTTCAGCTTCATCAGTTATCGAGCCTACCGGGGAAGGAAAGCCGTGTCAAGAACGGCCTTCCTTCCGGGGGAGGACTTTTAGGCGGAAAGTGCTGCTGCGACAAGGGCTTTGGCTTCGTCCTGAATCTTCTTCAGGTGCTCTTCGCCCTTGAAGCTTTCTGCGTAAATTTTGTACACGTCCTCGGTTCCGGAGGGGCGGGCGGCAAACCAGCCTTCTTCGGTGGCGACCTTCAAACCACCGATGGCGGCATGATTGCCCGGAGCTTCGGTCAGGATCTGCGTGATGGCGTCTCCGGCCAGGGTTTTGGCGGTGACGGCTGAGGGGGAAAGCCGGGCAAGCTTTGCCTTCTCCTCCTTGGTGGCGGCGGCATCCACACGCTGGTAGACCGGGTCGCCGTACCGTGCGGTCAGCTCGCTGTAGTGCTGGCCCGGGTCCTTGCCGGTGCGTGCGGTCATTTCCGCGGCGAGCAGCCCCATGATGAGTCCGTCCTTGTCGGTGGTCCAGACGGTGCCGTTGCGGCGCAGGAAGCTTGCGCCCGCGGACTCCTCACCCACGAAGCCGAGAGAGCCGTCGATGAGACCGTCGACAAACCACTTGAAGCCGACAGGAACCTCAAGCATCGGGCGGTTGAGTCCCTTGGCGACGCGGTCGATCATGGAGGAGGAGACGAGTGTCTTGCCGATGCCGACCTTCTGCGACCACTCCGGACGGTGCGTGAAGAGGTACTGGATGCTGACGGCCAGATAGTGATTGGGGTTCAGCAGGCCGGCCGACTTGCAGACGATGCCGTGACGGTCGTGATCCGTGTCGCAGGCCCAGGCCACATCGAAGAGATCTTTCCTGGCGATCATGGAAGCCATGGCATTGGGGGAAGAGCAGTCCATGCGGATCTTGCCGTCCCAGTCGAGCGTCATGAAGCGGAAGGTGGGATCGACGTAGCGGTTCAGGATCTCAAGCGGGAGCTTGTACTGCTCGGCGATGCGCGGCCAGAAGGCGACGCCGGCGCCCCCGAGGGGATCGACTGCGAGTTTGAGCGCGGTTCCCTTCAGGACGTCGAAGTCGATGACGTTGCCAAGATCGTTGATGTAGGTGCTGAGGTAGTCAAAGCGCTGAGTCGTCTCTGCTTTGAGAGCCCTGGCGTAGGAGAGCCGTCGAACACCCTGCAGTTTGGCGGCGATGAGCTCATTGGCGCGGTCCTGAATCCACTTGGTTGCGGTTGTGTCGGCCGGCCCGCCGGAGGGCGGGTTGTACTTGAAGCCGCCGTCTTCGGGCGGGTTGTGCGAGGGCGTGATGACGATGCCGTCGGCAAGGCCGTCTTTGCGGCCTGCGTTGTAGCTCAGGATGGCGTGCGAGAGCACGGGCGTGGGGGTGTAGCCGAGATCCTGGTCGATGAAGACGGTAACGCCGTTGGCGGAGAGAACTTCGAGCGCGGCAGTAAAGGCGGGCTCGGAGAGCGCGTGCGTGTCCTGCGCGAGGAACAGGGGCCCGGTGGTCTGCTGCTGGGCGCGGTACTCCACGATCGCCTGCGTGATGGCCAGAATGTGCGCGTAGTTGAAGCTGGTGTGCAGCGCCGAACCGCGATGGCCGGAGGTGCCGAAGCTGACCTTCTCTGCCGGGTTCTCCGGATCAGGGTGATACGCGTAGAAGGCGGTGAGCAGGCGGGGAAGGTTGACCAGTTTGTCGGGGGAGGCGTGGTGGCCTGGGGTGTTCAGCAGAGCATCAGCGGGGTTCGCACTCATGGGCCAAGCATACGCGGGCCGCAGAAGAAACGAAATACGGCGAAAGTCTGAGTCTGTTCCCGTTTTGGTTCTTAAACGAGGAGCCTCTTCGTCTTAATTCGGGAAAACAAATTCTAAATCGGGAATGTCTCCTCGATAGTGTTTCCAAGCATCAGGGCGATCTTGAAAGCAGAGGAAGGGCGGCGCGATGCCGTCACGGCGATGTTGCGTGGTGAGAGAAGCCGTGGAAAACAAGGAGACGCAGCAGGAGGTTGCGTGGCCGGTTGTGGCGAGCGCGAGGCCGATCGCGTTGCGTTACCGGTTTCTTCTGCTGATGCTTGTTCTGCTGTGGCTGTCGGCGGTGATGTTGGGTCAGCAGGCGACGCTGGTGGCGGATGCGCATGTGTCCAGCGATCTGCCGCAGGTGAACTTCGGCGCGTTATCCAACCTGCGTGTGGGCAATGGTTATACAGCGCTGGTGCAGTTTGATCTGACGGGAGCTGTGCCGGCGGGGGGGAGCTCGTCGCAGATTCGCCGTGCTGTGTTGCGGCTTTACTGCAATCAGGCGAATGTGCCGGGTGCGGTGACGCTGTCGCTGGCCTCGAGCAGCTGGAGTGAGTACGGCGTTACGAATGCTACGCTGCCGGCGACGAGCGGCGCGTTGGGGAGTTCGGCTGCCTCGGAGGGGCAGTACGTCGTTTGGGATGTGACCGCGGCGGTGCAGGCCTGGGTTGCGGGAGCGGCGGGGAACAATGGCTTTGTGTTGAGCGCGGCGAGTGCGGATGTGCAGTTTGACTCGAAGGAGAACGATCAGACGGCGCATGCTGCTCAGCTGGAGGTCACGCTGGAAAACAGCGGAGCCACCGGAGCTACTGGCGCGACGGGGGCGACGGGAGCAATGGGGCCAGCCGGAGCCACGGGAGCGGTGGGGCTGCAGGGCGTTCAGGGGGTGATGGGGGCTACCGGAGCCACTGGGGCTGTGGGCGCGGTGGGAGCCACCGGTGCCCGGGGAGCCACGGGCGCAGCAGGAGTTACAGGGGCTGTTGGAGCTACAGGCGCCACCGGTGCGGCAGGGGCTGCTGGCGTTGCGGGAGCGGCAGGCGCGACGGGCGCTACCGGTGCCACGGGGGCTGCGGGGTTTGCCTACAACGGGAGCTATAGTTCGGCGACGAATTACGGGTTAGGGGATGTCGTTCTGTTTGGCGGCTCGAGTTATGTGTCGCTGGTGACAGGAAATCACGGGCAAACACCCGGGCTGAGCCCCGGCTCCTGGGGAGTTCTGACCGCGCAGGGGCCTGTGGGTGCCACCGGTGTGACCGGGGCTACGGGCGTGCAGGGGCCTCAGGGCGCGGTCGGTCCCACGGGTTCCCCGGGCGAGAAGGGGGATCAGGGAGCGCAGGGCGTTGCGGGTCAGGCTGGAGCGCAGGGGATTCCGGGAGTCACCGGCGCGACGGGGGTGCAGGGGCCGGCGGGTGCGACCGGCTCTGCCGGGCCGGTGGGGTTGAGCTTCACGGGAAGCTACCTTTCGACCAGAAGCTATGCGCTGGGGGAGGGTGTGCTGTGGCAGGGCTCGGGATGGGTCTCTTTAGTGGAGAACAACCACGGCAATACGCCGGATCAGTCTCCGTCGGCGTGGCTCTTGTTTGCAGCGGCCGGGAGCCAGGGAGCTACCGGGGCGCAAGGGCCGCAGGGGCTTGCGGGCTCCAATGGTGCTGCCGGAGCGGTGGGCGCCACGGGGGCTACGGGTGCGACCGGGGCTGCGGGGGTTACGGGGGCGGCAGGGTTGCAGTATCAGGGCGCGTACAGCTCGGCAAAGAACTATGCGTCTGGCGATGTGGTGGTGTGGAACGGTACGAGTTATGCATCTTTGAGCGATGGGAATCATGGCAATACGCCGGATGGCTCGGCGCAGATGTGGGGCGTGTTAGCGATGGTGGGCGGGGCAGGAGCTGCAGGGCCTGCGGGAGCAACGGGCGCGCAGGGGGTGCAGGGGGTACAGGGACCGGCAGGTCCGGCGGGCTCGCAGGGAGTGCAGGGTGTACAGGGGCCTCAAGGGCCGGTGGGGGCTCAGGGACTGGCGGGCGCCACCGGCGCGCAGGGCATTGCCGGGCCAGCCGGGGCTCAGGGAGTGGCGGGGCAGGCCGGGGCTCAGGGGATTCCGGGTGTGACCGGCGCCACCGGGGCGCAGGGGCCGCAGGGAGCCACGGGGGCTCCGGGGACGGCGGGGATCAATTTTCGCGGCGTCTACAACCCGGCTACGAGCTACAGCAGTGCCGATGGGGTGATGTACAACGGGGCCGGTTACGTTTCGCTCGTGGATGCGAACTACGGCAATGCGCCTGACCTCTCGCCGTCGCAGTGGACGATGTTTGTTGCGGCAGGTGCCGCGGGGGCTGCGGGAGCGGGGTTGCAGTACCAGGGCGCGTATAGCTCGGCGAAGAACTATGGCATGGGCGATGTGGTGGCGTGGAGTGGGTCAAGCTACGTGTCGTTGACGGAGGCGAACCACGGGAATGCTCCGGATGCTGCGCCGCAGGTATGGGGGCTGATGGCGCAGCTTGGAAGTACGGGGCCGGCCGGGCCGGTGGGCGCGACGGGGCCGCAAGGTGTGCAGGGGGCGCAGGGGCCCGCCGGTGCTGCGGGCGCACAGGGCGCACAGGGCGCGCAGGGGCCTCAGGGGCCAGCCGGAGTGCAGGGGAGTACCGGCGCTACCGGGGCGCAGGGAGCGGCAGGAGCGCAGGGAGCGCAAGGAGTTGCGGGACAGGCGGGAGCGCAGGGAGTTCCGGGTGCAGCCGGGGCGACAGGACCGCAGGGCGTCGCGGGTGCGACCGGGGCCGCAGGGCCGGTCGGGATGAGCTTTCGGGGAAGCTACGATCCTGCAACCAGCTATGACAGCGGGGACGGAGTGCTGTACAACGGCGCGGGTTATGTTTCTCTGGTTGCGGCGAACCATGGCAACGCGCCGGATCAGTCACTGTCGCAGTGGGCGATGTTTTCTGCTCGCGGGGCACAGGGGGCCACCGGACCAACCGGCTCTGTCGGTGCACAGGGCGCACAGGGCGTTGCGGGGAGCGTGGGCGCTACCGGCGCGCAGGGAGCTCAGGGCGTTGCCGGTGCGCAAGGTGCCCAGGGAGCTACCGGACCTGCCGGTGCGACCGGCCCTCAGGGCGCTCAGGGGATCAACTATCGCGCGAGCTGGAACAGCGGCATCTTTTACGCCACCAACGATGCGGTGAGCTATAACGGCACAACCTACCTTGCGCAGGCAAGCAACAGCAGCGTGCAACCGGACAGCAACGCGCAGGTTTGGGCTGTGCTGGCTTCTGCCGGTGGCGCGGGGCCGACGGGGGCGGCAGGGCAGGCGGCAACGGTCAGTATCGGAACGGTTACGACGCTGGACCCGGGATCGTCTGCGACGGTGACGAACGTGGGAAGTGCGCAGGCTGCGGTGCTGAACTTCGGTATCCCGCAGGGAGCAGCGGCAAGCAGCGGGAGCTCGGCGAGCGCGAGCGTAGCGGGACCGGAGTTTACGGCCGTCATGCACAACGTGAACTACTCCGTCCCGTACCTTTCGGTAAACAATACGACCGTTGCGGCAACGGAGGTGGCGTTGCCCAGCGTGTTGACATGGGTTCCGGATGGCTGCACGGCGACGAAGCTGGATGTGCGTTCGCTGCAGTCGGGTGCGATCAAGGTGACGTTGCGGGTCGGGAGCTCGACGACGACGTTGTCGGATAGCGCGTTGAGCTGCTCGCCGGGGACGAGCGGAAGCTGCCCGGCGACAGGAGCGGTGAGTATTGCTGCGGGAAGTTTTATCGACTACCGGGTGGATAGCGCCTCGAGCGTTGCCGCAGGCGTGTGGACGCGGCTCGTCTGTCAGTGACGCGGACTTCGATTCAGAGCGGAAGCGCGTTGCGCAGATCCCGCACCTGTTGCAGAAGAACGTCCGGGGCATACGGCTGGTCTTGCTGCAGAAGGGCCTCGATGCGGCGTGCGATCTCTGTGCCTTGCGGATAGCCGAACATGCCCAGCGAGCCTGCAAGCTTGTGAGCGATGGTGCAGGCTTCTTCCCGGGTTGTGGCGCCTGCCGTGCCGTCGCAAAGCGCCTGCGCCGCGGTTTCAAGCACCACGATGCGTTCGAGCAGACGTGGCAGACCACGCTGCCACAGCGCTTCCAGCATCTGCTGGGTGGAGGCAGATGCGTTGGTAGACGTAGTCTCGTTCTCGCTCACTGCATGCAGCTTATCCAAAGAACGCGGTATGAGTGAAGTGGTGTTTGGATAAGCTAAGCGGTCCAGCCAAGGACGGTGGACATCTGATCGGCAAGCGTGAGTGGATCAAAGGGCTTGAAAAGTACGGCGGCTACACCGAGATCGGAGAAGCGGCGCTGGTCCACGCTCTGCACTTTGGCGGTAAGCAAAAGGACGGGGATGGAGGCGAGCTCGGGCGATTTCTGCATCTCCCGGAAGGTGGTCGGGCCATCCATGCCGGGCATCATGACATCCATGAGGATGGCGTCGGGCCGCTCGGCAAGCGCTTTTTGGATGCCTTCGGCGCCGGAACTGGCGGTGGATACCTGCCAGCCTGCGATGGATTCAAGGCTGAGTGCCGCTACCTCACGAATGTCGTCTTCGTCGTCGATGATGAGAATGCGTCGCATGTCTGGGTCTTTGCCTGGAGAAGTGTTGCTGAAGAGGTAGGATGCTTTCTCGTTGCGTAATGGCTGTGAGGAGTTCGTGGCGTTGCTTCCATGCAGGTGCAGGTACGATCAGCTGGCCGATGTGGCTTTGATGTTCGATTCTGCTGGCTGGCTGCGAGGAAGGTGAACGTAAAAGGTGGTGCCGGCGCGGGCGGCGCCGTCGGCGTCGTTGCGCTTGGCCCAGATGCTTCCGTGGTGTTGGCTGACGATGGCGCGGCAGATGGCAAGGCCGAGGCCGGTGCCACCTTTTTGCCGGGCATCGGCCTCCTCGACCTGAGTGAAGCGACCGAAGACCGCGTCGAGCTTGTCGGCGGGGATGCCTTTGCCGAAGTCCACGACGCGGAAGAAAAGACTGTCGCCGTCGGTGTTGGAGAAGAGGACGACCTTTTCCCCTGCGGGCGAGAACTTGATGGCGTTTGACAGCAGGTTGACGAGCACCTGCTGGATGCGGTCGGGATCGCCTTCAAAGGTAGCCGGTGCGCCAGCAGGCTCGGGCCTGACTTCGAGCAGGACCTTGTGCTCCTGCGCCATGGCGGACATGGTCTCGACGGCTTGTGCAATGAGATCGCGCAGGACACAGGTGCGGTGCTGCATGGAGGCCTGGCCTGAGTCCATGCGTTCGAGATCGAGAATGTCATTGATCAGGCGAACGAGCCGGTCGGTGTTGTTGTTGGCGATACGCAGCAGGGAAGCCGCTTTTTCATCGACGTGTCCGTGAACACCGGCGGAGAGAAGGCCGAGAGCGCCGCGGATGCTGGTGAGTGGGGTGCGCAGCTCGTGCGAAACGGTGGAGACGAACTCATCCTTGAGCGAATCGAGATGCATGCGCTCTGCGAGCGCTTTGTCTTTCGCCTGCAACTGCTGTTGTGCCTGTTGGAGCGCGGCTTGGAGGCGGCGCGTTGTGGTTTGCGCGCGCGCGAGCAGAGCAAGGCAGGCCGCAGCCAGCGCAAGGGTCGTGATGAGGAGGAAAACGTGCATGAGAGACGTACAGCTTTCAGCTTACAAAGAGCTGTCCGCGTGCGTAAAGACGAGTGTGGCGTATTGCACTTGCAGAGCAAGGACGGGATTAGAAGCTTCCGGCGAAGATGGAGCGCAGCTTCTGGCGCAGGCCCTGCTCTTCGCTGGCTTTGCGGACCTGAGTGCGGTGCGTGTAGAGCAGCATGCCGATGGCTGCGGCAAACTCCGGACGGGCAAGTTCGCTGGGCATGCGGCTGAGCGGAACAGGGTAGCCGATGCGCGCGGGGACGCGCAGCAGGCTTTCCGCATGGTCCAGAAGACCAACGAGGTTCGCTCCTCCACCGGTGAAGACGCAGCCGGCGCCCATGGCTTCAAGCACGCCCCCGTTGCGCAGATTGTCGCGCAGCATGGTGAGCAGCTCGCGGGCGCGCGGCTCCAGAATCTCGGCAATGTATCGCTGACGAATGACACGTGCTCCCTGTCCGCCCATCGAAAGATCGCCACCAACCTCGAGCTTGTTGAGCTGCGGCACCGAGGTGATGACGCAGTTGCCGTATTTGTGCTTGAGCTGTTCGGCTTCTTCAACCGAGACGTGCAGGCCGACAGCGAGGTCATTGGTGAAGTGATCGCCCCCAATGGGGAGCACCGCGGTATGGGCCACAGAACCTTCAAAGAAAACGGCAAGTTCGGTGGAGCTGGAACCGATGTCAACGATGCAGACGCCGAGCTCGCGCTCGTCGGCGCTGAGGACGGCTTCTGCGGAGGCCAGACCTTCGAAGACGGTGTCTGTCACTTCGAGACCGGCTTTGTTGGCACAGGTGACGACAGATTGTGCGGCCGATCCGGAGCAGGTGGCGATATGCAGTAGCACCTCAAGCCGGTTGCCGACCATGCCTACGGGGTCGTGGATGCCGCTCTGGTCATCCAGAATGAACTGCTGCGGCAGCAGGTGCAGCACCTCGCGATCGGGAGCCAGACCGATGGAGCGGGCACGGTCGATGGCGGAGCGAACGTCTTCGCGGGTGATCTCCTTCATGCGCGAGCCCATGGAGATGCCTCCTTGTGAGTTCACGCCGCGCATGTGCGGTCCGCCGATGCCGACGACCGTGGTTTCAATCGGAGCTTTTGTGATTTTTTCCGCTGTCAGCGCTGCAAGATTGATCGCCTCTGCTGCTGGTCCGAGGTCGGAGATGACGCCGCGGCGCATTCCTTTGGACGCCTCGATGCCATGCCCGCGATAACGGAGCACGCCATCGACCAGTTCGGCTACGAGCACACAGCTCTTGGAGCTGCCTGCGTCGAGCACGGTGATCAAGTTGTCAAGACGCTGGGTCATTGGTTTACCTGCGAGGGATGAGTTGGCGGTACGTGCTTGCCGGCGGCTGCGCGCGCACGCGCCAGCTTTTCGGCCATCAGCTTGTGGGAGATTACGGCGCGGCTGGCCTCGTGCGCTGGATGTGCCACGGGATGTGCGACGGGCCTCGGCGCGGCCTTTGCGACGGAAGATGTGCCTGGAGCCGGTGCGGCGGCGACCGGTGCGGGCTTGGCCTCTGGAGCAGCAGCGGGAGCGCCTGAGGGCACGTCAGCTCCCTTGGCCATTTCCAGCACGACCTGACGCTCATACCGCATGTCGGCCGAGGCCAGCTTGGGGTACTGCGAGCGCCACTCGGGCAGGTGCTGCTGGAACTCGTTGTAGCGCTCAAGGAATTGCTCATCGCCGAAGTGCACGAGGATATCGGAACCTCCGGAGGCTACGAGCGCTTTGACGTCTTCGGGGTTGGAGACGTCGACCTCGCTGAGGGAGTCGGTGCGCGATTTGGCGGCGTCGTCATTGCCGCCGAGCTCCTTCATGAACTTGGCATACACCGCCATGCGCGCGGCGCGGGTGGCGGGTTGGTCTTCCGGGTTGAGGCCGGTCAGTACGGGGAAGGAGTAGTGAGGGTCGCCTGCGGACTCCGAAGGCATGTCGAGCAGAACGCCGGTGGCGTCCACCAGACCGAGCTGTGTTCCCTGGCGGACGAAGGCAACGGGCGTGCGCTCCGTGATGGCGATGCGCAGGTGGTTGGGCAGCAGGCGCATGACGGTGGCGTGCTGTACCCAGGGCAGGCGTTCGAGGTCTGCGCGGCGCTCGGCCAGAGGCACCTTGAAGATGTTGCGTTCAAGATCGGCCCCGAAGACGCTCAGCAGCTGGCCGCGCGTCAGGTGCTCGTTGCCGGAGATTTCGATGTCGGAGGAGGTCGCGATGGTGAAGCGCTCGTCGTGCAGCAGAGAGTGTCGCACGGCGGCAAGAGCGACGGTGAATGCGCCCAGAATCAGCAGGCCGCCGGAGAGAGCAACGATGCGTCCGCCGACGGACTTGGGCACGCTGGTCCGCCAGTTGAACTTCATCTGCTCTCCGCGGCGCGGAACGTAGGGCTCTTCCTCGTAGCTTGCTTCTTCGTCGTGAAACCGTCCGCGCTGGAAGGCTCCTGCAGGCGCGGGTTCGCGGAGCGCCTGCGTCTCGTGAACGCTGGTCACTGGTTGATCCGCCTCGGGGGCAGGTGTGCCCTCCGGCGTTTCAAGCGCCGCTGATCCGCTTCTGAACCGCAACTTCATCTTCCGTTAGCCCGAGCAAGGCCGCTGGAGAATCGCCAGCCTTGAGTATATGAAGGGGTTTGCAGCGTGTGGGGTAGGATTTTGAGGGTGGTACCGGGGAGGGAACCATCTCTCTGCCCCGGATTGCCAAAGAAGAACAGAACGTTAGTGATTTCGGTCGACCAGATAGCTGGCCAGAGCCTTGAGCGGCGCGGCGGCTTCTCCGAAGGGAGCCAGGGCGGCGAAGGCGTCGGCGATCAGCGCCTCAGCGTCCTTGATCGACTGCTCGATTCCGAAGACGGCCGGCCAGGTGGACTTTTCCGTCGCCGTATCTTTGCCGGCGGTTTTGCCGAGCTGCTCGGAGGTCTGGGTCATGTCCAGAACGTCGTCGACGATCTGGAAGGCGAGACCGGCCTTTTCGCCAAAGACGCGCAGGGCGCTGATGGCGTCGGAGTGGGAGCAGGTGAAGCCGGTTTTAGCCTCGGGGTTTGAGAGGCAGTAGCCGAGGCCGAGCAGTCCGCCGCAGACGATCGAGGTGGTGATGAGCGCCCCGGTTTTAGCGCGGTGAATCCGCTCCACGGTGGCGGCGGTCGGCTTCTGTCCTTCGCCCTCGATATCCATGACCTGTCCGCCGATCATGCCGGAAGGTAGCTCGCCGGGGGTATCGCTGCCGGGGACGGGGCCGACTCCTGTGCCGATGGCGAAGGAGAGTTCGCGGAGGATCTCCACCACGGTGGGTGCCGGCGCGGGCAGCTGCGCGAGGGTCTGGAAGGCGAGCGTCTGCAAGGCGTCGCCGGCGAGGATTGCGATGGCTTCGCCGTAGACGACGTGGCAGGTGGGCTTGCCGCGGCGCAGGTCGTCGTTATCCAGCGCCGGAAGATCGTCGTGGATCAGCGAATAGGTGTGGACCATCTCAAGGGCCGAACCCAACTCTGCTGCGCTTTCCGGCAGCACGCCAGCCACGGCGCGAGCCGCTTCCATCGCCAGAATGGGACGCAGGCGCTTGCCTCCGGCAAACGTGGAGTGGCGCATAGCGCGGTGGATAGAACTCGGAGGCGTGGTAGCCGCAGGCAGCAGGCGTTCAAGCGCTGCGTCGGTTACGGAGACGCCGGTCTTCAGCAGGGATTGGACATCGACGGACATGATTCAGCTTTGATTCTACGCGAGCGCAGAAGCAAAACGAGCAGAAGGGAGAGGGCGAGCAGGCTGACAATCGCCCCGAGGCGACGGTCCCATCCGCTGCGCCATCGAATATCGATCACGGAGCGGCCGGCAGGGAGCGGGAGGGCGAGCAGGCCGTCGTCGCGCTGGGTGCGCTCGGTGAGGGGAAGGCCGTTGCGCAGCACCTTCCACTCCGGGTACTCGCGCAGGTTCAGCACCAGTGTGGCAGGGGCGCGAAGCTCCAGCTCGAGGTGGTGGGGAGCAGGGTGCGAGAGGGTTTTGGCTGGCGCGGGCTCGCCGAAGTCCAGGTCCGGGTGCTCGGCGTTGGGGTTTGCCTCGGTGCCGGGGGCGAAGGCGGCGGGGTTGGTGGCGAGCCAGTAGCCGGGGTCGTCGAAACGCAGGTAGTCGTTGTCGGCTCCCTGCGGGGTGTACTCGTCGGTGGGAAGCGTGCCGTGAGAGGTCTGGAAGTTGCGTTCGAGTGTCGCAGGGGACTCGTCTGCGGGGCAGGCGGAGATGTAGCCCGTTGCAGGAAAGAGGCTCAGCCCAAGCACGGCAACGGGAGCCAGCAGCAGGGCCAGACGCGGACGCAGACGCTGCGCCAGCAACGCGCAGGCGAGAGCGGCGATGACGGCGAGCAGCATCAGCAGACGCCAGGTGAACTGCAGGAAGCGGAGTTCCGGCAGATGCATCCAGAGCGGAAGGGAGAGCGGCTCGAAGAGGAAGGCGATGGTTACGGTCATCACCAGCAGCGGAGCTAGGAGGCGGCGCTGGGTGGCTCCGGAGGAAGAGGTTGAGGAGTTCGCTCTGGTGTTTTGCCAGGCGGCTGCCGCCAGAGCAAGAAGAGTGACCGCCAGCAGGCCGAGGGCCAGAACACTGACCTGCGCGTTGACGCGGTCATGCGCCGCATCGGGAGTGTGCGCGAAGAGAAAGTTGGATGGGATGCTGAGGCCCGGTGTGAGCACCATATCGATTTCGACGAAGTGCCGTTGCCAGAGCACGGGGAACAGATAAAACGCCGGAAGCGTCAGGCCGAGGGCTGTGCCCCCGAGCACGCTGCGCAGCAGGGGGACAAGCGGCTGGTGGGCGAGTTTTTGTTGCAGCAGGCGAACGGCGGCCAGCAGTGCGACGGCGTAGCTGGCCATGACCGCGGCGGGGTCGTTGCTGAGCCAGAGCAGGGCCAGTGGCCAGGCGATAGCGGCGGCGCGAAGCTTTGGGGCGAGTATGGCGCCGATCAGCCAGGGAGCCCAGACCGCTGCCAGCAATTCCCCGTAGGCGGTTCGCTCGAACGCGGTGAAGAGCATGTACGGATTGGCAAGGTAGAGCGCGGCGGCCAGGAAAGCTGCGTGATCGCTTACGAAGCGCCGAGCGACGGCGAAGAACGAGCCGCCGGCCGCGAGCAGCCCCAGCGTTGTGAAGAGCGCTGGGACGTGCGCGAAGGGAGCTGTGAGCGTGAGCAGAGCGCCAAGAGCCCACGAAAGCGGAGGGTAGAAGAGGAAGCGCGGCTCTCCGGCGTTATACGCGGCGGCGCTGGCCCAGGAGGGATAAAGTGCGCCGTGGCGAAACTCCTGGGCGGCGTTGAGCCAGCTGGTGAGATGGAAGACGAAGTCGTGGCCGCAGGAGGCTCCTGCTCGCCACAGAGGCATGGCGCACAGCGCTGCGAGCAGGGCGAGACCGGTGTACCAGGGCAGCAACGATGGGCGCGTCGAGCGGGGCATCGTCTTCCATTCTGCCTGAGCGGTGCGACCGCAGGCGGGGCTAGGGCTCGAGCGTCAAGGTATGCACGGCGGTGCTGTGTTGCAGCGGCAGCGCGAAGCTTTGTCCCTGAACGTAGGCCTTGAGCTGGTCGGTGTAGTGTGTGCTGCCGGGTTGTCCGCTCTCTCCGGTGGTGATGTTGGCCAGCGTTGCGTCGGGCGAGGAAAGGTCCGCGGTGAAGCGCTCGCTGGGACCGAAGCTCTTGCCTGTTGCGTGAACGGTGGTGGCGTCGCCATCGACCGGGTATGGCTTCAGGCTGGCCTGCGTGCCCAGCAGCCAGGAGAAGAAACGGATGTGCGTGCCGAAGACTGGATGAGCGATCACCTGGCGGTGCTGCGAGCCGTAGCTCCAGTGCGCCAGATCGCGCGGCGCATGTGCCTGCCTGAGCGCTGCATAGGTTTCGCCGGCGAGGAACTCGTTCCAGTTGGAGTAGCCCTGCGGCAACCAGCGAGCCGGTTGGTGAAGCAGCAAAAGCTCCAGCGCGGTGTTGTGCTCGCCCCAGTGATAGAGCGCGGCGATCTGCTGTGCGTTTTTGCTGCCGGGTTTGAGATGGTCGCGCTGGCAGATCTTTGCTGCGATGAGGTCCTGCATGAGGGGCTGCTGCACGGCGGAGACGATGGAGGCGGCTGCCGAGCCGGTTGTCATTTTGCCGTCGAAGCGCCGCAGCAGGTCGGCGGCGGTGCGCAGCTCGGGGTGTTGCCGGGTGACCTGGGCGTGATCGATGGCATAGGCCAGACGCTGTGCGAGGAACTGATCGAACTCCGAATGAGCATCCATCTCAAGCGAGAGCATGTCGGCTGCGCTGAGTTTGTCGCGACCGTGCAGTACCTGGTAGATGCGCTCCACGCGGTAGGGGTCGGCCCAGTTATCGGAGATAGCGTAGGGGTAGTTTTCCGGCGTGATGCGGGAGTTGGCGGTGGCTAGAATTCCGTTGGCGGGATCGACGATGGACGGAAGCTGATCGTAGGGAATCGTTCCGTTCCACTGCTCGGCAGAATTGAGCGCATCCACGGGGGTGTTCGCAATCGCGGTGCCGATGGTGTAGTCGATCACGACTGGAGCGGGAGCGGCGGGTTCAGGCTCGGGACGGAGCTTTTCGGCCTGCCTGGGAATATGCCGGGGCTCATGGAGCTGCGGGGGCAGAGCATGCCCACGGTGGTGGCGTTGCGGGCTCCAGGCGGCGAGGATCAACTGCGGTGGGGCAAAGGGAGTACGCAGTTCGGTCTCGGGCTCGTCTTCGGGAACAGGTGTGACCTCCTGCTCGGGGGGCGCAGGCTGGCCGAGATCGAGAGCAGGCAGGTTGCGCGGGCGGCGTTCCTGCGAGCCGCGCACGGGGATGACGCCGATGGCGTGGTAGCCGATGTGTCCCTGATCGTCCGCATAAACGATGTTCAGCGAAGGACCGCCGATGTGTGAGGCGGCGGCGACCAGCTCTGTTCCATTGCTGGCCTGATTGAGCGCGAGCAGGGGTGTGGAGAGCGCGGCCGGGCTGTAGGCGGTCCATGCCAGCGAGAGCGAGCGCTTTTCCCGCGGGTACAGCGGTGTGATGAGCGGGGTGCTCAAGGGCTGGGTCCCCAGAGAATGCTCCGTGCTCTGCACGTCGAATGTTACGTTGAAGCCACCGCGAACGCGAATGGTTTCCTGCCGGTGTGTGACCGGCGCCCAGTTGCCGTCGGGCTTCTGGTATTGGGTGCTGCTGCCGCTGCCGCGCAGGTGCTCGACGTAGACGTCCTGAACGTCGGCGCCGAGATTGGTTTCGCTCCAGGCGACGTGCTCGTTGCGGCCTGCGAGGACGAAGGGAAGGCCGGGAAGGGTGAAGCCTTCCACGTTCAGGCCCTGCGTGTGCAGCGCCGCGGTGTACCAGATATCTGGCAGAGACAGCGCAAGGTGCATGTCGTTTGAGAGCAGCGGACGCCCGGTGGCGGTGTGCGCTCCGCTGACAGCCCAGTTGTTGGAGCCGGCGCGGCAATCGTCGCAGCTTTCTCCGGTAACCGCCTGCGCGCGGTGCAGCAGGTCTTGGGGCAGGGAGAGCAGACTCTGGGTCGAGTCGAGCGGAATCTGGTCGATGGACTCAACCGGTGAGGAGAGCTCGGCGCGCGGCTGGGCTGCAACGCGGTCGCGGAAGCTGCCGACGGGATAGATGTCTTCGAGTAGTTCGGCGGGCAGGTGGGCGCTGAGCGCCTCACGGTTCAGCTTGGTGGGGAAGCTTGTGGTGAGGTCCTGCCAAAGCACGAGCAGTACCAGCATGGAGTCGCGCGGCTGCCAGGGCTCGGGGGTGTAGTGCAGCAGCGAAAACTCAACCGGCAGAGAGCCTTTGTGCGTGTCGAGGAAGGCGTTGACGCCGTGAGCGTAGGCATCGAGCTGCGCACGCTGGTCCGCAGGCATGGCGGCGAGTGCGTTGTCGGCGGCCTGACGCAGGCTGAGAATGCGTTGCTGCTTGTCGTGGTCGACCATGGAGCGGCCAAGAATGGCAGCCAGCTCGCCTGATGCGTGGCGGCGCAGCAGATCCATCTGCCAGAGGCGGTCCTGCGCGGCCACGTAGCCCTGCGCAAACAAGAGGTCCTGCAACGAGGCCGCCTGCAGCGAAGGCACACCCTGCGCGTCGCGCGTGACGGAGACGGGCTGCTGCAGACCGGTGACGTGAAGCGTGCCGTCGAGCTGCGGTTGCGAAAGATGAACCTGATGCCGCAGCTCAAGCGTGAGGCCCATGAGGCCGATTGCGCCGAGGCAGGCAAGCGCGGCAGCGCTCAGAGCGGCGCGGTGTAACCACAGACGGCGCGCGCTGCTGCGATCTGTACGCGGTGCGGAAGACTCGCGTACAGGCGTTGTCTGGGCGCGACGAAGAGCAGGACGCGGGGAGGAAGGGCGCTCGTGCTCGTCGGTGTCGTCAAAGGCGTTGCGTCTGGTTGCCAGACGCGGCTCTTGCGGAAGCTCGTTCTCCGCGCGATTGTCCTGGTTTTCGGGCGGAAACGAGTTCATCACTGAAGGTAGATTCTAGGGGAGCTCGTTGTGGAACTGGCCTGGGGGCAACGCCTCTGGTTCCACCGGAAGAATTTCCGGCTGCGCGCCCGGCCGCGTGGTCAGGCGGAGGACAAGGAGCGTAAGCGCAAGGGCGGCGGTCGACAACAAGGAGCCTTCCGGTCCGGTGGTTCCGCCGGAAAGCAGAGGATTGCCTGCGGGATGCGTGTTGAAGAGGCGTCCGAAGGAGACGTTTCCGCTGTCGGCTACGCCGAAGAGGAAGCTCTGTGCCCAGTCCCAGGTCATGTGAAAGCCGACGGTCCACCAGAGCGAGCCGGTGCGCCAGAGACCGTAGCAGAAGACCATGCCGGCGAAGAAGACCTGAGCGATTCCCAGCATGGTCTCGCCTCCGTTGCTGATGTGGGCGCAGGCGAAGAGCAGGGAGAGCAGGGTGGCGGCGATCCAGAATGCGGCGGCGCGGGGCGCCGTGGGTGCGAGGGCTCGGGCGGCTCCCCACATGCCGCGCGTGAGCGCGAACTGGAGATAGCCGCGGAACATGTACTCCTCGGAGAAGCCGACGAGGAGGAAGGCGAGCAGCCAGGCAAGACCGTATCGAAGCGCACCGAAGCCTGCAAGGTTGCGGCCATCGAAGATAAGCCAGCCGCCGGTTCTGAGCACGAGTATGAGCGCGCTCATCATGGCCAGGCCCCAGAATGCTCCGGGGAGAAGGTCGCGCACGCGGTTACGTCCCAGGCCGTAGGAGCGGAGGGGACGTTCTTCTCCGCGGGAGAAGAACCAGCAGACACCCAGCATGCCCAGAAACGTGATGCCGTCCTGCACGATGGGCAGTGCCGGCGTGAAGTCAATATGAAGGTGCGGATGAGGAGCCTGCGGATGCGCTTGGGCGTTGGCACGCGCGTTCATGACGGCTTTCATGTTGCCGCTGGCCGCAATGCTGAAGATGCTGCCGAGAGTCATCAACGCTAGGGCGGCCACAAGGAAGATCGCGATGCCATAGCCGGCGCGCAGACCGAAACGTCCGAAGAAGACCGGGTTTGGTTTGGGCTGCGGTGTGAAGGAAGGCGAGGCGGATGTAGGCGCGAGGTTCTGTTCCATCGTGGTGAGGGACTCCGTTGGCGATGCAATTGTTTCAGCATACGTGCGGCGAAGCCAGCCTGTTCCGGATATCCTGAAAAGCGTTTGCCGCATTTGGCTGAGGTGTTTGCTTGAACTGCCGCGTTTTCTTTCACGACAAATGTTTTGACGGAGCCTGTTCGGCTTCGCTGTTTCGCCGCTTTCATCGCGAGTGCGTGGGCACTGCCGCCAGCTTTGAATTTCGCGGGCTGGTGCATCGTGCCGGAGCCCTTTTTGAGGATCAATGGTTCGATGCTACAGGCGAGAATGCGATCGTCGACTTTAAGTTCGAGGCCTCTGACAAGCTGACCTGGTGGTTCGATCATCATCAGTCCGCCTTCATGAGCGCGGAGGATGAAGCGGCGTTTCGTGCAGGGCAGCAGAACGAGGATGGAACCGCCGGACCGAAGGCGATGCGGCAGTTCTTCGACCCGAGCTATGTGAGCTGCACGGGCTGGATTGCGCATATCGCCAGCACGAAGTTTGGCATGAATGTGGAGCCGCTGGCGGAGTTGATCCACTGGGCAAACATTGTGGATGGCGCGAAGTATGAAAGCGCGAAGGCAGCGGTTGAGATGGCGGAGCCGGCCATGAAGCTGACCATGGCAATTGAGAGCGCGCAGGATGCGGAGTTCGGGCAACGCATCATTCCGCTGTTGACGGAGATGAGTCTGCAACAGGTGCTCGATCAGCCGTTTGTCCAGGAGAGGATCGAGCCGTTGCTGGCGAAGCATCGCGAACAGATTGCGTTGATTGAAGATCGCTCGTTTCTGGATCGCGGGGTGATCACCTTTGACATCGCGGACCAGCCGACGGAGGGCTACAACAAGTTCATCCCGTACTATCTGCACCCGGAAGGGACGTACAACGTCGGCTTATCGAAGTCGAGCTTCCGCACGAAGATCAGTGTAGGAACCAATCCGTGGACGACGAAGCCTGCAGAGGAGCTGGCGAACATTGCGGCGATCTGCGAAAACTTTGGCGGCGGCGGACACCCGCGCGTAGGAGCGATCAGCTTCCCGGTAGAGAAGGAAGACGATGCACGCATGGCCGCAGCCCAGATTGTGATGATGCTGCGCGATTTGGATGGGTAGAGCGTACGGCTTTCCCGGAAGCAAAAGAGGCCCCGATCGAATGGATCGGGGCCTCTTTTGCTGTTGCGGTCAAACCGGTTTACGGATGCGGCCTGAGTTTCGTGATGTCGTTGAAGAGCACGAACATGGCGAACATGATGAGGCAGACGAAGGCGACCTGGTAGACGCGCTCCTTGATCGCCATGTTCACATCGCGCCGGATGACCGACTCGATGAGGAGGAAGACGATCATGCCGCCGTCGAGCAACGGCATGGGAAGCAGGTTGAAGATGCCCAGGTTGAGCGAGATGGTGCTCATCAGCTGCAGCAGGGTCCAGATGCCGAGCTGTGTCGCCATATCGATCTGCTGCGCGATGCCGACAGGGCCGCTGAGCGAACGCACCGAGACCTGACGGGTGAACATACCCTTCAGAACGCGCTTGATCAGCTTGGCGTCCTGCAGGTTGTCCTTCACCGATTGCCTGAAGGCGGTGCTGAGCGGGAGTTTGACGACCTTTATGGGAGCAGGGCGGTTGGTGAAGCCGAGACGGTACTGGACCGAGCCAGCGCCGTTGTCCAGCTTCTCCGGAAGGATGGGCGTCTGAAGGCTCTGGCCGCGGCGCTGCAGGGTAAGCACGGCGGGAGCGCCGCCACGGTCCTGCAGGTAGGCAAGCAGAGCATAGACCGAGTGAGGTGCGAAGTTGTCGATGCGTTCGAGAGCATCCCCCGCCTGCAGGCCTGCGCGCGATGCGGGCGTGTTGCTAGCTACGGAGAAGACGCTGACGGGCTCGGACTGCTCCTTGGGAATCAGGCCGATGCTCTGCATCATCTGCTGCGGGTCAAGCTCGTTGTCGTCGCCCCCGCTGGTGATGTGCAGCGAGCCGGTGTGCTCTACGCCGTTGTGCGTCCAGCTGACGGCAAGATCACGGTTGAGGTTCAGCGCGGCGTCGTCCAGTACACCTGCCCAGGTGGGATTGGCGTCCGGGCCTATGTGCGTGATGGTGTCGCCTGCCGTGATGCCGTTTCGTGCCGCGCTGCTGTTGGCGACCACATAATCCACCACCGCCGGGCCGTCGAGGTACTGATCGACCTGATGGTGGTACCTGGCAACCACGGTGAGCAGGAAGAGCGAGAGGATGAAGTTGGCTACCGGGCCAGCGAGCGCGATGAGGACGCGCTGCCAGCGGGGGCGCGCATTGAACTCGGCCGGGTCCTGCGGATGGTCGGAGCCATGCAGATCGAAGCCTTCGTCGAGCCGGCGCTCGGCCGGGTTGTCGTTGTCCCCGGCCATCTTGACGTAACCGCCGAGCGGAAGCAGAGAGATGCGGTAATCCGTATCGCCATGCCGGACGCCGAAGAGGCGGGGGCCAAAGCCGATCGAAAAGGTCTCAACGCGTACACCGCAAAGTTTGGCCATGGCGAAGTGGCCGAACTCATGGACAAGCACCATGATGCCAAGCACGATGGTGAACTCAACAGCGACAACAAGAAGGTGAAGTGGATGCATAGGGTGCGGGGAAACGATGCTCTCTCGGGGAAGGTAAGAATTAGGCTACAACGGCTGCCGCGGTGCGGATAGCCTCATGGGCCTGTTCGCGTGCGTGGCGGTCGGCTGTGAGGACTTCCTGAATGGACGCAGGGGATGCGGAAGAGGTGAGCGAGAGAACCCGCTCAATCGTCCGGGGGATGCCGAGGAAGGGAAGCTCGCCGCGCAGGAAGGCCGCGACCGCGATCTCGTCGGCTGCGTTCAGCGCGATACAGTGCGCCTGGGAGGCTCCGGCGGCCTCATAGGCCAGGCGGAGGCAGGGGAAGCGTTCGAAGTCGGGTTGCTGGAAGTCCAGCTGCGACAGAGCTGCCATGTCAAAGGTCAGATCGCTGGGCAGGCGCTCGGGGTAAGCCATCGCGTACAGGATGGGCAGGCGCATGTCGGTGACCGAAATCTGCGCCAGGATCGAACCGTCGATGTACTCCACCAGCGAGTGGATCGTCGATTGCGGGTGCACGGTAACCTTCACCTTCTCCGGAGGAAGGTTGAAGAGGCGGCAGGCTTCGATGATTTCGAGGCCCTTGTTCAGCATGGTGGCCGAGTCGATGGTGATGCGCTGGCCCATGACCCAGGTGGGGTGCTTGAGCGCCTGCTGCGGGGTGATGTGCTCAAACTCTGCGAGGGGCGTGTTGCGGAAAGGGCCGCCTGAGGCGGTGAGCCAGATCTGCTTGACCTCGTTGGCTGCGCCACCGCGGAGGCACTGGTGAATCGCATTGTGCTCGCTGTCGATGGGAAGCAGGGCGACGCCGTGGATGCGGGCGGCTTCGAGGATGAGATCGCCTGCGGCGACGAGGCACTCCTTGTTGGCGAGTCCGATCGTCTTGCCGGCCAGCACGGCCGCGTAGGTTGCCTCAAGCCCGGCCACGCCGACGATGGCTGAGACGACAAAATCAGCATCGGGCAGAGTGGCTACGCGCACCGTTCCAGCGGTGCCGTGGAGTACTTCGATGCCGGAGACTCCAGCCGTCTTTAGACGGGCGGAAAGCTGGTCCGCGAGAGCTTCGGTGGAGATGGAGACCACCTGCGGACGCCAGCGCACGCATTGTTCGAAGGCCACTTCAAGATTCGAGCCAGCTGCCAGGGCTACGGGCCGAAACTGGTCGGGGTGAGACTCGCAGATGCTGAGGGTGCTGGTGCCGATAGAGCCGGTTGAGCCGAGAATGCTGATCTTCTTCACGCTCATTATTCTCGCAGAAACGCGTTTTGAACGCTTCGGTTACCCGCCGATGATCACGGTGCGGGTAACCGATTGGATGAGCACGGAGGCAACATCCGGGCTGAGGATCGGCCCGCCGACGCGCGGTACGCCTGGCTGGAGCGAAGGGCATGTGGGCGCGCCGGTTTCTTTGCTGTACGTTTTTTGAGGGTGATGTTTTCCTGCGGGAACATTGCCCTCAGTGTGCGATCGGCTGCCACAGCTCAACGCGGTTGCCTTCCGGGTCCGTAATCCAGCCGAACTTGCCGAAGTCATACTGCTCGCGTTTCTGGTCGACGGAGACTCCATCGGCGATCAGACGATGGAGCAGAGCGTCGAGATCGTCCACCTGCAGGTTGATCATGGCTCTTTGCGCCTGCGGGAAGTAGGTGTCCTTTTCTCCGAAGAAGGAGAAGATGACCTGCGCGTTGTGTTGCGGCGCGGGGAAGGCGAGCGCCCCTTCCGATTGCACCAGGCCAAGGTGCTTCTGGTACCAGAGTGAGAGCGCTTTGGGATCCTTGGCGCGAAGAAATACACCACCGAAACCTGTAACGGATGCCATGACGCCTCCTGTAGGAGCTTTTGTGCCTTGCGATTGCTCGAACGAGCCGCAGTCTAACGGATTTCCTCGTTGCTTCTCAACGAGAAGTTTCTGGCCCGGCGGAATGGGTGCGGCTCTGCCGGGCCAGCGTGGGATGTACCCGAAGTTCGCTGCGCTAAAACTCAAGGCGCAGCGCGGCTTGTCCCGTACGGTTGCCTGCGTTCTCCGCTGTTTGCGGCGCAGAGAGCACGCCGAAGGTCGATGGATTGTCGATCTGCGTAGCCGGAGGAGCAAAGTTGGTGTGGTTCAGCACGTTGGTGAAGCTGGACTCAAAACGTGCGTGTACGGAGGGGCTGATGCGGAAGGTCTTTGCAAGACCGAGGCTGACCGCAACGGTGCCTGGGCCCTCAAGGATACCGACACCGGCGTTGCCGAACCGGCCTGCACCCACAGGGGTAGGTGCGAACGCAGCGAGGTTGAACGCCTGTGTGTGCGAGTGGCCGCGATAGAAGTCATGAGAGACGACATCGGGCCGAAGCGAAGCCGCGCGGTTGGTCACGTTGGTATTGGACTGATCGTTGGTCTGCGGCGTGCCGGAGGGGGTTGCCGGACAGCTTCCCTCTGCAGAGGTGGTTGCCTGGCAGCCACCGGGACTGATGCTTGGGGTGAGCCAGGGACCGGTCTCCAGCAGCGTAACGGTGTTGATCTCCCAGTCGCCGGCAACACGGCTAAGCCATCCACTCTTGAGCAGGGCGTGCTCTTCGCCGAACGGAAGCTGGTAGATGCCGGTTACCAGCGCGCGCTGGCGCCGGGTGCCTTCCGCGTTGCCGTAGTCGCTGTTGAGGTGAAAGCGATCTGCGACCGGAATACCGTAGTTGACCTCGCCTGCAAAGGCGGTTGGTGTGTCTCCCTGATTGTCCGCCTGATTCTTTGCCAGGGTGTAGCTGGCATCGAGTGTCAAACCGTGTGATCCGGTATGGCGTTCTTCGAGCTCGAGCGCTGCATAGTTTGCCCGGCCTGCGTTGAAGGTACTGAACAGCTCAAACCAGTTTGCATAAGGCGCACGAGGATCAACATAGGGGCTTGCGGCGGTGGTCTGGTAGGAGGTGGTGCTGGCTGGAATCTGGTTGAGGTCTTCCGTGATGCTGAGGCGGTAGGTATGCATGCCGACGTAGCTGCCGCGCAGCGTATCGAACCGGGTGATCTCACGTTCTACAGTCAGGTTCCACTGATTCGATTGCGGGTCGCGATAATGCGGATCGACGGCCTGATCCAGACTGCCGCCACCATACTGCGTGGCGATGGACGCAGGAGCCGTCTGCGGAAACTGTATCGCTGGATGGGCGCCGCTGCTGTCGCTCACCAGAGTGTTGGTGTAGGTGTGAAGGTTGGAGGTGGGGTTGCCGCTGTTGTTGAACGAGAGCGGACCGAGGTTCGTCATGGTGAAGACACCGAAGCCTCCGCGGATGACGGTGCGTGTGTCGTTGAACGGGCGATAGGCAAAAGCGATACGCGGTTGCAGGTTTGCCCAGTAGGTGTGTCGCAGTCCGCGGGGCAGGCCTGCCTGCGAAGATGTCTCATACCTTGTGCACGGAAGTGCGCTGTACCCAAGATTGCAGGCGTTGAACGATTGCTGGAATGCGAGGTTTGAGCTTTGCAGGTTCTCCTTGCGAAGTGTTGTTGCGAGCGAGTCGGGCACGATGATGGCGTTGCGAGTCTGATCGAAGTTTGCCGCATCGCCATCGAGCAAGGAGAAGGGAGGGAGGATGGTCCACCGCAGGCCAACGTTGAGCGTGAGTTTAGGCGTTACCTGATACTCGTCCTGCACAAAGGCTCCGGTTTGCCAGGCGCGGCCTGCGACGTCGGGGCTGGAGACAGCGAAGAAGAGTGTTGTGGGAGCGCCGAGGAGAAAGTCGCCAAAGCTGTTGCCGGTAAAGGTGGGCTGGAAGGTGAATTGTCCGAAGTCGTCGGAAGGGAGAAATAGTTCCACGTCCTGATAGCGCACGCGCCGAAGATCCACGCCGGCTTTGAAGGTGTGCTTGCCAAGCGCGAGTGTTGCGTTGTCGGTAAATTCGATCGTTCGGGATTCGGTGACTCCTGTCTTATCGCGCCCAATGGTTGTAAAGCCGGTTCCGTTGCTGAAGTTGAAGGTTGGAAAGGCGTGGGTCGTAGGGTGCTGATGAATATCGACTCCCTTGAGATCAAGCTGCGTGAGTGCGTCTGCGCCAAGGATGGCAAAGTTGACCTTTGTCAGAACGTTGGTGAATCCGAAGCGAAACTCATTCAGCAGGTGCGGAGTGAGGGCGTAGGAGTGCGAGATGAGAAAGCTGCGGTTGTGAATGCTGTCGACGTCATTAGGCAGCAGAGGGTTGGCCACGTTCTGAGTAATGTTCTTGCGGCTAAAGCGTACATACAGGGACTGACTGGAGTTGATGGTCTGATCGATGCGCAGGTCTGCGCCATCGGTGCTGGCAGGCGTGGATTGAAAGTGCTCGTAGTTGTAGTTCGATTGGCCTGCGACGTTTGGCAAGGGGTAATACGACAGCAGTGCTTTTGCTGTTTGGTTGATCGTGGTGGGGGCGATCTGCGGCCCGCCCAACGCTGAGAGGTCGCCGTTGCGTTCGGCAACGGTGGGAACAAGGAACTGTTGCGTGACCGAGAGTGTGCGCCGGTTGCCTTCATAAGTAGCGAAGAAGAAGGTGCGCTGATGTCCATCGTAAAGAGGAGGGATCGCGAGGGGGCCTCCGATGGATCCACCGAAGGTATTGAAACGCTTGGGAGCTTTTCCGCTGAAACCGTAGGGTGATGCGTCGAGCGCATCGTTTTGCAGATACTCGAAGAGGCTGCCGTGGTAGCGATTGCTTCCGCTCTTTGTTACGAAGGTGACATCGCCAACCTGAGAAAACTCCGCACTGTTGTTGAAGGCTGTCACCTTCATCGAAGCGATGCCTTCCTGCGAGGGGTAGGCATCCTGCAACGCGCCGTTTGCACGGACGTTGGCGGTAGAGATGCCGTCGACGGAGAAGTTCACCATGGAAGAGCTTGCGCCGCCGAGGGCGATGTTTCCCTGGCTGTCCTGCTGCACGTTCGGGGAGAGCGCGAGCGCGCCGAGAGGGCTGGTCGTGCTGGCGCGTGTGTTGAGCGGAAGCTGGGTCAGTTCAAGGTTGCTCTTCTCGTCGGCGATGGTGGCGTCCTCGGTGTTGATCGCGTTGCTGCTTGCATCGACGGTGACGCTTTCCGACTGGCTTGCGGCAAGCAGCGTGACAGGAATGCGACGTTGCTGGCGCGCTGCGATCGAGACGGAGGAAATAAGGGCGTCGGCAAAACCGTCGCGATGGATGGTGAGCGTGTATTCCCCGGGCTGAAGAGCTTCGATACTGAAGGCGCCGGCAGCATCGCCGAGAAAGACGCGGTCGGAGTTTTCGGTGACGGAGTGAAGGGTGATGCGCGCGTTGGGGATGGCGGCCCCGGTGGCGTCCTGCACGGTGCCTCGCAGTGTGCCGAAGGTGGACTGCGTCAGCCCGAGGTTTGCTGTGAGGAGAAGAAGGATCGCCAGCCCGAGGGACCTTCTGGCGCGGGCTCCGAGAGGAGTAATGGAAGTGTGGAGAAGCTTCCTGCGAAGCAGCCAGCGGAAATAAGCAACCGTCGGCACGCGCTGCGCTGCTTTGTAGGGGAGTGTGCCCTCCCGGTTGTACGTACGTGTCATGTGAGCCTCCTGCCCGGAGTAACCCGGTGAAGCCATGACAAAGGAGAGAATCTCAAGAAGGCATAAAGATCCGCTCGCCCTTTCGGAAGAAGGGCTCTTTATGTCTTCCTTAGGTCGAATGCCGTAAGGTGGTTGCAGGTGTCGCGTGAAACTTTTTCCATTGAGACCGATGCTGTGGGCCTGCGGCGCTAGCCTGTTTACGCTGGGTTGCGCTTTGCTGGCGGCGCGCTCTTCGGTTCCGGATATGACTTCGATTCCGGTCTTCATGCTGATTACGATTGTGGTCGCATGGCGCGCGGGGTTTCGAGCGTCCCTTACGGTTGCGGTTGTTGCAACGCTGGAACTGGACTTCTTCTTTACCGAGCCGCGGTACACGCTTGAAGTGGCTTCTCCGCATGATGCGTTTGCTTTGCTGACCTTTGCTGCGACCTCGACGCTGGTTAGCCGGCTTTCTCACCGTATTCGTATTAAGTCCGATCTGTTGCAGAAGGCGGAGGAGCAGCAGCGGTTGCTCTATGAGGTTTCACGCAGCGCTCTTCTGCTGGATTGGAAGGATGCGGTTGAGGAACAGCTGTGTGAGCTGATCCATAGCCGCTTTCGCGTGGAAGGGGTAGCTCTGCTTACGACAGAGCATCTGCGAGTTGTTTCTGTGGGAAGGGCGCAGGAGGCTGAACCGCGACTTCGCGCAGCGCTTCGTACGCAACAGAGTTATGACCTACCGGAAGGCGCAGGCAGCGTTCGTCTGCTGCGCTACGGGGCAAAGACGAGCGGCGCCTTGTTGCTGTGCGGTGCGGTGGACCCGGTGGTTTCCGATTCGCTGGCGGCGCTGGTGGCAACGCATCTCGAGCGTATTCGTTCGATGCAGTCCGAGGTTCGCGCGCAGTCGCAGACTGTCTCCGAGCGTTTGCGCGCGGCGGTGCTTGATGGGCTTGCTCATGCGGTAAAGACGCCGCTGACTACGATCATCGCTTCCAGTTCAGGGCTGCGGGAGATTGGTCCGTTGACCGCGGCGCAGTTGCAGCTGGCCGATACGATCGAAGGGCAGGCGATCTATCTGTCTGATGTGACCAATACGTTGCTGCGCACCGCTCATCTTGAAGTGCAGAACGTTCGCGTGAACCTGCAGGTAGTTGAACTGAGCGCGCTTTGTGATTCGGTGAAGCACGAACTGCGCGCAGGACAGGATGTTACCCGGCTGCAGTTTCCTGACGCAGGCGAGGAGCGTCTCTCTGCAGACCCGGAGCTGTTGAAGCTTGTGCTGGTACAGGTTCTGGAGAACGCATTGAAGTACGGTGCGATGACGACCCCGGTACGACTAAGCTTTGCGCGGGTGGGAGAGATGGTAACTCTGGCTGTCCATAATGAAGGATCGTTTATTCCCGCGCAGGAGCACACCTTGATTTTTGAGCGCTACTACCGGGGAGCATCTACAGAGCACAAGGCAAGCGGCACGGGAATCGGGCTTTCGGTTGCGTTGCGTGCAATGGAGGCGATGGGGGGAAGTATCTCTGTGGAGAGCGAGCCGGATACGGGAACAACTTTTTTGATCCGTCTCCCGGCTGGAAGTTGGGGAGAGGCATCGTGATGCATCAGGGATCAGTTCTGCTTGTGGAAGACGATGTGGCGCTTCGTCGCAGCCTGAAGACGATGCTTGAGGCACTCGGCTTTCAGGTGGAAGAGGCCTGGAGCGGGGAGACGGCGCTGGCGCAGCTGCGCAATAAAAAAGCGGAGGCGGTGCTTCTGGATCTCAACATGCCGGGGATGGGAGGCATGGCCGCGTGCGCAAAGCTGCGCGCGATGGAGCCAGCGCTGCAGATTCTGGTGCTAACGGTGCGCGACCACGAAGAGGACAAGATCGCGGCGCTGGATGCCGGAGCGGATGATTATGTAACCAAACCCTTCCGTTTGCCGGAGCTTGCTGCACGTCTGCGGTCAGCGGTACGTCGGGTTCGAGCGTCGACGGACGATACGCAACGGATGCTTGAGCTTGGTCCGTTTTCGCTCGATCCGGCGGCGCACAAAATTACGCGTCATGGAGAGGAACTGCATCTGACGCCGAAAGAGTTCGAGCTTCTGCATCTACTCATGCGGCATGCCGGCCGGCCGCTCTCGCATACACAGCTGCTCACCCAGGTTTGGGGGCCGGAGTACGGCAATGAGCGCGAGTACCTGAGAACGTATGTCAGCCAGCTTCGTCGCAAGCTGGAAGAAGACCCGGCCTCTCCACGCTATCTGACGACGGAGAATTATGTGGGCTATCGGTTCCAGGTGGAGTAGGCGGCGTGTTCGCGGCTAGAAGCTGCCGAGCGAGAAGTATTCCTTCACAACCCAGACCAACCAGAGCACCGGAGCGGCGAGCAGGAGAGCATCGATGCGGTCGAGGACGCCGCCGTGCCCGGGCAGAAGGGTGCCTGAGTCTTTGATGCCCGCGCCACGCTTCAGTGCGGATTCAAGCAGGTCGCCAAACTGTGCGGCGATGTTCAGGAGCACGGCCAGCAGGATGTACTCCCACCACGGTGCGGTGCTGTGCAGGCGGGTGTAGCCGGAGCCGTTGGTGGAAAGCCAGTTGCCGAGCCAGAGCAGGCCCATGCCGAAGGCTACAGCGGCGACTACGGATGCGATGGCGCCTTCCCATGTTTTGTTGGGAGAAAGCGTGGGAGCCAGCTTGCGCTTGCCGAAGTTCTTGCCGACATAGAGCGCCGCAATATCGCCGCACCAGACGCACAGGAAAAGGAAAAGCAGCAGAGCGGTGCCGTTTTCGAGCGACCAGATCTGCGGAAGCAGGGTTAGCGGGTACGCGATATAGACCAGCATGAGTACGCCGGAGGCTGTTTCGCCCAGCACGCGATCCACGCTGGTGGTGAGAGCGTTCCAGGCAAAGAGCACGAGCGTGGAGAAGACAACGGCTGTGATCGTGTCCTGCGGACGAAGGAAGACGGCGAAGAAAAAGAGCGCGATCGCCGCGATGGTCCACCACAAGGGAATGGGACTATTGCATGCGGCGGTGATGTTGCGGAACTCAAGCGCAGCCAGCACCGCGATGACCGCGGCGAGCAGGGTAATCATCCAGAGCTTGCCAAGCAGCACAAGCGATACGACGACGGCGATAAGAACAAGAGCGGTGAGGATACGCTTCATCAGTTGTTGAGCATACATGCTGTGGCTCACAGCTGCACTCGATGGACAGCTGCGCTCGATGGACAGTAGGCCAACCTGAAGGTGGCTTTGTTCGGCAGTGAGGATGCGGAAGAGGAGCTATCGCGTGAGTTCGGCCTCGGTCGGCAGAACATCGCTGAGGTTCTCGTCGCTGGTTTCTCCCAGACCGCCAAAACGTCTCTCGCGTCCCTGATACGCTTCAACCGCTTCGAGCAGATGAAGCCCGCGGAAGTCCGGCCATAGGCGATCGGTCACGTAGATCTCTGAGTAAGCAAGCTGCCAGAGCAGGAAGTTGGAGATACGCTGCTCGCCGGAGGTGCGAACGACGAGATCCGGATCGGGCATGTGCGCGGTGTAGAGGTTCGCCGCGATTGTTTCTTCGTCGATGCGATGCTGAATCGCTTCCTCACCGCCTTCGGCGGCGAGCATGTCTTCCACGGAGATGCCGCGCTGCTTGGCTTCAGCAAACATTTTGTGCACGACCGAGCGGGCAGAGTCGACGATCTCTGCGCGGGAGCCGTAGTGGAGTGCCAGGGTGAGCGTGGTGCCGGTGTTTTTGGCGGTCTGCTCTTCTGCCCAGCGCATGGTCTCCTGCACATCGGGGGTGAGCTCGTGCGTGCGGCCGATGTAGGCCATGCGGATGTTGTTGTCGTTCATGCGCTGCACGTTGGAGACGAGATAGTTCTTGAGCAGCTTCATGAGGAAGCTGACCTCGTTGCCGGGGCGGCGGAGGTTGTTCTCAATGGAAAAGGCGTAGAGCGTGATCCAGGGGATATCGACGCGCGAGGCTGTTTCGACGACGTACTGCACGCTTTCGGCGCCCTGCTGGTGGCCGAGAAAGCGCTTGAGCGCACGTTTGCCGGCCCAACGGCCATTGCCGTCCATAATGATGGCAACGTGCTGCGGCATACGATCAAGGCACAGCCGATCGTAGACGGCCCGTTCTTCGGCCGTGAGCTCGTGTGCGCGGTTGGAGCGCTGGTAGTTGCGTTGATTCTGGGACTGGTGCACGGCTGCTCTCGCTTCACGAAAGGGTAGCAAAAACCAGCGTGAGGAGCACGGTGGAAACTACAGCGCTATGCTGAAAGCCAGAAAAGACAGGAGGATGGCATGGCAGGACTCTCCAGACGCAGGGTCAGAGGGTGGGCTTCCCGGACCAGGCAGTGGCTGCTGCGGCGGCGCGAGGCACGGCATCCCTTTGATCAGGAAAACGGAACCGATACCGGCGGGGTGATTGGAGCGGCGAGCCTGGGTTCGGGTGGGGCTAACGATGAGCACATCACTGCTTACGCAGGGGTTCCCCCGTCACGGCTGGTGGGAGCCCTGGAGCGCTGGAAGAGTCTTCTCGTATCGGAAAGCGTAGAAAATTTTCGGTTTTACGACCTCGGTTGTGGCAAGGGCAGAGCGCTGCTGCTGGCAAGCCGCTGGCCGTTTCTGGAGGCCGTTGGGGTGGAGCTGGACCCGCGCCTGGCAAGGATCGCCGAGCAGAATGTGACGCGGTGGCTGGCTCAAGGCAAGGCGGTGTGCCCGGTGGATGCGCGGCAGGGCGATGCCACGGCGGTGGCCTATACAGAGGGGCCGCGCCTGCTGTTTCTCTACAACCCATTCGGACCGCCAGTGGTTCGTGCCGTACTGAATGCGTTGCAGAGGGCTGGAGGAGAAAGCTATCTGATCTACCAGAACGAACACGACGATACGCCGTTGCGGGACGACCCTCGGCTGGAGATATTGTTTCGCGGCTCGATTCCGATGTCGGAGCAGGACCGCGCGGCGGACCCGGTGGCTTCAGAGCATGATGTGACCGGGATCTACAGAATGCGGCCATAGAGGGACAAGGTAGTCGCCCAAAAGGAGAGACGCCGGAGCCCCTTCTTCGCGAGAAGAGGGGGCTCCGGCGTTTGGAGGAAAGAAGGTTTTTTCTGATGCCTGGGCTTAGGCGAGCTTGCGCGTGCGTCCCTGAGCAAACTCCCGCACCTGGTTCAGGAAGATCGACTTCTGCGTAGCGTTCAGGTGCTGCGCATACTTGGCGATCTCGGCCAGGAAGGGGTCGGTCATCAACAAGGCGGTCTCGTCCTTGTGGCGCGTGGGGGCATCCCGCAGCAGCGCGGAGATGTCCACCTGCAGCGCGCGTGCGAGTCGATCGAGCGAGGAGAGCGTTGGCATAGCCTTTCCGTTCTCGATCTTGGAGATGTAGGTGCGGGGCACGTTCATGCGGGCCGCGAGCTGGCGCTGCGAGAGATTGCGGACGCGGCGCAGATCACGAACCGCGGTTGCGACCTGAATGCTGCCGTCATCTTCCACCGTCTCGGCCGCAGGAACCAGCGCGATTGTGGCTTGAGGTTTGGGTAGCTCTGGAAGCAGGGATTTCTTGCAGCGTCGGCAGGTGTCTGCCGTGGTCCGGTACTGGACCAGCTTGCAATGTTCACACTTGAGGACTTCACGCTCAGCTGCGAGCTCCTGCGAGGGAGCGTTGGCTGCGAGGGGCGCCATCGAAGTTGCCATTTTAGTTTTGCGCGGACGGCTGCCAGAGCGGGGCGCCGACCATACCACGTCCGATGTACGGCAGTGGTCGATGTGCCTACTTTGACACCCGGTGCCGAAGGAGTCAAGAGTAATCCCCAAGGTTCACCGAAAAAAGAAGGTGGAAACGGGGTTGCGAACCAAGGTCGGCAACAGTGGTGTTCGATAAATGGTGTACGCGGGGGAGGAAAGGCTACTTCTTCATCAGGATGTCTGAGTGCACGCACTGGATGGAAAGCTTCGCGAAGCGCTCTCGCATGGTGGCTGTGCTCTCTGGAGCAATGGCGCGTGAAAGATCTTCCAGAACGAGCACCTCGAAGCCCATCTTGGTTGCATCGACGGCCGAGGAGCCGACGCAGTAGTCAAAGGCCAGGCCGCAGAGGAAGAGCCGGGTGAGCTGACGTTCGCGCAGATAGCCTGCGAGCCCGGTCGGGGTCATGTGGTCGTTTTCCAGGAAGGCGGAATAGCTGTCGAGGTGTGGCCGTGTTCCTTTGCGCAGCACCAGGCCGGCGTGGGGGATATCCACGCCGAACTCCGCGCCGGGGGTGTTTTGAATGCAGTGCTCGGGCCAGAGCTGCTGCTCGCCGTAATCGGTGCGCACGGAGTGGTTGGGTTGCAGGCCTTCGTAGGATGAAGCGAAGGAGATGTGGCCACGGGGGTGCCAATCGGCGGTGAGCACGACATGCTCGAACTTGCGGGCGAAGCCTTCGATGGGAGCTATGATCTCGTCGCCTTTGTCTACGGCGAGCGCTCCGCCAGGCAGAAAGTCCTTCTGCATGTCGATGATGATGAGAG
>JAPWKG010000010.1 GCA_028283625.1 Acidobacteriaceae bacterium | reverse complement strand
CAGGCTGCCGAGTTTTTGCCCATACCGAGACGCTCGCCGATATCGTTCAGCCCGAACATGTTGGGCAGAGGAGTTCCATCGCGCCGTGCGCGTGCGGTGTGGATCGCGTCAAACACCATATACGCCCACCACCCGAAGATCCCCAGGGAGAAGATGCTGTTCACCTGGTTGGCAAGAGAGATGAGCACGGCGAAGACTGCGATGTGCGCAATACCTTTTGCGAACTGGCCGTTATACATGGCACCGACGCCCGGGATCATTCCCAGTAGTCCGGCGATAACGGGACTGGGCTCGCCGGGCCCGGCGGGCATGGAACCCGGAGGCATGGAGGCCGCCGGGGAAGGAGTAGCGCTGATGCGGGCCTGCAGGCAGGGTTCGCAGAAGATGCTGCTGCCAATCACGCGCACCGTTTCTGTGTTCAGGGGGCGGCCGCAATCCTGGCAGTAACCAGCGGCTTGGGAGTATGCCCCTGCGGCGTCTTCCTTCGGTTTGGGTTGTTGTTGCCATCCAGCGTTCTGTTGGGTTCCGTCGATCATGGCTAGACCCCCTTCCTGGTCGCAGCTGCGACCGAATCCTGTTTCAGTTCCCGCGGCATTTGCAGTTCGCTGCTGCCTTGCGGTGCCTTGGGTTGGCTCTGTTTGTCGTCGTCCTGATGATGCCGGCGCGGCATGGAGTCGTCGCTGTTGCCCGTAGCCGGAAGGTCGTCGGTACCCAGCTCGCTTACGCGTGACTCCAGTTGGTAAATCACGCGGTTGTTCTGAAACGAACGCGTGGCGCTTGCAGTTGCGGTTGCCACGGTACGGGTGAGGGAGCCACGGTGGAAGTCCATGTGGCGTACATCGCTCAAACGCACGCCCAGCAGATTCAGGCTGAGAGCCGCGGAGAAGAAGGCCATGGCTGCCGTCATGGCGAATCGGGGTTGGAAGCTCGCGCGGTGACCTTCGATCTGGAAGATATCTGCGACTCTCGCGCGGGCAGCTGCCCAGAATCCCAACACCGACGTCGGTTGGCGAGGACGGGTCCAGATTTCGCTAACCGGTTCCGGAACGAAGACAGGCTTTGGCTGGTACGCTTCGGACGAACCGGAGGTCTGCGCCAGAATGCGGGTCATCAGATCCGCCGGAGGCTGTGGTTCATGGCCCTTCAGCATCTGTAGCCAGGCGGCTCCACGTTGAACCGAGTCCAGCTCCTCCGAGCAACGGACGCATCCGGCGATGTGGCGGTCGAAGGCGGCTTGTTCGGCCGGGCTCAGCATGCCGTCTACTGCATCCGGGCACATGGCTTCCCATACTGAGCAGTCGTTCATGGCTTCGTCCCTTTCGTCGAATTGATTCCAGTGTGTCACGCTCACATCACCTGCCCTTCTATACGTTTCAAAAGTTTTGCCAATTCACTGCGTCCCCTGCTGATTCGGCTTTTGACTGTGCCTTGTGGAACGCCCAGGACATCGGCAATGTCCTTGTAATCCATGTCCTCGAGATCTCTGAGGATGACCGCCTCTCGGAGCTCGGGGGAAACCTGTTGTAATGCCGCTTGAATTTGCGTCCGGAGCTCCAGGCCTGCGACGTGTTTTTCCTGGCTCTCTCTGCTGTCGACGAGGCGTTCTGCCCGTGTCGGGCCGTCGTCCTCTTCTCCAAACGGCTCGTCCAGAGAGTCGGAGACCCGATCCATACGGGATCGCCTGTAGTTGTCTACCAGCATATTGCGGGTAAGGGTCGTCAGCCAGGTGGTGAAGGCACCCTTGGAGGGGTCGAAGTTCCCGAGGTTCCGGTACATCTTCAGAAAAGCGTCCTGGGTCAGATCCTCGGCGTCGGTCTGGGAATTCGTGAAGCGGTAGCAGATGCCGTAGACGCGCCGTTGCTGGCTGCGTGCAAGCTTCTCCCATGCCTCGGCGTCCCCTGCAAGGCAGCGAGCCACAAGATCGGCCAACGCGGCCTGTTCTGCCTGCGCTGCGGCCCGTTCTGCGCCGGATCTGGGTTCTTCGGGCGACATCTCAGCCCGTTCGCTCGTCTGTCCCGGCACGACTCGTGTCTCCTGGCCCCCGGAGGACAGGTTACCGGCTTCGCGGCGTTGCGGCGCAAAAGTTTCTTTTCCCTGGGGACGGAGAGGCTGCGGCGCGGCGATGACGACCTGGGGTGTCCAGTCTGCGGGCGAGTGTTTCCGCCCCAGCCAACCCGTCGAGATGGTCATCGCCGCCATGTGTGTTTCTACGCAACCCGGGTGGCCGCGGTTCCCGGAAAGTTACGTTTTTGCAAAGTTTAGCGCTTAGGGCTGGACGACCACGGCGCAGGCGATGCGAGCGCCGGCATTGCCTGCGGGGTCAGACTTCATGTCGTCTCCGCTTGCATGGACGACGATGGAGGTGCCGCCGTGGGCAAACAGGGAGTTCGGCGCCAGGGGATCGAGCGTGACATCGGAAAGAATGAAGGTCGCTTCCCCGCTATGGTTATCGCCGATGACGACGTTCGAGGGCGTATCGCCAGCGTGGTGGCCCATGGGATTCTCAAAGCCGTGATGCTTGCCGGTCGGATTAAAGTGGCCGCCTGCAGACTTGAAGTCCGGAGCGGTGCAGGTTGCGTTCTCATGGATATGAACGCCGTGCTGGCCCGGGGGAAGATTCTTGAACTCCAGCTTGATCTTTACGCCACCGCTCTTGTCTTCAGAGATTTTGGCAACGCCCGCGGGTTCACCTTTGCTGGTGACGAAGTTCACCTTGAACGGGTGCACCTTATCGGCTTTGGCTGCCGTCGTGGCCAGGGATCCAAGGGCAAACAGGCCGGCCAGGGCCCATGTGGTTGTCCGCGATTGCTGCATCATGTGTAGTCCTCCTACAAGCTTCGATTGCAGAATACGCCTCTCCGATTCGCGTAAAACAGAGCCATGAAGAGAATTGAGCTGCCCACGCCGTCTCGCAAGCAGGCCATTGCCTCGCTCCAGCGTTATTTTGAAGAGCATTTTGACCGTGAATTGGGGGATTTGCCCGCAGGACTGCTTCTGGATTACGTGTTGGATGAGGTGGGCGCGCTGGTCTATAACCGCGCAATTGCTGATGCTCAGGCCCGGCTGAGCGTACGGCTTGCTGATCTGAGCGGCGAGCTGTACGCCGAGGAGTTCACTTACTGGCCGAACGCGGACGCACGCAGAAGAAAACGCTCGTAATGTTGCGTACTCCTTTTCCACCGGAGCCTGCGCGACGATTAACAACATCGTCATGCAGACACCCGCACAAGCTATCGTCCCCGGAGTTCTTGAGGTCATTACCGGGCCCATGTTTTCGGGCAAGAGCGAAGAGTTGATTCGCCGCCTGAAGCGTGCCCGCATCGCACGGCAGCGCGTGGCCTGCTACAAGCCGGACATCGATCTGCGCTATCACCGCACGGCAATCGCCTCGCACTCGCAGCAGACGCACGATGCGCAGACGGTTCGCAGTGTAGAGGATCTGCGCGCGGTGCTGTTTCCTATCCTGGCGGATGTGGAAGTAGTCGGCATCGACGAGGTGCAGTTTCTTTCAGCCGAGGTCATTCCTCTGGTTGCCGAGCTCATTATGCTGGGCAAACGCATCATCCTCGGCGGTCTGGATATGACCTTTGAGGCGGAGCCGTTTGGGCCTGTTCCTCAGTTGATGGCGATGGCCGACAAGGTGACCAAGCTTTCGGCCGTTTGCATGGTCTGCGGACAGCCAGCGATTCACACGCAGAGGCTGGGGCAGTCGCAGGAGCTGGTCGTGGTGGGCGCAACGGGGCTGTACGAAGCACGTTGCAGGACACACTTCACTCCTCATGTCGACGAGAGTGGAAGCGAGCAGCTGGAGCTCGTTGCGCGCGCAGACGTGTAAGCATGCTTTTGCGCTTGTACTGCAGAGCCTGGGCCGGTACTCTGAGTCCAAATCTCTTATGCACAAACTCTTTTCTGCGCTGTTGTGCGCTGTGCTGTTGTGTCTTCCAGCCCGCGCTGATTCCGGTTCACACTGGATTGAACTGAGAAGCCCGCACTTTCTGGTGCTTACCGATTCCCGCGCGTCGGATGCTCGACACGTAGCCGGAGAACTGGAACGCATGCGCCTGCTTTTTCAGAAGGTGCTGCCCTATGCGTCCTTCGATGCCGGACAGCCGATCGTGGTATTGGCTCTCAAGAATCGAAAGAGCTTTGAGGCTCTGGAGCCCGCGTCGTATCTGGAACGGGGCAGCCTTACTCTGGCAGGGCTTTTTCAGCCGACGGAGGCGCGCAACTACATCCTGTTGCGTCTGGATGCGGGAGAAGGCGGAGCGGGCAGCAGGCCGTTTGCAACGATCTATCACGAGTACACGCACTTCCTTCTACGCAAGTCTCCGTGGATCCCTTTGTGGCTAAACGAGGGGCTTGCGCAGTTTTACGAGAATACGGATCTGCGCTTCAACAAGGTGAGTCTGGGGATGCCGGATAGCAATCAGCTCCTCTTCCTGCGCAGCGAGAAGCTCATTCCAGTGCAGACGCTGATCACGGTGAACCACGATTCGCCCTACTACCACCAGGAGGATGCCGCTTCGGTCTTCTATGCAGAGTCGTGGGCGTTGACGCACATGTTGGAGGTTACCGACGCGCAGAACCACCAGAGTCGCGTGATGAATTACGCGAAGGCTCTGCTGGCAGGAAAGAGCTCGACTGAGGCGGCGCAGCTGGCCTTCGGCGACCTCACCACCTTAGGGAAAGAGTTGGATTCGTATGTTGCGCGGGGCTCGTACATGGAGTTCCAACTCAACCTGGATCAGATGGTCAACGAGGCCTCTTTCACAACGCAGCCGATTACGACGGAGCAGGCAGATGCGTATCGTGCCGATGTTCTGGCGCATGACAATCGTTCGGATGAGGCGATGGCTCTCGACCGCCAGATTCTGAGCGTCGATGAAAAGAACGCGCTCGCGCATGAGACGCTTGGCTTGATCGCACTGCACAGCAACAAGCTGGGAGAGGCCAGCAAAGAGTTCACCCTCGCCATTGAGGATGGCTCTGATAGCGCTTTTGCAGATTATTTTTACGCGCAGGCAGCGATCTCGGATGGTGACCGCGACACGGACGGAAGGATCGAAGCGGCCTTGCGTCGCGCCATCAAAATTGATCCGAGCTTCGCTCCCAGTTATGACGTGTTGGCTCGCTTGTTGGCAACGCAGCACAAAGACCTTGAGGAGGCCCATTTGATGGAGCTGCAGGCTGTGGCGCAAGATCCTGCGGAGCTCAACTATCGCCTGAATACGGCATGGATTCTGGCAGAGCAACATGAACCGGATCGAGCATTGCAGGTACTTCAGGCGGCGCGCTCGCTTGCCGCGAATGAGCCGCAGAAGCAGGATCTCGAAGCTCGGATTCTTCAGATGAAGCAGATGAGTGCGTCTATGCAGTCGTCGCATACGCCGGCTACCGCAGTGCGGGTTGCATCCTCCCCCTCAGCAGGCGGAGCTCCTCCCCCGGGGGCCTCGGAGCCAGAGGTGTCGCTGCAGCATGTTCGGATTCTGGACAACTATCACGAACTGAAGTTGCCTGAGCCTGCGAAGCCGGGGCCACATCGAAAGCTCAACGGTACCGTGCACCACGTCGTGTGCGGTTATCCGAAGGCGCTCGCCTTCGATGTGGAGAGTAAAGAGAAGAAGCTGAGTCTGTTCAATGCGGATATGTATTCGATGCAGCTGACGACGATCGGCTTTATCGCCAAGGATGAGATCGATCTCTGCAAACAGTTTGAGGGGGAGCGCGTACAGCTTGAGTATCTTCCGGTGCAGGATGCCACGTATGCAGGAGAGGTTGTGGCCATAGCCATCGTCCATTAGCTGCGCGGAGTTGCATCGCGCGTGCGGATGCTGGATGCTTACCTAGACGTGTCTCTTTCTCTTCCGAATCTCGAACGTATCGTGCTTACCGGCTTTATGGGGTCGGGCAAGTCTACCGTGGGCCGTTTGCTTGCAGAAAAGCTGCAGTGGCAGTTTACCGATCTGGATACGGTGGTGGAGGAGATTGCAGGGAAGAGCCTCCCCGCAATCTTTGCCGAAGAGGGAGAAGAGGCGTTTCGCGCGTACGAGCATCACGCGTTAGCCTCGCTGCTGATCCAGCCGCGGATCGTCCTCGCGCTTGGCGGTGGCGCTCCTGAAATGGTGGCCAACCGAGACCTGCTTACCACCGCCGAGCAGACGCTGGTTGTGCTGTTGGAGGCTCCGTTTGAGGTGCTGCTGCAGCGTTGTCTGGTGCAGGCTGAAGATCCTGCCGCTACGGTACGTCCGATCCTTGCCTCGCATGCCGCGGCGGCAGAACGTTTCGAGCGTCGCGTACCGCACTATCGAGCGGTAGCGCATGAGATTGTGCTGAGTGAGGCTTTGAACGCAGAGCAGACCGTCGATGCAATCATCGCGTTACTGAAGCAAAGCACCTAGTCGCGCTTGTTGGCCGGTACTCGGCCGTAGGACGACAGACTTTGTGGACGGTGCGCTTATGATCAGAACACCTTTCATGAAGAAATACTGTGTGGCTTTGCTTGCATTGCAGGTGATGGGCCTTCTTGTGGGCTGCTCGTCGTCGGCTTCGTCTTCTGGTAGCGCTTCGTCCTCCTCTGATGGCGATCGTTATGCCAACTATTCCCAAACCTACACCGTGCCGTATACCAATACGCCAAACTTTGCCGCGTTGAGCAGCACGTTGAAGGTGCAGGCGCAGGTGAACGGCGGTACCGCGGCTTCGTACACCGTGGATACCGGTTCGGTGGGTGTCGTGGTGCCGGCGACAGAGGTGCCGAACATTCCTGCGGGTGCACCTGCGGGAAGCCTGAAGTACAGCTCCAGCGGGTTATTGTTGACCGGGGTATGGGTCACCATGCCAGTGACGTTTCCCCAGGCTACGGGTGTGCTGAACGGTACCGCGACCGCAACCGTGCCTGTGTTGGCGGTCAGCTCGGGTACCTGTACAGGGACGGGCGTGAACTCCAAGAACTGCACCGGAGCCATCCCGCACATGCTGGGGGTGGGATTTGGGCGCGGCACCGATCCGACAACTTCCCCGGTCTACAACCCCTTTCTGAATCTGGGCGAGATGACGGCAGGCACGATGCGGCGAGGCTATGAGATCACACGCACCGGTGTGCTTCTGGGCATCACGTCGGTCTCTTCCTCTGGCTATGCCATGCAGGCGTTGACCAGCGCGGGAACTCCCGCTGCGGGTACGCACAACGACTGGGTGACGCCGAGCGGAAGCTTTGCGCTGGGCAGCAGCACTTACAGTGGCTCCGTGCTGCTCGATACAGGTTTACTCAACATGATTGTGGAGGATGCAACCCTCCCGCAAAGTGGTTCGGTCGCCAGTGGCACAACGATGACGGTAACGCTTGGGAGCAGAAGCTATAGCTTTGCCGTCAACGATAATGGTGTGCAGACCCCGACGAGCGTCAGCTACGCTTCAGCCTCGCACGGCACCTTTCTGAACACAGGATTACGCGCGCTTGGTCACTACGACCTGCTCTTTGACGCGGACGGAGGCTATCTCGGCTTGAGACCTGAGTAACAACGGTCCTACGACGTTGAGCGTGAAGCTGCGCCAACACTACAACAGGAGGAAACAAATGCATCGTTTGCAGTTCTTGCTCGGAACAGTGGCAAGTACCATGCTGATGTTGGGCCTTAGTGGATGTGGCAGTTCTTCGATCGCAGGTGCGGGTTCAGGTGCAAATCGAATCAACACACCCAGCGTTTCCAGTTCTTATTACTCCGATTACACGGAAAGTTATAACGTGCCCTGGGTTGGCTCGCCGAACTTCAGCAATCTGACCAGCACGTTGAAGGTGCATGCGCAGGTGAACGGTGGTGACACGGAGTCCTACACCGTGGATACCGGCTCGGTAGGGTTTATCGTTCCAGCCTCTCAGGTGCCGAATATTCCAAGCGGTTCGCCGACAGGAAGCATTACCTACTCTTCGAGCGGCTTGCGGTTGGATGGTGTGTGGGCAACAGTGCCGGTCACCTTTCCTGATGCTGTCAATCAGGATGGAGATAACGTCGCTGCCAGCTCTACGATTCCTGTGCTCGCGGTTTCTACCGCGACGTGTACCGGCTCGGGAGTAAATTCGGCGAACTGCACGGCGACGATTCCGCACATGATGGGCATCGGTTTCGGCCGCAGCACGACGGTGCAGACCTCCCCGGTCTACAACGTGGCGCTGAATCTGGATGAGATGGCTGCGGGAACGATGCGCCGCGGTTACATGATCAAACGCGATGGCCTGGACCTGGGCCTGACCTCGTCGAACGTAGGCAATAGCTTCGGTACGCAGCAACTGACCAGTGCCGGAACTCCTGCTGCCGGTACGCACAACGACTGGGTGACGCCGAGTGGTGGTGTGATCGTCGGCTCGGGAGCATCGGAGCTGACGGGAACCGTTCTGCTCGATACGGGGCTGCTCGACATGATCGTGGAAGACTCCACGCTGCCGCAGAGCGGGACCGTGGATAGCGGGACGCAGTTGACGATCTACATCGGGTCGCACGACTACGTCATTACGGTGGGAGGGAGCTCTGGCGCTACTCCGACGAGCGTGAATTATGCGAGCGCCTCGCATGGAACCTTCGTCAATACAGGGCTTCGCGCCCTGTATCACTACGACGTGCTGTTCGACGCCGATGATGGTCTCTATGGTCTCTGGTACATCCAGTAGGCATAACCCGCAGGCAAAGAGAGAGGCCACCCGATCGGGTGGCCTCTCTCTTTCGTATCCTGAAGCGATTTGCTTAGGCTTCGACCTTCTCGGTCCAGGGCGTTGCCGCCTGGAGAGCACGGTTGACGTTCTCGATGTTCTCGACGCCAACGGTGTCCAGCCACTTGCGGAACGCTGCTTCGCCTTCCTTGGCGTAAACCGGAATGCCTTCCTTCCAGGTCGCACGGCCGCAGAGCACACCGTTGTACTTCACGCCGGACTCAGCAGCCAGCTCAAGGGTTTCGATGAAGACCGGGTTCGAAACGCCAGCCGAGAGGTAGATGAAGGGCAGCTCGGTGACCGAAGCGACTTCAACGAAGAGCTTCTTGGCTTCTTCGCGTGTGTAGGCCGCTTCGCCCTTGAACGCCTTGGTGCCTTCGACGAACTCCATCACGATCGGCACTTCAACCTTCAGCACGTCCACGCCGTAACGCGGCTTGGAGAACTCCTTCATGGCGCCAGCCACGATCGAGGGCTTCTTCTTCGCGTACTCGACGCTCTTCTCGTTGCCACCTTCGGCGTCATAGCCGACGAACTCGAGGAAGAAGGGAATGTCGAAGGCCTTGCACTCAGCACCGATACGCTCGATCCAGGCGTGCTTGAACTCGTTGACTTCTTTCGTGTCGAAGGGGGTGTAGTAGAGCAGAATCTTGATGCAGTCTGCGCCAGCTTCCTTCAGGCGCTGAACGCTCCAGACATCGAGCAGGTCGGGCAGGCGGCCGGGGGTGTTGGCATCATAGCCGGTCTTCTCATAGGCCAGCAGCAAGCCCTTGCCGTTCAGGTGCTTAGCGGCGGGCAGGCCGTACTCCGGATCCAGAAGGATGGCCGAAGCGTGACGGGTCAGGACGTCGGTCACATGGGTCTTGAAGACTTCCAGATCATGGCCGGTAGCCTCCGCGCCGCGTTCCTTCGCCAGCGATTTTTGCAGCGATCCACGCTGGTCCATGGCCGCCGCGGCGATGACGCCACGTGCATCAGAAACGGCCTTCAGGCCTGCGAGTTTCCCGGGGGTAAGCTTGATCATTACGCTCCTCAAACCATTCAGATGATGTAGCGCAAAACAGAAGCGCCTGAGGCGAATTTTACACAGTGCATGTGACGCTTGGCTTGCATTTCCGTGCGATGTTCGGGCGCTCGTGCGATATCTGGCAAGAGAAGTGATTGTAAGGAAACACGTTAGGCGAGCAATCGGTCGCGCAGATCCCCCGCGAGCTCAACCAGATGACGCACCCTGGGCGCTAGTTGTGGCGTGGCTTCCCGCAGCGCCAGCTGTGACTCCAGTAGCAGGCCCGAGAGCGAGGCGCGGAGCTCATTCTGCAGTGCGACGGCTGCCGAGCTGCGGGCGCGGGCCTGATCCTGCGCGCGGCGTACAAGCGCGGCCTTTACCTGGCGGACGACCCGGGGCAGGCCCGTGATCGCGAAGCCGATTTCAAGAACCGGCGCGGAGCCTGCGTTCTGATACAGCAGGTCTGTGCCTTCGGGATCTGTGCCGGAGATCGACTCGTCCAGTAAAACCAGCGAGTACTCATTGCGGCGGAGCAGGGCGAGCCCGGAGCGGCGGTTGGGAGCGAGATCCAGCGTCAGGTCGAGTTCCTTGCGCAGCGCTTCGGCGGCGCGCAGAGAGACGGTTTCAGGGGCGATCAACAGTAGTGTTTGCGACATAGTGGAGAATGCTTCTCCTCGGAGAAATTTCGGCGGTGACAAATGTCATCCGCCGTCCTTCAGCTCAAGCCGGAGTCATCCCGGATCCCGTATTCCTTGAGCTTGCGATACAGGGTGGTTTTGCCGATGCCCAGCAGTTTTGCTGCCATCAGCTTGTCACCCTTCAACTGGCGAATCGTATTCAGGATGGCTTCACGTTCCATCTCTGCGATCGATTTCACCTGAGGGATGCCACCTTCGCCGGAGACGCCGTCATACTCGCCTGCTGCGACGGTGAAGCCCTGAGCCTGTTCCTGATTGAAATGGAAGTGATGATCCTGCATTTGCGTCGGGAAGTCGCCCATATGCAGAATGGGACCGCTTGAAAGAGCGCAGGCCCGCTCTATGGCGTGCTCCAGCTCTCGGACGTTGCCCGGCCAGTCGTAGTCCATCAGCAGGCGCAACGCGTCGTCGGAGAAGGTGTAACTGAGGCCGTTTTCCCGGCGCATGCGGTCGAGCACATGTGCTGCCAGCAACGGAATATCGGTTTTTCGCTCACGAAGAGGTGGAACGCGAATGTTAACGACGTTCAACCGGAAGTAGAGGTCTTTGCGGAAGCGTCCCTGCTCGACCATGGTGACAAGATCGCGATTCGTGGCTGCGACGATGCGAGCGGCGATTGGTACGGAGTGGGTCGCACCAACGGGGCGAACCTCTTTTTCCTGCAGTGCGCGCAGCAGCTTCGCCTGAAGATCCAGGGGGAGCTCGCCGATCTCGTCGAGAAACACCGTTCCGTGATCAGCAGCGACGAGCAGGCCTGTCTTGGCGCGGTTCGCTCCGGTAAAGGCACCCTTGACGTGGCCGAAGAGCTCGCTCTCGATCAGGGTTGGAACCAGGGAGCCGCAATCCACGGGAATAAACGGTCGCGATGCGCTGGGGCCGTTCATATGAATGGAGCGCGCGATCAGCTCTTTGCCGGTACCAGACTCACCCAGGATGAGAACCGGATGGGAGGTATAGGCTACCTTGCTGAGAATGCGGTAAAGCTTTTCCATCGCGGGTGAGCGGCCGACCAGGGAACCCATGCCTTTGTCGGTGCGAAGTTTTTCCCGCAAGGTGCGGGACTCCACATCGAAAGACCGGCGTTGAGCGGCGCGCTCCAGGACCGTGGAAAGCTCTTCGAGCGTAAACGGTTTGGTCAGGTAATCACCGGCGCCGATCCGCATCGCTTCCACGGCGGAGCCGACGGTTGCGAACGCGGTCATGACGACAACGATGGTTTCCGGGCGAGTGGACTTCACCTCTTCGAGGAGCGTGAGACCGCCTCCTCCGGGCAGGCGAAGATCCAGCAGGACAAGGTCGATTCGTTCCTGCGCGAGCATTTGCCGTGCCTCGTCCGCATTGGCGGCAAGGCAGACCGTAAAGCCGAGGGACCGGGCGATTTCTGCGCAGGCGTTGCGGACGGCGGAGTCATCATCGACGATGAGGACCTCCAGCATCAGGCGTTTGCGTTGTTCATCGACCACTGAGTGTTCTTGCAAAGGAGAAGAAAGGATTTCCGTCATTTGAGGCTGATTTCGGGTCTGAATGCCCGATGCACTTCCAAAGCTCTTGCTGTTTAACATTGACGATCGGCTCCCTGCGAAGAGGCATGCAGTGGCCAGGACACTTCAAAACGGGTGCCATTGCCGGGAAGGACGCGCAGATCGATGCCGGCGCCTGTACGGTGCGCCAGATCGTGGATGATGCGATGTCCTAGACCGCAGACGGAGGACTCTCCGCTGCGTGCGGGCGAAAGGAAAAGGGCAGCGGTGGCCGGTGCCATGCCCGGGCCGTTATCCGCAACGACGAGTACAAGACGGTGAGCAACAACGCTCAGAGAAACATCGATGCGACCATCAGGGGTAGAGGCCTTGTGCAGCGCTGTGGCTGCATTGCGGACGAGATTGAGCACGATGCGTTCAAGAACTTCGGCGGGGAACGGAAGTTCGGGCAGCGTGGACGGAAGGATGAGCTGGAACGCAGCATCCTGTGCGGTCATTCTTTGTAGAACAGGTTGTAGTGAGGTAAGGCAGCGGATGGCATCGCCCGAAGGCGTGTCTGTCGTGATCCCAACACCGGTTGCCATGCCTGCGTTGGTGAGAAGGCGGCCTACCAGAGCGGTAGAGCGCTCGGCCAGCATGCGCAACTCTTCTGCATAGCTACGGCACTCGGGGGCCAGAATCCCCGGCAAGGTCAGGAGTTCGGCGTAAAGCCCGAGCGCTCCCAGCAGGTTGCCGGCGTCATGGGCAAGGCCTTCCCACTCGCTGACGCCATGAGACGACGCCGCTGCAGTTGGAGCGGAAGGTGGGCGGATGGAACGAATTGGACGTGCGGCTCTGTTACTCAACGGATGCGCCTGCATCGGATCAATCTCCGAATTGTCTCAAGGTTACTTTGCGATAGTAGTAATCACGTAGCGTGCCAAAGTGGGATGAATTTATTACCCCTTTTATATGAGCTAGTTAATCGTTTTCTGCCGGGCCAGCGCAGAAGGTCATAATTCCCGTTATGGAACGAGTAAATTTGTTTTTACAAAAAATGCCCATGATTTAAGGCGATTCCGCTATTCCTGAATCGGTCTTAAATTCCGCATATGGAACTATTCTCGGAGTTTTGTCCGGAGTCAAGCATTACTGCGGTCATCGGTTGGGTACTCTCTTTCGAGTGTGGGTAGGTTATGTGGTTCCAATTTAGGATGACTGGATGCAGGAAGAGGTTTTGTTTCGGAGTGGAGAGCGCGCAGCGGACCAGGCGCGCGCCCTGCGCATGACCCCACACTTTGTGGGGACGGCGGAGGGATCAGTGTTGATTGAGGTAGGCCACACGCGGGTTTTGTGTAACGCGAGTGTTGAGCCTACGGTTCCGGGCTGGATGCGGAACTCGGGCAAGGGCTGGGTGACGGCCGAGTATGCGATGTTGCCGCGTGCAGGGCTGACCCGTTCGCCACGTGAGTCGGAGCGCGGCAAGATCGGTGGACGCACGCACGAGATTCAGCGGCTTATCGGTCGCTCTTTGCGCTCGGTGATGGATCTGAAGGCTCTGGGCGAGCGCTCCATCGTTCTTGATTGCGATGTGATTCAGGCCGACGGGGGAACGCGGACCGCGGCGATTACCGGTGCGGCGACAGCGTTGGCGATTGCGCTGAATAAGCTGGTTGCGGCTGGAACGCTGAAGGAGTCTCCGATGCGGGAGATGGTTGCGGCCACCAGCGTCGGTATCGTCGATGGGCGAGTCTTGCTCGACCTGGCTTACGAGGAAGATGCTCGCGCTGAAGTGGATATGAATGTGGTGATGACCGCTTCCGGAGGCTTTGTGGAAACGCAGGCCACGGCGGAGCGGGAGCCTTACACCCGTGCGCAGCTGGATGAGATGCTGCGTATGGCGGAGGGCGGAATTCAACAATTGCTCAAGGCGCAGCAGGAATGCCTTGCAAAGGCGGTGTAGCGATGCGTAAGTGGATTTTGATGGCAGCGATGCTCGGCATGGTGTTGCCGCTTGCGGCGCAAAAAGGACGTTACTCTTCTTCCGATCAGGTCGAGCTGGAGTACCCTTTGACCGCGAACGTAGTGCATGCCTGGCTGGTGCCGGTTGCGGGTGCCGCTGCAACGGAGAACGGGCCGCAGATGGAGCTGCATCTGGATGCGATTATCGACGGCACCAAGTATGAGCTGCGTACGAGTGCATCGGGCATGTTGCATCCGGGAGAGTATCGCGCTCGCGAGATGCGGCTGAACGACTCAAAGGCCGGCTGGTACTCGCGCTCCTACGAGCTGCTGTTTACTGATGGGACGCATGTGGTCTTCAAAGTCGTTGGTGAGACCGCAGGATAAGCGCGAAAGACGAGAGAGGAGTTGCTGCGATGGCATGTCATCATTTTGAGCACCTGAAGCCGCTGGGCCCTTCGGATGAGGCGTATGCGCGGGGTTGCGAGGAATGTCTGCGAATGGGTAGCAGCTGGGTGCACCTTCGCCAGTGTTTGCTCTGCGGGCATGTCGGCTGTTGCGACTCCTCTCCAAACAAACATGCAACCGCGCACTTTCACGCGGTCAAGCATTCGGTCATCCGCTCTGTTGAACCCCACGAGAGCTGGGGATGGTGCTACGTCGACGAAGTGATGGTCGATTTGGCCTGAGATTTGCGCGTGGACGGCTGCTATGCTGAGCCTTGTTGGGAGGGCAACACAGATGGCAGATGAATCGGTAGTACATATTACGGTCCGTCCGAATGGACCGCTGCGTGTGGAAGGGCACATCGTGCTCAAGGATGCGGATGGCAAGGAGTGGGATCTGACGGGTAAGCCCGCAGTCAGCCTTTGCCGCTGTGGCTTGAGCGAGAAGCGTCCGTTCTGTGACGGTGCGCATGCCCGTCAGGGATGGCAGTGTGCGGCCAGCCCCGCGAACCTGACCTAAATCAAGAGCAACCAGCGGAGGAGAACCACGGATGCGGTGGAATGCGTTGCGTGTCGTCGTAGCAGGTGCCTGTCTTGTGTTTTTGGCGCAGGCAGGAGAGGCGCAACGAAATCCAACGCCTCCGGGTGTGGTGATGCCGGAGTACGTGCGCACGGAGGAGATGATCCCGGTGCGAGACGGCGTAAAGCTGCATACGGTCATCCTTCGCCCTAAGGGCAGCGAGCACTCCGGTGCGCCGCTGCCCTTTCTGCTTTCGCGCACACCCTACGGCGTGGATGGCTATGAGGCGATCACGGTTACGGGGGGCAAGCCGGAGCTGGCGGCGAGCGGCTACATCTGGGTTTTTCAGGATATTCGTGGGCGCTATGGCTCCGGCGGTCAGTTCGTCATGAACAGGCCGGTCGTAACGCATGCAAACAAGCATGACGTTGACGAGACCACCGACACGCGGGACACGATTGCCTGGTTACTGAAGCATGAGGGCAACAATAACGGCCGGGTTGGCGTCCTCGGAATCTCCTACCCCGGTTTTCTTTCCATGATGGCTGGAATCGACGCGCATCCGGCGGTGAAGGCGGTAAGCCCGCAGGCGCCGATGACCGATGTGTGGATGGGCGATGACTTCTTTCATAACGGGGCGTTTCGCGAGACATACGGCTTTGACTACGTTCAGCAGCTAGAGGCGCAGAAGACCGACAAGCGTCAGGACTCCAAGCAGGACCAGTTCGACTTCTTCCTGGAGCACGGTAACTTTGCCGGTGCGGCTGCCTCCGCAGGGATGACGGATCTGCCGACGGCGCACCGTTTTCTGACCGAACCGAGCTACACCCCTTTCTGGCAGGCAATGTCGGTTCTTCCGCATCTGCACGTTCCTGAGGTTGCAGTGCTGGAGGTGGGCGGCTTCTGGGATCAGGAAGATATGTGGGGGACGCAGGCGGAGTACGCCGCTCTGCGGAAGGCCGAGAAGCCGGGCGATAGCCGCCATAAGGTCTTTCTGGTGCTCGGTCCGTGGAATCACGGCGGATGGGCGCGGGGACCGGGGGATCACCTGAGCGGAAACTTTGGTGGTGTGGAGTTTGGGCAGCCGACCGGCCAACAGTACCGCACCCAGATAGAAGCGCCGTTTTTTGAGTGGTACCTGAAAGACCGTAAAGGGTTTGACCTGGAAGATACGGCCAGTTTCCGGACCGGGGAAAACCAATGGCATCGCTACGCGGTGTGGCCTCCCGTGCAGGGATTCAAGCCAGCGCGCGTATATCTTGAGGCGGGCAGCAAGCTCAGTGCGGTGGCTCCTGCTTCGGTAGCGGAGAACTCGCACGATGCGCGGGCCGCGGAGTACGTTAGCGACCCTGCCGACCCCGTGCCGTACCGGCACCGCCCGGTGCAGTCCACCTACGGGGAGGGCTCGCAGTGGCGCCCTTGGCTGGTCGAGGACCAGAGCTTTGTCTCCGGCCGCAAGGATGTCGCGCACTTCGATACCCCGGTGCTCACCAGGCCGGTTACGGTTACTGGCGACGTGATGGCGGATCTCTTTGCGGCGACAACAGGTTCTGATGGCGACTGGATCGTAAAGCTGATCGATGTATCCCCTGACGGCTATGAGCTGATGGTGGTTGATGAGATCCTTCGCGGTCGCTACCGCAGGAGCTTCGAGTCGCCTGAGCCCGTAAAGCCGGGTGAGGTGGTGGAGTACCGCTGGAGTCTGCACGGAGCCGATCACACCTGGCTGCCCGGGCACAGGATGCGCGTTGAGGTGCAATCAAGCTGGTTCCCGCTCTATGACCGCAATCCGCAGACATGGGTGCCCAATATTATGCAGGCTCCTGCGAGTGCGTATCAGCCGGAGACGATTTCCATTTTCGGTTCGGCGAAGTATGCTTCGCACCTCGAATTAAACCTGAGTGACGAAAGCATGTTCCCCCAGTGAAAAATTCATGACGATTGGCGTACCGTGCAGCGACTTTTTTCCATGCTGCAACGTACTCTTATCGTGGTAGTTTTTCGTGCGTTTCGACGCGCGTTCTGAGGAGAACAGCGGTGCGATCAGCTCATTGGATGTTAGCCCTGGCCCTGGCCGGTGGCGTGGCTTCTTCTTCCGTGGAGGCGCCATGCCTTTACGCTCAGGTTCCAGCAGCTACGCCGCATGCCACCGGTACGGTCAAGACGCTCACCGGATCGGGGTTGCTTCTGACTTCCTTCGTGCTGGGCGCCTCCTCCGGTGAGATTACGGTCAACGTTCCAGCTGAGGCGAAGGTACTGCTCGTTGCTCCTGGAAGCAAGGATCTGAAGTCCGCCTCCGTGGGCGCGGTAAGCGATATCGCTGTGGGCGACCGTGTTCTGGTCTCGGGCTCGGCGGGCGATGCGGCTACGACGCTGAATGCAACGCGCGTAATTGTGATGAAGTCCACGGCGATTGAGCAGACGCATGCGACCGAAGATGCAGCCTGGGCCAAGGGGCTCGGCGGCATTGTAAAGACAGTGGATGCAGCGACGAATACGATCGTGCTGGCTAGCGGCGGCAAGACCGTGGTCGTTACCTTGACCCCGACAACGGTGATTCGCCATTATGCGAGCGGCTCGGTGAAGTTTGAGGATGCGACGGTGTGCAAGCTCTCCGATATTCAGCCCGGAGATCAGCTGCGTGTGCGTGGCACCAAGTCCGAGGATGGCAGCGCGATTGCTGCGGACGGAATGGTTGCCGGCACCTTTGAGAACTATTCGGGATTGTTGACCGCGGTCGATGTCGCGGCCGGCACGGTGACGTTGAAGGATCTCGCCCTGAAAAAGACCCTCAAGGTGCAGGTGACGAGCGTAAGCGACCTGCGCCGGTTGCCGCCCTCCATGGCGCAGGTGATCGCTGCCCGCCTGAAAGGGGGAGCTGCTGGAGCAGCCTCTCACGATGCGGGCAAGGTGCCTGCGGGAGTAGCGCCAGGAGGCCCCGGCGAGGCTGAGCAACGGACGCATCGCGAGAGCTCAGGGTTGTCGAGCATGATGTCGCACCTGCCAACAGAGACGCTGGCAGGGTTGAAAAACGGAGAGGCGGTCATGATCGTCGCCTCTTCCAGTACCGGAAATAGTGAGCCCGTAGCCGTGACGCTACTGGTCGGTGTTGAGCCGATCCTCACTGCGCCTGCCGGAGAAACCATGCGGTTGTCGCCCTGGAGTCTTGGCGGCGGTGGTGGTGGAGATGAGTCCGGTGGCGGCGGCCGCTAAAGGGCTCGCCACGGCATTTCAAGCCTGAGTCGAAGCAGCGCGTCGATTCAGCAAAGCGAGTACACAAAGTTAGGCAAGAGGCGAACCCGGCCGGTCGTAGCGAAGAGCAGGGAGCCAGCTTGAATTGAGGAGCAAGCATGTTTTCACGCAGCAGCAGACTGTGGACGGCGTTCGTGTGTTCAGTGGCAGTGGCTACTTCGACCGCGATCGCGCAGCAGACCACAACGCAGAGTGGCGCAACACCGCCGTCGACCTCGCATATGCCAACGGCACCGGCAGCGGCGGCCCCTTCGGTTTCCCCCACGACCGGTGTAACGCCTGCAACGGGAACGCCGGCGCCGACCGCCACCGATGCGATGACCGCACCGATTGCGAGTGCGGCGACCAGCCCGCAGACGCAGAACGGTACCAAGATTCATGGCATGGTGACGGATCCGGATGGATATCCGATCCCCGGTGCTACGGTGACGATGACCCCGCTCAAAGGTTCGGCTCACACCGCGACCTCCCAGGCGGACGGCTCGTATTCGCTTAGCCTGACCCCGGGCACGTACACCATGCTGGTGACGATGAAGGGTTTTGCCTCCTATGCCGTGGCCTCTTTGAAGATTCAGCCCGTGCCGTCGGTGAAGCTCGACGCGCAGCTTCGGGTTGGAGAAGAGACGCAGGTGGTCAACGTGGATGCGCGCGCCGCGCAGGTCAGCGTTGACTCTGACTCGAACGCAAGTTCCGTGGTGTTGTCCGGCAAGGATCTGGAAGCTCTTTCTGACGATCCGGATGAGCTTTCCAGTGAACTAACAGCGCTGGCGGGGCCCAGCGCTGGTCCGAGCGGCGGGCAGATCTATGTCGATGGCTTTACCGGTGGCCAGCTGCCTCCGAAGTCATCTATTCGCGAGATTCGGATCAACCAGAATCCGTTTTCTGCGCAGTATGACAAGATCGGTTACGGTCGCGTGGAGGTCTTTACCAAGCCGGGTACGGACAAGTTCCACGGCAACTTCCAGGTGAACGGTAACCCATCGCAGTTCAACTCGGTAGCGCCGCCGTCCCTGGGACAGGATGTGCAGCAGTTCCCGTACCACACGCTCTTCATGTTCGGCTCGTTGAGCGGCCCCATGTCGAAGACCAGCTCGTTCAGCATCGGTGGTTCGCACCGCGACATCGAGGATAACTCGTACACCAACGCAACGCTGTACAGCGCAAACTCCTCAGCCACGACTCCCTGCGACCCCGGCGCGATCGGTTGCAGCACGTACGGCTATCAGGTGCTGACGTTTACGCCGCAGGTACGTACTGATGTGTCTCCTCGCCTCGATTTTGCGTTCGGACAGAACAACGTTTTCACCGCCCGTCTTCAGGTGGTGGTCAACGATGCGAACAATCAGGGCTTGTCGCAGTTCACGCTGCCGGGAACAGCCTATGATGCGAGCTCCAGCAATCTGGAATTGCAGCTGGGCGATACCCAGACGTTCGGCACCAAGGTCATCAACGAAACCCGGTTTGAGTGGGAGCGTGATCGTACCGATAACCACGCGCTTTCCAACGCCGTGCAGGTGAGCGTGCCCGGTTACTTCACCATGGGTGGCTCCAGCAAGCAGAAGATCGCGGATCACGAGAACTACTTCGAGTATCGGAACTACACCTCCGTACAGTTGAAGAAGAACTTCGTCCGCTTCGGTGGCCGTGTGCGCCAGACTCAGGAAGCGTTGGGTGCGGGCACCAATACCAACGGATCGTTCAATTACGGTTCGCTTGCGGGCTATGAGGCGAATACGCCCTCGCAGTACACCATCACGCAGGTGAACAATCCGACCATCCGCGTGAACTATTGGGATATCGGTCTATACGCTGAAACCGATTGGCGCCCGATATCAAACCTGACGGTGACCTACGGCCTGCGTTATGAGACGCAGAGCTATCTGAATAACCATCACGACTTTGCACCCCGCCTTGCGTTCGCTTACGGCATTGGCAAGAACAAAACAACGCCGAGTACGGTGATTCGCGGCGGCTTCGGTTACTTTTACGATCGCTTCAGCGAAGGTAACGTGCTGACGCTGCAAAGCAACAACGGCATCAACCAGACGGTGACGACGCTGCAGAGCAGCAACGGCACGATCGGAGACTGCTCGTACCTGAACCTGACCGCTTGCAAGGGCGCGTCAACGGGAGGAACGGTCTACTCGGCTGCGGGAAATCTTCGTGCGCCGTACATCATTCAGGAAGCCATTGGCGCGGACCAGCAGCTAGGGAAGGTAGGCACGCTGAGCGTGAACTATATTCACTCGCTGGGTGTGCATGCGCTGGCGGAACAGAACGCTGCCTGCAAGATCCTGTCTGATGGCGATTGCGATACGTCGAGCAAGGATGTGAACTATCAGTTCTTCTCCGGCGGCCAATATCACGAAAACCAGCTCGTGGTGAACGGTCGCGTGCAGATGGCGAAGGCGCTTTCGCTCTTCGGCTACTATTCGCTCATCTATGCCAACGGTAATAACTCGGGTGCGGCTTCGTTTATCTCGACCCCGGGCAACATCAACGCCGACATTGGGCGCACGACCTTTGATGTCCGCTCGAGGTACTTCTTCTCTGGTTCTCTTTCTCTGCCGCACTATGTGCAGTTCAGCCCGTTCGTTATCGGGCAGAGCGGTAACCCCTACAACGTCACGGAAAGCGTGGATCTGAACGGCGACAGTGTCTTCAATGATCGCCCGTTGCTGGTGCCTACCGGCACGGCGAACTCGCAGAGCATTGCTGGTTGCGGTACGTTCCTTTCCCGCCAGGCATCGAATGCGAGCAGCTTCCATCAGATTGCACCCATCAATATGTGCAGCGGCCCGGCTCTGTTCACAACGAACTTCCGTCTGACCAAGACGTGGGGATTCGGACGCTCGAAGGCTTCGGATGCGAACGCCGGTGGCCCGGGGGGCGGTGGCCCTGGTGGACCTCCTCCGGGCGGTGGCGGCCACGGTGGTGGTGGTGGTCATGGCGGCGGCGGACCGATGTTTGGTGGCGGCGGCAACACTGCGCAGAAGTACAACATCGCCTTCGGCGTCATGGTGATGAACCTCTTCGGCAACAGCAATGGAGGCGCTCCTGTCGGTACGCTGAACTCGCCGTACTTTGGCAAGAGCACGCAGTTTGAAGGATTCCCGTTTACGTCGAATACCGCGGCACGCCGTGTTTCGTTGCAGGCATCCTTCTCCTTCTAACCCTCTTCAATGCAGCAGAGAAAGAGCGCACATCCTGTCAGGGATGTGCGCTCTTTTCTCGCCTTTCTTGTTGCTTAGCCGACGACGACGGTCTTTGCGTTCAGAAACTCACGCATGCCGGAGGCTGATAGCTCGCGGCCGTATCCTGAGCGCTTCACCCCTCCGAAGGGAAGGCGAGAGTCGCTGGCTACAGGTGCATTGAAGAAGACCGAACCTGCTTCAATGCCGGAGGCCAACGCTTCCTGTTCGCGCGGATCGACCGTCCAGCAGCTTGCGCCGAGCCCAAAGCTGGTTCCATTGGCAAGCGTGATCGCGTCTTCGAGCGAGCTGACCTCAAAGAGAATCGCCAACGGACCAAAGGTCTCTTCTTTGGCAACTGAGGCCGAGCGAGGAAGTCCGGAGATCACGGTTGGCTCAAAGAAGTAACCTGCACCGATCATGCGTTCTCCACCGGTCAGGACGCGGGCCCCTGCCTCGAGCGCAGACTTCACCTGCGATGCCAGCTCTTCTGCGACGCTCTCCGTCGCCATTGGCCCAATGTCCGTGCTTTCGCGCATCGGATCACCCACTTTGAGCGCTTCCATGGCCACAACGAAGCGTCGTTCGAACTCCGGGTAGATATCTTTATGGATCAGAAAACGCTTGGCGGCGATACAGGATTGGCCGTTGTTGATGACCCTCGCCTTGACTGCGGTACTGACTGCGGCAGCAAGGTCCGCTGATGGCATGACGATGAAAGGGTCTGAGCCGCCCAGCTCCAGCACGCTCTTTTTAATCAGCCAGCCGGCCTGTGCGGCGATGGCGCGGCCGGTTGCCTCCGATCCTGTTACGGTTACCGCTGCTACGCGCTCATCGGCCAGTAGCTTTTCGACGTGCTGAGCCTCAAGTAGAAGGCTCTGAAAGCAGCCGCGCGGAAAACCGGCACGGCGCACCAGCGTTTCAATGGCCAAAGCGCACTGCGGCACGTTCGAGGCGTGCTTCAGCAGCGCGACGTTCCCTGCCATGAGCGCCGGAGCGAGGAAGCGAAAGACCTGCCACAGAGGAAAGTTCCACGGCATGATGGCGAGCACGACCCCTAAAGGGTCCCAGCGGACGTAGCTTGAAGCGTATTCGGTGCGAACCTGTTTGGGCGTGAGCAGATGGCTGGCGTGCTCAGCATAGAAACGGCAGCAGGCAGCGCATTTATCCACTTCGGCGAAGGCCGCGGTGAGCGTCTTCCCCATTTCCGTCGTCATAAGCGCGGCAAGCTCTTCGCGATCCTGCTCCAGCAGGGCGGCGAGCCGCCGCATCCAGAAGGTGCGATCCTCCATGCGCTCGCGTTTGCGAGAGGCTTCTGAGGCTAGTGCGAGCTTGGCTTCGAGTGCTTCGGAGGTCAGTGGCTCAAAGCTGCGCAGCAGCTGACCTGTGGCCGGGTTGCGAGACTCAATGGGCATAGTCGTTTGCCCCCACAGTGTAGCGCGTACTACCCGGCCAGCGTTGCCAGCGTGCGTGCGAGCACCCGGGTACCCAGCACGATCTGTTCTGGAGTGGAATACTCATCCGGGCGGTGTGAGACGCCGTTGCGGCATGGAATGAAGAGCATGGCGATCGGTGCTACGCATGCCATGAAGTTGGAGTCGTGGTAGGCGCGAGAAACCATGGTGCGGTAACTTGCGGCCTCTGCGCGGCATGCTTCTTCGAGCGCGGCCAGAATTCTTGGGTCGCTGTGCGAGGGCTGATCCGCGTTAATCGTCTCTTCGGTGATCGTGACGGCGCGGCGTGACTCGATTGCGGCGATCTCCGCATGCAGCTTTTCCATGACGTTATTGCGGCGTGCAACATCGGTGTCGCGAATGTCGAGCATGATCTGCACATGCGAAGGCACAGAGTTTACTGCGCCCGGATGCACCGCAACGGTGCCAACGGTTGCAACCGTGTCCACCCCGGAGTGCCCTTGTGCTTTCGCCAGCGCGTTGGCCTCCAGCGCAAAACGCTCAACGGCGAGAATCAGTTCGGCTGCGGCGCACAGCGCATCCCGGCGATCGGGCATGAGCAGTGCGCCGGCGTGGCCGCCAAAGCCTTCAAGCGTGTAGCGATAGCTGGCCGGAGCTGCGATGTTGGTGACGATTCCCAACTCGATGCCTTCACGCTCCAGCAAAGGGCCTTGTTCAATGTGCAACTCAACCCAGGCATCGTAATACTGCTGCGGCAGCTTAACCGTGCTCAGCGAGCCTTCAAAGCCCGCCTGCTGGCGCACCTGCGCCAGCGTGAGGCCCTCTGGCGCTCCCGGCTCCGTCTCCGCAAGCCGGTCGCGCAACGCATCGGCGGTCGCCGCATCGAGCACACCGCCGAGAAGGCGTGATCCCAGACAGCCAATCCCGAAGCGGGTAGGCTCTTCGCTGGTGAACATCAGCGTTTCGATCGCACGCTTTGGCTGGAAGCCCGCTTCTTTGAGGGAGCGCATCGCTTCCAGTCCGCCAAGAACACCGACTGTGCCGTCGTACATCCCGGCATGGGGAATGGCATCGGTATGCGAACCGGTGCCCACTGCGCCCAGAGACGGGTCGCTGCCTTCCCAGCGAAGGAAGGTATTGCCCACTGCATCTTCCCGCACCTGAAAGCCTGCCTTAGTCGCCAGTTTCTTCAGCCAGGCGCGTGCTTCCATATCGCGGGACGTGAAGACGATGCGGGTGACGGCCTGCGTCGGCTCGGGCAGAGAGGTGTCTTCGGTCGCAGGGCAATCGGTCATGCGACTGAGTGTGTACAACTCGGCAAGGAGGCGTTCAGCGTTGATGGAGATATTCATGCGAGCAGAGTGTGACGGTTGAAGTCTTTGTAGATAAGGTATTTTGCCGGCTTCTTGCCAATGGCGCCGAACCACTGCGGGCAGTAGGGAGCCATCCAGATAAAGTCGCCCGCCTGTGTCGGGTACCAGCTGTCTCCCAGTCGATAGATGCCCCCGCCTTCGAGCATCAGCAGACCGTGCTCCATGTAGTGAATCTCTACCTGCGAAAGTGCGGCTCCGGGCTTGTAGGTCATGGTGTTGCAGGCGAAGTCGAAGCGCGGGGAATCCGGCAGAAGAGCACGCACCTGCAGATCGGGATCACCGTTCAGCGGCGTGGCTTTCAGCTCCTGCTCATGGCCGACGAGAATTTCCGGGCTCTCTACGCCTTCGAGCGGCACAAACGGTTTGTCGATGACCGCGACACGGGCTCGTGTGCGTGCTGTCAGAGTATGCGGGTGCTCGGGCGGGAGATAGGCGTAGCTGCCAGGGGTGAGCCGGTGCAGCTTCTTCGAACTTGGTTCCTGTAAGGAAAGGCTGCCCTCGAGCACGTAGATCAGGCGCTGCGTCGGGCCTTCCTGCAACGTTCCCTTCGCTTCGAGTTCGACCGTCATCTGGGTAAACGCTGCGCCGGCCTGCGGGGCCACATGCACGATGGCCATACCGCCGGTGAGCCCGGGCAGGGGTGTGCGGATGAAGCTGTCGGGGCTGAGCAGCAGGTGGTCGCGCTTGTTTGAGCTGGTGGTGTGTCCAAGGTTGTGCATAGGCGTTTGATTGTAGCGGTCTTACGGGTGGTGTGGATGAAGATGCATCAGGAAGTTGATGACCGTGTCCAGAGCTGCGGCCACATCCTGTTCGCGCACGTCTTCGGCGGGGTTGTGGCTGATACCGCCCGGAGACCGGACGAAGAGCATCGTCGTGGGGATATGCGGCGCCACAATCATGGAGTCATGTCCTGCACCGGAGAAGAGCTGGAGCGCATTGACGCCAGTGCGTTCCGCGGCGTTGTGCAGCTTCTGCGTCAGCGCTTGGTCCATAGGCACGGCGCGTTGCTCACTGAGCAGTGTTGCTGTCACCTTTACGCCGTAGTGATCTGCGGCGCTCTGCGCTTTGGTGAGGAGGTGCGCTACGGCAGCGTGGCGGGACTCGTCCCTTGGGTGCCGTACGTCGAGCGTGCAGTGCACAGCGCCGGGTACAACGTTCATTGCTCCTGGCAGGGCTTCGATGCGCCCTACCGTGGCAACAAGTTGGGTGTAGTTTGCCGCGTAGCGCTCCGTTTCCACGATAAAGTTTGACGCCGCAACGAGCGCATCGTGGCGCAGGGCCATGGGGGTGGTGCCTGCGTGGTTGGCGGTACCTTCAAAAAAAAGCTTGAACCGGGATTGGCCAACGATGGCTTCCACCACCGCAAGCGAGGCATCTTCCGCTTCGAGAACGGGGCCCTGCTCGATATGGACCTCAAGTGCGGCGAAGGTGTTGGGAGAGCACCGTGCCGTCTCGGCTGCGCGCGCGGGATCGAGCCCGAAATGACGCAACGCTTCTGCAACGCTGACGCCGTCGGCGTCTGTGCGTGCGAGATGTTCTTCCGCTAACTGCCCGGTGAGCGCAAGTGAGGAGAGGAAGGGGAAGGCGAAGCGCACTCCCTCCTCTTCGCTGAACGCAATCAGCTCGAGGTGAAAGGGAAGAGGCGTATGACGCAACTCCTCCATGGCTTCGAGCGCGAGTAGAACGCCGAGGGGCCCGTCAAAGGCGCCAGCGTTGGGCACGGTATCGATGTGCGAGAAGAGCAGTAAGGTGGGCGCGTTATCCTCTGCGGCGCGGCGTACGGCGCGTACGTTGCCGATATCGTCCGTGCTGGACTCAAGGCCTGCCTCACGCATCCACCAGGTGAGCAACGTGTGCGCGTCGCGTGTGGCCGGGGAAAGAAACAGGCGTGTTGTCTCGCCGGGGACATCGGTGAGGCGCGCCAGCTCACGGCATCGGCTTACGATGCGCGCAGCGCGTTGGGACGTGTTCTGCATGAGGGAAACAGTGTACCGCCAAGGAAAGCAAAGCCCCAGACCCTTTCTGCTGGGCCTGGGGCTTGTGATGATTCGGAGCGGTTAGCCGCGCACAATGGTGGCTTCAATCGTGCCGTGCGGCTCATCGGTAGGAACGAAGATGTGATTCGAGTTCTCTTCGCCAAAGCGCGCCAGGTCGATCAGGAGATTGTGCTTATTGGGCATGAGCAGGTAGACCGAGTCGATCATCTCGGTGTGAGCCAGCGCATCTTCGCCCATGGCAAAGAGAGTCTGTTGCACGCTGAGAGAGTCATGCCGGGCAAAGGTTGCAAGCATCGTTTCACGCAGATGGGTGCGCACCTTGTTGAAGTCGAGGCCTTCTGCGATGGCTTGCGGCGTGTAGGTCCACTCCGCTTTGACGACTGTGCCGAAGAGCCGGTCGGTCGTTTCAGGAAGTGTTGTCAGGGAGTCTTTGATGTAGCCGACAAAGCCGGACTGCGCGGTCTTGAGAACGTAAAGGCCGTCAAGTCCGCTGGCGATTTCAAAAGCACCGTTCTGCGTCTTGCTCACGCGCGTAGTCTGCATCTCATCGGAGCCGCGCAGGAACGCTGTCGGATACGGTTGGCCGTCGATCGTCATACGCTTCCAAAGATGCGATTTGACGATGACCTCGGCGCCGGTGACCTGCGCGTTGCGCGAAAGAATGTAGTCGATCAGCGCCTTGGCATAGGCTTCGATGGAGTCTGCTTTGGAGACGGAGGCCACGTAGTAGCACGTGTTCTTCATCGTGTCGGTGGGCAGAATCTTGGAGTTGTCTCCCTCAGTATGTGCTGTTTCAAAATCACCGCTCAACAGAATCTGCACGGTCCATTCGTCCAGATCGTGGTGGTCGTCATGCTTGGTTACGCGCATGACGCGAACGCGGGATTTTCCATAGCGATTTTCAGACAGTTTTGCGATGGGCATCAGCTTCCTCGGTAAGTGGAGTATCCGTTTGCGGAGAGCAAGAGAGGGATGTGGTAATGCTGCTCCGGGTTGCGGACGGTGAAGACGATCTCTACGAACGGGTACAAGCCCGTCGTGTGTTGCGCGGCAAAGTATTCGCTGGTGGCAAAGCGAACTTTATAGACCGCCAGTTCCAGAGAATGCGTTCCGAGCAACGTTTTACAACGGCCGTCGTTGTCTGTGACGCCGCGGCCGATCTCTTCCCACCGGTCTTCGTTCAGTTGGGAAAGAAGAAGAGAAACTCCCGTGGCCGGACGGCCAAGGTTTGTATCGAGAATGTGCGTGGAAAGTCCCACCGTTACTTTGCCTCCGTGTGCATGCCGTAATCCAGCGGAAGCTCAAGCCACTTGCGCAGGCGCAGCTGTGTAATCTGTCGTTGTTGTTCGGCTGCCTGCTTCAGCTCCGTTGCAGGATCATTGCCCAGGCGCTTGCGCAGGATGGCGAGCATTTCGGTTGCCGACTTGCCGGTGGCGCAGACGATGAAGATGCGCCCGAACTTGAGTTCGTATTCTTTATTGGCTTCCGCAAGCTGTAGGCGAGCGTCTTCATCGGGATTGGCCGCGGCCTGTTCTCCCTCGCTCCACTTCAGCGATTTCTCGGTCGCCGCTTTGGCCTTTGCCTCGCCGATGCGCGGATGAGAGTCGAAGGCTTCCTGCCAGTCTTTTTCCGGCAACGACCACCATACTTTATCGGCGGCGGCAAAGAGCTCTTCGGGAGAGTTGTAGGGATAGTCGTTAACGACGCCGATGGCCCAGGCGCGAGAGCCATTGCATGGAAGCAGGGTCTGCATGGCAGGCTCCTGCTCCAGGCGATTCCAGTTCTCGAGAATGGGATTCGATGAGGGAGTGAAGTTGAGGGACATAGGTTTTATCGGAGCGAACAGGATAGCGCGTATTCACGGCCGCGTGGCGTGTCGGTAAACACAGCGCCGCTTTCTGCGTTGGTGTAAATTTTTTGACCGCGTAACCACGTTCCCCGCACGACACCCCGCAACGTTTCGCCCAGATACGGCGAAATTTTATGCCGGTAGTGCAGATGCTCTGTGCCGAGCACGAAGCTGGCTTCTGTGTCGAAGGCGACAAGGTTGGCGTGTTTGCCGGGTACGATGGAGCCCACTTCGGTGGCGATCCCGGCAAGCTCCGCAGGGGCCAGAGAAAGCCAGCGCGCCAGCTTTTCCAAAGAGATACCGCGTGCGACGCAGTCTGTATAGAGCACCGGGAGCGCCGTGGAGAGCGAGGCAATGCCGCCCCAGGCTTCGTCGAAGCGGCCGGCTTCCTGCCCGGGTGTGGTCGCCTGCAGGCGCTTCATTTCCGGAGGGCAGGGCGAGTGATCGGTTGCGATGAGATCGATAGCGCCCTGCAGCAGCGCAGTCCAGAGCTCTTCACGATTTGCATGGCTGCGGATCGGGGGAGCGCATTTGAACTGTGTCGCTCCGTCCGGAATCTGTTCCGCGGCAAGGTGCAGATAGTGCGGACAGGTCTCAATCGTCAGTGGGAGGCCTTCACGTTTGGCTTCGAGCAGCATCGGCAGCGCGCGGGCCGTGGCAAGATGCACGATGTGCAGGCGGAAACGATACTGCCTGCAAAGATCCAGCAGCATGCGTATGGCAGAGAGCTCCGCTTCATCAGGCCGTGAGGCGAGATACGTGCTGTACGCGCGCCAGTCTGCGTTGGAGTGGTTGAGCTGCTGTACTGCGGCGTCGATCGGCTCGGCGAGCTCTGCATGCACCAGCAACGGCAATCCGGTTCGCGCAATGTGCGGGAGCGCAAGCTCAAGATTCTGGCGATCGATGGAGGTGAAGCCATCGCAGCCAGGGTAGATGAGGAAGCATTTATAGCCGGGAACGCCTGCCAGCGCGAGCGGCTCGAGATTGTTCTGGTTGCCGTCAACGGCACCACCCCAAAGCGCGTAATCGACCAGGCACTGGCCGCGAGCAGACTCACGCTTGAGCTCCAGCGAATCGACGTCGATGGTCTCCGGTAAACAGTTCAGCGGCATGTCCACGAGTGTCGTAAATCCGCCAGCTGCGGCGGCGCGTGTGGCTGTGGCAAAGCCTTCCCACTCGGTGCGGCCTGGCTCGTTGATGTGGGTATGAGCATCAACAAGGCCGGGCAGGAGAGCAACTTCGCCAAGGTCCTCAAGCGGAATCTCCGGAGAGAGTTCGGCTGCGGGTTTGATCGCCAGAATGCAATCGCCGTCGATAACGACGGCTGTGTCCTGGAGGCCATGTGGCGTGACGACGCGGCGGCTGCGCAGAGCGTGTACCATGAAGTGATTATTATGCCTTCTCACCAGTAAATAGAACATCCGGAGAAGGCCGGACAGGACCAGGTACGCCATGAACGAACACAAACCAGAGCCGCGGTTTATGGAGCAGGCGATCCGGCTCGCCACGGAAAACGTTACCAGCGGAAACGGTGGGCCGTTCGGTGCGGTCATCGTCAAGGATGGCCAGGTCATCGCGACGGGGGCCAACTGCGTAACGTCAAGCAATGATCCGACCGCGCACGCAGAGGTTACCGCGATCCGTAACGCCTGCCAGGCGCTGGGCACCTTCAAGCTGGATGGTTGTGAGGTCTACACCAGTTGCGAGCCCTGCCCGATGTGCCTTGCAGCTATTTACTGGTCGCGATGCGATGTCATCTATTACGGCAACAGCGCGGCGGATGCGGCCAAGGTCGGTTTTGACGATGCGTTGTTTTATCAGGAAGTAATGTTGCCTCATGCAGAACGGCAGCTGCCGATTCATCAGTTGATTCCGGAAAAGGCATGGGAAAGTTTTGCAGAATGGGACAAGAGTCCCCTGAAGGTGGAGTACTAAATGGCATTGCGTGTAGGTTTGCTTGGGTTTGGAACGGTTGGAAGCTCGTTTGCCGAAGTGCTGGCAACCAGTGAGGCTGAGGTTCGGATCACCCGTATCTTCAACCGGGATGTAGAGCGTAAGAAATCGCACGCAAAGGCGAAGTTTGTACCTGCGGAGACGATCTGGACATCGGATGCGACCGAGGTCGTTACCGCGGACGACGTGGACGTGGTGGTTGAGGTGATCGGCGGGCTCGACCCGATCGAAGGCTGGTTGCAGGCGGCGCTGCAGGCGGGCAAGCATGTGGTGACCGCGAACAAGCAGCTCATCGCCTACCGGGGCTCAGAGCTCATTGCGCTGGCTGCGGAAAAGGGCGTGCAGCTGCGGTATAACGCAGCCGTTGCTGGTGGTGTTCCGGTCATTCCGGGGATCGTTTCAGGCCTGAGCGGCGATCGGATTACGCGTATTTCCGGCATTCTGAACGGCACCTGCAACTTCATCCTGAGTGCGATGGAGTCGGGAGCCGAGTATGCGGATGTGTTGAAGAAGGCACAGAGCCTGGGCTATGCGGAAGCGAATCCGTCTGCAGATGTCGATGGCTTCGATGCACGCGCCAAGCTCTGCGTGCTGGCACGTCTTGCCCTGCGCGCGGAGCTGAACCCGGATGAGGTGCCTGCGCAGACGATCTCTTCGGTGTCTGCGATTGACTTTGCCTATGCCAAGGAGCTGGGCTGCACCGTGCGCCAGATCTCTCGCGCTGAGCGTGACGGAGATGGTGCGGTGCGTGCGCGTGTGGGGCCGATGCTGGTCCCGAAGGAGATGCCGATCGCCTGGTCGCATGACACGCAGAACATGGTTGTGACCAGCGGCCTGTTCGGCGGCGATGTAGTCTTCAGTGGCCATGGTGCAGGTGGCCACCCGACCGCGGTTGCCGTTATGAGCGATGTCTTTACGCTGACCTCAGGCAGTGGGCAGGTGCGTTTTGTCGCGGCGAAGATTGAGGTGAACGGAGATGTGCGTGCGCCGCATTATCTGCGTTTCATCGTGAAGGATAAGCCTGGCATCGTGGCGTCCATTGCGGGAGTCCTTGCGGAGCACGACATCAACATCGATGCGTTGTTGCAGCATCGGGGGCACTCTCCGGAGAATCTTCCGTTTGTTGTCACTACGGAGCCTTGCCTTCGCTCGCAGCTGGAGTCGGCGGTCGCTGCGATGACCAGGCTGGACTTCATGCTGGAGCCGCCACTGGTTATGCAGATGCTGACCAGCGATGATCATCCAACGGATTAAAGTAGCGCACCCCGTGCGTTTGTTCTCAAAGGGCAGAAGCTAAATGTTTCTGCCCTTCGTCTATGCAAGAAAAGAGGAGAGTGAAGATGATGCGTTGGCTGGGAGCCGTATTGTTGATGGCTGCGATGAGCGCTGCTGCGCAGAGCACGGAGCCTGTGCTGACAGCAGACAATCCTGCAAATAGTGCGGTGACGTTGCAGAGGCATTATGTGGTGCTCGTTTCGCTCGATGGCTTTCGCTATGACTATGCGCGTGAGCACGGCGCACCGCAACTGGAGCAGATGGCCGCTGATGGTGCGAGCACCCCGACAGGGATGCTGCCTTCCTTTCCTTCGGTAACGTTCCCGAATCACTACACGCTGGTTACGGGGCTGCGCCCTGAACACCACGATATTGTCGGCATGGAGTTCTGGGACGAGAAGCGGCAGGCGCGGTATATGTTCTCTAATCCGCAAACTGCGACCGATGGTTCCTGGTACGGCGGTACACCGTTGTGGGTGGTGGCGGAAAAGCAGGGGGTACGATCGGCATGTTTCTTCTGGCCGGGATCGGAGGCAAAGATCGATGGTGTCCGCCCCTCGTACTACATGAAGTTTGATAAGGAGTTTGACGATCGCAAGCGTGTCGAGCAGATCATCTCTTGGCTTCATCTTCCGGCCTCCGAGCGCCCGCACTTCCTGACGCTCTACTACTCCAACGCCGATGATGCGGGACACCACTTTGGACCCGACTCGAAACAAACGCAGGCCGCGGTGCAGCACTTGGATGCGATGATCGGGGAACTTCGCGAAAAGCTCAAGGCTACGGGGCTTCCGGTAGACCTGATTGTGACGGCGGATCATGGCATGATCCAGCTCGACCCCAATCCGGTTGTGCTGGACACCCTGGTGGATCTGAAGGATGCCCGCGTTGAGGGATCGTATCTCTATCCGAAGTCGAGCGCTGAGGCTGAACGCATCTACAAAGGGCTGAAGGCTGCGAATGATCCTCGTTTCCAGGTCTATCGTCGCAAGAAGGTGCCAGCCTCTCTGCACTTCAACGAGAATGCGCGCGAAGGCGATCCTGTGATCATTCCTACGGCGCCGTATGTGGTGCTTTGGCGTATGCCCGCACATAAGAGGAACTACGCGGGCAGTCATGGATTTGATCCGCACGCCTCACCGCAGATGAAGGCGATTTTCTATGCAGAAGGCCCTGATATTGCAGCCGGCGTGGCTTTGCCCAGCTTCGACAACGTGGACGTGTACCCCTTCATCGCGCATTTGCTTGCGCTGAAAGTGGGGCATACCGATGGCTCGTTGAAGCCGTTGGAGCCCGCTCTAAAGACGCCCTAGCGCCCGAGCGGCAGCGTGAGGATGAACTCCGTTCCGGGGCGCAGCTCAGGATCGGAGACGAAGGTCAGGTTGCCGCCTGAACGCTCAATCATTTCGTGCGAGAGCCATAGCCCGATGCCGGTGCCACCCTGAGCGCGCGTTGTGTAGAAGGGTTCGAAGATACGTGTACGCTGTTCTTCGCTAATGCCGGGACCGTCGTCGCGAATGCGCAGCTCTGCCAGATGCTCAGCGCGCGCAACCGTGAGCCCGACCGTGCCGCCGGTGGGAGAAAACTGTGCTGCATTGAGCAGCAGGTTGAAGAGAACCTGTCGCAGCTCTCCTGCAACTGCCTTTACTTCCACACCGGGTTCGATCATGGGAACGAGACTGATATCGCGGGGCAGACGAACCTCACGGCACAGCTCGGTGACCAGTTCGCTCAGGTTGACTGGAGCGGGTACTGCTGCCGAACCGCGAAAGGTTTCCAGCGTGCGGCGCGAGGTCTCCGCGATACGCGCAATCTGAGCCTCGGCGGTTTGCAGCAGCGCTTGCCCGGTAGGGCTATGCAGCTCATCGCGCAGCAGGTACAGAACGGTTCTTACCGAGTCCAGAGGGTTGTTGATCTCGTGTGCCAGCGTAGCACTCATGCGCCCGGCGGCCGCGAGCTGTTCGATGGTGCGGAGATACTGCGCCTGCTTGCGACGTGCAGTTGCCAGTGCGACCTGCTGAGCTACGAGGGAGAGAAGATGAGTCTCTTCCTGCGAAAAGCGATCGAGCCGTGTACTTCCAAACGAGAGCGTGCCCAGAACCTCGCCACGGGCGATAAGCGGGCAGCAGAAGTAACAGTGGGTACCTGCCGCGCGAATGATGCTCGTCATCGAGTCGGAGCGTTTTTGCACGTCCTCCAGGTTCATCGCTCGTCCGCACTGGGCCACGTTGCCGCATACGGCTTCTCCGAGAGCGAGCGTAGAGCCCACCATCTCGCGCAGGGTGGGGTTTCCTCCGGCGGAGGCAAGCTCCAGCGTGTCTCCCTCGGGGGAGAGGAGGTAGTGGAAGTACACATCGACGTGCAGAACCTCACGCAGGAGCGGAAAGATCGCCTGGCACAGGGAGTCGGGGTCTCGGTCTTCGAGCAGCAGATTGCCCGTGATCCGCAGAATGTCGTACGAGAGCGGAAGCAGAGTCTCGGAGTCGGCAGGAGAAAGCATCAGCAAGGCGGCCACCTCGAGTGCCGCGGAAAAAGAAAAGCGCGGCACGGGAAGTGTATCCCGAGTGCCGCGCTTTTTCCTTGGCCCAAAAGGGTTAGTACTTGGGCAGGCTGGTGTCGATGCGATCGGCCCAGGCGGTAATGCCGCCTGCCAGGTTCTTCACGTTGGTGAAGCCCGCAGCCTTTAGCTCCAGTGCCGCCTTCTGTGAACGTCCGCCGGATTTGCACTGCACCACGATCTCGGTGTCCTTGCTGACCGGAATCTCGTTCAGACGGGAGCCGATCTGGCCTACCGGAATGAGAGGAGCCCCAAGGTTGACGATCTGGTACTCGTGCGGCTCACGCACATCGAGCAGGAACGGCTTGTCGCCCTTGTCCAGGCGTGCCTTGTACTCTTCGACGGTGATCTGGGCAATGCCATCCACGACGTTGGCGCTGGCGTCTACGTTGCCGTGCGAGGAGACTTCGAGCGGACCGGTTGAGGTCGGGGGTGCGATACCGCAGAACTGGTCGTAGTCGATCAGTTCCTTGATCTCGTGCGTGCCGCAGGCCGGGCAGTTCGGGTTTTTGCGCAGCTTCAGCGTGCGGAAGCCCATGTTTAGCGCGTCCACGAGCAGCAGACGGCCGACGAGCGGCTCGCCGATGCCGAGGATCAGCTTGATGACTTCCGTCGCCTGGATGACGCCGACGAGGCCGGGCAGAATGCCGAGCACGCCACCCTCGGCACAGCTCGGAACGAGGCCCGGGGGCGGCGGTTCGGGGTAGAGGCAGCGGTAGCAGGGGCCTTCCTCGGTGGCGAAGACCGAAGCCTGGCCCTCGAAGCGGAAGATGGAGCCGTATGCGTTGGGCTTGCCGGTGAGCACGCAGGCGTCGTTGACGAGGTAGCGCGTCTGGAAGTTGTCGGTGCCGTCGGCAATGACGTCATAGTCCTTGAAGATTTCGAGAGCGTTCTTCGAGGTCAGCATCGTGTTGTGCTTGATGACATTGACGTTCTTATTTAGGCCCTTGAGCATGATCTCGGCCGAATCCACCTTGAGCTTGCCGACGGTGGACTGGGAGTGAATGATCTGGCGCTGCAGGTTCGATTCATCGACGACATCGAAGTCGACCAGGCCGATGGTGCCGATACCGGCTGCGGCGAGGTAGAGCGCCAACGGCGCGCCCAGGCCACCGGTACCGACGCAGAGCACCTTAGCTGCCTTCAGCTTCTGTTGACCTTCGAGGCCAACCTCCGGCAGGATCAGGTGCCGCGAGTAGCGGGCAATCTCTTCGTTGGAGAGCTTGGGGAGCTCGGTCGCGGTGGGTGCTTCAAACGTGGCTGGCATGGGGTTCCTTGTTGTTTCGGCGTCGCGGGCAGAAAGAGGAAAAACTTTCGGCTCCGCGATGCGGAAAAAAGCGGGGATTTCAGTTGTTTCTGGAAACAGGAGCTGCAGGGTTCTCGCGAAAAGCCAGGGAGCTACGAGCGACAACAACCAGCAGCGGGCAGGCTACAACAGCCGCCGGCGATGGAAGGAATAATGGTGAGTTCGGCTTCAGGGGCAACCGCGGTCGCTTCCTTTGCCGGGAGGTAGCGAACGTCTTCGTCGTCGAGATAAACATTGACGAAGCTCCGCAGCTTGCCGTCGGGCGTGAACAGGTGAGCGCGCATGGCAGGGAATGCCTTCGTCAACTCGTCCAGGCCCTCGGCCACGGTGGCACCGGCAACCGAAACAGTCTCCTGTTTGTCGGTGTAGGCGCGCAGCGGTGTGGGGATATGGATCTTCATGTTTCTCCATTCTACGAGATGCGGCGGCCTGCGTGTTGGATGCAGGCCGGAACCGTATTCGCGGGCAAAACAGGCTCAAATCGCTTTGCGGAGCAAGAAGTTGTCCTCCCCGAAAGGGAGGACAGGGGGAAATTCAGGCTTCCTGCCGCCGTTATTCGACGGCGATGGGCTGCGTTTCAAAGCGCTTGTCTTCTTCGCCGGTACCGGCGAGCAGAAAGCTGTTGGTCGTGGTTGCATGGCCATGGTCCACCGCAGTAATCACATAGCTGCAGCCGAACCAGTGCGCTTCGGCATAGTCGGTCTGCGACCATTGCGCCGGATGATCCGGGTGCGAATGGTAAAAGCCGATGATGTCCAAACCCGCCTGACGGGCCTCGCGCTGGGCGCGAATCAGTTCCTGCGGCGCAATGCTGTAGCGGTTATGAGCGGAGTCGGTACGGGTATTACCGGCACGCATCAGTTTGTGCACGCGGGTGCCGTTGCTGGCGCCCTTGCCGAGCATGATGCCGCAGCACTCGTGCGGATAGGTTTCCTCGCCGTGTTGGCGAAGCTCATCGTAGAGGTCTTTTGAGAGAAGCAGGCTCATGGCTATTGGTCGTCGTCTTCGGTGTGTTCGTTCCAGAAGTGTTCGGAAAGGTATTTGTCTGCAGAGTCGGGCAAAATGGTGACGATGACCGCTTGGCGGCCCGCCTTGGCCTCTTCCTCGGCTACATCCACGCAGGCGGCCACGACGGCTGCTGCGGAGACGCCGACCAGCAGGCCCTGCGAGCGGCCGAGCTTCTTGGCCATGCTGTAGGCGCGTTCGGTCGGCATGTCGATATTGCGGTCGGCCAGTTTCTCGTCGTAGATCGGCGGCACAATGGCGGTGGCCATGTGCTTCAGGCCTTCCAGACCGTTGAAGGGAGAATCCGGCTGCATGGAGTAGCACTGGATGGCCGGGTTCAGCTCCTTCAGGCGGCGCGTTGTGCCGATAAAGGTGCCCGAGGTGCCCAGCCCTGCGATGAAGTGCGTGACGGTGCCCTCGGTCTGCTCCCAGATTTCATTGGCGGTGGTCTTGTAGTGCGCCTGCCAGTTGTTCTGGTTGCCGTACTGGTCGGCGTAGAAGTACTTTTCGGGCTGTTCGGCGAAAAGCTTGCGCGCCATACGGATGGCGCCGTCCGAGCCGTCTGCGGGATCGGTCCAGACGATGTTCGCACCGTAGGCCGAGAGGATGTGCTTGCGCTCGGGGCTTACGTTGGCCGGGACGCACAGCGTGACGGGGAAGCCCTGGGCGGCACCCAGCATGGCGTACGCGATGCCGGTATTGCCGCTGGTTGCATCCAGCAGGTGCTTGCCGGGCGTCAGCTGGCCTTTGGCGCGGGCGTCGGAGACGATAGCCGAGGCGGCACGATCCTTCACGCTGCCGCCGGGGTTGGCCCACTCCGCTTTACCCAGAATCTGAACTCCGGGCAGGTGTGCGGTCAGGCGGTCAAGGCGAAGGAGCGGGGTATTGCCCACGCGATCCAGCAGAGCGGTTCCGAGCGATTTGATTCCAATAACATTCATGGTTTGAAGCACAGGTCGCGAGTATGCGACAGTGAATTGAGTTTAGCTGATGGCGCAGGCCAGGCTTGCGCCCAAGGAATGAATCACCGATGGCCAAGACGACGAAACAGCCGACTTTCGATGAAGTGCTCTCTACGCTGGGCAGCGAAAAGTTTGATGTCGCTCCGGCAGCAGAAGGTGCAAACCGCTCAGCGGGCGCCCGCCGCGTTTCCAAGTATGGATGCGCCGCAGAGATCGCCCCGGCCAGCGAAAAGGGCGCTCCCGTGCGTCTGTTGCATAAAGGTGGCTGGTTGCTCGGTGGCGAGATCGCGTTGATTACCGATCGCGGCTACCAGAAGTTCCTGAAGACCACCCGGTTGGAGATGCCGGCCACCGCAGACCAACTTCGCGCGATTCATCTCTTCAACGAAGAGCTGAAAGAAGCTGCAGGCGCTCTGGTGCTCTACAACGAAGCCCTGGGCACGACCAGTGACGTGTATCTTTACGACCGCCTGCGCGGCCGGGAGCATGTCTAGCGCTCAGTCGCCGCAATTTATAGCTGCTTTTGCCCGGTCCATGTGAGGTAGGGGTGCCATGCGCTCTGGCCGGGCATTTGCAGCTCAAAGGTGCCCTCCATCACACTGCCGTGCAGAACGTAGGTAAGGCGGAAGCGTGGGCCTGCGGCTGAGGCGTTGGAGAGGAAGACGGCTGTTCCCGGTTGCGGTGAGCTGACGACGTAATGGATGACGTGGCCTTCGTTGTCGAAGTAGATCGCCTTCAGCCCTGAATCCTCTTCGTAGACGTAAAACAGGTCGCTGTGGCTGCAGTTAAAATTTGCCGGTCCCTTGCAGGAGCCTGCTTTGCTGTGGCGGGCCAGCACATGGTTCTTCAGCTCGTAGCCAAAGGTGTAGGAGCCGATGCTGTCGGCTCCCGCAGCGCCGGAGGCGTGGGCCTCCCAGGTGCCGAGCAGGAATTCCAGAGGCTTCCAGGGGGAAGGCTCCGGCTGCGTTTGTGCACAAGCAGGAAGCGCGCAAATTGTAGCGGCTAGAAGAAGGAAAACGGTTACGACGCGAGCCGCTGAGAGGGAGGGGCGCATGGCAAACTCCGCAGGGGAAAGTCTTGCTTCTGTGCGACGACTCTACCAGAGCTTCTGAAGGAGTGGCCGCTCTTTCCTGGTTTCCCGCTGCAGCGTTTCTTCCGGTGTTTTGACGGCTCAGCGGCGAGCCTGTGTCCGTTGCCACTCGCGGTACGCTTCACTTTTACCGAGCCCGCGTGCTTTTGCCGCCTGCTTGAGTGCATCCTTTTCACTTAGTCCGGTGCCCATCAGCGTGCGTACCTCTTCGGCCAGTGATCTGGTGGCGCTGCTGGCGGCGGAGAGTTTGCCGGAGAGCAGCAAAACCATCTCGCCACGCACGTTCGGCCGCTGTTGCAGCTCGGCGAGCAGCTCCGCGGCGGTGCCACGCAGGAACTCTTCGTGCAGCTTTGTGAGCTCACGTGCAAGCGCGACCGGGTGCTCCGAACCGAAGACCTGCACGATGTCTTCCAGTGTGCCGACGATGCGGTGCGGTGCTTCGTAGAAGATCTGCGTCGTTGCCTCAGAGGCCGCTTTCATCGCCTGCTGCAGCGCTTCCAGCTCGGTGCGCCGTTGGCCTTCCTTTGCTGGGAGGAAGCCGTGAAAGGCGAAGTGCTCCGCCGAGAGGCCGCTGGCGATAAGCGCGTTGATGGCGGCATTCGCACCGGGAATGGGAATGACCGGCACTCCTGCGGCGATGCAGTCTGCGGCCAGCACCGCGCCGGGATCAGCGATGCCGGGCGTGCCCGCGTCACTGACAACGGCGATGCGCGCGCCTTGCTTGAGCTGTTCGAGCAGCTGCGTCGCGCGGGAAAGCTCGTTGTGGTCGTGATAGCTGACGGTAGGGGTACTGATGCCGAAGTGCGTCAGCAGCTTGGCGGTCTGGCGTGTGTCTTCACAGGCTACGCGATCTACCGAGGCCAGGACGCGCAGCCCACGCAGGGTCATGTCTTCCAGGTTGCCGATCGGTGTGGCGACAAGGTAGAGTCCCGGCGCGAGCGGTTGGGAGGTGGCTGCGGGGGTGACTTTCTCGCTCATGCCTGTCCCGGTCGCTGCGGTCGTTGGCTGGTGACAAACTGAACGCCGCGGTGCAGCGCCTGCGGTGTCAGAATCCCGAGCATCGCTCCGTCTTCGACAACAGGGATGAACTCGCTGGCTCCGAGAGTGGCGCTGCGCTGCAGAGCTTCCACGAGGCCTTCTTCGGGCGAGGCGCTGTGCAGCGTTTTGGTCATGACGCCCTGCAGATAGCCGTCACCTTGTTGCTGCAGGTTCTCCAGCAGGGTGGAGCGGGCGATAGAGCCGACCAGACGGTCGCCGCGTACGACAGGAAAGACATCCTGCAGGCTGTGTACGGCCTGTGCGAGGGCGCTGGAAAGCGTGTCGGAGGAGGAGAGAAGCGTGTACTCGGTCAGCATGACGTCGCGCACCCGCACGGTCGGAGCGGCCGCACTCGCGCCCGCTTGCGGCGCGCCAGTGTTGCCCATCTGCGAAAGAAGAAAAAAGAAGCTACCCAGGATGACGAGCCACAGGTTCGGCGTCGCCAGCCCCAGCAGGACTGCGCCCAGCGCCAGCATCGAGCCGAGCTGTACCGTAGGGGAAGCCGGAGCGGAGGAGCCGTCCTGTGCGCGGGCAAAGAGCTTGCGCTCGGGCAGCGCTGCGGGCAGCATCCCGACAACGGCGACCAGAAACTGCATCCAGACGAAGCTTCGCAGCACATGAGCGCATGAAATCCAGGGTTGCGCAAAGAGGTGCAAGCCCGGTTGAAAGGCGTATGCCGTTGCCAGCAGCAACAGGCCCGCCAGCAGGTTGGCGATGGGTCCGGTCGCGGAGACGACGCGTGTTTTCGGCTGTCCGCTGCCTTGCCGAGGGGCAAAGGCCATGATGCCGCCCACCGGGAAAAGCAGCAGGGCGCGCAGGTTTAGATCGCAGGCCGTGGCGACGATGGCGCGCGCGATCTCTCGCACAAGCACGGCCAGAAAAAGCGCGCACCAGACTCCGAGACCACGCAGCACGGAGCCGGTAGTGGAAACGCCAAGAACTCCGGCAAGAACCAACAGCAGCACGAAGGAAACGTGCATGCGAACGTCTACGCCGAGAACTTTGCCGAGCGGAAGAGAAGAGCCAAGCATCCTGTTCATTGTAGGCTCGTGGAGGATGCGAGTAATTGCGGGAGAGTTTCGATCGCGGCAGCTTCAGGCTCCGCGTGGCATGGCAACGCGCCCGACGAGTGATCGTCTGCGCGAAACCCTGTTCAACGTTTTAGGTCCCAGAATCGATGGTGCGCACTTTGTGGACCTGTATGCAGGTTCCGGGGCAGTCGGTATTGAGGCGCTAAGCCGCGGGGCGGCGTCCTGCGTATTTGCAGAGAAGGCCGGCCCCGCGCTGGCCGCTGTGCGGGCGAACCTTGCAGCGCTGAAGATCGGCGCGGGCTACCAGGTCGAGACGCGTGGTGTGGTGCAGGCGCTGGAGGCGATGGCCAAGACCGCCGCCAAGCTCGGCAAGCCGCAGATTGCGGATATCGTCTTCCTCGATCCTCCGTATGAGGCCGAAGAGGAGTACGAGAGTACCTTGCGCACGTTGGCTCGTCTGCATGTGCAGCTGCTGGATGCAGGTTCGCTCGTGGTGGCTGAGCACAACCGCAAGAAGTCGCTGCCGGCCCGCGTTGGTGTTCTGGAGCGTACGCGTGTTCTGGAGCAGGGCGATGCTGCATTGAGCTTCTATCGGCTTGCGGCGCAGGAGCCGGACGAGCCGGTGTCCTAAAAGCCGCCGCCGGTGTGTTGCCCGGTGCGGAGGTCGAGCACGAAGGGCAGCTCGTTGTCGTCCATCATGTGCCAGCCGGTGCCGTGGAGCTTGCCGTCGCACAGCTCGCCCAGGGTGAGGCCCTCCCAGCTCAGGCGGCTGCTGGTCCAGCGTACGCCGTCTGAGCCCAGCGCCAGAACGTTGTGGAAGCCTGCCAGCAGCAACATGCCTTCGGTGGGCGCGGCAAGGAGCGCCGTAACAGGGCGCTGTTCGAGTAGCGTTGCCTGCTCCGGCTGCCGGGTATCGATCAGGTAGGCATAACCTCCGGCAACCGCGAGAAGCTCTTCGGCGCGTGGGCAGCTCCATACGCCGGAGGGAAGGTCTTCAGCGGCAAAACCGAGCGCGCAGGTTGCGAGAAAGTCCGCGCCCGAGTCTGGGGAGACGTGGAGAAACAGTGCTCCACGCTCCAGCGCCTGTTCCTCTCCTGGAAGCGAATGGGGGTAGACGAAGCGTCGTGCCGGTGCGATGAGCGGCGGGGTGGACAGAATCTCCGCCCGCCAGCTTGCCGGGAACGGCTTGTGGAGCGTTGAGGTCACCGCAGATGCTCCCATCCACCGGGGAGCAGCGCGGAACGCCTGCCGGCGTTGTCGATCTGGGTGAGGATGGGGCTCTTCGGGCGTGCGGACACGATGGTGCCGATGCAGGTAAGTGGCACTCCGCCGAGGCTGCGTGGCAGTTTGCGATCGGCCGGTGCGGTGAAGAGCAGCTCGTAGTCTTCTCCACCGTGCAGTGCCATGCGGAGCCGCTCCGGCTGCGATGCGCGGCGGCTGAGCGGATGCAGCGGGAGTTGGTCGAGCATGATCTCGGCCGCTACGCCGGAGGCGCGGCACAGATGCGCCAGATCGGTGGAAAGGCCGTCCGAGAGGTCCATGCAGGCGGTGGCGAGCCGCCGCTCGCGCAGCATCCAGCCTGTCCGCAGACGCGGTTCCGGGTAGAGGTGCGGGTGGGATGGTTGGCGGCTGCGTTTGCCTGAGAGCACCACCGCGAGCTCGGCTGCGGCGCCTCCCAGCGCTCCGGAGACGTAGATGCGGTCGCCGGGACGCGCGCCTTGCCGTCGCAGCGCTGTACCGGCCGGGAGCGTGCCCAGGGCCACGATATCCAGCAGAAGCTGCCCTGAGGGAGACTCTGAGGTGTCTCCGCCCGCAAGAGGGGCTTTGGCTTTGCGGGCAAGATCCAGCAGGCCGTCCAGAAACCCGTCCAGCCAGCGGGTGTTCAGGGACAGGGAGCGGGGCAGGGCCAGCGAAAGGAAGACGGAGAGTGGCTGTGCGCCCATGGCGGCCAGGTCGCTGAGGCCCCGGGCTAGAACGCGATGCCCGATGCTGGCTGCCGGGTGGCGGTCGAGCGTAAAGTGTCGCCCCTCCAGAGAAAAGTCCGTGGTGACTACAACTTCTGAGCCAGCCGGAGGTGCCAGGATCGCGCAGTCGTCGCCGATGCCGAGTGGAACAAGACGTTTTCTGGAGGCCGGGAGTGTGGAGCGAGCGCGCAGGCGAATCCGCTCAATCAGCGCAAGTTCTCCATGCTGTTTCAACGTTTTTTCGGGGGTGCGCGCTCGAATGGGGGCCATCGAGGCCCAGAATACCAACCCTTTGCGGGAAGCGGCGCCGGTTGCCGCTTCCCCCGGGCACCGTTAACATGGAAGGTGCACCGGAGTGGCGCGGCAACTAGCCCCATTGTCCGGATGGAGAGACGGTATCTGCGGCGCGAATCGCGGATCACAACCGCCTCACCTTGGATCTCTCGTTCGAACGAGGAGGTCAGGGTGCTGGCAAAGCCACGAAAAGGAACTCGTTTGCGCAAGCGCTATTTCGTATACGTGACCAAGGGGGAGGACGGCGCGTCTGAAGAAGTTCAGATCCCCATGCGGTATGTGTACGTCTTTTTGGCTGCGACGATCGTGGGAATGTTCTCCATTGCAGGAATGGCCGGTTCCTATACGCGGATGCTGGCGAAGGCCGAGACGATTAACCGTCTCCGCGATGAACTGGCGTTGAGCCGCCGTGACTACTCCCGTCTGGAGCAGTCCACGCACGAGAAGGATGTGCAGATGGCCAGCCTGGGCTCGCTCGCCAGCGAGGTTTCGGCCATCTACGGCCTGACCGCAGGCAAGTTGACCCTGCCGCTGCATGGCCACGGGATGAAGAGTGCGACGCGCAACGCCGCGGCCGATGCCGCAAAGGCGCCGCTCAAGGATGATTCGTCGTTTACCAACGACAGCTACTACCACTCGCTGGATACCTTTTACGCGCTGAAAAACACCGCGGCCACCGGCCTGACGGTGCCGAGCGGAAGCGTGGACCCGAATCTTGGGGTTCGTGGCGCGCTGCGGGGACTGGGGGCGCTGGATCTGGCGGATGCCACGAATATTCCGGATATGTGGCCGATCATGGGACCGATCAACTCAGGGTTTGGGCAGCGGGAAGATCCGGTGCTGGGCATGGGGACAGGAGAATTCCATAAGGGAGTCGATATCGGCTCGCCGGACGGAACGCCCGTGCATGCCCCCGCTCCGGGACGGGTGCTCAAGGCTGCGTGGGGTAACGGCTACGGCCGCGAGATTGAGATTGATCACGGCAATGGGATCGTGACAGTTTATGGCCACCTTTCCGGCTGGAACGTGCGTGCCGGAGACGACGTCGTTAAGGGGCAGGTCATAGGCTTTGTGGGGCACAGCGGGCGGGTGACCGGGCCGCACCTGCACTACGAGGTCCAGATTCGTGGGACGGCGGTCAACCCGCACAAGTATCTGAGGACCACGATGGCCCAGTTGGGCGGCGGGTCTGTGACGGGAAGCTAGGTCCTTTCCGCAGTAGAGCAACTCAGGAGGCTTCCCTTGCCGGTAACGGCAAGGGAAGCCTCTTCTCTTTCGTGCCGAGAAAAGGGCTCGAAAAGTACTTGCATTGGAATATTGCAATTTGTAATATCTGCATTGCAATCTGCAATGGATGGTGGCTGCGATGAAGCTGGCAGACAAAATTCGGTATCTGCGCGAGGTTGAGGGAAGCCTTAGGGGGCTTGGCCGGGCGATGACGCAAGGAGAGCTCGTCAAGGCAATTGCGGAGGAGACGCCGCAGAAGCTGAGCCAAAGCTATCTGTCCCAGATAGAGAGCGGCTCTCGTCCTCACCTTACGAACACGACGCGCCTGTTGTTAGCAAAGTTTTTCAAGGTTCATCCGGGATATCTGGTGGACGACCCTGAGGGGTACCACGCAGAACTGATGAGCGACGTCCGGCTGCAGGAAGACACGCTCGATCTATGGCTGGTGGGCGGTGCGGAACGTTTCCGCAAAGACCCCGTGCTGCGTCGCGCCTTGTTGGCGATTGCACGGCACGAGGACTCCCGACGCTGCCTGTTGTTGCTGGAGAGCGTGTTGGCCAGCGATGGGCTGGCGGAGCGCTTGCTGGAGGTGCTGAAGCCTGTCAGGCGCGCAGAGCCCGCCGAGCATTCCGTACCGGAAGAGAAGGGGGTGCGCGCATGACGCATGCGTTTGACTGGAACATGTTGTATCTGTCGTGCTTCGGCATTGGCCTGGGGTTATGTCTGGTCGCCTTCCTGACCGGTTCCTTACACCTTCACCTCGGGAATGTTCACGGCGCCCACCCTGGCCACGGCGCGGGAGAGCACGGCATCCTGTCGTCGGTGCTGAACGCCTTTACCATCACATGTTTCCTTTGTTGGTTTGGTGGAGCGGGGTTTCTGCTCAGCCGGGAGCATACCTTCAGCGCGCTGCTGGTGCTGGGGCTGGCTGTGTTGTGTGGCTGCATCGGTGCCGGCGTGTTGCTGTGGTTTCTGGAAGGCGTGCTGCGGAAGGGAGAGCGGACGCTTGAGCCGGAGGATACAGAAATCGTAGGCGTTCTCGGAAAGCTTTCGCAGCCTGTTCGTGCGGGTGGCATCGGGGAGATGTTGTACACGCAGAACGGAGCGCGACGCTCCGTTGCCGTACGCTCTGCCGATGGTCACGCAATCGAACGCGGCGAGGAGGTTGTTGTGATGAGTTTTTCGCAAGGTATTGCTGAGATCCGCCGCTGGACGGAGTTCGAGCAAGGGTTGTTGAGCGGAGATGAAGAGGAGTCCGTCGGGCAACCGTAGAAGAAACCCATTCTTCAAGAGGCGTAGTCAAGCAGCTACGCTGCGGTCATTCCATTTGAGGTAGCAGCAGGGAACATGCTGCGCCTCCATCACCTGTGTTTTGTTGTTCTCTGTTGAGAGGCAGAACGTAATGAATTTGATCCTTGTCGTCGTTGGACTGTGTGTCGTCGCGCTGGTGGGATTGATGGTGTTAATGGCCAGTATGTATCGCAAGGCTGGTCCGAATGAGGCGTTGATCCGGTATGGTTTCGGCGGACCGAAGGTCATCATTGGGCATGGTGCGATTGTTTATCCGATCGTGCAGCATACGCGTTTGCTTTCGCTGGAGCTGATGAGCTTTGATGTGGCTCCGACGCAGGACCTGTACACCAAGCAGGGCGTCGCTGTAACGGTAGAGGCCGTTGCGCAGATCAAAGTGCGCAGTGACGAAGCGAGCATCCGCACCTCTGCTGAGCAGTTCCTTACCAAGTCGCCGATTGAGCGCGAAAGCCTGATTCGCCTTGTGATGGAAGGCCATCTGCGCGGCATCATCGGTCAGCTTACGGTTGAGCAGATTGTGAAGGAGCCGGAGATGGTTGGCGAACGTATGCGCGCAACCTGCTCGGATGACCTGAGCAAGATGGGCCTTGAGGTAGTTAGCTTTACGATTCGCGAGGTCCGCGACAAGAACGAGTACATCACGAACATGGGGCGCCCGGATATTGCCCGCGTTCGACGTGATGCCGAGATTGCTGCTGCCGAGGCTGAGCGCGACACGGAGATTCGCCGTGCGATTGCCTTGCGTGAGGCTGCGGTGGCCAAGGCCGCCGCGGATCAGGAGCGCGTGTTGGCAGAGACGCAGTCGCTGGCCAAGCAGGCCGAGGCGCAACGCGATCTGGATGTGCAGAAGGCACAGTTTACGGAGATCGCGCGACGCCAGGAAGCGCAAGCCGATAAAGCCTATGAGTTGCAGACCAATGTCATGCAGCAAAAGGTGATTGCCGAGCAGGTTCGGGTGCAACAGGTCGAGAAGGAAGCGCAGGTCAAGGTGCAGGAGGCTGAGATTGTGCGCAACGAGAAAGAACTGATTGCCACAGTACTGAAGCGCTCGGAGATCGAGAAGCAGCGCATCGAGAATATGGCGAATGCGGAGCGCTCCCGTCTGGTGGCAGAGGCCGAAGGTAAAGCGCAGGCAATTCGTGCGCAGGGTGAAGCGGAGGCTTCCATCATCTTCCAGAAGGGTGAGGCGGAAGCCAAGGCGATGAACATCAAGGCCGAAGCGTATCAGGAGTGGACGCAGGCCGCGGTGGTCGACAAACTGATTTCGAATATGGCTGAGGTCGTGCGTGCGATGAGCGAGCCATTGGCGAATGTGGACAAGATCACGATCGTTTCTACGGGCGACAGCAAGACTACGGGCGCTCACAAGCTGACCGGCGAGATCACGGAGATCGCAGCGCAGGTTCCGGCTCTCTTTGAAGCCTTGAGCGGCATGAAGATGAGTGATCTGTTGTCCAACGTCAAGCAGATGTCGTTGAAGAACGAGAGCGTGTCCGCAACGATTGATGCGGCACGCACGAAGTAACCATAGCGGCGGTATGGGGCCTTGCGCTCCATGCCGCCGCGCACCGCGGGAGCAGGAGGCAAGAGATGGCACTGATGGAACGTGTGGCAATGTTGCTGCGTGCGAATGTGAATGACTTGATCGACCGTGCGGAAGAGCCTGAGAAGATGCTCAGGCAGTTGGTGCTCGATATGGAGAATCAACTGTTGCAGGTGAAGACGCAGGTGGCAATTGTGCTTGCTGATCAGCATCTGCTGGACAAGAAACGCAAAGAGCAGGCCGGGTTGGCCTCCGAGTGGACGCGCAGGGCGGAGTTGGCGGTAAGTAAGGAACAGGATGATCTGGCGCGTATCGCGTTGGAGCGCTCGATCTCGCACCAGCAGATGGCCGAAGGATTTGCGCGCCAGCATGGAGAGCAAAGCGCGGAGGCCGATGCACTGCGCATGAGCTACTCCAAGCTGGAAGGCAAACTGAAGCAGACGGAAGCGCAGTGCGAGATGCTGGCGACGCAAGCGCGTCGTGCACGGCTGCTCGGCAAGGTGAACGCGGCACAGGCGGCAACTGTGAGCGCGGTGAGCGCGCGAAGCTCACCCCTGCAGAGGTTCAAGGCAAAGCTGCAGAGCATGGAGTCAGAGAATGCGGCGCATCGGGAGCTGTTGCAAAGTGAAAGCTCTTCTGTCGAAGATCGTTTTGAGACGATGGAGCGTGAGGAGCAGGTGGAGCGGTTGCTTGGTGAGCTGAAGCAAAAGCAGGGGCGGATGCTTGAGGCCGGGTAAGGCTACACTAGCCGCATGATGCTTCCGCGTACTTCTGCGATCCGCTACATGCTTTCGATGCGTGAAGGCGGCTCAATGCCTGCGCTGCTCGATGCGGACGATGAACGACGTTATGTTGTGAAGCTGCGTGGCGCCGGGCAGGGGCCGCGCGTGCTTGCCGCTGAGTTTCTTTCCGGGGAGATCGCGCGCCAGCTTGGGCTGTCCGTTCCTCGGATCTCCGGCATTCAGCTGGATGCAACGTTCGGCAAGACGGAGCCTGATCCGGAGGTGCGTGAGCTTTTCCAGCGCTCCGCCGGGCTTAATCTCGGTCTCGAGTACTTACCCCAGGCCACAATGTTTGATCCCGTAGCCGGCGATAGGGTCTCTGCGCTAGAGGCCTCGCTGGTGGTTTGGCTGGATGCGTTTGTGCGCAACGTGGATCGCACGCCACGCAATGCGAATCTGCTGATGCGTGCGGGGCAGCTGTGGCTGATCGATCATGGAGCGTCCTTGATCGTTCACTTCCATTGGCCGAGTGCGCAGGCCAAAGCGCTGGATCCATTTGCGCCGATCGCAGAACATGTCCTGCTTCCGTTTGCCAGCGAAATTACCGAGGCCTCCGCATGCGCGCACGAGCAATTGACCCCGGAGTTTTTCAAGGGGCTGATCGAAGCGATTCCTGATGAGTTTCTTCCCGAAGACGATGGCGTTTCCCTTGCGGAACAGCGTGAAGGGTATCGAAGTTTTTTTGCCGAACGCCTGCAGCACTCTTCCATCTTCGAGCAGGAGGTGCAGCGTGTCCGAGCGCAAAGCGTATAACTATGCGGTCATTCGCGTTGTGCCGCGTGTGGAGCGAGATGAGTTCGTGAATGCGGGGGTGATTCTCTTCTCGCCGCAAAAGAAATTTCTGGGCACGCGTATTGCTTTGAGCGAAGAGAAGCTGAGGGCCTTATGGCCTGAAACCCCGGTTGAGGCGATCCGGAATCATCTTCGCGCGGTGGAGAGGATCTGCGATGGTGAGTCCGATGGCGGTCCGATCGCCAGGCTTTCCCTGAGCGAGCGCTTCCAGTGGCTTACCTCGCCGCGCAGCACGATGATTCAGATCTCTCCGGTGCGCACAGGGTTGACCGCAGAGCCGTTGGCCACGCTGGAGCAGCTGGCCGTTGATCTGATCTCCTGAGTTTGTTCTGGCATAGCGACAAAGCAAACGCGGTGCGCCAGAAGAGGCACACCGCGTTTTGTTCTGTGCGCTGACAGGATGCGCTACTTGCCGGTGTAGACGATATGCCAGACCGAGTTGGAGCCGTCGTCGACGACGTACATGCTGCCATCCTGAGCGATGGTCACGCCCACCGGACGGCCCCAGACCTTGCCTTCCGGTGTCACGAAGCCGGTGAGAAAGTCTTCGTACTCTCCGGTGGCCTTGCCGTCCTTCATCGGAACGCGGATCACCTCATAGCCTGCACGAACCGCCTTGTTCCAGGATCCGTGTTCGCTGGCAAAGGCGTCGCCAGCATACGGGGCTGGAAAGGAGCCCCCGCTGCCGGGGTAGAAGACCATTTCAAGTGAGGCAAAGTGTGACTGCAGGATCACATCCGGCGTGCGGACTTTGTCCTTCAGCTCAGGATGCTTGCCTGCATGACGCGGATCCTGTTGCCCGCCCATGTACCACCACGGCCAACCGAAGAAGCTGTCTTCCGGCACGCTGGTGATGTAGTCGGGAACGAGGTTGTCTCCCAGGCCATCTCGCTCGTTCGTCGAGCACCAGAGCGCACCGGTGATCGGGTTGATCGCCTCGCCGACGCAGTTGCGAATGCCGGAGGCGTAGACCTTCACGAACTTGCCTTCGGGGGTGTACTCCAGAACATCGGCGCGGTGAAACTCTTCCGGATGTGTGTCGCTATCATCCACGTTGGAGGCTGAGCCGACGGAAACAAACATCCGTTTGCCGTCGAGTGAGAAAGCAATGTCGCGCGTCCAGTGGCCACCACCGGTCAGGCGGGCGTAACCGGGCAGTTCTGCGATGACGGTCTGCGCCGGTCCTCTGGCTTTGGTGTCGCCTGCTTTATAGGGGAAGCGTACCAACGAGGTGGTATTAGCCACGTAGATCCACTTGGGATCTTTCTCCGGATAGAAGGCAATCCCGAAGGGATGGTCGAGACCACTGGCAAAGACCGTTCGTTGTGCAGCTTTGCCGTCTGCGCCCATGCCTCGCAGCATGAAGATCCGCCCATCGGTGGCGTCGCGGCCACCGCCGGAGTCTGCCAGAAAGAGGTCACCGTTCGGAGCGGTGCGGATGAGGCGCGGTTGTTCAAACCCTCCGTCGGTATAAAGCGTTACCTTGAAGCCCGTGGGCGCCTGCGGCCACGCCTCTGCGGGGCGAGCGACAACGGAGGGGCTATTCTGCACCGAGGTGTCGGGCATCGGTTTGGGCAGGTCTGCGACGGTGACATGGCGCCGTACGCCCGGTTTTTCCTTGGTGTAGTCGGTAAAGGCGTCCTTGCCGGTGAGCACGTTTTGCTGCGCAGCGGCAGCGGTCACGGCCAAGGCGAAGGTGCAGGCGGATGCGAGTGCTACAGGCAGTTTGATGGACATAGCTACTTGGACGCCGGAGAAGGCTGCGGCGTCGAAGAAAAATCTGTGGTGGATGTGGCTGAGAGAGCCTTGATCTCATCCAGGCTGGCGTTTGCGGTCAGGATTGCCCGAGCGCCTTGCTGGTTGAGCTTGGTGGTGTCCAGAATGGAGCGTATCGCGTTGGCCGCATTCGTATTGCTGGGGCCAGCCGAGGCCAGACTCCGCACAATGTTCAGGAGCGTCGTTGCGGCGTCAATCGTGTGATGAGCGTCTTCGCTACTACCGGCAAACTCTTCTACACGCAGGCGTACGGTGCCGGTATAGCGCAGGCTGGCGACAAGTTCGGTGTCTTCGCTCATCGGCAGCTCCAGGCCGAAGAGTGCGATGTGGCCGTTCTGGGCAAACGGAAGCCCGATGCGGCCGATCCCCCACGCTTGTGAAAGTAGAGGGACATCTCCATAACGGCGCGCGAGCAGGGAAGAGCCTGGAGTGTTCAGCGCGGAGGCACGCCAACGATCCAGGATGGAGTGGATCTGCTCGGTGGTCGGCATATTGGAGGCCGCGACCGTGTCATAACCCAGCTGGGTGACACGCAGGGTGCGGCCTTCCACCGGAACAGCATAGATGGTGTGGTCGGCATAGCTTTCGTGTGCGGTGGCAATGCTCTGCAGATAGCTGTCGAGCTTGGCTCCGTCAAAGCTACCCGTGAAGACCTCGGAGTATGCGACGGGGCCGTTGGGCCCGTTAGGATCCGCCATGCGGTGAAGTGCAAAGGCTGCGGTGTTGATATCGCGCTCCGGCTCAATACCGGTTGCGGCGATGAACTTGGCAAAGTCTGCCGAATGCGTGATGGGTGTTTGGTCGAAGTGGGTGGCGGAGCGCAGTGTCTTGAGCTGGAAGAAGACAATCGCATCGGATTCCGGCAGCAGGCGTGCGGCTTCAGGCGGCGCCTTCGCTCGTAGATAGAGAGCAAGAGCCAGCGCTGAAAGAAGAACAGCGATGGCCAGCACGATGACGAAAGCGCGTTTTCGAGGTGTAGATCTCAAGGCAAATCGTGGAGATGCGCCGCGAAGGCCATCTGCACAGGATGCTACCATCCCCCGGTTTTCCTCGGTTGCTTCTATCTTGTTAGGTACACGGGCTTACTCTGTGTTAGAGTCAAAGACAGCGCTGCGGCAGTCTGGCAGCGCGCTTTGCTGTCCGGATCGCTGGCGTAGCTCAGCTGGTAGAGCACCTGATTTGTAATCAGGCGGTCGGGGGTTCAAATCCCTTCGCCAGCTCCAGTTTCACCCGAGCAGTAAAGCGAGAAGTTTGGAAGTTCCTGCCTGAAGCAGCGTCCACCGAACATCTCAACACGTAGTACAAACGGGCACAGGTGGCCGAGTGGTTAATGGCAGCAGACTGTAAATCTGCCGCGCTAGTCGCTACGAAGGTTCGAATCCTTCCCTGTGCACCATTTCACTTTTGGAGGCTGGCCCTATGAGTACCAGGCCTGCTTCCGGCGGTCGATTGACCGTTGCGCTGGTTGTCCTCGGACTGTTAGCGCTGCTTGTCTGGCGTACGATGGAGCCGGGCAAATTTCAGCAGCTTACCTGGCTGCTGCTTGCATTTTTCGCTTTCCGGGTACTGCTCGGATGGCGAAGAGCGCGGTAGAGTGGTAATAGAGTGCGGCGAAGGAAACTTCGCCGAACGGAAGCTGATGTAGCTCAGTGGCAGAGCACTCCCTTGGTAAGGGAGAGGTCGAGAGTTCAATCCTCTCCATCAGCTCCATAGTTCCAGGACCTTGGCGAGCGATCGCTTTCCGGGTTTGTATCAAGCGGGAGTAACTCAGTGGTAGAGTCACAGCCTTCCAAGCTGTTGGTCGCGGGTTCGATTCCCGTCTCCCGCTCCAGCAATCCCGCCGCAGAATTTCCCATGTACAGGACAGGTCGTTGAGCACAACGTTTCAGCAGGCAGTGATCCCCGTCGCAGACCCGGCAACGTTCGCCGTGGTGCAGGCAGCGATTGACAAACACTTCAGCCCGAATGGTGCGGCGGCTTTTCTCAAGTCGCTCGAAAAGCGCGGGCTGCGCATCCGTGAGTTTGAACAGGTGCTCAAGGCAGGCAAGCTGGGTGCGGAAACCGCAGCCGCTTACGCAAAGCTAGGCGATGCCGATCAGGGTATGATCCGTGAGAACTATCTGGCGGCACTTGAGCGCGTTCCTACCGAGCTGCGTAACACCTATTTTAAGATCTACGCGTATTACTGAGTTCTAAGCGGTACGAAGAGATACGGCGGGCATGGGCCCGCCCTTCGGCGCGTAAGCAGGTATCGGGAGTCAACCCCCGAGAGATTTCAGCAACACACTTCAGACGGAGACAGAGATGGCGAAGGAAAAATTTGATCGCAGCAAACCGCACGTAAACGTAGGCACGATTGGTCACATTGACCACGGCAAGACGACGTTGACGGCGGCTATCACGAAGGTGCTTGCCAAGCACAACCCGAAGAACTCTTTCCGTTCTTTCGACACGATTGACAACGCCCCGGAAGAGCGCGAGCGCGGTATCACGATTTCGACCTCGCACGTTGAGTACGAGACGGCGAACCGTCACTATGCTCACGTTGACTGCCCGGGCCACGCCGACTACATCAAGAACATGATCACCGGTGCTGCTCAGATGGACGGCGCGATCCTGGTGGTTGCAGCGACCGACGGCCCGATGCCGCAGACCAAGGAGCACGTTCTGCTTGCTCGCCAGGTAGGCGTACCGTACATCGTTGTGTTCCTGAACAAGTGCGATGCGGTGGAAGATTCGGAACTGATCGACCTGGTCGAGATGGAAGTTCGCGAGCTTCTGTCGAAGTACGAGTTCCCGGGCGACGACGTCCCCGTGATCCGTGGTTCGGCACTGGGCGCGCTGAACGGCGAAGCTCAGTGGGAAGAGAAGATCGACGAGTTGATGCAGGCAGTGGACGACAACGTTCCTCAGCCTGACCGCCTGGTCGACCTGCCGTTCCTGATGCCGATCGAAGACATCTTCTCGATCTCTGGCCGTGGCACTGTGGTTACCGGTCGTATCGAGCGTGGCAAGATCAAGGTCGGCGAGCCGGCTCAGATCGTAGGCTTCCGCGACACGCAGTCGACGACGGTTACCGGCGTTGAAATGTTCAAGAAGCAGCTTGACGAAGGTCTTGCTGGCGACAACGCAGGTCTGTTGCTGCGCGGTACGGCGAAGGAAGACGTAGAGCGCGGCATGGTTCTTGCCAAGCCTGGTTCGATCACGCCGCACACGCAGTTCAAGGGCGAAGTGTACGTGTTGTCGAAGGAAGAAGGCGGCCGTCACACCCCGTTCTTCAACGGTTACCGTCCCCAGTTCTACTTCCGTACGACGGACGTGACTGGTTCTGCGAAGCTTCCTGAGGGCACGGAGATGGTGATGCCTGGGGACAACATCCAGCTTGAAGTGACGCTGCACACTCCGGTTGCTATGGAGAAGGGTCTTCGCTTCGCGATCCGCGAGGGCGGCCGTACTGTGGGCGCCGGCGCGATCTCCGAGATCATCAAGTAACTCGGACACGCTGAAACAGCAAAGAAGGGCGAGCCATCACGGCTCGCCCTTACTGCGTGGGGGGGAAGAAGGACTTATACCTGAGCCATGCCACCGTCGACGAAGAGTTCGACACCGTTGACGAAGCTCGACTCCTGCGAGGCGAGGAACAGGACAACGGAGGCGATCTCCTCTGGGCGTCCGAGCGTGCCGCGCGGAACCTGCGCTGCGATGTTGGTCTTGAAGTCTTCACCAAGTGGGGCGAGCGCGTTCGTATCGATAGGCCCGGGGCTCATCACGTTGATGCGAATGTTGCGCTCCTTCAGCTCCAGCAGCCAGGTACGGGCGAGCGAGCGTACAGCGGCTTTGCTGGCGCTGTACACGCCGAACTGGGGCGTGCCTTTGATGCTGACAATCGAGCCGTTCAGGATGATGGAGCCACCGTCCCGGAAGAGTGGTAGTGCCTTTTGCACGGTAAAGAGCGTCCCTCGCACGTTGAGATCGAAGGTGGAGTCAAAGTGCTGCTCGGTTGCCTCGGCAAGCAGCTTGAACTCGCCGGTTCCGGCGCTCGCGAAGAGGATGTCGATATGCCCCTTTTCGCGCTTTACCGTGTCGTAGAGCCGGTCTAGGTCGGCGAGGTTGGCTGCGTCTCCCTGCACGCCGGTAACATTGCGGCCGATCTCTTTCACTGCCTGATCGAGCGCCTCCTGACGTCGGCCAGTAATAAAGACATAGGCCCCTTCTTCAACAAATCGTTTCGCGGTCGCAAGAGCCATTCCCGAGGTTGCGGCGGTAAGAACGGCGACTTTTCCTTCAAGCTTTCCCATGACGTTTCTCCTTGTCCGATTTGCAGCACGTCGCCGTGATGGCTTTTGTTGCTGCGTTCGAGAATGGGATGAGCCGAGAAAAATAATTGATTCAAAAGTTCGGAAATTTTGAACAAAGAATCAAAGTTGCTCCCGATGACTCTAAGATGGAAGAGCTGTTCATGCGTCCACTTTTCCATCCCGAGATTGCGGAAGTTCCTCTTGAAGCCATTCTCCATGCGCTTTCCGATCCCGCGCGGGTCACGCTTTTCGTGGATATTGTAGGGCGGGAGTGCTCGCAGAACTGCTCGACGCTGCAGGCTGTGTTGGAGAAGCCGATCGCAAAATCCACGTTATCGCAGCACTTCAAGGTACTGCGCGAGGCGGGGCTGATACGCAGCGAACGGCGTGGGGTCGAGATGCTCAACACGGCACGTTGCGCAGAGGTGGAGGCGCGTTACCCAGGGTTGCTCGCGGCGATCGTAAAGGCGCACTCCATTCAGCGCCAGGCGGAAGCAGAGAAGACTTCGCGCCCTGCCGGTTCATGAGCGAAGAGGGGGCGCCGGTACGGTAATTGCAGCCACGTAAGCGCAAAGCATGGAGAGCAGCTCCTGATGCAGGCCGGCGTGCTCACGCACTGGAATGCGAGATTCCAGAATGCGCCGTGCGACGCCGATCATCGTCGATTGCAGAGTAAAGGCTACGAGCGTGGCTTCCACGCTGAGCCGCTCCGGCGAACTGGCCAGCGCCGCTGCGAAAGCTGCTTCCTGACGCAGGCGAAGGTCTTCGGTAATGCTTAGTCCGTCAATGTCTGCGCTGACGGCGTACAGCGCTAAACCGGCTCTGGGCTGTTGCATCTTGGCCTGAAAAAAGGCGGTGGCGATGGCCCGGATCATGGGGCACAGCGCTTGTCCCTGCTGCGCCTTGCAGGTGCTTTCGAAGATTTCCGTCACCTGAGAGAGGTGCTTGCGCAAAACCGCCTGCAGCAGGGAGCGCTTGTTCGGGAAGTATTGGTACAACGTGCCCACGGAAACGCCTGCGCGCTGCGCTACGAGCGTGGTGGTGAGCTTTTCTTTGCCGACATGCACCAAAACCTGAAGCGCGGCTTCGAGAATGGCGTCAACCGTTGCGGTCGATCGCGCTTGGATCGGCTGTTTACGCTGCTTTTCTATCGGTGCTCGAAGGGCGGGCAAATGCGAACTCCAAACCTGAAGCTTTCTTCATCTAACCATACAAAGGCAGCAGGCTGCCAGGGAGAGTGTGATGGCTGAAAAGCTGGGTGGAGTGTTCTCGTTTCCGGGAACGGGTCTTACGGTAAACCGGGTTGGTTTCGGGGCGATGCAGCTCACGGGACCGCATATCTTCGGTCCTCCGAAGGATCGTGAAGAGTGTGTACGGGTTGTGCGCCGTGCGGTGGAGGAGGGCGTCAACCATATCGATACGGGTGATTTCTATGGACCGCATTACGCCAACTGGATTCTGCAGGAGGCGTTGCACCCTTATCGCGACGATCTGGTGATTGCGACCAAGGTTGGCGCGTATCGCGGTGGGCAGGGCGAGTGGGTGCAGGACCATAGCCGTGAGGTGTTGGAAGGCAGCGTCCATGACAACCTGCGAAACCTGAAGCGGGATGTGCTGCAGGTGGTGAACGTACGTGGTCTGGGGCTGGCCGAAGCGGACCCGAACTTTGATATTCGACCCTCGGTTGAGGTGATTGCAGAGCTACAGCACAAGGGTCTGGTGCAGCATATCGGCGTCAGCAATGTGAATGCCGCACAGGTTGCTGCGGCCCAGAGCGTCGCACCGATTGTCTGCGTGCAGAACATGTACAACGTGGCACACCGCGCTGACGATGCATTAATCGAGGACCTGAGCCGACAGGGCATTGCCTATGTGCCCTTCTTTCCCCTGGGAGGCTTTTCGCCCCTGCAGTCGGACAAGCTGAATGCAATTGCCGCCTCGCTGGAGGCGACTCCGCTTCTGGTGGCACAGGCGTGGTTGCTGCAGCGGTCCCCGAATCTGCTTCTGATCTCCGGTACTTCCAAGGTGGCTCATCTGGAAGAAAATCTAAAAGCCGGTGCTTTGTACCTGCCGCCTGCGGCCGTCGAAACCCTCGATTCCATTGCGGCGCAGGACGGTCCCACTGCCTGAACTGCTCTGGGAACGCGATAAAGAAATCTGAGAAAAACGGACCAACGTTGGCTGGTCCGTTTTTTCTCCCTGTTTCTCCGGCAGTCGGGGGAAGTTTTGCGAGTTACAGGAAACGCCGCAAAAACCGCATCGTTCTTGCAGTTTTCCACCGTTTGAGTTATTCTTGTTCGGTTGGGCTTCGTGTGTCTACTGAGCCCGGTATCGCTTCAACCACTTGAGGGTTGCAGGCTGGTCTAGAAGTCGATCGCTTGCAAATCACTCCCAGCCGATCTTTGTGTAAGGTCAGAAAGAAGTACCCCACATGGCGCAGCAGCGCATTCGTATCCGCCTGAAGGCTTATGACTACCGTGTCCTCGATACGTCCACCGGCGAAATCGTAGAGACCGCAAAGCGCACAGGCGCGCAGGTTGCAGGACCGATTCCCCTGCCCACGATGAAGAACAAGTATTGCGTTCTCCGTTCGCCGCACGTCGACAAGAAGTCGCGCGAAGCGTTCGAAATCCGTACCCACAAGCGCCTGATCGACATTCTCGAGCCCACGCAGCAGACGGTGGACGCTCTGATGAAGCTTGATCTTCCGGCCGGTGTGGACGTCGAGATCAAGACTGTTACCAAGTAACGCAGTAATACCTACAGTGCGGCGGCTCAACCGCAGGCATGATGAGGAGATGAGATGTCAGTAAGTGGAATTCTCGGTAAGAAGATTGGCATGACCCAGGTGTTCGATGACGCCGGTGTTGTGCACCCCGTCACCGTTCTCAAGGTTGGCCCGTGCGTGATCACGCAGATCAAGTCGGAAGCCAAGGACGGCTACGAAGCCGCTCAGATCGGCCTTGTAGAGTTCGTGAAGGCAACCAAGGTGAACAAGGCCATGACCGGTCACTTCGCGAAGGCGGACGTGGCTCCGGTTCGCGAGATTCGCGAAGTGGCGCTTGAGCCCCTCGAAGAGGGTCAGGAAGCCGCTAAGGCTGGCGACCGCCTCACCGTAGAGCTCTTCACGGAAACGAAGTTTGTTGACGTGATTGGAACCTCCAAGGGCCGTGGCTTTGCCGGTGTTGTTCGCCGTCACGGTTTCGGTGGTGGCCCGAAGTCGCACGGTCACATGTTCCAGATTCAGGGCTCGATCGGCGCTTCGTCGTTCCCGTCGCGTGTTTTCCCGGGGCAGCGTATGCCGGGTCGCTTCGGTACGGCGCAGACGACGGTGCGTAACCTGCGTATCCGCGGTATCGATGTGGATGAGAACCTGCTGCTCGTTGAGGGTGCGGTTCCGGGTGCGCGTGACGGTTATGTTCTCGTGTCGAAGGCAGTGGCTCCGCCGCGTGAGCGTCGTGGCTTCTCTGGTTCGGGCACGGTCGATCCGTTGAAGGCTTCGAAGAAGGCTTCCGCCAAGAAGAAGTAATGATTCGCCGGCTGGCCGCTTAAGCTAGCCGGCATCCCTACCAAGGTGCACGGGGAACAGACCGGGAACGCACCCTAACAATGTCAAGGCCGATGGCAACGATCATCGGCACGGAAAGAAGAAGTGAGATGGCCAACATCCAAGTGGTAAATCTCGAAGGCGCCAAGGTCGGTGAGCTTGAGCTCGATCCGCTCTTTGCCGGAGAGGTCAATGAAGCCCTCCTTTGGGAGGCGGTAAAGCACTACCGCGCAGCGCTGCGTCAGGGCACGCACGCGACCAAGGTTCGTTCGCGCGTTTCCGGCGCTGGTAAGAAGCTCTGGAAGCAGAAGGGCACGGGCCGCGCTCGTGTCGGCTCCATCCGTACGCCGCTCTGGCGTGGTGGTGGTACGGTCCACGGACCTCAGCCGCGCTCGTATGAGTACGCATTCCCCCGCAAGAAGCTGCTCGGCGCGCTGCGCTCGGCTCTGGCTTCGAAGATTAACGACGGTAAGCTGACGATCGTGGACACCTTCGAGCTCGCAGAGGCGAAGACGAAGCTGTACCGCCAGGCTCTCAACAAGCTTGAGGCGAAGAAGACGGCTCTGCTCGTCGAGTCGACTCAGCAGATCGAAGAGAAGCTCTATCTCGGTTCGCGTAATCTCGCGGGCGTTGAGTTGGTGCTGGCTTCGGAAGTTCACCCGTACGACCTGCTCCGCTATGAAAACGCGATCTTCTCGAAGGCTGCGTTTGAGGCACTGCAGGAGACGCTGAAGAAGAACGTCAGCAAGAAGCAGAAGGAGGCTAAGTAACCATGCCTACCGTATATAGCGTTATTCGTCGCCCGATCATCACCGAGAAGGCTCTCGTAACTCGCGAGTCCGAAGGTTCGCTGGTGTTCGAGGTTGCTCCAAACGCAACCAAGACTGAAGTCAAGCAGGCTGTAGAAAAGCTCTTCAACGTGAAGGTGGCCTCCATTCGCACCGCAAACGTTGAGGGCAAGGAACGCCGCCGCGGCCGCTTCTCGGGCTACCTTCCTGATTGGAAGAAGGCTTATGTGAAGCTCAAGAAGGGCGAGACTGTGCCCGACTTTACCGGCGAGCTCTAAAAGTAGTGAGGCTCCGGTGCTGTTCAGCAGCCCGGAGCCATCTCCGCTCACTGAGCGGATGCAGTACCTATCGCGCCGAGTGCCAGGCACTCAATTTGAAAGGCGCGGAAAAAGCTAAGGATTAGGCAATGCCGATTAAAAGTTTTCGCCCCATTACCCCGACGCTTCGCTTCCAGACGAAGCTCGTAAACGACGACATCACGACCGATAAGCCGCATAAGCCGTTGCTGGCCACCAAGCAGCGCACCGGCGGTCGTAACAACACCGGTATGCTGACCATGCGTCACCATGGCGGTGGCCACAAGCAGAAGCTGCGTATCATTGACTTCAAGCGCGACAAGTTCGGTGTTCCGGGCAAGGTTGCGACGGTGGAGTATGACCCGAATCGCTCTGCTCGTATCGCTCTGATCCATTACGCGGACGGCGAGAAGCGCTACATCGTTCAGCCGATCGGTCTGACCGTTGGTCAGCAGATCATGAGCGGCCCCGAGGCCGATATTCTCGTTGGCAACGCTCTGCCCCTGCGCAACATTCCGGTGGGTACGATCGTGCACAACATCGAGCTTCGCCCGGGCCGCGGCGCGCAGATGGCGCGTTCCGCAGGTGCTCAGGTGAACCTGGTAGCCAAGGAAGGCGACTACGCTCTGCTTCGTCTGCCTTCGGGCGAGACCCGTAAGGTTCTTATCGACTGCATGGCGACCGTTGGCCAGGTGGGCAACACCGACCACGAGAACGTGACGATCGGTAAGGCTGGCCGTAACCGCTGGAAGGGCATCCGCCCGACCAACCGTGGTGTGTCGATGAACCCGGTCGATCACCCGCACGGTGGTGGTGAAGGTAAGACCTCGGGCGGCCGTCATCCGGTCACCCCGTGGGGTCAGCCGACGCGTGGCTACAAGACGCGTAACAACAAGCGTACCGACGTGTTCATCGTTTCGCGTCGCAAGAAGTAGTAACGGCGCCCAGAGAGGCACGAGCCTTCGGCTTGTGACGGTACGGGCAACACCAAGTCGCAGACCCCTCTCCTGCGGTTCGTTGTATCGAGTACGGAAAAGGAAACCAAAATGGCACGTTCTACGAAGAAGGGCCCGTTTATTGACGAGCACCTGATGACGAAGATCAACGTGATGAACGCGGCGAATGACAAGAAGGTCATCCGCACGTGGTCGCGCCGTTCGACGATCCACCCCGATATGGTGGGTCACACGATCGCCGTCCACAACGGTCGCAAGTTCATCCCCGTGTACTGCACGGAAAACATGGTTGGTCACAAGCTCGGTGAGTTTGCTGCTACCCGCACGTTCAAGGGCCACACGGCCAAGGGCGGCGATACGGCCAAGGGCAAGTAAGGGAGACTACGATGGCTAAGAAGAATCAGAATACGGCTCCCGAATTTCGCGCTGAGGCAAAGTTTCAGCGTACGAGCCCGCAGAAGGCGAAGCTGGTTCTGGACCTGATCAAGGGCCAGCCGGTAGAAGCAGCAATCAACACGGTTGCCTTCACGAACAAGCGCATCGCTCCGGTGGTGGAGAAGGTTCTCCGCTCAGCAGTTGCGAATGCACAGTACCTGTCGGATGAGCGCGGTCTGGATCTCGATATCGACAACCTGATCGTGAAGACGGCGGTTGCCAACGAAGGTCCGCGTATGAAGCGTATCCGCCCTGCCCCGATGGGCCGTGCGTTCCGCTACCAACGCCGCATTGCACACATCATCATCACGGTTGCAGAGAAGCAGAAGGCAGAAGTTGCCAAGAAGGCTCCTGAGGCTCCGGTTGAAGAAGCTGCAAAGCCCGCCACGAAGGCTGCAAAGAAGACCGCAGCCAAGAAGACGGTAAAGAAGGCTGCAAAGAAGGCCGCAGCGTCTGAGTAACTTGTAATTCTGGTGAGTGAGCCGAGCCTGCCTCGGCTCACAAAATCCGTGTAGTCCGCCTCCCGGCTCAACCGGTGAAGGTGAGAAAAGAAGGATAGTATGGGACAAAAAGTCCACCCTTATGGTTTTCGTCTGGGCGTAAACAAGCCCTGGAAGTCGCGCTGGTTCATCGAGCGCGGCTATGACAAGCTCCTCGTAGAGGATGTCAAGCTGAAGGCTGAGCTTCGCGACAAGCTGAAGCAGGCTGGTGTTTCGAGCGTTGAAGTAGAGCGCCCGGGCAACAAGCTGCGTCTCATCATCCGCACCGCACGTCCGGGCATCATCATCGGCCGCAAGGGCGCGGAAATCGACAAGCTCAAGGCTGATATCCAGAAGCGTACCAGCCGCGAAGTCTTCATCGACATCCTGGAAGTCAACAAGCCTGAGCTCGATGCTCAGCTGGTTGCTGAAAACATCGCTCTCCAGTTGGAGAAGCGCGTTTCCTTCCGTCGCGCGATGCGTAAGAGCGTTGATTCGGCTCTGCGTTTCGGCTGCAAGGGCATCAAGGTACGTGTTTCTGGCCGTCTGAACGGTAACGAAATCGCGCGGTCTGAGTGGTATCTGCAGGGCCGTCTGCCGCTGCACACGCTGCGTGCGGACATCGATTACGGCTTCGCAGAAGCGAAGACCACCTACGGCATCATCGGCGTAAAGACGTGGATCTATCGTGGAGACATCTACGAGCAGAAGAAGCGCAAGCCGGCTGAGACCGTCGGCGCTGCCGGCGTGTTCTAAGCTACAGCTCAAAGGGCGCCTGGCACTGCCGGGCGCCCTTTTTGTTTCCATAAATCGTTGGCGAATTTCCTAAACTTTGTTACACTATTCAGGTTTGGCCCTGAGTCTGCCCGTGCTGTTTTCTGGCAGAGACCTCGGTCGAGCTTTCTGAGTCGGAATGATTTTTGATTCCCGCTCTGCATTCCCCTCGTAAGACTAAGGGTTCTTTGCGAAGCTCCTCGGCTGTTCTGTGGCTTCGGCCGCATCATTTGCTGGGTTCGCCGCGGTATGGGCGAGCTCCCGGGCTTCGGCCTGGTAAGTTCCGGCAGGCCTTGTGCCTAGCCGCTCAAATATAAGGATTAAAAATGCTTTCACCCAAGCGCGTTAAGTATCGTAAGCAGCAACGCGGCCGTATGACTGGCAAAGCGTGGCGCGGGTCCGACCTGTCGTTCGGCGACTTTGGTCTCAAGGTAGTAGAGTGCGGTTACATCACCGATCGTCAGATCGAAGCGGCGCGTATCGCGATGACCCGCTTCATCAAGCGTGGTGGTAAGGTTTGGCTCCGCATCTTCCCGGATAAGCCGATTACCCGCAAGCCGGCAGAAACCCGTATGGGTAAGGGTAAGGGCGCTCCTGATCACTGGGTAGCGGTTGTACGCCCCGGCAAGATCATGTTTGAGATGGAAGGCGTTCCGGTCGATGTCGCACGTGAAGCGATGCGCCTTGCGACCAACAAGCTCCCGCTTAAGACGGTCTTTGTTGTTCGTCCCGGCGTCTCGACGGAAGTAGTCGCCAAGTAACGATATTTCGCGATGCCCTTTGTGGCACGCACCTTTTGAAGGAAACGATCATGGAACTCGATAAGATTCGCGGATTGAGCGACGACGAGCTGAAGGCGGAAGAGGTAAAGGCTGCGGAGCAGCTGTTCCGCGTGCGCTTCGCTAAGAGCCTCGGCAAGCAGGAAGGTTCTGCGAGCATCCGCTCGCTGAAGCTCGACATCGCCCGCATCAAGACTATCGCGCGTGAGCGTCAGCTCGCCGCCCAGAAGGCAGGGAAGTAATGGCTGAAACCACTGTGAACACCCCCGAGACCGTCGCGCGTCGCGCTGAAAAGGTTGGCCTCGTCATTTCGACCAAGATGGAGAAGACCATCGTTGTCGAAATCGAAATGCGTAAGGCGCACCCGAAGTACAAGCGTGTGATGAAGTCCAACAAGAAGTTTTATGCGCACGACGAGCAGAACTCGGCTCGCGTGGGCGACATGGTTCGCATTCGCGAGACCCGTCCCCTGTCCAAGCTCAAGCGCTGGAACCTTGAAGAGATCATCCGCCGTTCGGCACTCTCCGCTCTTGCGGAAGAGAAGCCTGTAGCGGCTGAGTCGGCCACGAAGTAACAGCAAGATAGCGCAGGCCGAAAGGCCTGCAGCGCAAGGAGAAATACCATGGCAGTTCAAATGCGCACCATGCTTGCCGTTGCCGACAATTCCGGCGCGCGCAAGCTTCAGGTGATCCTCCCCCTCGGCGGTGGCCTCGGTAAGAAGGCTGGCTTGGGTGATGTGGTGACGGCTGCGGTGAAGGAAGCTTCGCCGGACGGCACTGTAAAGAAGGGCAAGGTTGTCAAGGCGGTTATCGTGCGTACGCACAAGGAATACCGCCGCAAGGACGGCACCTACATCCGCTTCGATGAGAACGCGGCTGTGGTCATCAACGATTCGATGGAGCCTGTGGGCACCCGTGTTTTCGGACCGGTTGCACGTGAGCTTCGCGAGAAGAAGTTCCTCAAGATCGTTTCGCTCGCTCCTGAGGTTATCTAGTTGAGGTGCTCAGGAGCCCATTCGGTCTCCTGAGCGCACTTGACTGCGGATTCCGGCTCCGACAGATCGCCGAGCTTGTAGAAAAGAGAGCAAGGGTAATGGCAAAGATTAAGCGCAATGACCAGGTAATCGTGATCGCAGGTAAGGACAAGGGCAAACAGGGCCGTGTTCTCCGCGTCATCGTTGAAAAGCAGCGCGTGCTGGTAGAGGGTGTAGGCATCGTCACCAAGCACAAGAAGTCGAATCCCCAGACCGGCGAGCAGGGCGGCATTATCAAGCAGGAAGCCCCCATCCACATCTCGAATGTGATGCTGCTGGACTCCGAGGGTAAGGCAACGCGCGTTGGCTACAATGTGGTTGACGGCAAGAAGGTTCGCGTCGCGAAGTCGAACGGCGCAACGGTAGCTGAAGTCAAGGCTGCCAAGTAAAAGAGATACGCGTTCCGAAACGGATCGCAACTGAGCACCTCACGAAACGGTACCCACTCCGGAACCGTGAGAAAGAGAGATAAAAATGGCAGCACGTCTGAAAGCAAAGTACATCAGCGAGATCAAGGCAGCAGTTCAGAAGGAACTGGGCCTGGAGAACGTGATGCAGGTGCCGAAGCTCGAGAAGATCGTGATCAACATGGGTCTTGGCGAAGCAACGCAGAACTCCAAGATGCTTGACCCGCTGGTTGCGGATCTCGCTTCGATCGCCGGTCAGAAGCCCGTCATCACCAAGGCAAAGAAGTCCATCGCGGCCTTCAAGCTGCGTGAAGGCATGCCCATCGGCGCAATGGTTACGCTGCGTGGCGACACGATGTACGAGTTCCTCGATCGTCTGATCGCGGTGGCTCTGCCCCGTGTACGTGATTTCCGTGGCGTTTCTTCGAAGAGCTTCGATGGACGCGGCAACTACACGCTCGGTCTGCGCGACCAGCTGATCTTCGCGGAAATCGACTACGCGAAGGTGGACAAGACCAAGGGCATGAACGTCACGATCGTGACCTCTGCCAAGGACGATAACGGTGCGCGCACGCTGCTCAAGGCGTTCGGCATGCCCTTCCGCCAGGGCGCGTAAAAGGAGATAGAAACACATGGCTACTACTGCAAAGCGCGTCAAAGACGCCCGTAAGCCCAAGTTCAAAAGCCGCGCACACAACCGCTGCCAGCTCTGCGGCCGTCCGCGCGCCTTCCTTCGCAAGTTCGGTATCTGCCGTCTGTGCTTCCGTTCGTTGGCGCACAAGGGCGAGATCCCGGGTGTTGTGAAGTCGAGCTGGTAAACGATTCGCAAGCCCATTAGCGGGCGGCCTGTTCGATAACATGCCGCCCGGCCGGTGCCAGGGAGAGACTTCTGATCTTTCCTAGCCAAGCCCGGCAACGAAGTCCGGCAAGATGTAGTTCGCTGCACGCTGCCACAACCATTCCCGCAGGTTCTTCCGGTCGCCTTCTGGCGGCTCGAAGCTAACGGGGAAGAAGGAAACGAAGATGAACCTGACTGATCCCGTAGCAGACTTCCTGACCCGCATCCGCAACGCGCACAACGCTCGTCACCAGAAGCTGGACGTTCCGGCCTCGAAGCTGAAGTCCGAGATTGCGCGCATTCTGAAGGAAGAAGGCTACATTGCCAACTACAAGGCAGCGGAAGAGAACGGCCAGAAGGTCCTCCGTGTGTACCTGAAGTACGGCGCAAACAACGAAGCAGCAATCCTCGACCTGCAGCGCGTCTCCAAGCCGGGCTGCCGTGTGTACGTTGGCAAGGATGAGATCCGCCGCGTACAGGGTGGTCTGGGTATCGCCATTCTGACCACGCCCAAGGGCGTGATGACTGGCCGTCAGGCCCGTCGTGAGAACGTCGGCGGCGAAGTGCTCTGCGAAGTTTGGTAAAAACGGGGGGCTTCGGCCCCCTTGTACCACCCGGCTGCAGTGGAACTCAGGCCAATTGCTCGAGAGACTCGCAAGCCACCCAAAGGATTAGAAAATGTCGCGTATTGGTTTGAAGCCGATTACCCTGCCGCAGGGCGTAAAGTACACCGTGAGCGAAGGCTCTGTTCTTGTGGAAGGTCCCAAGGGCAAGGTAACCGCTTTGGTTCCCGCAGGCATCAAGTTTGAAGAGAAGGATGGCGTTCTGAACGTTGTCCGCGAGAGCGAAAAGCAGAAGGCATTCCATGGCCTGACTCGCGCTCTGGTCTTCAACGCGGTTGAAGGTGTAACGAACGGCTGGAAGAAGGAGCTCGACGTGATCGGTATCGGTTACCGCGTCGAAATGAAGGGCAAGGATGTGGTCGTGTTCACGCTCGGCTACTCGCACCCCATCGAGTTCCCGCTGCCGACCGGTATCACGGTGACCATCGATCCCAAGCAGACGCATCTGACCGTTGAGGGCATCGACCGCCAGAAGGTTGGCCAGGTTGCTGCTGATATGCGTTCGCTGCGCAAGCCGGATCCATACAAGAACAAGGGCGTTCGCTACTCGGATGAGAAGCTGAAGAAGAAGGTCGGAAAGACCGGCGCCAAGTAAAACTCGCGGCAGGGAGTAGCTGAGCCAACGCTTCTCCCTGCCCAACTCAGTTCAACCGAACGTCGTCAGAGGCTGGCGACGCTTCTAGGAAAGGAAGACATCATGATCAACATTCCCAAGCGTAATGAGATCCGTCAGCGTGTCCACACTCGTATCCGTACCAAGATCACCGGTACCACCGAGCGTCCGCGTCTGAACGTCTATCGTTCGCTGAACCACATCTACACGCAGATTATCGACGACTCGACCGGCACGACCCTCGCTTCGGCTTCCACCGTTGCCAAGAAGGGTGCAGAGCAGGCAGCGGGTGGCAACATTGAAGCAGCCAAGAACATCGGCAAGCTCATCGCTGAGCGTGCACAGGCCGCTGGTGTAAAGAGGGTTGTATTCGACCGTGGCGGCTACCTGTATCACGGCCGCATCAAGGCTCTTGCCGATGCTGCACGTGAAGCCGGCCTCGAGTTCTAAACCACAACGGGACTCTGTAAGAGTCTCCGCCCCGGACCGGTGTGCCGGGGATAAAACATAAAAAGAAGGAAGAACGATGGCTCTGAAGAAGCGTATTGACGCAAACCGTTTGAATCTGAAGGACGAAGTCGTTTCGATCAACCGCGTGACCAAGGTGGTCAAGGGTGGTAAGAACATGTCGTTCGCCGCTCTGGTGATCGTTGGCGATCCGGCAGAGGGCGTTGTGGGCTACGGCTCCGGCAAGGCAAAGGAAGTTCCGCAGGCGATCCGCAAGGGCATCGAGTCGGCCAAGAAGAACCTGATCAAGGTAAACCTGACCGAGTACTCGATTCCTCACCAGGTTCTGGGCCACTTCGGCGCAGGTGAAGTTCTGCTCAAGCCGGCTCCGGAAGGTACCGGTGTGATTGCTGGTAAGACTGTTCGTGCAGTGATGACGGCTGCCGGTGTGCAGAACGTGCTCACCAAGTCGCTCGGCACCAAGAACCCGCACAACGTGATCAAGGCCACCTTCGAAGCGCTTTCGCAGCTTCGCGACAAAAACGAAGTCGCCGCATTGCGCGGTAAGGCAGTAGAAGAGCTCTAAGAGCAGGGAACAGGGAGTAGCTTGCGGCAACCGCCCACTGCTCCCTGCTAATACGGAGAAGAACAATGGCAGCGACCAACACGATCAAGATTCAGTACTATCGCTCGCAGATCTGCACGCCCGTGAAGCACAAGGCCGTCGTCAAGGGCCTCGGCTTCACCAAGCTGAACCAGATTGTTGAGCGCGAAGACACTCCGTCGATCCGCGGCATGGTGAAGAAGGTTCCTCACCTGGTACGTATCGTCGAGTAGTGAAACATGCTCCGCCAGCGCGCGGAGCCTAACATGCGAGTCGGCCCGGGCCGGCGTTAGCGAGGAAAACATGGCACAGAATCTCTCCAATCTGCGCGCTCCAAAGGGCGCAAATGCAAACAAGAAGCGCGTCGGCCGCGGTATGGGCTCGGGTATGGGTAAGACCTCGACCCGTGGTCATAAGGGACAGGGTTCGCGTTCGGGCTCGTCCCTGATGCGCGGCTTTGAAGGCGGTCAGATGCCGCTGCACCGCCGCCTTCCGAAGCGTGGCTTCACCAACATCTTCCGTACCGAGTACCTCGTGCTTGGTCTGGACACCATTGCTGAGCTCGGTTTGGCTGAGCTGACCTTTGAGACGCTGCAGGCTAAGGGCATCGTCAAGGGCAAGAACAAGCTGGTGAAGGTGCTGGCAAACGGCGAGTTGAAGACCGCGGTTACGGTTCACGCTCACAAGTTCTCGGCTGCTGCTCAGAAAGCAATCGAGGTAGCCGGTGGCAAGGCTATTGTGATCGGCCAGGAAGCTTCGGCAGCCTAAAACGGAACATGGCCGGGGCGAAATGCTCCGGCCTTTTTCTTTGTAAGGAAAACGCGCGTGGGAGCTACGTCTCAGGCGCGTTTCTCGCGTAGAATGAAGTGCAAGAATCCCGCCGAGTTTGCAGCGAGTTTTGAGCCTAACGCTCGGCGTCCCTAAGGCCTCACACCCCCGATGCTCGAAAAGTTCCAAAACGTCTTCCGTATCCCTGATCTGCGTAACCGCATTTTCTTCACCCTTGGTTTGCTTGCGGTTTACCGCCTGGGTGCGCATATCCCTACGCCTGGTATCAACGCTGACATGCTCGCTCAGTTCTTTAATCAGAACTCGGGCTCAGCATTGGGCCTTCTGGATCTTTTCAACGGTGGCAACCTCCGCAAGCTCACGGTCTTCGCACTGGGCATCATGCCGTACATTACGGCATCGATCATCTTCCAGCTGTTGACGGTCATCTATGAGCCACTGGCGAAGCTGCAGAAGGAAGGAGAAACCGGCCGTCACAAGATTACGCAGTGGACACGTTACGTCACTGTGGTGCTTGCGGTCGTGCAGAGCTTCTTCATCGCGCTTACGCTGACCAGCACGCAATCCGGTGCGTCGATGGTGACGATCTCCAAGGGGGCCTTTGTTCCCTTGTGCATCATCACATTGACCTGCGGTACCGCCTTCATCATGTGGCTTGGTGAGCAGATCACCGAGCGCGGTGTAGGCAACGGCATGTCGCTGCTGATCTTCACCGGCATTGTGGTTGGCCTGCCGCGTGGTGCAGAGGATCTCTACACCAAGTTCCGCACGAACGCCTGGGGCGGATTTACGCCGATCGCGGTCGCGTTGCTCGTCGTGATGATGATCGCCGTAGTGGCCTTCATCATCTTCGTGGAGCGCTCTGAGCGTCGCATCCCGATTCAAGCTGCGAAGCGGACTACCGGGCGGATGACCTCACAGCCGTCGACCTCGTACCTGCCGTTGAAGGTAAACTCCGGCGGCGTTATGCCGGTGATCTTCGCTGCCTCGATTTTGTCGGCACCGCTGCTTTTGCAGAATGTGACGATTGGTTCGGGACCGCTGCGCGACAACAAGTACCTCGGACCTGTCTTCACGGCTCTCCAGCCAGCGGAGCCCTGGTACGTTGTGCTCTACATCGCGGCGATCATCTTCTTCGCGTACTTCTATATTTCGATCATCTTCCGTCCTGATGACATCGCGGACAACATGCGCAAGTATGGCTCGTTCATCCCCGGGATTCGTCCCGGTAAGAGCACGAGCGATTTCATCAATGATGTTCTGACGCGCATTACGCTGGTTGGAGCTATCTACCTGATCCTGATCTCGATCCTGCCGATGTTCTTGATCTCTGGTATTCACTTCAATCATCTTTGGCTGGTTGGTCGTTTCTTTGACAACCTGCCGGCGTGGACGACAAACGGTTTGGGACTCAACTTCTACTTCGGTGGCACCTCGCTGCTGATCGTAGTGGGTGTAGCCATGGACACCGTTCAGCAGATTGAAGCACAGCTGATCATGCGGCATTACGAAGGATTTGCCCCGAAGTCGGGACGTATCCGCAGCCGCCGTAGCTGGTAACTCGGTCGTGCAAAGCCCACGTCCGCACATGGGACGTGGGCTTTCGCATTTGAATGCAGGAAAAAAGATAGGATTTCGGAAATGAGTATGCATAAACCTTTGCCAGACGCGAACGATTTTCTCCCCGGGCCCGTATTGCTTCTGGGAGCGCCTGGTGTTGGCAAGGGAACTCAGGCGAAGCTGCTCATGGAAGAGTTCGGCATTCCGCAGATTTCGACCGGCGACCTTTTGCGCGAGAACCGTAAGAACCGGACGTCGCTTGGCATGATTGCCGATGAGCTGATGTCGAAAGGGCAGCTCGTCCCAGACGATCTGGTCAACGATATGGTGGCGGAGCGCTTTAAAGATCCGGACACCGAGCACGGGTATATTCTTGACGGCTATCCGCGCACAATTGGACAGGCGCAGTGGCTGGATACGCAGCTGGTGGCCTATATGCTTCCGGTGGTGGCGGTGAATATCGTCGTGCCGCAGCAGGTGCTGCTGGAGCGTATTACAGGCCGTCGCATCTCGCCTGCGGGGCGGATCTACAACATCTATACGAATCGGCCAAAGCAGGACGGCATCTGTGATGTAGATGGCTCGACGCTGGAGCAGCGCAAGGACGATACCGAAGAGGTTTTCTACGAGCGCATGAAGGCCTTCGATGCCAAGACCGCAGCCGTGATTGAGTACTATCGCACGCACGGTGGACGTTTTGCAGAGGTCAATGGCGATCAGCCCGTAGAGACCGTGACCGGAGAGATTCGCGCAGCGCTGTTGAAGCTACGCCATCACCCGGATCAGGCGTAACTCTCTATGGCAGCGCTCCCCGGTCACGGTCGTAGAGCGAAGTTTTTCACTAACCTTGAGCGGCTTATCGATAGCTGGGAAAGACGTAAGGAACCGATGGCAATTCAGATCAAGACTCCCGCAGAGATCGAAAAAATGCGCATCAGCGGTATCGCACTGCGCCAGGTGCATGAGGCTGTTCGGGCTGCGGTAAAGCCCGGCGCGACGACGATGGATCTGGAGCGCGCGGCACAGCAGAAGATTGACGAGTTGGGCGCGAAGGCAGCGTTCAAGGGCTATCACGGTTACCCTGCGGCTCTCTGCACCAGCGTGAACCACGAGGTGGTACATGGTATGCCGAGCGAGCGCGGCACCTTGAAAGAAGGGGATATCGTTTCGGTCGACTGTGGCGTCATTATTGACGGCTATTACTCCGACAGCGCCGTTACCTATCCGGTTGGCAAGGTTTCGCCTGCAGTTGAGAAGCTGCTGCGTGTAACCGAAGCTTCGCTGTATGCCGCAATTGATAAGGCGGTTGTGGGTGGCCGTCTCTTTGACATTGGCAACGCTGTGCAGACCATGTGTGAGGCAGAAGGTTTTGGGGTCGTGCGTGAGTTTGTCGGACACGGTATCGGCAAGAGTATGCATGAAGATCCGCAGGTGCCCAACTATGGTGAGGCAGGGAAGGGCCCTCGCCTCAAGGCCGGAATGGTTCTAGCAATCGAGCCTATGATCAACGCCGGTAAGCCGGAGGTACGAGTGCTGGAAGACGGCTGGACGGCTGTAACTGTCGATGGATCCATGAGCGCCCACTTCGAGCACACGGTAGCAATCACCAAGGACGGTCCGCTAATTCTGACCAACTAAAGAGGCGGAATTTCGGGCTGGAGTTACCCGGATTCGGTGTGTCCTGCAAAGAATTGTTGAATCTTATGGTGCTTCTTTTTCGAGAAGCACGCTCCCTGCGTGGTGGGGATTTTCCTTAACTTATGTCGTTTGTTTATTTTGACGGGCTGCTTCGGCAGCCTGTTTTCTTTGCGACAAAAGTTCACGATTCTGTTGCATATCTTGGCGTCGAAATTCGCGCAACGCGTGGTATCTTTGGTCAACTGTCATATTCAATTTGGAGCGTCGGAGAGCGGCGATAGGCCGGTTATTCTCATTTCCGGCACTTTTTGCTTTTTGCGCTCCATTTGCATCGTGAAGAACCGCTTTGATGGGCGTTTCTTCCGACCAGGTATCTACACAGGAGCGATCCTTTCGTGCGAGTTTCCTTGAGTTCGGTATTGCAACGTTTTTTCCCTTGTTCGGTCGCTATCTTGGCATCCTGCCTCGTCTCTGCCGCCTCAGCTCAGACAGCACCCAGTCTTATGCCCACCACCTTGCGTGCGGTTGCTGGGGGCCAGCTGACGAACCCTACCTACCCAGGTTCCTGCCCTACCTCCGGTTACACACTGCTAGATGCCTACGGTGACGGCTGCCTCGCGACGGATGTGCTGCTGGGTGTGGCGACATCCTCCGGAATTACGGCAGGAAGCGGCCCTCGCTTCTCCGTGATGGACTCTGCGGGCAACATCTTTTTCAGCGATTACACCAACGGTCTGATCCGCCGCATTGATGCCCAGACAGGCGTGATCAACACAGTGGCTGGCGGTGTGGCTACCTCGCCCGCCAACACCACTTGCGGTTCGAGCGCCTCTATTGACGCTTTGGGTGATGGCTGCCTCTCGACGCTGGTTCACCTCAAGTACCCCGAAGGCCTCGCCTTTGCGCCGAACGGCGATTTGTACTTCGCTGACTCGGGACAGTACGACGTTCGTAAGATCTCAGCGACCGATGGGTTGGTCCCTGCAACAGGCGGTGTCATTACCAACGTTGCCGGTTTTGCTGGCAGCGGTGCACCGCTTTACGGCTATACGGTCAGCAACTCTACCGTTACTGTGACAGCGGCAACGCAGAGCTATCTCGACGCTCCATACGGCGTGGCATTTGATGCTCAAGGCGACCTGTTTATCGCCGAGGAGTATAAGAATGCGATTCTCGTCGTAAATACGAATACAAGCGGCAGCACGACGGTTAACGGAGTGACGGTACCTGCAGGAACGATTTGGAAGATTGCCGGTGCCTATGGCGTTACCGCCACCGCCACTCCGGCCTCGACCTGCCCGAACGGTACCTCGGGAACGTTCGGTTGCTCTTATAACCCCTACGTAGTTGGTTCGAGCGCGAATGCTACCTGGGTAGCGCATCCGTATGGTTTGGCGCTAGATTCCACCGGCAACGTTTATGTTGCGAATGAGTACTACGAGTCCTCTCCGGTTATCTCGACCTCCGGCATCCTTACCACCTACGCGGGGCTGCTAAGCACCGTGGGTACGGACATTACCAAGCGTGCGACAGCTGGTTCGTTTGGCGTCGGCAGCAATTATGGTGTGGCGATTGAGCCGAACAGCGGTGTCTTTTACCAGAGTGATGCTCTGAACGGCGTGATCTGGCGTGTTGATCCAGATACAAAGACGATGTACGTGATCGCCGGTGGTGCAAGCGCTGTCTGCTCATCTGCATCGGATACCTATGGAGATGGTTGCCCGGCGTTGCAGGGCACTTTCGGTAAGAGTGGTACCTCGTACGCCTCGAATGGCGTCTTCGGTCTGAGCGTCGATAAGTACTCCGATGTTCTGGTCGGCGATAACGACACCGCGCTGATCCGCCTCATCACAACGGGTGCGAACTTTGGAACGCTGGGAAGCGCCAAGACCAATACCCTCACCATTCACTTCGCTGCGAACGATAGCGCAGCGTCGTCTACGCCATATGTCATCACGACCGGTGCAAGCAACTTTGCCGTGGGAACCCCCGGAAGCTGCACCAGCAACACGGACGGATCGAAGGACTGCCTTCTACCGCTAACGGCAACGCCCACGGTTGCAGGTCTGACCACGGGTGTCTTGACGGTTACTACGACCGCTGGTGCAACCGCAACCTTCCCGCTAAGCCTTTATTCCAGCCCGGTTACGAGCACGAAGTTGACGGTAACCTCGTCGGATAACTGCTCGGGTGCAACTTCCTTCTCCTCCAGCGCAACGCTCACCGCAACCGCAACCGTGGTTGCAAACGGTGATATCTCAGGTACGGTTCAGTTCTACGATAACGGCATAGCGCTGGGCGATCCGGTGACTCTCACCACGAACGGCGAGACCGCGACCGCAACGTTGTCGCAAACCTTTGGAGTGGGGAATCATTCCCTGACGGCAACGTACAGCGGAGATAGTGTCTTCTCCTCTTCTTCCTCTTCTGCCGTTGCGTTCAGCACGGCACAGTCCAGCCTCTCCTGGTCAGTTAGCACGGATCAGCAGAACACGGTAACCGCAGGGCAAACCGCGCTTTATACCCTTACGCTTGCCAACACGCTTTATAGCGGAACTCTGAATTTTTACTGCTCTGGATTGCCTGCAGGAGCTTCTTGCAGCTTTAGCCCGGCATCCCTTGCTGTGACCTCGTGCGATAGCACCGATACGGTGGCTCTTTCGATCATCACGTCGGCAAACGCAACTGTTTTGGCTAAGACGAAATCCTTGTCTGGCTTTGGTGCAGGACGCATGTGGACCATGTTCACTGCTGCGTTGCTTGCACTTCTGATCGGTTCGCGGCGTCGCAAGCTTGGTACTGGAATTGGTACCGCAGCGATGCTGGTGATCACGTTGTTGGCTGCGACCGGCCTCACTGCCTGCTCTAGCTCCATCACGGATGGTTCGATTCCGACCAAGTCGGGAACCTACACCGTGACAGTTACAGCTGCAGGTACGCCGGCCACTAGCTCCGAGAGTGCGTTGACGCAGTCGACGACGGTCACGCTCACGATCAAGTAATTCGTTTCTGCCCGGGTGGATGCACGATCGCTTCACCCGGGCCGGTTCCCTATACCTGCAATTCGGTCAGGAGAGTTTCTGGATGCACGTCTCACTTCGCAATCTTGCTAAATCCTTTCTCGCGGTGGCGCTTGTAGCTGCGCCGACGGCGATTACTCCTTTGTGTCCTTCCGCATACGCTCAGTCGGCATCGACAGGTGCGATCGGCGGAACGGTCACCGATGCCAGCGGCGCTCTGCTGCCGGGCACGGCTGTTGTGGTCAAGTCTGCTGACACCGGCGTGACCCGTACAGTCAAGACAAACGCTTCGGGTGAATTTCACGTTACGGATCTTCCCCCGGGCACCTACACCGCGACGTTTACCTCGGATGGTTTCCAGACAGGAGTGCAGGAAAGCATTCTGGTCTCGGTCGGCGGTACGGTGAACGTCGCTCCCAAGCTGTTGACCGGATCGGTGAGCGATAAGGTCGAGGTCAGTGCAGAAAACCCTGCCATCAAAACGGCAGGTGCCGATATCTCGACGACGATCGATCAGAATGCGATTGAAAATCTGCCGATCAACGGTCGTCGCTGGTCAGATTTTGCTTTGCTGACTCCTGGTGTTGTTTCGAACTCAGATGGCTTCGGTCTTTTGAGCTTCCGTGGTATCAGCTATCTGCTGAACAACAACACGGTCGACGGCGCAGACGACAACCAGGCATACTTCTCGGAAGCTCGTGGTCGTACGCGTTCAGCGTATACCGTAACGCAGGGCGCGGTGCAGGAGTTTCAGGTCAACACTTCGAATTACTCCGCGGAGTATGGTCGAGCAGCAGGCGGCGTAATCAATACCGTTACCAAGTCAGGCTCCAATCAGCTGCATGGTTCGGCTTATTTCTATGATCGCGATAACGGTTTGGGTGGCGCGTCCAATCCATACACGCAGCTTTATAACTTCAATACGGCAACAGGCGTGAGCCTGCAAAACGTTAAGCCGAAAGATTGGCGTAAGCAGTATGGTTTTGGTGTGGGCGGACCAATCCTGAAGGATAAGCTTTTCTGGTTCTATGCTTTTGACCAGCAAAAGCGTAATTTCCCGGGGGTTGCTCGTACGACCGACCCCTATGATTTGTTTGCGCTCGCTTCGCCGACGCTTTCAGCGGCAGAGTCTTGTACGCGCGGCAAGAACACCTATGGCACATACGATTACGGTGCGCCGATCGTGAATTATGCCAACGGCACCAATAGCTATAGCTTCACGGTAACCGGTAACCTTTCTAATCCGGCAAACACGGGTAGCTCCGCTTACCCGATCGGTCGTTCGTATCAAGGCAATACGGGCGCCTGCGCACTGGCAGCAGCTATGGACCCTGATGCTGGCTATGGCGCAACGCTGCCTTATCAGGAAGCAGCCGCAGCTTATAACCAGGGATTGCAGGTCCTGTCGTCCTTCTTCGGTGAGGTGCAGCGTCTCGGCAACCAGACGATCAACTTCCCTAAGCTGGACTGGCAGATCAACGATCGCAACCGCGTGACGGTTCAGTACAACCGCATGCGCTGGGACTCGCCGAACGGTGTACAAACGCAGTCGTCGAACTTCTATGGTCGCGGTTCGTTTGGAGATGATTTCGTCAAGGCCGATGTTGGCGTCTTCCGCCTCTCAAGCGTTCTGACCAACAACCTGGTCAACCAGTTCCTGGTGCAGTATGGCCGCGACATGGAATCGGAGTTTGGTGCGAATCGTCCACTGCCGAACGAACTTCCTCTACAGAACAGCTTGCCCGCAGGCGAGTGCTCTGCGCCTCACGGTGGCCCGTGCCCCGCAGGTGCTCCTGATCTGAGCATCGGCTACGGTTATGATGCTCAGGGCTTTGATGCCGGTACCTCTGCGCTCTTCAATCGCTATGCTCTGCCGGATGAGCGTCGTTTGCAGCTCAAGGATGACATGGCACTGGCTCATGGCATGCACTCGATCAAGTGGGGCCTGGACTACAACAAGGTCTCTGATTACATCAATAACCTTTACAACGGCTACGGAACGTACAACTACGATTGGGCCTTTAGCTTTATCGGTGATTATCTGCATAAGACCATCAACCTCGGTGGAGCGAACTACGCAGGTGGCGGATCCTTCCATAACGAAGATGGTTCTACCTGTGCGGCAAACTCCACGACGGCCTACTGCGATACCAACGTAGGTTTGTATTCGAGCTATAGTCAGGGCTTTACCGTCCCTGATGCGAATGGGAACGTAAATGCCGCAGGCGCGGGAGAGCTTCTCACCACGCGTGAGTACGCAGGCTACTTCACCGACGATTGGCGCATCACGCCCAAGCTCACCCTGACGGCAGGTGTTCGCTATGAATACCAGTACGTTCCGATGAACCCAACTCCGAATCCGTTGTTGGACGGCAATGTTCTGAACCAGAGCTCTGATAGCTCGCTCTTCCTGACTGCGTCTTCTATCCCGAATACGTATAACCGTCCGGACGATAGGAACAACGTTGCTCCTCGCTTCGGATTCGCCTACAACGTCTTCGGTACCGGGAAGACTGTCATCCGCGGTGGCTATGGTTGGTACTTTGGCCGCATCGTCAATGCAAACATTGTTCAGAGCTACCAGAACTCGGGTGGTCCAAACTCGCAGGTCAACATCTCTGGTATCTTCCCGGATTATGGTCCCAGCACGGATGGATCGGTTGCGGCTGCATGCCGCGTTGTCTTCCCGCAGAACGTAGCAACGTATGCTCAGGCCAAGGCTTGCTCGCAGTACACCTCCACTGCGAGCTCGCATCCCAGCGTCTCGTATCTTGATAAGAAACTTGAGAATCCCCAGGTCTATGAAACGGATCTCGACATTCAGCAGGATCTCGGCAAGGGATGGACGGCTACAGTAACGTACATGGGTTCCTACGGTCGTAAGCTGGATAGCGCGAACGATGTCAATATCAATCGCTCCAGCGCAACGATCGTCAATTACACCATCAAAAATACTCCGGTGAATCCGGCAACGCGCGCAACCGCATTGCCTCACGGTGGTCTGTCCGCTCCGCTTCCTTATACTTCGGTTCCCGTGAAGGTCTTCACCAAGCCGACTTCCGGAAGTGCGCGGTATGACTCGAATTTCTACCGTGTCCTGGATATTTCTTCCAACGTAAATTCGAACTACAACGCTGTGGCTTTCCAGCTGAACAAACGTTATCGGAACGGCTTCTCGTTCATGTCGAATTACACCTGGGCACACTCACTGGATGCGAATCCATACATCGGTACGGGTATTCCCAGCTTCTCGATCATGGATCCGACTGACCCATCAAAGGAGTATGGAAACAGCTCGCTTGATGTGCGCCAGCGTTTCGTACTTGCCTTTAGCTATCAGCCGGTGACGCACTTCCATGGCTGGAAGGATTATGCACTCGGTGGATGGCGCATTGCTCCCGTTGTTCAGGCACAGACAGGGTTGCCTTACACGCCGTACATCTCGGGTTACCCGAATGAAAGTGCCTCTGGCGTGCGTAGCGCCAATGGCTCGGGTAGTTCTTCTGGGCGTATTGAGCAGCTGCATCGCAACCAGTATCATCGCCCTTCGACAAACAAGGCCGATGTTCGTGTCAGCAAGAACTTCTACTTCAATAATTTCAGCCACCTTGGTCTGGATCGTGTGCGGTTTGAAGTTTTTGCTGAAGTGTTCAACGTCTTGAATCACCAGAACATTACGGGTGTTCAAAACACGGCGTACAACCTTTACTATGACTCGACCGCAGGGCAGGACGTTCTGCAGCTACAGCCGAACTTCGGAACGTATAACAACTCCAACAGCAATTACACCTATACCCCGCGTCAGTTGCAGCTTGCAGCGCGTCTGCACTTCTAACAGCGTGGTATTTGCAATAGAGAAGGGAGGCTCAATGAGCCTCCCTTCTCTATTGCTTTGCAGTAACGTGAAATTACAGCCTCGCAGGAGTAACTGACTACTGCTTTGGAGCGGTTGTCGTCTCCGGAGCTGGGTTTGCTGAAGGAGCATTTGCGGCCGGTCGTGTTGGGTCCGCCTGATCCGGCGAGCCCAGAATACGATTGAGGACGCGTGCGAGTCTCAGGCCTCCGAGAGCTAGCTCCGCATCAACAACCTTTGTTTCTTCTTCAAGGTAGGCATGGTCGATCAACGCTCCATTGGGCGCATACGCGTTGACGGCGTAATGATGCGAGACCTCTGCCCAGGCTACTGGAGATCCGCCGCTCATTTGTTCCCAATTGTTTTCCTTGATCTCTTTGAGGAGGAGATCGCGATATTTTTCATCTGAGAGTCCGCGATGTTCAAGGATTGATTCATCCCATACGCCATGCAGGTTACAGCGGTAGTTACCGCACTGCGTGGAGCCGAGAAAAGAGACGCGGATGCCGTTGCCGCCACGATCATCTCCTATGGCATGCAATGGTTGATGGATGTCGCCGAGAAAGTGCACAAGAAACTTCAATGCTTCAGCGCGCTGGTCAGCTGGAAGCGACTCATCGCCCAAGCGTCCTTCAAAGTACAGGATGCGATCGGTAACGCAGTCACGCCATGGTGACTTCGGATCTTTCGCATTCACGGGACAGTCGCGATTGCGATCGAATTTTGGCTCGGAGCGAGGGATGTCAATATAGTGCCACGGTCCTGTTTCCGGCTGGGAAGAGCGGATATCGTCAGCCCAGGACGCGATATCAGAGATGCGCTGTCCATGCAGCAGCTCTGCGATCGCGGCTTTTGTCGAGGGTGTCAGGTAAGACTCGGCAACCAGTGCTGTAATGCGATGACCATCGCGCCCCCATGCCCAGCACGGCTCGGTTGCTAATGCGAACATGAGGGTTGCGACCGCGGCGTTACGTGCAAAAAGCCGCATTTTTGAAGGCTTCATGAAAACTCCTGGATAAAACGAAGTGCGTATGTGCGAGTATGGTGTTTCCCACTATGTTAGTTCGTTACGGCCGTATTTTGGGCTGAAACTAATAGAAGTTCCATTGCGTCCTCATTGTTTTTGGACGTTTTCTGAGAGGTTGGACTGGTGAAATCTCGTAAGTTTAGCGGTGCGCAGTTTCTTCGGTCGGTGATGGTTGTTGCGCTTTCGCTGACCCCTTTGGCTTTGGATGCGCAGCAGGCGCCACCTTCCATGAAGGTAGTTTCACGCTTAGTCGTTCTCGATGTTGTTGTTACAGATAAGAAGGGGCAACCTGTCACAGACCTGACGCAGAACGACTTTGAGATCTTTGAAGATAATCAGCCGCAGACCATTCGTAGCTTCGAGCCGCCGAGTGCGCATGAGCTGCCGAGCGATACAACTTCGAACCCGAAGGACGAAGTGTTTGATCCGGCAAAGCCTGCTAACTTCGGGCAGTCTCCTGTAACGATTCTTGTGCTCGATCAGCTGAACACTCACTTTACGGATAGCTCTTTTGCGCGACAGCAGATGGCGGAGTACCTCAAGGCGCAACCGGAGTTGCTTTCTGTGCCCACCACGCTACTCGTGGTCTATCAGGATCACTTCAAGCTATTGCAGGAGTTCACGCGAGATCGCTCAAAGTTGCAGGATGCTTTGTCCAAGGCTCCTGTGAAGTACTCCTGGGATCTTGAGACGAAAGGCAAGGCGGATAACGGCCCCATTCAGCGTCTGGATATGTCGTTGCGTGCTCTTGAAGAGATGTCGCAAAGCTACTCCAGCATCGCGGGCCGCAAGAATCTCATCTGGGTTGGCGGCGGCTTTCCTTCGATTGATCCTGAGTCGCTGGCCGGTAATGATTTTCGTGAGGTTCAGGACACGATCAAGTACGTCAGCAATATGCTGCTGGATACGCGCATGACGCTCTATGCGGTCGATCCGACGTCGAGTGCAGCCGGCATGACAGAGATCACAGACTTTCAGCAGATGGCCTTTGCGCAACTTTCCGGAGAGCTAAGTTCTGCTCCGATCGATACCATCGACGGCGGCTCGGACTTTGATTCACTCGGCAAGATGACCGGAGGCCGTGTGATCCGTTCGATGAATAATGTTGCGACGCAGATCCAGATAAGTGTGAACTACGGAGCGCAGTTCTACACGTTGTCCTACTCTCCGACGAATAAGAGTGATGACTCCCTCAAGTTCCGTAAGATCCGTGTCGTGTGCAAGCGGCCTGATCTGGTTGTGACGACGCGTACCGGTTACTACGGTGGCAATATGCCGAAGGAAAGCGCCACGCAAACGCTTGCTTATGACCTGAGCACGGCAGCAGAAAGCTCGGTTCCTCTCAACGGTCTGCATATCAGCGTGGATGAGAATCGCTCGGTAGCGGCAACGGATGAGGATGCATGGGTGATCCGCGTTCAGGCGCCTGAGCTTACCTGGGCTCCGCAGAGCGATGGTTCTTCGCGAGCTGATGTTACGGTGATGGCTGTTTCGTTGGATAAGAAGGGGAAGCTTCTCTCCCACACGATTCATGCTGGTTCTGCGGTCGCGCGCGCCGGGGTGAATTTGCGGGATGCGAGCAAGATGGCGGACTTTGACTTTACCGCCAAGCCTGCGCCCCATGCGGTCATGCTACGCTTCGTGGTGCGCGATTCCGGCAGCGGGCGAATGGGTTCCTTCGACGTACCTTTAGCGAAGTAACGAAATCAGCCTTGAGAGCACGAAGGCCCGGCGAGTAGCCGGGCCTTCGTGCTGTGCGGTGATCTGCGGTCCTAAAAGTTTTCGGTCAGAAACTCGTTAATCTCTGCATACTCGGCATCGCTGAGCGCAAAGCTGAGTGCGGGGGCGACTCCGTCGATCTGCTTCGCGTTGCGTCCACCCACGATAGCGCCGGTGATCGCAGGATGATGAAGCGTCCAGGCAATGGCGACGACACCGGCCATCACGTTGTGCCGCGCAGCCACTTCCTTCATCTTGTCCGCGAGCGCAAGATTCTTGGAGAGTTGCGGCTCCTGGTAATTCTTCGCGCGCTTACGGAAGTCTGTGTCTGGCATGTTGGCGACACGTTCCTTCGTCATGAAGCCCGTAAGCAAGCCGGAGTGCATCGGTGCATAGTTCAGAACACCGATGTTGTGCTCCTGGCAGTACGGAAGATTCTCAGCTTCATAGGTGCGGTTGATTGCGGAGTACGGTGGCTGTTGCGAGGTGATGGGCGCAATCTTCTGAGCGCGCTTCATCTGCTCGATCGTGAAGTTCGAAACGCCGATGTAGCGAACCTTGCCTTCGCGCTGCAGATCGGCCATCGTCTGCCAGCCTTCTTCGATCTCTTCGTCGGGCACCGGCCAGTGAATCTGATAAAGGTCGATGGCTTCTACGCCGAGGCGCCTGAGGCTGGCTTCGCACTCCTGACGAATTTTCTTGAGCGATTGCACAATCTTACGGTCTTCGCCCCAGGTCATCGCGCACTTGGTAAAAACGTACGGCTTGATGGACGTTGACTTCAGTGCCCTGGCGACAATCTCTTCTGAGTGTCCGAGTCCATAGACCGCTGCCGTATCGATCCAGTTGATGCCGCAGTCGAGCGCGCGATGAATCGCCGCGATCGAGTCATTGTCGTCCTGCGGTCCCCATCCGTGCGCCCAATCGTCTCCACCGATGGCCCATGCACCAAAACCGATGCGGGTGATTTCCATGTCGCTGTTGCCGAGCGTATGCGTTGTGTGAGCTTTGGTCGTCATACGTTCTAGGATGCCTCAAGCAGCCGATCGCGTCAGCAGGGGAATCGGTTTTGTGTTCTTACGATCACGTTACAGGCGGCAGATTAATAGCTCTCGCTCATAGATCATCTCCGGCGGAAGGTGGTCGTGCAGTTCAAGAAAAAGCTCTTCGTGGTCCATAACTTCTTTCTTCCATGCTTTGCGATCTACCTTCTGCAGCATTTCGAAAAGTTCGCGGTCAAACTGTAATCCGCTCCAGTCGATATCCTCAAAATGCGGTACCCAGCCGATAGGTGTTTCCTTGCCCTGAGCCCGGCCGCGCACACGTTCTACGATCCACTTCAGCACGCGCATGTTGTCGCTAAAGCCGGGCCAGAGGAATGCGCCCTGTTCGTCTTTGCGAAACCAGTTCACATGGAAGATGCGCGGGGTGGAGTTGAGTTCGCGCTGCATCTTGATCCAGTGCCGGAAGTAATCCCCCATGTGATATCCGCAGAAGGGAAGCATCGCCATCGGATCGCGTCGCACCTTGCCGGTAGCGCCTGCGGCCGCCGCGGTTGTTTCCGAACCCATGGTGGCCCCCAGGTAAACCCCGCTGGACCAGTTGAAGCTCTGGAAGACGAGCGGGATGGTGCTGGAGCGCCGGCCACCGAAGACGAATGCGGAGATCGGCACCCCTTCGTTTGCGTTCCATGCTTCATGGTCAAAGACAGGGCATTGTGCGGCGGGCGCCGTAAACCGCCCGTTGGAGTGTGCGGCGGGAGTGCCGCTTGCGGGCGTCCACGGATGACCGCGCCAGTCCTCGATCGTGACGTCCTGCGGAGGAGTTTCCGTCATGCCTTCCCACCACACGCCCTCGGGCCTGCCATCGCGCAGGGTCAGAGCCACGTTCGTGAAGATTGTGTTGCGAGACAGAGTGGCCATGGCATTCGGATTGGTCCGGCTGCTGGTTCCAGGTGCGACGCCGAAAAAGCCTGCCTCAGGATTGATGGCGCGTAACTGTCCGCCCGCATCAGGTTTAATCCACGCAATATCGTCTCCCACGCACCAGACCTTCCAACCCGCAAAGCTGTCAGGCGGAATCATCATCGCAAAGTTCGTTTTGCCGCAGGCAGATGGGAAGGCCGCAGCAACATAGCTCTTCTCTCCTTCAGGAGACTCCACGCCGAGCAGCAGCATATGCTCCGCCATCCATCCCTCGTCGCGTGCAATGTTGGAAGCGATGCGCAGGGCAAAGCACTTCTTGCCGAGTAAAGCGTTTCCTCCGTAGCCGGAGCCGTAGCTCCAGATCTCGCGAGTCTCCGGAAAGTGGACGATGTACTTCGTGTCGTTCTGTGGCCACGGTACGTCCGCCTGACCAGGCGCCAGCGGTGCGCCGACGCTGTGCATGCACGGCACAACACGCCGCGTGCCTTTGTCGATCTCCTCCAGCACCGGTTTGCCCACGCGCGCCATGATGCGCATATTGACTACCGCATAGGCGGAGTCCGTCAGCTGAACCCCGATCTGCGACATCTCAGAACCGATCGGTCCCATCGAGAACGCCAGTACATACATCGTGCGCCCCCTCATGGAGCCCCGGAAGAGGCTCTTCAGGCGCTTACGCATCACGAACGGGTCTTCCCAGTGATTGGTGGGGCCGGCTCCGTCCCGGGAAAGCGAGCAGAGAAAGGTGCGGTCCTCTACGCGTGCCACGTCGTTGGGAGAGGAGCGAGCGTAGTAGCAGCCTGGCCAGAGCGTTTCGTCGAGCTTCAGAAAAGTGCCCGCTGCAACCAGCTTCTGGCAAAGATACTGGTTCTCCGCATCTGAGCCGTCTATCCAGTGAATGGCCTCCGGCTGACAGAGCTCAGCCATTTTCTCCACCCAGCGGATGAGGTGTTTGTTGGTGGTGAGGGCTTTGGTGGAGGTGTGCTGGCGGACTGACATCATCAGGTGATCTCCTGCTAGCCAATCGTTCTAGTCCTGCCAGAGGAGCACTGTCCCGGAAAACGGAAGAAAATTTTGCGAAAAACGAGGGATTTAGAGCGGTTATCGCTCTTTTGTAGCCTCATCTACAAAAAAACATTGATTCGCGGAGAGCGACACGATATGGTGCAACAGTACCTTCCGCTATAGCCCGGTGTTCGTTTTCTGGGAGATAGCGCAGTTGGAAAGCCCACGTTAGCGGTTTCAGGCTGGCGACCTCCTCTTTCCAACGTTCCGTCCCCCTTGACTCCATCTGAGTAGGACACGGTAAGTTCCGTGTTTTGAGAGGGTTGCGGAAGAAACCCCTTGGGTGCACCAAATTGGACTGCACCTGCGTCTAATGGATGTGAACCCCCTGCTAAGGGTCAGCGCGCGAGCAATGGCTGACCGGAGTTTTCTCGCAGGAATCTGAAACGCTCGCAGAAATCGGAACAAGTCAGGCATCGCCTCGTGAAGCGCAAATGATGCGCGGGTGCAGAAGCCGGGCTTGTGGCCAAACTTCAAGGAGAAACACTCATGCGCTCTGACCTGATCTTCGGCGCCCTCACCCACGTCCAGAACCGCTATAAGCTCTGTCAACTCGCTTCGAAGGCGACGCGCAAGCTGCACAAGCCGAACACCCGTCTGCAGGACACGACGAACGAAGTGCTGGACCGCTTCAAGGACACCGTTCCGATGAACGTTGAGGCCGAAGCTGAATTGGCTCCGCTGGCCTAACTGGCCCAGAAAGTTTTGAGAAACGCCCCGGGCCTTCGCCCTGGAGGTCCGGGAGTTTTTCTCACAAGAACCCTATTTCCCCCTGGCGAGCGTTCTGCTACGCTGGATGCAATCTTCCGCAGTACAAGCAGCTGACTCCGCATCCTCCTCTGCACAGTTTTGAACCGCGCCTGCGCGGTATCTGCCTTACCCCGAAGACGCAACGCCAGATGTACCGCGTTTCCCGCCTGTATTGCATCCCATTTCTGAAATACCCAAAGAAGTAACGAGACACACCCAAATGACAATTTCCGAGCTGAAAGAAAAGAGCATTGCCGAACTCGGCAAACTGGCTCGCTCCCTTGAGATTCCGGGCGCCAGCGCCCTCCGCAAGCAGGACCTGATCTTCAAGATCCTGCAGGCGCAGAGCGAAAAAGAAGGTCACATCTTTGCTGAAGGCGTGCTGGAGATCCTCCCGGACGGTTACGGCTTCCTGCGCTCGCCGGATTACAACTATCTGCCCGGCCCCGATGATATCTATGTTTCGCCCAGCCAGATCCGCAAGTTCGATCTGAAGACCGGCGATACGATCTCCGGCAATGTGCGTTCGCCGCACGAAGGCGAGAAGTACTTTGCGCTGGTCAAGATTGAGGCGATCAACTTTGAGTCGCCCGAAGAGACCCGCAACAAGATTCTGTTCGACAATCTGACGCCGCTCTATCCACAGGAGCGTATCAAGATGGAGACCGTGCGCGAGAACATCTCGGGCCGCGTCACCGACCTGCTTTGCCCGATCGGTAAGGGCCAGCGTGGCCTGATCGTCGCTCCGCCGCGTACCGGTAAGACGGTGCTGATGCAGTCGATCGCAAACTCGATTACGGCGAACCACCCTGAAGTGGTGCTGATCGTTCTGCTCATCGACGAGCGTCCGGAAGAAGTCACGGACATGCAGCGTTCGGTAAAGGGCGAAGTCATTTCGTCTACCTTCGACGAGCCTGCAGCACGCCACGTACAGGTCGCCGAGATGGTGATCGAAAAGGCCAAGCGCCTCGTCGAGCACAAGCGCGACGTGGTAATTCTGCTGGATTCGATTACACGTCTGGCGCGCGCGTACAACACGATCGTTCCGCCGAGCGGCAAGGTGCTCTCGGGCGGTGTGGACTCGAACGCGCTGCAGCGCCCGAAGCGTTTCTTCGGCGCGGCGCGCAACATCGAAGAGGGCGGCTCTCTGACGATCATTGCGTCGGCGCTGATCGACACCGGCTCGCGCATGGACGAAGTGATCTTCGAAGAGTTCAAGGGCACGGGCAACATGGAAGTCATCCTCGACCGCAAGTTGGTCGATAAGCGCGTCTTCCCGGCGATCGACATTCAGCGCTCTGGCACGCGTAAGGAAGAGCTGTTGATCCCGAAGGACGATCTGCAGCGTACTTGGGTGCTTCGTAAGGTGCTTAACCCCCTCTCGCCGGTTGAAGCGATGGAGCTTCTTTCTGACAAGCTGGGCAAGACCAGGAACAATCAGGAGTTCCTGCACAACATGTCGTCGCTCTAACGGGCGGCGAATACGGGTACGCGAGAGATCGCGGGCTCGGCTGGAAAGCAATGGGTGCGAGCGTGGAGCTCGCACCCATTGTCGTTTCCTCTTGCGGAGGCTGCATCAGTGCTTTGCCTCGGTGGGCTGCGCTGATGCAGAAAGGCGTCGTCATCTCTCACCGTGCTAGGAGCGACAAAGGCTAGGAGCGACAAAGGCGAGGAGAGCGACAAAGTAGCTAGCGGCAGCTTTCCACGCCCTGCTATTTATATGAGCCCATCGCAGGTATTCGGTTCCTGGCCTCCAGTTTTTGATTTGCTGTTTGTCGCTGTACGAAGAAAGCCGCCCCGGCATCGGGCGGCTTTCTTCTCTTCCTTTTTGATTGTTTAGCGCGCAGCTTCGGCAGCGGCAAGGCGCTCGCTTGGCAACGGTACGCGGACCCACTGCATTCCAGCTGCCTTGGCGGCTTCAATGCCCGGAACGGCATCCTCGAAGACGAGGCACTTCTTCGGATCGACGCCGAGAAGATGAGCGGCCTTGAGGAAGGGCTCCGGATCCGGTTTGCCCTTGGAGTATTCCCCCGCACAGACCAGAACGTCGAACTTATCGAGCAGGCCGAGTGCTGTCAGGGAATCGACGACCGACTTGCGTGGCGAACCGCTCACCACGGCAAAGGGGATTTTGCCGTGCTTGTCATGAATATGTTCGATCGTCATGGGGATGCCTTCGAGCGAGTGAACGAGGCTGTTCTGGTAGAGCAGCTCCTTCTCGTGCGCAACCTGCTTTACCGGCATGGAGAGCCCGTGCTGCTCGTTGAGCTTCTCAAGAATCGTCTCTACCGGCAGACCGCCGTAGGCATAAAACTGATCTTCCGGAAAAGGGCAGTTATAGCTGGCAAGCATTTTGTTCCAGGCCAGATAGTGAAGCGGCATGGAGTCCACGATGGTTCCGTCGCAGTCAAAAAGGTAGGCTTCGAAATCGCCGTGCGGGATCATCAGCTTTTCGTGCGTATTCGTCAAAGACAAGAGTCAGAATCCAATCTTCCGCCGGTGGGCGGATTAATAACCGCGTTCGATGAGAGACGCGATGGACAGCTCGCCAGGGGCTGCGGTCACTGGGGTCAGCTCAGGCGCGGTTGTAACGAGAGAAGCAGAAGTTTCTGCGAAGGCTTCGCGCCGTGCAGCGTAGCGTGCCAGTACATCGGTCTCCAGGTTGATCGGGGCGCCGGAGAGCAGCGAGCGAAGGTTCGTGGATTGGTAGGTGTGCGGAATGATGGCGATCTCCAGCTTCGCACTTCCGTCAGCCTGCGTCGGGTGCAGCTTGGCCACGGTCAGCGAAATGCCGTCCACGGTGATCGAGCCCTGTTGCACGATGGAGGGGGCCAGCTCCGGAGGGGCTTCGATCGTTAGCCGCCAGTCGGTGCGATCCAGATCGGGATGCAGGGGCTCGAAGGAAAGAATCTTCCCCGTGCCGTCCACGTGGCCCTGTACGACATGGCCGCCGAGCGGCGAGCCTGCGGGAGTAGGCAGCTCCAGGTTGACCAGCGCTCCTGCAGAGAGATGCGTCAGGGTCGTCCGGCGAATCGTCTCTTCAGCGAGATCCGCGGCAAAGCGGCCGTTGTGGGGCTTGCCTGCTTCCAGGACAGGGATTGCCGTCAGGCACACGCCGTTTACAGCGATCGAGTCGCCTTCTTTCCAGCGTCCCGCAAGAGCAGGTGCGGAGATGGTCAGCCGGGTGGCGCCATCTGCCACGGGCTTCAACTCCAACACCGTTCCGGTAGTTTCAATGAGGCCGGTAAACATACTTCCAGTGTAGATGCTTGGCAGCGCGTGCGGTTTCGAGTCTGCTTGCGGGAGGGCCTGGCTTCAGGCTCGTTACAGCCCGGCCCAGGGATCGTGCAGATAGCCTGCCAGCCGGATGTCCTCGCTGGAGCCGCGCGGGAAGGTGCTGCGCTTGAGCTCGGAGAGCCGGAACTGGAGGTCGAACGGAGAGGTTCCGTTCCGGGCAAAGGGTACGGCATCTTTGCCCAGCTCCAGCTCGGCAAAGTAAAGCACCACCCGGTCCACAAGCTTCTCCTGCAGAAACGCTCCGTTCATGGCGGAACCGGCTTCGAGCAGAACGCTCAGCAGTTTGCGGCGGTGGAGCTCCTGCAGAACGAGTTTCGGCTCTGTGGAGGGAAGGCAGAGAACCTCGGCCCCGGCCTGCTCCAGTAGCCGAATTCGTTGCCGGTCGGCGTCGTCGCTACAGAGCACCAGCAGGTCATTCTGCGCGCTCAGCACGAGCTGGGAGCGCAACGGAAGGCGGAGGGAGCTGTCCAGTACGACGCGCAGCAACGGGCGCCTGCGCGGCAGCCCCGTGCGGTCGTTCAGGGAGGGGTCGTCGGCCAGCACCGTGCCAATGCCGGTGAGCAGCGCATCGTGCTCATGCCGCAAGCGCTGTACGTCTGCCCGAGCCGCTTCTCCAGTGAGCCAGAACGGCTTGCCTGGTTCATGCTGCGCAGGAGCAAGCCTGCCGTCGACCGAAAGCGCTGACTTGAGCGTGACAAAGGGGCGGTCGCGCACAATGGAGAACGCAAAAGCGTCATTCAGCCGTCGCGCGCGCGTGCCGATCTCTGAGGCGGGTTCTGCCACTTCGACTTCGATACTGGCCCGTTGGAGCAGCTCAATTCCTTTGCCGTGCACCAGCGGGTTCGGGTCGGCTGTAGCAATCACGCACCGTGCGATGCGTGCCTGCACGAGCGCTTCGGCGCAGGGACCGGTTCTTCCGGAGACCGTACAGGGCTCAAGCGTAACGTAGGCGGTAGCACCGGCGACGCTGTGGCCATGTTCTGCAGCCTGCTTCAGGGCGGCGATTTCGGCGTGATCACGGCGGTCGTACCAGTGTGCGCCTTCTCCTAAAACCTCACCCTGCGGAGTCGTCAGCACGCAGCCTACTGTGGGATTGGGCGAAGCGAAGGCGCTGGCCTGCTGCGCTAGTTCAAGCGCGTGGCGGAGGAGACGGTCATCGTGCGGCAACCAGGGCATCCTGCCCCAGCATACGCGCCGTTGAGTAGTTCGTGTTGGTCGAGCAGTTCATGGCGGGAAGGAACCGCACCTTCCAGCCCCTGCGCATACTGCGCCGGGGGAATGAACGCGTCTTTCGGCATGATGCTCGCGGCCGGGTGGGCATGGCCGAAGGAGAAGAGGAAAGCGAAGAAGGCAACGAGAAGGTGATGCATGGCGACAACTCCCGATAGAGCGCAATGCAGGTCAAGGGCCTGTGTGCAGTTCGCGAGCATAACGCTGCGAATACCGCACGTGCAAGATAGACGTCCCCAACGAACGTCGTGGATGTCTTACGCGGGGGAGAAATGTCTTTCTTTTACTGTCAGGAGCTTCGCGAGCTAGCCCAGCAGGGAGTCGACGAAGGCAACAGGCTCGAACGGCAAAATGTCGTCCAGCTTTTCGCCTGTGCCGACGAAGCGGACCGGCAGGCCCAACTCCCGTGCAATGGCAACCACAATGCCGCCCTTGGCGGTGCCATCCAGCTTGGTCAGCACAATGCCGGTAACGCGTGCGGCCTCGGTGAAGAGGCGCGCCTGCTGCAGGCCGTTTTGGCCCGTTGTGGCGTCAATGACCAGAAGGGTCTGATGCGGTGCTCCCGGAACGACCTTTTCTGCCGTGCGCCGCATCTTGTCCAGCTCTTTCATCAGATCAGCCTTGTTGTGCAGGCGTCCGGCGGTATCAACGAGCAGAACTTCGGTAGCGCGTGCCTTGGCAGCGGTTGCAGCATCGAAAAGAGCTGCGGAAGGGTCGCCGCCCTGCTTGGTTTTGATCAGGTCGACTCCGGAGCGGGTGCTCCAGACCTCGAGCTGCTCGATGGCCGCTGCGCGGAAGGTGTCGGCGGCGCAGAGCAGCACGCTGCGGCCTTCGCGGCGGTACAGCGCGGCGAGCTTACCGGAGGTGGTCGTTTTGCCTGTGCCGTTCACCCCAACCATCATGATGACCTCGGGCGGGTTCGACGGCGAAACGACCGGGGAGGCGACATTGCCGAGAATGCGCAGAATTTCTGCCTTGAGCAGCTGTTTCAGCTCAGCTCCTGAGGCAATGCCCTGGCGAAGAGCGCGATCGCGCAGGTTGGCAATGATCTCGTTGGTTGTCGGTGCGCCAAGGTCGGAGGCAAGCAGAGCGAACTCCAGCTCATCCAGCGAAAGATCGTCCACCTCGCGGGTCAGCGCGACGATGGAGGAGAGCGAGCCGGAGAGCGACTCACGCGTGCGCGTAACCGCAGCGCGCATGCGTTCCAGAAAACCGCGAGGCTGCTGTTCTTCTGCTTCGGCTGCGGGCGTCGGCGACGGAGGTTCGGGGGTGTCCTTGCGGCGGTTGAAAAACGAGAAGGCCATTGCAGCTCTAGTGTACTGGCTGCGGACCGGAGTGGGTTTCTGCCCCCGTTTGCCGGGCGCAGAAACCCACTCACCGCTAGGATCGGTTTTGGGAGATTCGAGCCTTGGTCTGCGCGTCCGGATCCTTCTGCACCAGATACTCGTCCATCAGCACGACCAGCAAGGCCGCGGTCGGTACCGAGACCATCGCGCCGACCACCCCGGCCAGCGCTGTACCGAACAGCAGGGCTACAAGTACGCCGAGCCCCATCAGATCCACGCTGCTCTTCATGATGCGTGGGGTCAGGAACGCGTTCTCAATTTGTACGTAGATCGCGTAGAAGATGAGCACCCCCGCCATCTTCGTCCAGGAGTCCAGCGCCGCGACCCCGGCCGCCAGCACGATGGTGATGATGCCGCCCAGCACCGGGATAATGTTGAACAAACCCATCAGCGTGCCTAGCAGGAAGAAGTACCGCACATGCAGCGCAGCAAAAACGGCCGTGGAGGAGACGCCCAGCACCAGCATCAGGGAGCCCTGCCCCAGCAGCCATTTGCTCATGCGGGTTTCTGCCGTGAGCAGCGTCCGCGCCAGCCGGTCTCGTGAGCGTTCCGGAACCAGCGCCAGGAAGTAGTAGTAGGCGTACTCGCCCTCCATCATGAAGTAAATGCAGAGGATCAGGGCTTCCAGCAGATCCATGATGCTCGAAAACAGGGCCGGAGCCGAGGAGATCAGGTACTGCGCAAACGAACCCGCTGCGCTTTCTGCCTTGCCCGCCATGTTGCTGAGCCCGAGCTTGTCGGCAAAAGGAACGCGGTGCAGCTTTTCGGCCAGAACCGGGATGCGCTGCGGCAGATCGACCGCGAAGTGCTGCATGTCGTGCATGACCGGCGGCAGGCCGATGATCAGGAACAAGGTCAGCAGCACGAAGAGCAAAACCACCAGACCGACCACGCCGATCGTACGGGACGGCTTGTACCCGCCTATCTTCAAGCGCATCAACTGCTGCACGATCGGCATCAGTACGACGGCAAACAAGGCCGAAACGTACAGAATGACCAGAGCGTGACGGAGCTTCCAGGCCAGCAGGCAGCCCAGAACGACGGCGAAGAAAAAGACGATATGTCCGCGTACAGAACGGTTTTGGACGTCCTGCGGCGTGTCGTCAGGGCTATGAGGGGCATCGTGCAGTTGCGGCGCGGTGGACAGGGCAATCTCTCCTACTGAGTTGTAGCCTTTTGGATGCAGAACGAGGCGGAGAGGCTGTTTTCCTGCACGATACCTCGGGCCAGAAGCCCCGGTTCGCAATTTAAGTCCCCGGGTGTGTACTCTGACGGCGTGATGGAATCGTCCATTTCAGTATGCAGCTGGCACTCCGCGCCGTGAACATGAGAGATGTACCCGCTTCGGGCACGTCGACCGCCGCTTCCGAACTCGAGGATATCGAAACGCTGGTGCGTGTCTACCGGCCGAGAATTCTGCGCTTTGTGACGTTTTCCATCGGCGATCCGGACATGGCCGAGTCCATCACGCAGGACTGTTTCCTGAAGGCGTACAACGGCCGGGACAAGTTCCGCGGGGATTGCTCGGTGAATACCTGGCTGACCTCGATTGCGTTGAATCTGGTGCGCGACCAACAGCGGCTACAAAAGTTTCGGTTCTGGCGCCAGGCCCGCGCATCGGCAATCGACGTGACGGAGGCCGCTAACTTTCTGCCCTCCGGTGAAACCTCTCAGGAGTCGCGTATGCTGGCTCGAGAGCAAGCCGGACATGTACAAGCCGCGCTGGAGCATCTTTCTCCGAACCAGAGAACGATCTTCCTGATGCGTTTCGCCGAGGAGATGGACCTCAGCGAGATTGCCAGCGCCCTGAATATGCCCATCAATACCGTAAAGACGCATCTCCACCGCGCACTGAAGTCTGTGCGGGCGCGTGTAGGGGCTGCGCAGTGAACTCTATGCACCTGAGTGAGGAACAACTCGACGACCTCCTGATCGGAGAGGTCTCTCCGGAGGTTGAAGCGCACCTTGCGGGCTGTGCCGTCTGCCGGGAGCGCCTGCAGGAGGCCGAAGCGCCGTTGGCCAGCTTCCGGGAGATGTCGCTTGCCTGGGCCGAGCGCCGCTCGGTAACCATGGCGGCTCCGCGGCCGGAAGCGCAGAGTGGGCGCGTGGAGCACCGTTTCTCCTGGGCGATGGTGATGACCGGCACTCTGGCGCTTGCCGTCGCGATCCCCATGCTGCACCACACACGTGCATCGGCTCCGCAAGAAGAACCGGCTCTCGGTGCGCTGGCTTCGACCGGGCATACTTCGGCGCTCGGACCTGCGTCTGGACTGTCGTCTTCCCAGGTTCAGATCGCGGAAGATAACGCGATGCTGGCTGAAATCGACCGTGCGTTGCAGCAATCGGACGCTCCGGCAGCCAGTTATGGGCTGGAATCGCAATCGCATCATGCTGAATCGGCGCGCAATCGCACCGAGAACAATTAGTCTTGCAGTACTGAAGGATTTACTTTGCTTCGCCATTGGCTCAACGCGGCTTGTGTACTCGTCCTGTGCGGCGTAAGTGCGGTTGCGTCTGCGCAGCACGGCGGCGGCCCTCCCTCCGGAGGCTCCGGGCCTGGCGCCATGCGCCCCGGAATGGGTGGCATGATGACCGACGGCCGGACGGACGGCATACAGGGTGGTGGTGCCGCAGGCGGTAGCCGCGGTTTTACCCGCGGCGATCTCTCCACGCGTCCCGGAATGCAGCTTGGGCTCTCCGGCCGCTGGTGGGATGACCAGTCTGTCTCCCGCTCGTTGAATTTGAGCGGAGACCAGCAGAAGCGCATGGATTCGATCTTCGAGGCCAACAAAACGCAGCTCTACGCGGCCTACAGCAACCTGCAGCGGGAAGAGCACAAGCTCAGCTCCATGACCTCCACCGATCGCAAGGATGAGACGAAGGTCTTCGCCTCGATCGATCGGGTGGCGCAGGCGCGCGCCGAGCTCGAAAAGCGCAGCGTGCGCATCCAGATGCAGCTTCGCCATGAGCTGGATCAGGATCAGCTCCATCGCCTGGACGAACAGATATCGCACTAAGCACGGCAAAGTCCTTGCCAACGCTTCCATTTCCGGAAGTACAATCGCGGGGGTCGCGCGGCTGGCTCGCACGACGATCTCTAACTCCTGCGAGGACCTCTGCTTGCGTCTGCTTCCCGTCACTTCCTCTGCCATTGTGTTGGCTGCCACTCTGACGTCGTCTCTTTCGGCGGCTCCTAAAAAGAAGCCGGTTGCGCCTGCCTCCGATCACTGGGTGACGAGCTGGGCCTCAGGTCAGGTCGGTGCGGAGAATCAGGGCACGATCTCGGGAGATGTGACGATTCGTAACGTTCTGCATCTCTCGCTGGGGGGAGACTCTGTGCGGGTTGTCCTCAGCAACGAAGCGGGCGTGGAGCCGCTCACCGTGAGCGCCGCGAGCGTGGCGCAATCCGAAGGAAAGGACGCGGTTCTGCCGCCGACCGTGGCGCCGCTGCAGTTTCATGGGAAGTCCACGGTGCTTATTCCGGCAGGTGCGGTTGCGGTGAGCGATCCGGTTGCGATCAAGGTCAAGCCGTTTGGCGACCTTGCTGTCAGCGTCTTCCTTCCCAGGCAGAAGATCTCCATCCTGACTCAGCACTGGGACAGCCGTACCCACAACTACATGGTTGCCGGAAACCAGACGACCTCCGGCGCGTTGCCGCAGGCCGAGAGCATCGGTCCCTGGCGTTTTGTGCGTGCGGTTGAGGTCATGGCGCCTGCTTCGGCCTCCACGGTGGTTGCCTTCGGCGACTCGATTACGGATGGGGCCTGCAGCTCGGAGGGGGCAAACCAGCGCTGGCCTGATCTGCTCGCCAAGCGTCTGGCTGAACGTACCGGCTCAGCGCCGATCGGCGTTGCGAATGAAGGTATCGGCGGCAATCGTGTTCTGCGCGATAAGAGCGGTCCCAACGCGTTAGCGCGCTTTGATCATGATGTGCTGGCAATCGATGGCGCACGTTACGTTGTCGTGCTGGAGAGCATCAACGATATCGGCCATTTGCATAGTCCGGTGGATGCAGGCAACGATGAGTCGGTTAGCTCAGAAGATCTGATCAACGGTCTGAACCAGCTTGTGCTGCGTGCGCATGCGCACGGCCTGATGATCTTCGGCGCGACGCTGACCCCGTACCAGGGAGCAGGCTACTACTCCGAAGACGGAGAGAAAATTCGTGAAGAAGTGAATGACTGGATTCGCCACGGCGGAGCGTTTGACGGCGTGATCGACTTCGAGCAGGCTGCGGCTGATCCGCAGAATCCTAAGCAGTTTGTTTCTGCGGCCGATCACGGAGATCATTTGCATCCGAACGATGAAGGGTATCGCCGCATGGCGGAGGCGATTGATCTGAGCCTCTTCCGCTAACGAGGCAAAAAGAGAAAAGGCCGCACCCCGTGAAGGGAGTGCGGCCTTTCGTTTTGCGCAAATGCGCTGAGGTTACTTGAGCTCGTAGCCGGCGAAGAAGTAGCCGATTTCGAACGCTGCGGTGTCCTCGGCATCGGAGCCATGGATGGCGTTCTCACCGATGGAGGTTGCAAACTGCTTGCGGATGGTGCCTTCCTCGGCCTTGGCCGGGTCGGTAGCACCCATCAGCTTGCGCAGATCGGCGATGGCATTGTCCTTCTCGAGAACCATCGGATAGATGGTGCCGGAGCTCATGAAGTCCACCAGCTCGCCGAAGAAGGGGCGCTCGGCGTGCACGTAATAGAAGCCGGCAGCCTGTTCCTTGGTGAGAACGATCTTCTTGATCGCAACGAGCTTGAAACCAGCCTTCGAGATTTCGGCGAGGATGGCTGCGGCGTGGCCGTTCTTAACCGCGTCCGGCTTGATGATGCTGAAAGTACGCTGTGACACTTGGGAAATCTCCTGACCGCGCAGGTGGCGGTGAATGGGGGCGTTCGCTCCTGAGACCAGCACAGCGGAACGCACTTTGGCTAGTGTACCGCTTTTCGTATGAAAAGCGCGTGATTTCAAGTGTTTTGGCTTTGCCCACCGTCCGTGGAGAGCTGCCTGAGCTCCTGCGCCTGGCTTCTCCAGGCAGGAGCTCAGGCCCGGCCCAGGACACGCGCCATGGCTTCGCCGATCTCGCTCGGCGTTTGCACGACGGTAATGCCAGCGGCTTCCATCGCGGCCATCTTGCTGGCTGCAGTGCCCTCGCCGCCGGAGATGATCGCGCCGGCGTGGCCCATGCGACGGCCGGAAGGCGCCGTTTGGCCTGCGATGAAGCCGACGACCGGCTTGGCCACATGTTGCTTGATGTAGTCTGCAGCAGCTTCTTCGGCAGAGCCGCCGATCTCGCCGATCATGATGATGGCTTCCGTGTCGGGGTCCTCGTTGAGCACCTGTAGTGCGTCGATGTGTGTGGTGCCGATGATCGGGTCGCCGCCGATGCCGATCGCGGTCGATTGGCCGATGCCGCGCTGCGTGAGTTGGTAAACGGCCTCGTAGGTCAGCGTGCCGGACTTGGAGACGATGCCAACCGAGCCTTGCAGATGAATCCGCCCCGGCATGATGCCGATCTTCGCCTTGCCGGGGGAGATGACGCCAGGGCAGTTCGGTCCGATGAGCCGCGAGGACGAGCTCTTCACCACGTCCCACACCTTCACCATGTCGAGCACCGGAATGCCTTCGGTGATGCAAACCACCAACGGAACCTTGGCATCGACCGCTTCGAGGATGCCATCTGCGGCGAAGGGTGGAGGAACGAAGAGCACGGTTGCATTCGCGCCGGTTTCCTTTACCGCTTCTTCCACCGTATTGAAGACGGGCCAGCCTTCGTGCGTGGTGCCGCCCTTGCCGGGCGTTACGCCACCGACGACGAGATCAACGCCAAACTGTTTGGCATACTCGGCGCAGCCCTTTGCATGGAAGGTGCCTTCGCGGCCGGTGATGCCCTGAACGATGAGGCGTGTGTCTTTGTCGACGAACACTGACATGTGATGCTCCTATCGAATCTCTTGCAAATTGCGCTTTGCTGCTTGCTTCGATGGATCGCGATCCTGCTTTAGTGCTGCACGGCCTCTGGGGTGGAAGTGGTTCTGCGGAAACTTTGGAAAAGCCGGACGACACGGTCGGCTGCATCGGGTGCGTAGAACATTTCGGTATTCAGCATCGTGTCGTGGGTCATGTGCTGCATGCGGGCAAACATCTCGGCCTCATAGGCGCCGATGGCATGAGCAATGTCCTGTTCGTTGCGCAGGCATTGCGAAAGCACAAGCGCATCCAGCATGGCCATGTTCACGCCTTCCCCGGCATAGGGCGGCATCACGTGCGCCGCATCGCCGATCAGCGTGACATGGGGCTGCGAGGGCCAGCGCTGATCCGTTGGGCAAACGGTCAGGGGACGCCAGATCAACGAGGAAGCCTTGGCCAGTAGTGGTTCCCACCGTGTGCTCCAGCCAGCAAAGTGCGATCGAAACCAGGCCACACGCTTTTCCGCTGTATCGGCTTGTTCGATTTGTTGCTTGCTATCGGGTGCTTCGCTCCTGATCCCTGCATAAAAAAGAATGCTGCCGTCGGGCTTGGTTCCCATGCCCAGCGTTCGTTCGCCCCCCAGAGCCATCAGCGCAGCGTCATCGAGCAGTGTCCAGAGCTCCGGCACCGCTTCTTTCGCTTCAGGCACAAGGCCTTCGACGAGCGTGACACCTACATAGCGCGGACGGACAGGCGTGACCAGCGCGCGCAGACGAGAGTTCGCTCCGTCACAGCCGACGGCCAGATCGGCATGGACCGTTATGCCATTGGCAAAGCGGAGCTCTACCTGTTCTCCGAGAGAGCTGGCGGACTCCAGCTTGTGATCCCAGTGAACCGTACCGTCGGCCAGTGAGTCGAGCAGCAGATCCCGCAGAGGGCCGCGTTCAATCTCCGGACGCTTGCCTGCGCCCGAGATGGAGCGGGCGTGATCATGCAGGATTGTGCCGTTGTGATCGGTGAGACGAAGCTGATTGAGGTCCGGGCGGTGCTTTGCCCAGAACTGATCCATCAGGCCGGCTGCGTCAAGCGCTGCAAGCCCGGAGGTTTCATGAAGATCGAGAGCGCTTCCCTGAACGCGTGCCTCGCGGTTGCGGTCACGTTCGTAGACGGTTACGTCAGCGCCCTGCTGTTGCAGCAAGCGTGCCAGAGTCAGCCCTCCGGGGCCTCCACCGACGATTGCGATCTTTTTTCTGTTCCATGTATGCATGTGTTCCTGACCGATCCATTCTGCCTGGGGCTACTAGGTTCTGGCTGCCGCTACCACCAGATCGGCTGCTTCCTTCATCGTTGCGCCGGTCTGGAAGTTGAGGCCGGAGTCCGCGAGAATTCTGCGGCCCTCTTCGACGTTGGTCCCTTCCAGGCGAAGGACGATCGGAAGCTTTACCTTCAGCTTCCTGGCTGCTGCCACGACCGCTGTGGCCAGTACGTCTACGCGCAGGATGCCACCGAAGATGTTGATAAAGATCGCCTTGACGTTTGCGTCGGAGAGCAGAATCCCGAAGGCGTTCTCGATCTGTTCCTGGTTAGCGCCGCCTCCGACGTCCAGAAAGTTTGCAGGCGCGCCGCCCGCGTACTGAATGATATCCATCGTGGCCATGGCAAGGCCCGCCCCGTTCACCATGCAGGCGATGTTGCCCTCCAGTTTGATGTAGTTGAGCGAGAATCTGGACGCCTGCACCTCGAGAGGATCTTCTTCCGCAACGTCGCGCAGCTCCTTCAGGTCTTTATGGCGGTACAGGGCGTTGTCGTCAAAGTTGATCTTGCAGTCGAGCGCCGCGAGCCGTCCGTCCTTCGTGGTGATGAAAGGGTTGATCTCCATCAGTGAGGAATCGGTTTCGATAAAAGCGTTGTAGAGCCCGCTCATGAATCTGACCGCTTCGCCTACCTGCGTGGGGGCAAGGCCGAGCTTGAACGCGAGCTTACGTGCCTGGAACGGGGCAAACCCCACCGCCGGGTCGATGTACTCCTTGAAGATCGCGTCCGGGGTCGTGCGAGCGACTTCTTCAATCTCCATGCCGCCGGATGGAGAAGCCATGAACACCACCTTGGCGGAGGCGCGATCGAGCACGAGTCCAAGATAGAGTTCGCGGTCAATATCCGAACCGGCCTCGATCAGCAGACGCTGCACCTTCTGGCCCTGCGCTCCGGTCTGATGCGTGACGAGCTGCATACCGAGAATCTGCCTGGAGATCTCAACGGCTTCTTTCAGGCTTCGGGCCAGCTTGACGCCGCCGCCTTTGCCGCGGCCTCCCGCATGAATCTGAGCCTTCACCACGACCACCGAGTGGCCTGCGTCAAACAGCGCTTTTGCCGCTCGCTCTGCCTCTTCGATGGTGGTGGCCATCTCACCTTCGGGTACGGTAACGCCGTGCTCCCGCAGGATTTCTTTGGCCTGATATTCGTGAATCTTCATACACGCCCCTCAATTGCCGATGCCATCGTATTTTGGGCGGAAATACGGAGCAAGCATCAGGGGCGATTATCGGATAAGCCGTACGTGCCTAGTGGGCTGTGAGTTCTGCGAGCAGGCGTGTGACCTTTCCAGCGTCGATTGTGGCCGCGGCGAGCGCTGTGCCTTGCTCCAGATTGCTGGCCAGCCCCGCTACCTGAAGGACTGCTGCAGCGTTCAGCAGTACAACGTCGCGCCGTGGGCCGGGCTCACCTTGAAAGATCGCCCGGAGCAGGGTGGCGTTGGTGGCCGCATCTCCTCCTGCCAGAGCGGTGAGCGGTGAACGAGCAACGCCTGCATCCTCCGGGGTAACGAAGGACATGTGAACAGCGTGATCGGTCTGCACTTCGGCCACTGTTGAGCGGCCGGAGAGAGCAATCTCGTCGAGGCCGCCGTCTCCGTGCACCACCAGCGCGTGTGTGGTGTCCAGATGCTTCATCGCTTCAGCCACCAGCGGCACCAGGTTGTCGGAGTAGACGCCCATGACCTGGCGGCGGGCACCGGCGGGGTTCAGCAAGGGCCCGATCACGTTGAAGATAGTGCGTACGCCCAGAGCCCGGCGTACAGGCATGACGGCTTTCATGCCTGGATGGTGCGACGGTGCGTGCAGGAAGACGAAGCGATGACGACGCAGCGTATCGGCGGCTTGTTCTGGTGTGAGCGAGGTCGGTACGCCCAGAGCCTCCAGCACGTCAGCAGAGCCGCACTTCGACGTCACAGCGCGGTTGCCGTGTTTGGCCACGTAAGCGCCTGCGGCCGCTGCGACGAGGGCCGCTGCGGTGGAGATGTTGAAGGTGCCGGCTGAGTCTCCGCCTGTGCCGCAGGTATCAACAATGCTCTCCCGTTCCGCATCGGTGAGCGGGAGCGTGACGGCTGCGGCTCGCATGGCCTGCGCAAACCCGGCAATCTCCTCTGCGGTCTCTCCGCGCGCGGCCAGGGCGCCTGCAAGTGCGGCGATTTCCAGCTCGGAGGCTGAACCGGCAAGAATCTCAGTCATCAGGCTGCGGGCGTCGTCTATCGACAGGGTTTCACCCGCTTCTATCACGCTGCGTAAAGTGGCTCGTATGCTCATAGTCCACTTCAAGGCTAGCAGTAGGACGCGCTCGGCTGAAAGTTCGGCCGTGCGAAGTTTCAGCCGCCTTACGGTTCGTTGCAGGTTATGGCAGGCTTCTCTTCTATGGCAGGCTTCTCTAGGGAAGAGCAGCCGCTGGCGCGCGCTTGTCCTGATTGCTCCCCTTTAGCAGGGTGCGCAAAGCCTTTTGCAAGGGCTTCTCCAGCCAGAGAATGACGATCAGGCTGAAGGCCAGTATCAGCAGTGTGGTGAGCAACAATGCGAGTGTGTCCGGCATAGAGCGCCGCAGAACAGCGATCAGTGCATAGCCTGCCTGTTGATGTACCAGATAGAGCGGGTAGCTCATGAACGCGGTGCGTCGTGTGATCATGGCGCCGCGGTGTCCCAGTACGCGATGGATTGCGTCGTCATACCGCACCGAGAGCAGAATCACCATGATCGAGAGTAGCCAGACCAGTATCGGTACCCAGGCTGTGGGTCTGTGTCCGCTTGCTGCCGCAATCAGGCGAGTATGCAGGCCAATCTCTGCCAGAGCCCCGGCCACGAAAAGGATTAGCCATGCCGCGCGGCGTACCGTGAACTCCCGATACAGGCACAGCCAGAGGTAGCAGCCGATGGCGAAAAAAACACCGTTGCGCAGGAGCAGGGGTTGCGCTTGCCAGCTGTCGAGCACGCGTTGCATCTGTAGGGCCGGCTTGATGTGGCCGAACGCCTCGAGTGCAAATTGGCAAAGATTCAGAAGTGCGCTGACGGAGCCGACAAGTGCGAGTATGCGTTCAAGCCAGCGCAGACGGTGAAGGCTGAGCAGCAAGAACACGAGCGTATAAAACGCGATTTCGATCGGCAGTGTCCAGTAAGATCCGTCCACCCAGGCAGGGTGTGGCGAGAGCAGGATTGAATGGAGCAAGCGCGTGCTGAGTCCGTTGTGGTGCCCAGTTGCGAGAAGAAGAACAACCGTTGCTGTTGCACAGATCCAGGCCGCCGGATAAAGGCGAACGACGCGTCCACGCAGAAACGAAACAGCGCTTGCGCTTTGCGCGGAGTAAACGATCACGAAACCGGAAAGAACAAAAAAAATTTCTACGCCGATGAATCCAAACCAGGAGAACGGAACGGTCCAACGATAATTCACGGAAAAGCCGTCATCGTGGTACGTCATGGCGCCGGTAAAGAGCCAGAATCCAAGATGGTGGGCCATGACCATCATTGCGGCAAGCGTTCTTAATACATCAAGTCCTAATACTTGGCGTACCTGGGGCATCGGAGCAACTCCTTTTGTGGCGTTGTCCACACCTGAGAGAGAGTGCGCTGAATATAGCACGACTCTGTTGAGCGAGAGCGTCAACGGTTAGGATCAAGCCATCCATGTCCAAACGCTCTTTTCCGACAGTAGACACTTCCCGAAACGACAGCTTGCCGCCGGTGTGGCTTCTGGGATTGGGCAACGCTGTCTTCGGTCTGGCAGGAGGTTTCCTTGTGCTGCCTCTGCCGCAGATGCTGGCGCATCAGGGAGTCGACCCTCTGCGCATTGCGGCGATCTCGGCCGCGTGCTTTTCCCCCGGCTTCTGGACCTTTGCCCTGGGGCCCTTGCTGGATGTGCATTTTGCGCGTCGCAGCTGGGCCACCGCGTTTGCTGTGCTCGCAGGGCTTGCGATGATGATTGCTCTTGGCGAGCGTGCGCATCTCCACGTGCTGGAGCTGTTTTTGACAATCAGCTATGCGGCCGCGACCCTGTGTTCGAACGCTCTGGGGGGCTGGCTCGCCAGTCTGGTTCCCGAGGACGATGAAGGGGGAGTTTTCGAAAGCCGCCTGAGCGCCTGCACGCAGGTCGCTCTGTTTCTGGGCAACGGGCTGATGGCGGCGCTGGCGGGAGAGTTGCTGCGCCGCGCCCCCGGCTGGAGCCCGGCTGTGTTTCTGGGCGTGCTTGTCATGCTACCCGCTCTTTCCTTTGTGTGGATTCCTCGGCCGGCCGAGGAGCAACGCCTCCCGCTGCACCACCTCCGTTCCACCTTCCGCAGCTTCAGCGCCGAGCTGCGTCACTTGCTCAGGCAGCAGCGTGTACTGTTCACGCTTGCGTTGTTTGTGCTGCCGACCGGCTCCTTTGCGTTGACTAACCAGCTAAGCGGCGTGGCTTCCGGCTTCGGGGCAACCGAGCAGTTTGTCGCGCGCATGGGAGGAGCGGCGCTTTCAGGAGCAGGAGCGGCGGCCTGTCTTCTGGTTCCCGTGCTTTCGCGCAGGGTAAGGCCGCTAAAGCTTTATCTAGGCATCGGCATCACGGGCTGCGTCTTCACGCTTGGCCTGCTGTTCCTGCCTCGCACTCCTCCTGTGTTCGCGCTTGGCTTTTTGGGCGAAAACGTGTTTCAGGCCATGAGCTTTACCGCTGCGGTGGCAATTGTGCTGGAGCTGATCGGCCGCGGGAACCCGCTGGCAGGCACGCTCTTCGGTCTGCTGACCTCGGCGACCGTGTTGCCGATCCTTGTGATGGGCGTGCTGGACGGCCGGGCTGCGGCGCGGCAGGGCACCAACGGCATGCTGGCTGTTGATGGACTGGTGGGCCTGGCTGCCTGCCTGGGGATGGCAGGCGGGATGTGGCTGCGTGAACGCAAACAGAAACGGCTGGAGAGCAGGCTCCCCAGCCGTTTATAAGGTGCAGGTATTTGTGCGTTAGACCTCGGATGGGTCCGGTTGCCCCAGCTTGGAGGCAATGTTGGACCAGACATCGTCAGAGGGTTCAACCTCCGCCTCTGGCTCAAAGAGTTCTTTGGCTGCCGTGGCGATGGCCTCAAGGTCTCGAACCAGTGCGGCTGCATCCGGGTTTGCCGCAAAGAACGAGGTCAGCTGCGGATTGTCGAAGAGGCTGCCTTGCGAGGACGCAATCAGCTCGGGAAGATGATCGGAGAATTCTGCCGGGGTCATGGTCTCGAAGTTCAGGTTGGGCAACAGGCTCATTGCATAACCTCCTTCCCGCGGGCGTTGGGACCGGGAAGCGGAGGAAGGTTTTCGGGCTGACGGAGAAGCTCGCGGAGCTTCAGGCGTGCCTTGTGGAGCTGTGATTTGGAGTTGCCGGTGGAGCACTCGAGCATGGTGGCAATCTCGTTGTGCTCAAAGCCTTCCACGTCATGCAGCACAAAGACGGTGCGGTAGCCGGGGGGAAGGGAGGCCACGGCGCGCTCCAGCGTGACGCGATCCACCGAGCCGGAGAGGCTGAGATCCTTGGCGCCGAAGTCGCGCTTGGGTGCATCATCTTCGCTGGGGTTGATGGTCTCCTCCAGAGAGACGAGCTGCAACCCTTTCTTGCGCAAATGCATGAGCACCAGGTTCACCGTAAGCCGGTGTAGCCAGGTGGAGAAGGCGGACTCGCCGCGGAAGCTGCCGAGCTTGCGGTACAGGTGCAGGAAGGCTTCCTGCGTCATGTCCTCTGCTTCTGAGATGTTGCCGAGCATGCGCAGGCAAAGCGTATAGACGCGGCGCTTGTGCAGCGCATAGAGCTTGGCAAATGCATCGGCATCACCATTCTTGGCGCGTTCAATCGCTTCAGCTTCGCCAGCGATCGGTGGGTTCCGCTTGAATAAGCCGGGATTCGGTTTGGCTGTTGACATTCTTTGGCCTTGAATTTCCATGGAGCACGCCGTCCAGTAGTGCGTAGGCAGTTGCTGGGCGGTGCCCATGATGCTGATCCAGCCTAACGCATGGCGGTTGAATTGAGTTCAACCGAGTTGGTTGCTGTCGGGGCAAGGGAGGTTGTCTGTACTGGCCCTGGGTGCGGGTCAGCTGCCGATGAAGCGAGCATACAGGCTTCGGGCCAGTGCTGTATCGGTCGTGCCGTGGATAAGCGCCCGTCCGTCCGGAAAGACGGTGATCGTGTGCTCGCCGCGGGCAAAGCGGAGCAGCATGTCGTTGGAACGTACCTCGCCGAGCGGCTCAAGGCGCTGACGCAGCTCGACCAGATCCAGCGGGCGGTTATGCTCATGAATCTGCACGGAGTTACGCCCGCAGAGGGTGATGTGCGGACGAGCCTCGCCGGCCAGATAGCGGAAGCGCCGCTCTCCACAGACCTCGCAGCCGGTCCGCGGCTTGGATGCCCGCACTTCGGAGTGCTCACCGCTCCACAGATCGTAGGAGAGCAGGGTGCGGCGCATGATCTCCGGCTGTCTGGTTAGATACTTCAGCGCCTCCGTGGTCTGCAGGCTGGCTGCAAAATTTACGGCAGTGGAGAGAATGCCGGCCGTATCGCAGGTCTCTACCGCGCCGGTGGGCGGGGCGGGGAACAGGCAGCTGAGGCAGGCGGTTTCTCCGGGAAGAATGTTCATCGTCGCGGCATAGCCACCCACGGCAGCGGCGTAGATCCACGGTTTGCCGGTGGAGACCGCGTAATCATTCAGCAGGTAGCGTGTCTCGAAATTATCGGTGCAGTCCAGCACAATCTGGGCCTGTTGCAACAGCTCTTCAATGTTTCCGGGCACAAGGTCCGCGACGTGCGCGGTCACCCGGCAGTCGGAATTGATGCCCGCCAGTTTGCGGCGCGCGGCTTCGGCCTTGGGCAGGGCTGCACGAGCGTCGGCTTCGTCAAACAGTACCTGCCGCTGGAGGTTGGAAGGCTCTACAAAGTCCCGATCCAGGATCGTGAGTTGTCCAACGCCTGCGCGCGCCAGAAGCTGAGCTGTAGCGGCTCCCGTGGCTCCAACGCCCACCACTGCGGCGTGGGCTCCGGCCAGGTGTTGCTGGCCCTGGGCGCCAATGCCCCGGAAAAGAATCTGCCGCGAGTAGCGGTCGGCGAGGTCGGGCTGCGTTGCGGCAAAGAACATCCTGATAGAAAGTATACGGACGCACGGTTCCTCCCTTGCAAAACCCGTCACCAGGCGGCTGGCAGCCCGGTAGAATTCTCTTGCATCCATATCAGCAATCCCTCTTCGTGTTTGCGGCCAATCCTTCGCGAGCGGCGACGCAGTCTGAAGAGCAAGAGGCACCGGGCAAGAGCGGCTCCGAAACCAGGTGGATGCGAGACGATTGGGAGTCAGAGGAGTCGAAGTCGGGGTGGGTCTAGCTATGATTCGCCAACGTGGGCGCGTAAGGCTTGGCGAAGCAAGGCAGCGAATTGCTTTTGCCGGCGCGGCGTTGTGCTTGCTGCTGCTGTGCGGACATCTGTCCGCGCAGTCCTCCGTGCGTCCACCGCAGGACGAGATGATGACTCCCCCGGAGCTGGGTAAGTTTGTGCTGAGGCCCACGCCGCAGCAGGACAAGATCCCGAAGACGGAAAAACCGACCGAGACGGAGACGACGGCAGGCGTTGTGGCGCAGGCGGAAAGTTCCTCGACCACCTCTGCGGTCTCCAACGTCTTGCCCGCGCTACAGACCAGTATCTGGTCGGAGCGCGGCAAGCATGTGGTGGCCATTCAGTTTGAAGGGGTGACCTTCGAGACGCAGGACAAGATTCTTACTCTGCTGGAGCAGAAAGCTGGCGAGCCGCTTGACCCGGAAAAGGTTCGTGCCGACATTCAGCGCCTCTTCCAGAGTGGGCGTTACCGCGATATCAGCGTCAACGGAGTGGATTCCGCGGAAGGAGTTACGCTGATCTACGCCGGGGCTCCTCGTTTCTACGTTGGACGGGTCGAGATCGACGGCATTGAGCAGGACCGTCTGGCATCGCTGCAGGAGTTTGCCACGCGGCTCGATCCCGGAGCCCCGTATACGGAGTCGCAGATCCCGGCAGCGGTTGAGGGGATCAAATCGTCGCTGGCGGATAACGGTTACTTTGAGCCTCGCATCGACGTGCGCACCACGACCGATAAGCAGAACCAGCAGGTAAATGCCTCTTTTGCCATCAACACCGGCCCGCAGGCACGAGTCGGGAAGGTGGTCGTGCAGGGCAATGACCCAGGAATTTCCGTGGAGGAGTTCCGGAAGCGAGCGTCGATGGACTGCTCGCGTTTTGTGGTCTGGTTCAACCGTGCCTGCACCCCTCACTCCGGTCGCGATACCACGACCAGCGCTTTGAGCGGCGTGCGCGGATACTACGAAAAGCGTGACCGGCTGGAAGGAACGATCAGCCTGCAGAGCAAGACGTATGCCTCGGATCGTAAGCAGCTCGATTACAACTTTCATGCCGATCAGGGGCCGATCGTCAAGGTCATCATCAACGGAGCAAAGATCTCCAAGTCACGCCAGAAGCTGTTGATTCCTATCTATGCCGAAGGCACGGTCGATATTGACCTGATGAACGAAGGCGCGTTCAATCTGCGGGATTACATGCAGCAGCGCGGTTACTTCGATGCCACCGATTCCGTGAAGCGCACCGGAGAGGGGAGCGGCAACGAAGTCGTCGAGTACACCGTGAACGCGGGCAGAAAACATAAGGTGACCGAGGTCCGGATCGAGGGCAACCGGTACTTCGACACGGATACGATTCAGGAGCGGTTGCGGGTCAAAAAGGCTGATCTGTATCAGCCTTCCGGCGTGTACTCCGCGCAGCTTGTCAGCAGCGATGTCGCCTCAATCGAAGCGCTGTATCGTGCCAGTGGCTTTACGCACGTCAAGGTGAGTTCCACCGTGCAGGGCGTGGATAAGGCTGCTGATGGAAAAGATCTCAAGGCCGCTGAGATCCATGTTCATTACAAGATCGAAGAAGGGCCTCAACAGAAATTCGGTGCGATCAGGCTCTCGGGGGTAGATCCTTCGCGTCAGGAGATGATTCAGTCCCTGCTCAGCGCGGAGAAGGGACAGCCTTTCTCACTGATTACGTTGTCGAGCGATCGCGACGTAGTGCTGGGCTGGTACGTCGCTCACGGTTTCGACCACGCGCGCATCGAGTTCGAGCAGACAGTCGAAACGCAGAACCCGGCTGCAACGGATGTCACGATTGCTCTGCATGAGGGCCGTCAGGTCTTCATCGACAAGGTGCTGCTCTCGGGCATTGTGAATACCAAGCCCAACCTGGCCAAGAGTCAGGTGATGGTGCATGCGGGCGATCCACTGGATCAGGCTGCGCTGCTGCAAACGCAGCGTAACCTCTACAACCTGGCCCTGTTCAACGAGGTCAATACCGCGGTGCAGAATCCCTCCGGCCATGCGCTGGAAAAGAACGTGCTTGTTCAGATGACGGAAGCCAAGCGCTGGGATGTGACCTATGGCTTCGGCTTCGAAGCCCAAACCGGGCAGCCATCCTTCGGACCGCAGCAGACCGGCCAACGCATTACCGCTGCACAGAACGGCAACGCTGGCGTAAGCCCGCGTGTGTCGCTCGATGTCTCCCGTATCAATCTCTTTGGCACGCAGAAGTCTATTACGCTGCACACCACCTATGGCTTGCTGGAGCAGGTCGCGACGCTGAGCCTGACTACGCCGCAGTGGCTCGGCAAGCGCTCTCTTACGGCTGCGGTCAGCGGTGGCTACTCCAACGTGCAGAACATTACGACCTTTCAGGCGGAGACACTGCAAGGCGACGTTCGCGTTTCGCAGAAGTATAAGAAAGCCGACACATTTATCTACGACTTCCAATACCGCCGTGTTCGCGTAGATAAGAACAGCCTGGAAATTACTCCGAACCTCGTTGCACAGTTTTCTGAGCCTGTAACCGTTGGCGGTCCTGCGTTCACCTGGTTCCATGACACGCGCGATCCCAGTCCTCTGGATGCAGTTCGAGGACGTTACTTCTCGGTCTCTGAGTTTTTCTCAAGTGCAAAGTTCGGCGCCAAGACTGAATTCAGCCGGACCGAGTTCAACTACTCCACCTACTATCAGTTTGGAAAGAGCAAGTATGTTTTTGCGCGCAATACGCGCGTGGGCTTTGAAAATACAGTAGGCAACACCTCCAGCTCCGCTGAGGATTCACTGGGGATTGTGAATTGCGAAGGAAGCCTGCTCTATACGAACGCGAGTTGCAATCCCATCCCGTTGCCGGAGCGCTTGTATGCCGGCGGCGCGACATCGCATCGCGGCTTTGGCATCAACAACGCTGGCCCACGCGACCTTACTACCGGCTACCCTGTGGGTGGTTCCGCGGTTGTCGTGAACAGCTTTGAGCTTCGTATGCCCCCTCCGTCGCTGCCTGTCGTCGGCCAGAGCGTTTCTTTCGTGCTCTTCCATGACATGGGCAACGTCTTCCGTTATCCGAGCGATATGTTCACGAGCATTAAGCACTTTCACCAGCCCAATGAGCAGACGTGCAGTAACGTGAGCGCTCCACCCAACACCGGTTCTGACTCCAACTCGGATTACTACGGAAAGTTCACCGGTACCTGCTCATTCAATTACTACTCGCACGCAGTGGGCGTGGGCGCGCGGTACAAAACACCGGTGGGTCCGATTCGTCTGGACTTCAGCTATAACCTGAATCCCCCGGTTTATCCAGTCTTTACCGACTACACCTCGGCCCTGCCTTATGTTGGGCACGGTGGCCACTTCAACTTCTTCTTCTCCATCGGACAAGCGTTCTAAGCGGAATCATGATGAAGACGCATCTCCAACTCGTACTGCTGGCGGTCGGCACGTTGCTGCCGCTGCCCTGCGTGCATGCGCAGACAGGAGTCGTTGCAGGCGTGTCTTCTCCGCAGACCACGACGACGGTGCTGCGGCCCGATACGCCTCCGGTCATGCCTGCGGTTCCAGGGGAAAAGCTCGATCGCATTGTGGCGATCGTGAACGGTGACCTTATTCTCGACTCCGATGTGAACGCCGAAGATCGTTTCGAAGAGATGCTGCAGATTGATTCCAAAGAAAAGATGACGCGAGAGCAGCTGATCGAGCGGTTGATCAACCGCGACCTTTTGCTGCAGCAGGCACGTCTTCAACCGGAAACGGATGTAAGCGATGAGCAGTTGCAGAAGGGCATCGACGGGTTGAAGAAAAACCTCCCGGTCTGCGCGCGGTTTCACTGTGAAACGCAAGGCGGATGGGAGAAGATGCTGGATCACTTCGGTTTTACGGAAGAGGCGATCCGCGAACGCTGGCGGCTTCGCATGCAGACGATGACATTTATCGAAGAGCGCTTCCGGCAGGGCATTCATATTTCGGACACCGAGATCGAGAACTTTTACGAGATCAGCTTCGTTCCTCAGTTCACAGTGCAGGGAGTCAAGCCGCCGAGCCTGGACGCGGTTAAGGATCGTATCCAGGAGGTTCTGCTGGAGCAACAGGTGACTAATCTGCTGGGTGACTGGCTGAATAATTTGCGAGCGCAAGGGCAGGTTGTTGTGCTGCACCCTGAGGAGGCTGCGCCATGAGCGATGAGCGCAAGGTCCCTCTGCGTGAGGAGATTGAAGACGAGATTCTGGTGCAGATCGCACAGCTACCGCTGCACAAGCGTTTCTTTCGTGCCGTGGGCTGGACGGTGCTGTCGTTGCTGGTACTGATTGGCCTGCTGCTACTCGGTCTGAACTGGTACACCACCACGCAGGATTTTCAGCATCGTGTCGGCCGAGAAGTGGTTGAGGTGCTGGAAGACTCCACGGGGGGACGCGTAGAGGTGGGGCGCATTGATTTCAGCCTCTGGCATCTGGCGATCGAAGTAGATGGGCTGATCATTCATGGCAAGGAAGCCGCCAGTGAGCTGCCGTATCTTTCGGCTGCGAAGATTCTCGTCCGGCTCAAGATCAATACGTTTCTTTCGCATACGGTAGGCAAAGGGCCGCAGTCGCACATCGGATTGAACTTCCTGCGTGTGGAGCAGCCGAAGTTTCATCTGATGATTGACGCCAACGGGAACACCAACCAACCGTTGCCGCGCAAACCTTCTACAAGCACGGAGCCTCTTCAAAATACGCTGCTCGATCTGCAGGCTCGCGATGTGGAGTTGGCACAGGGACTGTTTGTCCTCAACGATAAAGCGGTTCCGTTCGACCTTGCTGCCAACGATCTGAATGCCCAGGTGCGTTACCTGCCTGCAACGGATCGTTATGGCGCGATGATTGATCTCGCCGATCTGCGTACTAAGCTCGGTCCACAGCCGGAGGTGCAATCGAAGATTCATCTCACCGCGCAGATCGGACGCGACATGATGTCGCTGGACAGCTTTGACTTTGCAACTGGGGAGAAGACGCACCTGAGTGCCCGAGGCAAGGTCGAGCACTTCAATCGGCCGGAGTGGCAGATGGATCTGGAAGGCGGCGTGGAGCTGAAGCAGCTCGGCATGCTGGCAAACCTTCCTGGCTTCTACGCCGGTGTGGCCAGCCTGGACATGCATGGGCGTAACTGCACCGTGGAGCCTGAGGTCGCACAGAAGCATCACTTCTGGCAGCGCAAAAAGAAGAAGCCCGTACAGCCGGATCTTGAGATGTTGCCTCCTTCGCCTGACTGCAAGAGTGGGTATCTCTTACAGGGGCATGTGAAGGCGAAAGGGGTAACGTATCGCATCCCCGAGGTACGTGTTCACGATGTGGATCTTTCCTCGGAGCTGCGCGTTACTCCTGCAGAGCTGCTCTTCACGACCATCACCAGCACGCTTCCCGGAGGCGGTCGTATTGAAGGTGGCATGAAGATTGAAAACTGGCTTGGAGAGGTTCCAGCCGATGCGCCGGCGGCTTCTGCAACCGCAGTTGCTGCCGCCAAGACCGCGAACACAACCGCTACGGGAATCAACGCCAAGCCGCCAGTGCAGTCCATGGCGCTGACAAAGCAGCCGGTCAATCACGCGCACGCATACATCTCCGTTACGGTTGCCGATATCTCGCTGCGGACCATCATGGAGATCGTGGCGCCGGAGCATTATGGCGATCTTGGTTTCGACACCTCCATTAATGGGCCGGTTACGGTGGAGTGGGGCGGGCCGGTAACCAATATTGGAGATTCAGTACAGGTAGAAGCCAAGCTTGGGCTGCGCCCAACGGGACGTCGCGAGCGTGGCTATCCCTCCAACCTGCCGTTGGATGGTGTGGTACTTGCCCACTATGACGGCGGAGCCGAGATCGTTCGCATCCAGCAGTTGAACGTGCAAACGCCGCAAACCAGGCTGGACGCTAACGGTGTGCTGGGTGTGGCGGTTGGAGACCGGTTGACGAATCTGCAGGTTGGTCTGCAGGCGCATGATCTTGGTGAGTTTGATCAGCTCTTCCGCACGCTTGGGCTTCAGGCCAATGGGAAAAAAGGCGTTGCTGCGGTCCCTGTTACTTTGCACGGGCAGTTGAACTTTACGGGCAGCGCGAAGGGCGCGGTTCGCAATCTGGATCTCAAGGGGCATTTGGACGCGCAGTCGCTGGCCTTGAACCTGGGGCCAACCGGCAATATTCTCATCGACTCGATCGATGCCGAGGCGGAGTACTCGCCGGATGCGGGTGTAGCTGTTGCTTCCTCAACGATCCGGCGCAACACTGCGGTGCTCAACGTGGCAGGCACGGTAGCTCCGCATCGCAGCGTTTCGCGTCGTGGTGTAGCGTCCTATAGCTGGGATGACCAGATCAATGCCAACCTCGACATTAAACTGGCCAACGCGAAGATTGAAGACGCTTTGGAGATGGCGGGGCAACGTGAAAAGGTTCCAGTTACCGGCATCATCAATCTGAACGCACACGTTTCCGGCCAGATGCAGGACTTCCACGGTACGGGCAACGTGCATCTTCTGGGCGGTTCGGCGTATGGCGAGAGCTACCAGCAGGTGAATGTGGACTTTGCGCTCAACGGGCAGCAGATTGATGCGACAAAGCTCATCGTACAGGCGCACGACATGCAGGTGGTGGGCACTGCGGGGTACAACCTGCAATCCAGGCATGTGAAAGCGTATTTGCTGGGCAACAACCTGAAGCTCTCGAAATTTGATCTGGTGCAGAAAGCCAGCCCGCAGATCGATGGCCTGCTGAGCTTCCGCGTGAATGCGGATGGCTCTCTGACCGAGCCTCATCTGGATGCGAATCTAAAGCTGGCGCAGGTTCAGGTGCAGGGTAAGAGCGTTGGAGAGGCAACGGTCACAGCCAGCAGCGTGGGATCGACGGTGCACTACCAGTTGAATGCAACCTCGCTCGGAGCGCAGCTCGCAGCCACCGGAACGACATCGCTGCTGGGCAACTATCAAACGGAGGCTCAGGTAGCGCTGAGCAATCTGGATGCAGCCAACATCCTCTCTACCTTTGCTCCTGGAACGGTCAAGGCTTCGTCGAAGATTGACGGTGTGGTAAAGGTCTCGGGTCCGTTGAATCAACCCGAGCAGCTGATCGGCAGCGCTGAGCTTACGCAGTGCCAGATGAATATTGAAGGCGTACAGCTTTCCACTCCGGAGCATGTCCATGCATCGCTTCGTGCTGGAACGCTTACGGTTGATACGCTACACATTGCGGGTCCGGATACGGATATGCAGGCCAGCGGATCGATGAAGATCTTCGGCGATAACGATCCCAATGGCGGTGCACTGAAAGCGAAGGCGGCTGGCTATTTGAACATGGGGCTCGTGCATCTGTTCGATCCGGATTACATCGCTTCGGGAAGGCTGACCTTCGAGGTTGCTGCCAGCGGCCGATGGAAGAAGCCAGGGCTCACCGGCAATATCCGATTCAACAATGTGAATCTGGCCATGGATGGAATCCCGAACGGTCTAAGCCAGATGAACGGCACCATGGTTTTCAACGAAGACAGGCTCAATGTGGATCATCTGACGGCTGTTTCCGGCGGGGGCAAGATCTCCTTGGGCGGATCCATCCTCTACAACCGTGGGCTCTTTGCCGATCTCAGCCTTCAGTCAGACACCATGCGAGTTCGTTACGCCGGTCTTAGCGCTACAGCAAACAGCAAGCTGAAGTTGCAGGGGAATCTGAACTCGCTCATGCTGAGCGGGGATGTACTGATCACGCGTTTCAGCATAGGGGCTGACGTTGACTTTGCTGCGTTTGCCGGCGCAGGAGGTGTGCAGCTGCCGCCGGACCCGACGGCGCCATCCAACAAGGTTCGTTTGAACGTGCATGTCTCCAGTTCGCCACAGCTGGACTTCCAGAACTCTTACGCGAAGCTCGCCGGCTCGGTCGATCTGAACATTCGCGGCACGGTTGCGGTGCCCAGCATCCTTGGGCGCATTACGATCACCGACGGCAGCGCAACCTTCGCCGGAACCAAGTACTCACTTGACCGCGGCACAATCTACTTCTCGAACCCGGTACGCATCGATCCATTGATTGATCTGGATGTCTCCACACGCGTAGAGAACTACGACATCACCATAGGCGTCCATGGCACCATGACGAATCTGACGCCGACCTATCGTTCCTCCCCGCCTTTGACAGAGGCCGATATCTTCAACCTGCTCGCGCTCGGCCGCACCCAGGAAGAAGCTGCGCTGAACACTCAGCAACAGCAGCAGGCCGGTACAGACCCCACCTCCAGCGCGGTATTGGGTGGAGCGTTGAACTCGACGGTTTCCAGTCGTGTGAACAAGCTCTTCGGAGGAGGCTCGGTGAAGATTGATCCGGCCTTTGTCGGTACGCTCGGTAACTCGTCAGCGCGCATCACGGTGGAAGAGCCTTTGTCCAAGCAGCTGACGCTGGTCTTTGCCACGAACATCAACCAAAGCGCGCAGCAGTTGATTCAGGTGCAGTATCAGCTCACGGATAATGTTTCAGTCGTCGCAACACGCGATGAATCCGGCGTGTTTTCGATCGTCTATAAGCTTCGGAAACGGTATAAGTAAGGCACTGGAACACAGTAGCCGAGAGGGGACGTTCTACGATGAAGATCGCACGGCATGTTTTTCTTGGGGCGCTGCTTTCCGGCGCCGTAATGGGCGGTATGCTCGCAATCCCTGCGGTGTCCTTCGCGCAGAGCGATCTCACCGCTGTGGCGCAGAAAGAGCTGAAGGGCAAGAAGTTTTCTCATGTGCAGGTAAGCGTGCAAAATGGTGTAGCAACGCTCACCGGCAACGTAGGCATGTTTTATGACAGCCAGGACGCAGAGAAGCGTGTGGCGAAGGTCCCAGGCGTTTCCTCCGTAACCAACCAGATCACCATCGAAGACGGTAAGCCCGTCAGCGATGCCGATCTTCAGGCCAAGCTCGGCAAGCAGCTGGTCTACTTCCGCGTAGGGTATTGGTCGAACATGTTCAACGCGCTCACGCTGAACGTTCAGCAGGGCGTGGTGACGGTGGGGGGCTTCGTTGTGAACCCCGCGGACAAGAATGCGGCGATTGCGCTGATCGTCTCTGAGCGCGGCGTGCGCGGACTGGTCGATCATATCGAGGTTGGCCCTCCGTCTCCGATGGATGATGGTTTGCGTCGGCGTCTTGCCCAGGCCATCTATGGCGCGGCGCAGCTCAATCGATACGCGATCGATCCCGCCAAGCCGATCCGGATCCTGGTAAAGAGTGGACACGTCATTCTGGTGGGCTCGGTCGACTCCAAGGCTGATCGCGACATCGCTGGTATCCGTGCCAACGGCGTGGGGGGAGTCTTTAGCGTCGACAACCAGCTTCTGGTGGCAGGCAGCGTGGAATAGTTCGCGATTTCCCTTGAAAATGCCCCGCCTCGGCGGGGCATTTTGCTGTGCGATTACGATAGAAGGTGATGGAATCCGTTCTCCGCAATACGCGCGTCACTCTCGAGATGATCAAGTGGGAACACTCGATCTTTGCCCTTCCGTTTGCGCTTACCGCCACGGTGCTGGCCGCCGGCGGTTGGCCGTCGTTGCCCAAGCTGTGCTGGATCGTCTGGTGCATGGTGATGGCCCGCTCTGCCGCGATGGGGTTCAATCGCTGGGCTGATGCGGAGATCGACGCGAAGAACCCGCGAACGAAGATGCGTGCCATTCCTGCCGGGCAGCTTTCACGCGGGTTTGTGCTCGCCTTTACGCTGGTTGCCGCCGGGCTTTTTATCGCCGGGGCTGCGATGCTGAACCATCTAACGCTCCTGCTTTCGCCCGTTGCCCTATTGGTGGTACTGGCATACAGCTACATGAAGCGCGTAACCCGATGGTCGCATCTTGTGCTTGGGCTGGCTCTGGGTATTGCGCCGGCAGCTGCCTGGATCGCCGTGCGCGGATCGCTTGATCTGCGCATTGTGCTCCTCACGGCGATCGTATTGCTGTGGGTCGGAGGCTTCGATGTGCTGTATGCCTGCCAGGACTACGAGCACGACGTACGCGTAGGGTTGAACAGTATTCCCGCGGCCTTTGGTTTGAACGGAGCGTTCTGGATTGCGCGCATCATGCATCTGACGATGGCCGTCCTGCTCTTCGTCTTTCTTCATCTCTTCGGCTTGGGAACGATCGCCCTGGGAGGCATGTGTGCAGTCGTTTTGCTGCTGGTCTACGAGCACGCCATCATTTCGCCTTCTGACCTGCGCAGAATGAACGCCGCTTTCTTTACGCTGAATGGCGTGATCTCGATGGTGTTCTTCGCCTCCATCGCGGTAGATCTGCTTATGCATCGAGGCTAAAGACGTTTGTTTTGAAAAAGAGCAGAGGGCCAACATCTAAATGCTGGCCCTCTGCTCTTTTTCGGGAAGATTTATTCGCTCTTGATTGCGTGTTGGATATGCTCTTTCACGTTTTGCGCGGTGGAAGTCACCTTCTCACGAATGTCGTGGGCGCGCTGCTCTGCTTTCGGCTGCTCGCGCTCGCGCGTCTCGTTGATCTTGTCGTTAGTGGCTTCCTTAACCGCGCCCCAACTCTGCTCGGCATGCCCTTTTACCTGCTCGACCGCTCCCTGATTGGCGAGCTTTTCATTGCCGATCGCTTCACCGACAGCTTGCTTCACCTTGCCGGCTGCTTCGTCAAATTTTCCTTTAATCGTGCTTTCTGACGTGCTCATGGTGGGTTCTCCTTATCAGTCCGGTTTTTAGATTGAGGGAAGTATGCCGCCCGGTTCGGGCCGGGCAGCTTCTCTCTTTCGTGACAGAACGCCTTCGGCCGGAGCTACCGTCGACCCGTCAGGAGGTTGAAGATAAGAACGATGATGGCGAGTACCAGAAGCAGGTGAATCCAGCCACCGAGGGTATAACTGCTGACCAGGCCCAAAAGCCACAAAATCACAAGGATGATTGTGATGGTCCAAAGCATAAGGTCACTCTCCGAATCCTGGCGCGATCCTTCAACTCGATCACGCTACACATGCGCCGAAATCCAACTCGACGTCCGCTATGGTAAGTTGCCGGGAGAGAGGTCCAAGGTTGTCCCGTCTACGGATTTCTTGAGCCGCTACGAGGACATGAACAAATGATGGAAACACAACTGCAGCGCATCGCTATTCAGGGCGAGCTCGGATCAAACAGTCACATGGCTACGGTGGCGATGCTCGGCAACGTAGAAGTGGTGCCTTGCGAGGTGTCGCGCGATGTCTTTCGCTCGCTCGCAGACGGCAGCGTCGATGCTGCTGTTTTGCCGATTGAAAACAGCTTGCATGGTTCTGTATCCGAGCACTACGACCTCCTGCTGGAGCAACCCGTACGACTCGACCGAGAGCTTTCTCTGCGCATCGTGCACAACCTGATCGCGGCGCCCGGGGTACCACTTGAGCAGATTCGTAACGTGCTGTCGCACCCTGTGGCGCTTTCGCAGTGCCGCCGTTTTCTGGGGGAGTGGAAGCAGGCCCGCGCCGCGTCGTTTTACGACACCGCAGGAAGCGTGAAGCATGTGATGGAGCAGAACCTGCAGGACACCGCGGCGATTGCGCCCGTGCTGGCGGCCTCGGTCTACGGTGCCACGATTCTGGTTGCGGGCATTGAAGACAACGAAAAGAACTTCACGCGCTTTCATCTGGTCCGGCGTAGCGATGCACCGCTCTCGCGTACGGGGATTCCGAACAAGCTCACCGTAGCGTTTGTGGTGGAGCATCGGCCCGGCTCTCTGGTGCGCGCATTGGAAGCCATGGCGGATGCAGGTGTCGATCTCACGAAGATTGAATCTCGTCCTGTGCCCGGTAAACCCTGGGAGTACGTCTTCTACGTTGACTTTCGCTTCCGCCGCGAAGAGCAGGCAGACACAGCCCTGCAAGCGTTGCGCGCCGTTAGCGGCATGGTGAAGGAGATCGGCCGCTACGTTGCTGCAGAGGAAGACTAAGAGCGCCTAGTAGGAAGGCCTTGCCCAGACCTTCCTGCGAGGCGTAGTGAATAAGCTTGCCACTTACAGCGCGGCAGCGTGCACCACGCTAGCGATGGCTAGCCCGGCTACGATTACCGTTGTGAGCGCGGCCGCTCCTCCCGCTCCCTGACAGAAGGGGCGAAGACGCGCGACACGACGCACAACATCGTCGTGCTCCTGTTTGCGGTTGGAGTGGTCGATATTGTTGGACAGAAAAAGCTCATCGGTTTCCAGGTTCGTAAGGTGAGCGCGGTACATCATCAGCACGGCAAAGACCGCGACTGAGACGATCCAGAGTGTGAGCGCGAGCGTTTGCATGGGGTCCCTCGAAGTGGTGCAGCATGTGGCTTCACCCTTCGGAGCGGGAAGTTCTTCTTTGGCCGCAGCCGGCAGGATAGGCCGTAAAGCGGCCGAAGCATACGCCTGCTTCCTTCCTTTTGTCACGAGGAATCTATGTCGTAGAGAGAGCCTCGAAGACGGTCGTCTCCGAGGCTCGATGGGCTGTCTTTGTTGCGCTCTTCAGAAGTGAACGTAGGGCAGTACCTTGGCGATTTCCATGCCAAGCAGTGTGATGCTCAGTACCGCGGTGACTCCTCCTGCCCCCTGACAGAATGGATGGATAAAGTTCACGCGCCGTACGATCTCATCGTGCTCCTGCTTGCGCGGCAGCTCGTCGGCGTTGTCGTCCAGAAATAGTTCATCGGTTTCATGCTGAGTAAGCTGAGCGCGGTACACCATAGCGAGTACGAAGATCGCGAAAGCGACGAGCCACAGAATGGTGAGCGTGTGAGCAGCGGACATGTTCTTCCCTCCGGAGGGGAAACGTCGGGTCCGGGGATACCGGGCGCGGAGGCGAAAGTGTCGCGGGCGCGAAAGGTAGCGCAGACCGTACTTGTTCCGGCATCAACCTACGCGGCTTAAGAACGCTTTGTCGTGGAGAGAGTTTCGGTATTTGATGACATCAAAAGAATGGTCTTCTGAGCGCCCTCGTCAGGCAGCAGACATTCGCCGGGCCAGGATGCTTTTTGCAACAGTCAGTCGTGCCGCTCCGCCGCAGCAAACCCTTTGCAAGGTCGTTGCAAATGAGTCGCATGGCGCAATACCGCACACAGTTTGCATCTTCAGGGCCGGCGCGGCATCCGATGAGAGGATAGCAACGCCTTGTCGCCCAGGCTGGCGCAGGCATAGAATGAATTATTAGGTTTTCGGAGGTTTCCCTTATGTCGACTGCAGCTGTGACTCCTGAAGTGAACAACGGCCCTGAGGTTGTGACCGGTACGCCCAGCAAGGGTCCGGTGGTACTGACGGATGCGGCTATCGCCAAGGTGAAGGAAATCATGGCGACCCAGGATCCAATCCCTGCCGGTCTGCGCATCGGTGTGGTCGGTGGCGGTTGCTCCGGCTTCCAGTACTCGATGAGCTTTGAGAACGCATCGGGCATGATGGACAAGGTCGTCAAGTTCAATGATCTGAAGGTCTTCGTCGACGCGACCAGCGCGATGTACCTGAACGGTTGCACGGTTGATTACGTTGAATCGCTTGAAGCCGCTGGCTTCAAGTTTGAGAACCCTCAGGTGAAGTCGACCTGCGGTTGCGGTTCCAGCTTCAGCGTGTAACAAGAGTTTTGTGAAGTTTTCGCTGCAAAGGCCCTGGCGCTCGCCGGGGCCTTTGTTTTGCGGTGGCACCTCTCTCCCGGCGAGGCCGGTCAATTTTCTCCTGGCGAGTACGAACGCGTGGATCGAGCTGCAGTAAACCCTGATGCGTGGCCCCGGTGGTCGCATATTGTTCTTCTTGTACTGCTGACCCTGGTGGTCTTCTTCTGGCAGGGGTACCATCCTCACGCCGACGATGCCGCACTCTATGTCGCTGGCATCGAGCACCTGCTTTCCCCTCATCTGTTTTCCGCGCAGGATCTGCCGTACATCGAGCCGCAGACCAAGGTCTCCGTCCTGGGCCCTCTGCTGGCAGACCTCGTACGGACGACAGGGATTCGCCTGGAGTGGGCACTGGTTGGCTTTCAACTGCTGGCGACCGGGGGCTTGCTTTACGCCGTGCGACGTCTTGCGCTCGACCTCTTCGGTTCTCAGAAGGCCGGCTGGCTGGCAGCGGGGCTGGCTGCTGGCGCGTTTACGATTCCGATCGCGGGAACAGCACTCTTCGTCATGGACCCATACGTGACCGCGCGTACGGCATCGGCTCCGCTTTCCTTGTTGATGGTGGTGATGCTGGTGGAGCGGCGCTGGCTCTGGATGATGCTTTTTGCGGCGCTTACGCTGGCCTTTCATCCCATCATGGGCGGATGTGCGCTGCTTTTTGCCGTTACGTGGCTGCTTTATACGCGGGAAGGTGGTCCGCGTTGGTGGGTTCTTGGAGCGCTTGCCGCCCTGTTGTTGGGAGCGATGTTGTGGATCATAGCGCACGACGCCCTGCGCTATAACGTCGACTACCGCAGCGTAGTGCTCACCCGCACCTACATGTTCCTTCCTCTCTGGGCCTGGTTTGAGTACATCGGCCTGATTGCACCGCTGCTTTTATGTGGCGCGCTGATGCGGAGCCGCACTCTGCGGCCGGCCGTTCGCTCGCTTTGTGCCACGATCTTTTTGCTGGGGGCCTGGATCGCCTTCTGCAGTTGGCTACTGGTCCGGCCCGATGGCTCAATGCTGCTGGCGCGCCTGCAGATACTGCGTGTCTTCCACCTGATTTACCTGGTGGGCATCGTGCTCATCGGAGGCTGGCTCGCGGAGATACGCTCCTGGTACCGCTGGGTGTTCTTCGCCGTGTTTCTCGGTGGTAGTGCTGTGGGAACGCGCTTGATGCAGCAGGATACCTTTGAAGGCCGTCCGAGCGTCGAGCTTCCGACGACCGAGGTTTCCAGCCCCTGGCATCAGGCCTTTCTCTGGATCGGGCGTAACACGCCGCAAAATGCCATCTTGGCTGCGGACCCGAACCTGATGGAGTTGCATGGGGAAGGGCATGAGGGGTTACGCGTTACCGCGGAGCGCTCCGTGCTGGGGGGCAATAAGGATGGTGGTGTGGTGGCGCTAAAGCCTGAGCTGACAGCATTTTGGACCGCACAGTTCCGCGCACAGCGGAGGCTGGCCGCGGAGTCGGACGCAGAACGCAGGGCGGAGCTGAAACCCTTTGGAGTCAGCTGGCTGCTGCTGCCTGCGCAGTCGAAGACCGGTCTGGATTGCCCGTACAGGAACGTGCTGCTGCAGGTTTGCCGGTTGCCATAAACTCCGGGACGCAAGCGCTAGGAAAAGGCCTGAGCGGTGCTTGAATTTTGAGATAATGGCTCGATGCAACCGGCAGAGAATTCTTCGTCAACAAACCTTTCCAGCCAAAGTTGGGGCTCTCAGGACCGTCCCAAGCTTTTGTCGATTCTGTTCCTCGTTGTTGTTTGGCTGCTGACGCAGGCTGCCGGACTCTTTTCGCCGCCGTTGCTGGACGACGTCGATAGCATTCACGTAGAAGCCGCCAAAGAAATGGCGATGCGCCATGATTATGTAACGCTCTACGTCGACGGCATTCGCTATCTGGATAAGCCGCCTCTGCCTTATTGGCTTGGTGCAATCGGCGTTCACCTCTTCGGTGCGCATGATTGGGCGATCCGTCTGGCGCTTTCGGTTTCCGTGCTGGTGCTGTCGCTGTTCCTGTACTCCATGGGACGCCGCTGGTACGGTGAGCGTGCCGGTTTCTTTGCCGCATGTGCGATTGCGACCTCTATCGGTCCGTACATCTACACCCGCTTCTTCATTCCCGATGTCATCGTGGGGCTCTGGATGGCCATCTCGGCTGATCTTGCGCTTCGTATGGTGCAGGACACGGATGAAGGACGTCAGGCCAGGCCCTCCCATGTCATTGGGTTTGCGCTTTCCTGCACCGCCGCGGTGCTGAGCAAGGGGCTCATCGGCATTGTCTTCCCCGTGGGAATGCTGTTGATCTTCCTGTTCCTTACGGGACGGTTGAAAAACCTGTTCAGGATGCGCCTGCTTCTGGGTATCGTGGCGTTTTTGATTACAGCCTTGCCCTGGCACATCCTGGCGGATATCCAGAACAAAGCCAGCGGTCAGTCCCGTGGCTGGTTCTGGTTCTACTTCATCAACGAACAGGTGAACCGTTACCTGAATACGCGCATTCCGCGAGACTACAACAAGGTTCCGCTCGTCACCTTCTATGTCCTGCTTGTGGTTTGGGTGATGCCCTGGGGCATTTATCTGGCGGGCATCCTGCGCGACTGGCTCAAGGAGCGCAAGCCTCTGCGCGAGGGTGGGCCTGGCCTCATGCTGACCATCTGGACGATTCTGATCGTTGGCTTCTTTACCTTCTCGACGCGGCAGGAGTACTACACGATCCCGGCAGTTCCGGCGCTCGCGCTGCTCGCCGGTGCGTATCTGGCACGCAAGCAGAACGGCAAGGACGTCTGGGTTCGTCGCAGTACATGGGCTCTCTTTGCTGTGGGTGTGCTGGTGGCCGTTGTCTGCGGCTACCTCGCAATCGTCGCCAAAACACCGCAGCCCGGTGTTGATCTCTTCACGGTGCTCGATCAGCATCCGCAGGATTACACGCTTTCCTTCGGACACTTCTTTGACTTCACGACAAGCGCCTTCGGTTACTTCCATGCTCCGTTGATTGGCATGAGCGTGAGCATGTTCGTAACCACCGGACTGGCTCTCTTCTTCCGCCTGCGCGGCAAGGGGTTTGCTTCGGTCATGGCGCTTACGCTCGGGATGTGTGGTGTGATCGCCTGCATCCATTCCGGTCTTGCGACCTTCTATCCGATCATGGGTTCCAAGCAACTGGCCACCGTGATTCAGGAGCACTGGCAGCCGGAGGCCAAGGTCGTGCTCGATGGAGAGTACTCCAATGGCTCCAGCATCAACTTCTATCTGAACCAGCCGGTTTACATGCTCAACGGCCGCGTAAATAACCTCTGGTACGGATCGCTGTATGCAGACGCGCCGCATCGTTTTGAGGATGACGCCAGCTTCCTGGCCCTGTGGCAGGGAGCGCCGCGCATCTTCTTTGTGACGCACAACAAGCAGCGTACTCAGCTCTGGGTCAGGCAGCACGGTGGGACGGTGCTTACGGAATACGGCGGCAAATACGTCGTCGAAAACCACTAGCCTGCGCTGGAAAAGCCAAAGAGATAAGGGACGCCACTGTTGGCGTCCCTTATCTCTTTCCTGCAGGTACCGTTGGATTTAGAAGTGCTCCAGGCGACCTTCTTCCACCACGGAGGCTACGGTGTACTGGTTCTTGTTGCGATTGTTGTTGAACCAGAGCAGCATTTCTCCGATCAGGCCGAGCATCAGGAACTGGATTCCGCCGATCACGCAGATGCTCGCGGTCAGTGCGAGTGGGCCGTGATCGTGAATGATGGTGCGGCTGCCGAAGAGCCAGGTAAGGAAAAGGCCAAAGCCGGTCAGCGTTCCTGCTCCGAAGAAGAACATGCCGATGGAGCCGAAGAAGCGCAGCGGCTGCTGCAGGTAGTGCAGCAGGAAGTGAATGCGCAGCAGGTCAAAGAAGACCGGGATGACGCGAGAGATGCCATAGCGCGATTTGCCGAAGCGGCGGGGCGTATTTTCGATCGCGAGCTGGCAGATGCGTGCGCCCTGAATGGAGGCCAGCGCCGGGATAAAGCGCTGCATGCCGCCATAAAGTGGTACGGCCTTGAGCAGAGAGGTGCGATAGGCCTTGAAACCGCCTCCGAAGTCGGAGATGTCGACATCGCTCAGCTTGCGCATGAAGTAGTTGGCGATCTTCGACGGAATGCGGCGGAACCACAGGTTGTCGACACGTTTTTCACGCCATCCGCAAACGATGTCATAGCCTTCGTAGATCTTCTCGATGAAGCGCGGGATATCCTCCGGATGATGCTGCAGGTCCCCGTCCATCGTGAGGGTGATCCGTCCGCGTGCCCGTTCAAAGCCTGCCACCAGCGCAGCGGTTTTGCCGTAGCTTTTGCGGAACTGTATGACGCTGACGCGCGAGTCGATGGCCGCGATCTCGGATAGCAAGGCAAAGCTGTGGTCGGTGCTGCCATCGTCCACCAGGATGATCTCGAACTGCTCGCGATTTCCTTGGGTCAGGCGCTCCAACTCGTTTTTCAGACGGGCGTATAGCTCCGGAATCGAGTCTTCCTCGTTCAGGAGGGGTATAACGACCGAATAGGCTACATTGTTTGTGCTCACAAGTCCAATTATAGAGGTTGAAAGGCCCTCGCCGTGCAGCTTGCTTACGAATCCTCATTGCAACGGTCAGACGTGTAGAGCCCCCAGGCAGCTACACTGAAAGCGACCCTTCTCGAACGCACCACTGATGACCGAATTCACCGTAAAACTCGCAGATGATCGCGGACGCATTCTGGAGCAGACCCACGCGGCAGCCACCGCGGAGGAGTTGCGCGCACGATTCACGCAGGCCGGCTATCTGGTGTATTCGGTTAAGCCGCGCTCCACGCTCGGTATTGCCGCGAAAAAGAAGGTTAAGCTCGACGTTTTTCTCATCTATAACCAGCAGTTTCTTACGCTGATCCGCGCCGGTCTACCCATTCTTGGGTCGATCGATCTGCTTGCCAAGCGGCAGAAGGATGAGACGTTTCGCGCGCAGCTGGAAGACGTTGCCGCTCGCGTGAAGACCGGTGAATCCATCTCGCAGGCCTTTGAGGCGCAGGGCGGCTTTCCTATCGTCTACACCGTTACGCTGCTGGCCGGTGAGCGTTCCGGCAACCTCGAAGAGGTGTTGCAGCGCTTTCTCGACTTCCAGCGCGTCTCGCTGACCTTTCGCAAGAAACTCAAGGCTTCGCTGATCTACCCGGTCTTCCTGATCCTGATGGTGATCGGTCTGTTCATCTTTCTGGTGTCGTTCGTCGTACCGCGTTTTGCGCAGCTTTATGACCAGCTCGGCACCAAGTTGCCGTCCCTTACGCTGCTTCTGCTGCAGATCGGTCAGGACGCGCAGCACTACGGTATCTACATCCTGATGGTTTGCGGTGTGCTCGGCTGGGGGATTGCGCGCTGGAGCAAGTCCGAGTCGGGCATCGTGCTCATTGATAAGGTGCGCGTGAAGATGCCACTGCTGGGCCAGGTATGGCTCAAATATCAGGTCGGCCTGTTCTCGCGTACTCTTTCCACGTTGTTGCAGGGCGGCCTGCCTCTTGTGCCGAGTCTTGAAACCGCGGCGCGCTCCATCGATTCACGCTCGATCCAAACCGCTGTATACGCTTCGGTGGAGTCGGTGCGTGAGGGCAAAGGGCTTTCCTCTAGCCTGGAGAGAACCGGCGTTTTCCCGGAGCTTTCCATCGAGATGATTGAAGTCGGAGAGTCAACCGGCGCTTTGCCGCAGATGCTGAACTCCGTTGCCGAATTTTTTGAAGAGGATGTACAGACTTCACTGGCAGCCATCATGAGCATGATCGAACCCGCGATCCTGATTGTGATGGGTGTCGTTGTGGTCGTGATCCTCATCGCTCTGTACCTGCCGATCTTCAGCCTCAACGGCGTAGGCGGCTCGAACTAGCTTCACACTTCCACGGGAGTCGAAACACCATGGCATCCGCACCGCTTGTCGCCCAACCCTACGCCAACGACTCGTTGAACGAAACCGAGCGCGCGCAACGTCTTGCACGTCGCTACCACGCTGAGTTTGTTGACCTTAAGAACTTCAAGATCGAACACGAGCTCTTCAAAAGCGTGCCCGTGGACATGATGTTCCGCTACAACTTCGTTCCGCTGGAGCAGAACGAAGGGCGTCTGGCCATTGCAGTCGCCGATCCGTCGAAGCTGATGGTGCTGGACGAGATCGCGGGCCTGCTCGGCACGCGCATCGTTACGCGCGTAGCCACCAGCTCGCAGATTGCCGACATTCTGAAGAAGAGTGAGCAGTCGCAGCGTGTGCTCGACGAAGCCAGCGAAGGTCTTGCCTTTGATGTGCTCTCAGGCGAGGAGAACGCGGATGAGTCTATCTCGATCGACAAGCTAGCGGCCGATGACGATCTTTCGCCGATCATCCGCCTCGTCGATACGACGATCTTCACTGCGCTCGAACGGCGCTGCTCGGATATTCATCTTGAGACCTATGATGACTCGCTGCTGGTCAAGTACCGCATCGATGGCGTGCTGCAGCAGGCGATGGCGCCGATCGCGCGCGAGCATCACCAGACGATCATCTCGCGTATCAAGGTGATGAGCGAGCTCGATATTGCCGAGCGCCGCGTACCGCAGGACGGACGTTTTCGTGTCCGCTACAAGGGCCGCCTCATCGACTTCCGTGTTTCCATCATGCCCACGGTGCACGGCGAAAACGCCGTACTGCGAGTGCTCGATAAAGAGTCGATGTCGGAGAAGTTCACCAACCTCTCTCTCGACGTGGTGGGCTTCGGTGAGGACGATCTCCGTCGTTTCCGCCGTTACATTAAAGAGCCTTACGGCATGGTGCTCGTGACCGGTCCAACCGGTTCCGGTAAAACGACCACGCTGTACGCCGCGCTCAATGAGATCAAGAGCGAAGAAGACAAGATCATCACGATCGAAGACCCGGTCGAGTATCAAATTCGCGGCATCACGCAGATTCCGGTCAACGAGAAGAAGGGGCTTACCTTTGCGCGCGGTTTGCGCTCCATTCTTCGTCATGACCCGGACAAGATTCTCGTTGGCGAAATCCGTGACGCGGAGACAGCGCAGATTGCCATCAACTCCGCGCTGACGGGGCATCTGGTGTTCACCACGGTTCACGCAAACAACGTGGTCGACGTGCTGGGACGATTCCTGAACATGGGTGTGGAGCCGTACAACTTCGTTTCGGCGCTGAACTGCATTCTGGCGCAGCGACTGGTTCGTCAGGTGTGCGAGTTCTGCGTGCGCACCATCCATCACAGTGACGAGGAACTGGTGATGAATGGTCTGGATCCGGCCGAGTGGCGCCACGTGGAATTCAAGGAGGGGCCTGGCTGCATCGAGTGTGGCGGCACAGGCTACCGTGGCCGTTCCGCGATCCACGAGCTGCTGGAGCTGGACGATGAGGTACGCGAGATGCTGCTAGAAAAGCGTCCCGGCTCGGAGATTCGTAAAAAAGCGCGCGATAAGGGAATGAACTTCCTGCGCGACTCCGCGTTGCAGCGTGTTCGTGCGGGCATCACCACGCTGCGCGAGATCAACAAGGTCACCTTTATTGAAACAGGGCGCTGACCCGGCGCTCCGGGGCGCGGATTCCTCCCCCGGAGCCTCGCGGGGAAGGGCAGCCGGTTCGGTGGAAAAGGTGGCAGGAACGGGTCGAAACGAGGCGGACGCATAACGGTTTTCCACGCTCTGCGTCCAAAGAGCAGCTACCCCAAGAAAGCGGGCTTCTCTGCCGGTACACTGTTGAGAGTTTCAGATGAATTTTTTTGCTAAAGCTCCTGGTTCCCGTCCACGCGTGGCGTGCGAAATCGCCCCGCAGGGCGTTGTCGCTGCTCGCGCAGAAGATGCCGCAACAGGTGTCCTGACGGCGATCGGGCAAGGCACGCTTCAGGGCGGCGCAGTGATTCCTGGCCTTCGCCCGGGCAATCTGGTGGACCGTGTCGCGGTGATCGCTGCCTTGCGCAAAGCGCTGGAGCAGATCGGTCTGCGCCCCAACTCGCGTGGCGCCGATATCAGCTTGATCATCCCGGATGGCGCCTGCCGCGTTCTCCTGCTGGATTTTGAATCGCTGCCGGGCAAAGCGGCTGAAGCTGTACCCCTGATTCGCTTTCGTCTGAAGAAGCTTGTTCCGTTTGATTCTGACTCCGCCGCGCTTAGCTACCAGATCATGAGTCAGAGCCGGCAGATGGTCCGAGTACTCGCCGTGACCATACCGCGCGACGTGCTGGATGAGTACGAGACGGCCGTGCGCGAGGCGGGGTATGAGCCTGGAGCGGTGCTGCCCAGCACGCTATCTGCCCTGGCCGCCACGGACGCTTCGACCATTTCTCTGGTGGTCAACATCAGCCCCTTGAGCATCACCACCGCGATCGCCCGCGAAGGCATCCTGATGCTGCACCGCACGGTTGACCTTCAGGCCGAGCCCAGCGGGCTTTCCGTGGTGGAGCAGATGGAGGCGGAAGCCGCTGCCGCTGCAGCAGACACGCACGATCTGGCCATGCTGCCGCTCGTCTCTGTCGAAGAGACCGAGGCGGAGTGGGCTGCGCAGGAGCCTCTGCCGGAGCATGGCCGCAATCCCTACGCGCAGCCTGCCGAGCCCGCGCCGGTAAGCAACTCGCCCTATGTTCAGCCGGAAGTATTGTCCGAGTGGAGCTCCGAGCTGCACAATGCCATTCTCAACGCGCCGACAAGCATTGCGGTGCGGGAGGGCGTAGAGCTGGCCCCCACGGCAGCGGAGCTTACACACCACATTCACGCCGGTGAGCCGTTGCCCTCGGCGGAGTACGCCCTGGAGGTTGCGCAGGCGGTGAACGTTGCGGCTGCATATTTTGAAGACACGCTGGCGGAAGCGCCTTCGACCGTGTTGTGTGCCGGTTCGTTGAGCGCCAACCAGTTGCAGCGTGTGCTGGAAGCGGAAGGCGTCGCTGAGACGAACGGTTTACGCGTGCGCGACTTGATTGATGCAGAGCATGTGGCGGTAGAGAGTACCTCTTCGCGTATGAGCCGCAGCTTGCTGGCTGCGGTGGCGGGAGCGGTCCGCGCATGAAGATTCAAATCAATCTGGCGACAAGGCCTTATATCGAGTGGGGGCCGATCTTCCTGCGCCTGCGCCTGGTCATGGCAGCTTTGGGTGTTCTGGTGGTTGGCCTCGGCATCTGGGCGCACGTGCTTTCGTTGCGTGTGCAGCGCGCCACCGCCCAGATCGATCAGGTCCACGCTGCGACAGTAAAGGTGCAGCAGGAAAAGCTTTCAAGCGAAGCGCGGATGAAGCAGCCGGTGAACGCCGAGGTGCTGGATCGAGCTCACTTTCTGAACGCTGTTTTTCTGCGCAAGAGCTTTTCCTGGACCGCTGTGATGATGGATTTGGAAACGGTTCTCCCGACCGGCGTACAGGTCACCGCCATTGAGCCGCAGATCACGCAGGAAGGCGATGTGATCATCCGGTTGCGTGTCTCGGGCGATCGAGATCGCGCGGTGCAGCTTGTCCGCAATCTGGAGCGCTCCAAGCGCTTTCTGCATCCTCGTCTAAGCGGCGAAGCCACGCAGGCCAAGCAGGCTGGCCAGCAGAACGCGCAGCCTCAGCTAGGCCCGGCGGGTGTGGAGTTTGACATCCTGGCGAACTACAACCCGTTGCCGCCGAACGAGACCTATAAGTTTGATAAGCCCGATACCGAACCGGCGCCTGCCTCGGCGGTGCCCGTAGCGGCTCCTGTACCGATGCGTACCCCGGGAGTGCAGCGGCCTGTTGTGCTGGCTCCGCGTGTTCCCACCCCGGCCCCACGTCCGGCTGCTCCTGTGCGGCCTTTGCCGCAGCAGCCGCAGCCTTCCGGCAACCCGATGCAGCAACGCGGCATGCCGCCGAACGGCCAGGCTCGTCCGTTTGGTTCGCGGCCGCCTTCGCCTCCGCCCCAGGGAGGGCCGGGAATGTCGAGCCCTCCGCCTCAGGGAGATCAATCTCAGGAAGGAGGGCCGGAGCAGTGAGCCTGATCGCCGAATCAACCTCCGCAAACTCATCTTTCCTGCGTCATCTGCCGCGCATGACCGCGCGAGCCCGTGCGCTCATTACGGTGCTGAATCTGCATCTAGCGGCGGCGGCAGCGCTGCTGCTGGTGGTGCTCTTCCTCATCGTCCATATCGTGTTGCAGTGGAGCTCTCTGACTGTGCATGATGCCAATGCCCTGTCTTCAGAGAAGGCTTCTCTACGCGCGGCGCAGATTGCGGCGCGACCCCTGCGTGGACTCGACGCGAAAGTGGTGAAGTCTACTGCAGACGCGGATGCTTTTTACGCGCACCGTCTGCCGTACGCTTACTCCCAGGTTGCTGCGGAGCTGGGCCTGCTGACCAAGAAGGCCGATGTTCGCCTGACTCGCGTGCAGTACACGCAGAACCCGGCTCTCTCCGGCAAAGATGCCTTGACCGAGGTCCGCATGGACGCTAGCGTCAGCGGCGACTACCGGCCTGTCGTGGAGTTCATCAACGCTCTGGAACGGGACAAGACCTTCTTCGTGATCGGTGGCATCAACCTCACCGGGCAGCAGACCGGGCAAGTCAATCTGCGCATCCGCCTGACAACCTATCTTCGTACTCCAAACGAAGAGGAGATGAAGAAAGAGCTGGCTGTTCCGGGAACAGAGGCCGATGGCAAGCATGCGGGAGGTGCGCAGTGAAACAGAGCGCAGAGAGCCGCAAAAAGAACATGATGGCAATCGGGCTGGGTGCCGTAGCGCTCTGCTGCGCGATCTTTGCCTACTCCCAGCTCTTCGGCTTTGGAAGCTCCGCGCCGCCGCCGCAGGCCGCGCCGGTCATCCACACGGCTTCTCCGGCGCATACGGAGAGCTCGTCTTCTTCCTCCGGATCGAATGGCCGCACGGCGCAGAACGCCATTGCCGGAGTCAATGCGCAGAAGCTTGCCAGCGCTTCCGGTGGTCTGGATCCTACGCTCGATCAGGTTGCGATGCTGCGTGCGGAGTCGCTGGAGTACGCCGGTTCCGGCCGCAATATCTTCTCGGCGACGTATACCCCGCCTCCTCCGCCGATGCCGAAGAACATCCCCTCGGCGCGTCCCTCGCAGCAGCAGGCGGTGGTTCTTCCGACGGCGCCGACCGGTCCTCCTCCTCCTCCGCCGATCAACCTGAAATACTTCGGCACCATGAAGAAGGCAGACGGCAAGCTCCAGGGGTTCTTCCTGAGCGGAGAAGATGTCTATCTCGCGCAGGAAGGCGAGATTGTTGCCCGCAAGTACAAGATCAAGAGCCTCAGCGCGAATACGGCTTCGGTTGAAGATCTGCAGTACAACAACACGCAGCCGCTACCGCTGCAGCACTAATGACGGTGATGCGAGAAACGTCCTCAACACGACACTCCCGCAACGGAGAAGACGGTTTCCTGTTGCTGGCTGTTGTGGTGATGTGCGCGGTCGTGCTCATCGCGCTCTCGGTCGCCGCGCCGATCATCGCCAAGGATCTGCGCCGCGATAAAGAGGTGGAATCAGAGCATCGCATGGAAGAGTATGTGCGGGCCATCCAGCTCTACTACCGCAAGAACAGTGGTTATCCTCCTTCGATCAAAGCGTTGGAGAGTACAAACAACGTTCGCTACCTGCGCCAGAAGTACAAAGATCCTCTTACCGGCGATGAGTACCGGATCATTCATCAGGGCGAGCAGAAGACGACCGTCAAAGGGTTCTTCGGGCAGGAGCTTTCCGCCATCGGCGGCGGCGCGGGCGGCAACCTCGGCTCCGCTGCGGGCATGACCTCGGCGGGAGGCACCGGCGTTGCGGCCTCCACCATTAGCGCCGGGGGGCTTGCCAGCGGTTTCGATCAGGCCACGATCGGCGGTACCTCCGGCTCGACAGGCAGCTCCGGAGCCACTTCTTCGACAGGTTCTTCCAGCAGCTCCGAAGGGGGTATGTTTGGTGATTCGGGCGGTGGTGGCATCATCGTCGGTGTCGGAACCAACCGCACCGGCAACTCCATCCTGACTCCCAACCAGCAAACGACCTATGAGACCTGGGAGTTCTGGTACGACCCCCGCATCGAGCTGCTGAAGAAAAATGTCAACATTCTGGGCGGCAGCATGGGGTCTTCCTCGGCAACCAGCCTTGGCAGCCTGGGGGCTTCGGGCAGCACCGGTTCGAGTGGGTCGAGCGGCTCCAGCAGCTTCGGTTCTTCCAGCAGCTTTGGCTCATCGAGTTCCAGCAGCTTCGGATCGTCCAGCTCCAGTAGCTTCGGATCCAGCTCCAGCAGCGGATCCTCGTTCGGCAGCTCGACGCAGCAGTAGATAAGCCGCAGCACGAAGGCTGCGGCTTGTTAGAGAGTGCGTTGGGACCGAAGTTAGTGCTTGATCGCCCACATCAGCCAGCTGGCCACGACCACGCCCCCGACAAACAGCACAAAGCAATACGTACCGAAGCGGATCATCGACTTCGGCTCCGTGCGCTGCGTAATGCCGAAGACGATCGAGGTGAACAACGCAAAGAGCAGGACAGCAGAAAAGTGGCTCATGGTTAGGAAGCCTTTCTGCCGCTGGCCAGCGAATGAGCATCCACTGCGGCGATCAGGTTGAGCAAACCGGCGCAGATCAGGAACTTGCTGCCGTAATCGGAAAGCGTGGTGGTGGCTGCGGCAGCTCCCCAGCCCATGGTCTTGGTGAGCATGAACAGGATCCCGCTGCCGAGCTGTCCGACAAAGCCGAGCATGTCGAAGATATCGCCGCTGCCCAGCGAGTAAACCTTGCCCTGCAGCGCCAATCCGGTCACATACATGCCACCGATGGCTACAAACAGCAGTGCCGCACGGATCGGTTTACGAACCAGAACGTGTCCCGCGCCCGGCACGAGCCAACCAGCCAGCAAAGCCAGCATGGGAAGAGAGGTTTTTTCGCCAGGCACACGCTGGACCATTCGCTGCGAGTTGGATACGGCCATCGCTGGCAATTCTATCGCCTTTCTTGGCTCATTTCTGCGCTCAAATGCGCAGAAGCTCTGTTTGGCAAGGACCGGAGACGACCGCTTTCCCGGGACGAGTGATCATATTCACTTCGCTGCGGACGCCAAACTCGCCGGGGAAGTACAGTCCCGGTTCGATGGAGAAGCAGGTATTGGGCAACAGCAGACGCTCATCGTGCGTTTCCAGGTTGTCCAGGTGAGCTCCGTTGCCATGCAGCTCCACGGCAATGTTGTGCCCGGTGCGATGGGTAAACCACTGGCCCATGCCTGCTGCAAGAATCACATTGCGTGCAGCGTCATCGGCTTGCCAGCCTGCGATTGGCTCGTTGGCTGCATAAGCGGTTTCCACGCGGGCAATCGCGGCATCGCGCGCGCCCTTCACAATCTGGAAGATGTTCTGCTCGCGCTCGGTCGGTTCGCGATCTACGACGCCTGTCCAGGTGATGTCGTACCAGACAGCCTTCGGATCGTTTGCCAGCTTGGCCCACACATCGATCAGCACGAAGTCGCCACTGCGGATCGGGCGCGAAAGCTCGGCGGTGGGTTCGTAGTGCGAGTCGGCGGCGTTCGGGCCTACCGAGCAGTTCGGCCCATGGTCGCTGAACAGCCCCTCTCGCTCGATGCCTTCGAGCAGGAAACGAACAACATCGAACTCGGTCAGTTCACGCTTGGCGCGTACGTTCTCGCCAATGTGCTTCCAGGCCGCCTGCAGTACGCCGTCCAGCTTGCGTTGTGCCGCGAAATGGGTTTCGATCTGAGCTTCGGTCAAAACGGCTTCAAAGATGCTGACCAGATCCGCGGACGAGCGAACATCCTTGCCGAACGAGCGCACCAGGTCCACTGTGCCTGCGTCCACCATGGAAACGTACATGATGGCATTGCGCGGAGAGAACTGCATGGCGATTGTCTTGCTGCCGCGCAGCATCGCTTCCAGCTTGGCCTCAAGCTCCTGCCAGGAAGAGTACTCTTCCTTTTCCCCGGGCAGAGAATCCAGCTTGCCCGCTTCAATGCGGTGTACAAGCTTCTTCGGCTCGCCCTGCGCCGGAACATAGTAGTACCAGCGGCGTGAGACGAACGAGAGGGGAAGACCAAGAATGCGGTACGCGATCGGGTCCCGCTGGTGGTGGTCATAAAACAGCCAGCCGTCGAGGTGCTGGTCACGCAGAGCCGATTGCAGTGCATCAAGGTTCATCGCTTCTTACTGTATCGCGCGCAGAGCCCGGGCGCAGGGCAACAGGATGGTTACAATCAGCCCCCGACCCTCGGTCCGGTTCTCGGCCTCAATGCTGCCGCCATGCAGCCCCGCGATGCGCTGTGCCAGGGAGAGGCCCAGCCCGGTGCCGCCCTGATGATGCTCTCGGGCCTGTTCTACGCGGAAAAACGGTTCGAAGAGCTTGCGCAGGCTCTCAGGTGGAACCCCCGGGCCCCGGTCAGCGATGGTGATGGAGTAGTGCGTTTGGGCCTCAGCGAGCCGTACCTCGACGGTTGTTTTTTCGTCCGTATATCGCACCGCATTCCTTATCACGTTCTCGAAGAGCGAACGCAACAGCGCGACATCCCCGGAGACCTGGCAGATCTCCTCTGCTTCCACAAGCAATGCCACACGCTTCTCACTTCCCATGGCCTCGAAGTCGGCATCGTGAACGACAGCGTGCAGAACCGGAGCAAGTTCTACGGGGGTAGGGAGGAACGCCTGCTCCAGGTCAAGCCGGCCCAGCATCAGAATCTGCCCGATCATCGTGTTCATGCGAGCGATGTCTGCCTCCATCGCGTCGTAGACATCGGTTTCTCCGGCGCGCAGAAGTTCGAGCGAGACGGAGAGCCTTGTCAGCGGCGAGCGCAACTCGTGAGAGATATCGGCCAGCATCTCCTGCCTCCGTTCCACAAGCGTTTCCACGCGCTCGGCCATCAGGTCGAAGGCGCGAGCCGTTTCGGCCAACTCATCCTTACGTGCTCGCACCGCGGGCGAAACGCGCGCGGAAAGATCGCCGTCCGCAAGCTTGAGTGAGGCTGCCTGCAGCTCGCGGATCGGCCGCACCAGGTGCCGCGTAATCAGAGCACAGAAGAGCGCCGCAATGACCATGCCCAGCAAAAGGCGACTGAGCGCGGGGCGAAGAAATGTGCCGTCGACAAAGCCTCTCTGCGGAAGCACCTCGAGGACGAAGAAGAAGCGTCGTCCGTCCGGCGTATCGACCGGCGTGGCCGCTGTCCAGCTTCTGCTCAAAAAGAGCGAGGCCGCGCCCGTTCGCTGCGAACGCGCCAGCACATGGCCGACATCCGGCGGCACCGCGGCCGTGGAGACAGAATGGAGCTGCTCGTCGAGCAGGGCACCCTCCATGTGGGAGCTGCGTTCCAGCGTGTCGAGGTACCGGTCCAGCCCCGCGGCCCCGCCCGTGGTGTAGAAGTCCATCGCGGAGTTGGCATAGAGCGTCTGTGTCATCCGTATCCAGCGTCGCCCAAAAGGGGTGTCTCCGGAAAACGCCGTGATGAGCACGACCAGCAGGCCGCCGACAAACAGTGTGAGCCAGAACCAGCCGAAGATCTTTGCGTAGACGGAGCGCAGCGGCCTCATGCCGTGGTTTCTACCCCGGTGTAGATATAGCCTGTGCCGCGCAGGCTGCGAATGCGCTCGATGCCTGCATCCGTTGTGGCTCCAAGCTTCTTCCGGAGGTTTGAGATGTGGTTGTCCACGGAGCGGTCAAAGGGGCCGATGGAGCGCCCAAGGCACGCCTCGGCAAGGGTGTCGCGCGAGACGGCTTTGCCGCCCGACTGCACCAGCAGCATCAGAATGTCGAACTCCGCGCCGGTCAGCTGTACCTCGATACCGTGTTGCAGGATGCGTCGCGTCACCGGTTGAATTTCCAGATCGCCAACAGTCGTGGAGTGGGTTGCATTGGAGCGCGCGCCCTGCCGTTTGAGCACGGCGCGGATGCGAGCAATCAGCTCGCGAACCTGGAAGGGTTTCGGTAGGTAGTCATCGGCGCCGGCCTCCAGACCGAGGATGCGATCGTGATCGTCGCCGCGCGCCGTCAGCATGATGATGGGAACGTCGGTGCGTGCGCGCAGCTTTCGCAGCAGAACACGGCCATCGCCTCCCGGCAGCATCACGTCCAGCACGATCAGCGCATAGGGGTGAGAAAGTGCAGCGGCCTCTCCCTCCTGCGCGGTGTGTACGGAGTCGGCTGCAAGACCTTCCAGCCGCAGCAGGCGCTCCAGAGAGGCTGTAAGCTGGCGGTCGTCATCGATCAGCAGCAGCCTGGCTGCTGCTGCCTGCGTGGCTGGAGAGGACTTCTGCGCTTCAGGCATAGTTCTCTCCTAAGGTACGGCGAACGCGCGCGCTTTAGCGCGCCGATTTGTCAGGATTTGCACTTGCGTGCCGACGACAGTTCCTGACGGCGTAGCCCTTCAGGCCGGGTTTCGATAGAGAGGCGGCCTGAAGGCCGCAACCTGGAGGGAAGTCCCATGGAAAAGCATCTTGTTCCTGCGGTTGTTACGGCCGTACTGCTTGCAATCGGCACCGCTGCCTTTGCGCAGCAGGCTTCGGAGAGCGGCTGGTTTCACGAGCGGGCGGCGCGCATGATTGTGGCAACGGTAGAACGCGATCTGAGCCTGACCGATGCGCAGCGTGAGAAGGTGCGCAATCTTCTCACTGCGGAGAAACCGCGTCTCGACGAGCTTTCCGCCCGGCGTCAGGTACAGAGCCAGCGTCTGGCGGCGTTGACGACGTTTGATGAGGCCACCATCCGGCAGATCGCCCAACAGCAGCAGGAGACGGCGGCGGACATTCTTGTCGAACGCGAGAAGCTCCGCTTCGCTCTGCTGGCCATCCTGACCCCCGAGCAACGGACACGCCTGGCCTCGTTGCGCAGGGTGCGAGCGCATTCGTTCGACGAACGGCTGACGCGGTGGATCGCCTTGATTTGAGCGGTGTTTTACAGCGCCCATACAGAATCGTGACAGAACGTGTGATGACGGTCACCGCAAAGCTTCGCGGACAGGCAGAAGCTGGAAACACTTGCGAAGGGAAGTGTTTGCTGATGCCGTTTCACATTCTGCATAAAGAAACCGCCTGCACCAACCGGTGCCCGTCCTGCCCCAATGCCGCACGCCGCTTTGCCGCGCGTTGTGCCGGTCAGGGAGCGTGTCCGGGCTACGGTACTTCAGAGGCCTGCCCTCCGCTCATCGTTTTGGCCGTGGTGGAGTGCGCTCAGCGCGCACTCGCCGCTGCAAAGCTTCCCGCATTCGGCAGCTTCGCAGCCTTCGCGGTAGAAGCAGGCGCAGGCGCCTGAGCGCGCCTGTTCGCTGCTGTCTTTTTCTTCGGGTTTACTCGCACCACCGCCGTGTACGTTTGTACTTCCGTCCATGGGTGTCTTCTCGGCATAACTCCTGTTTCACGCACGGGGGCTGTGCCGGATACACGGCGGTGGCTTTTTCTATGGGCGAGGCAGTGTCTCCCCGTGTGCGTACCCAAAACGGTTTAGGCAAAGAGCGAGGTCTGCTGTGGCGCAACGCGCACTGGTTGCGGCCCTGGCCTGCTCGTGCGCATCGCCTCGGCGGCGCTGGCTGAGCCCGCATCCCGGCTCAGCAGTGCATCGGTGGAGCGTTCCGCAAGGTTGAACTTCCGGCAAGCTGAGCGCAAACGCACAGCCATCTCCCGGCGGTATTGGCTGTCTGCAAAATCCTCTGTCCGGAAACGGCGTTCGTACTCGGCAAGCAGGTGAGGGAAGTGCTCACGGATGAAGCCAAGATACGTAGGGCGCGAGCACGACTTGAGAAAAAGCGGATGACCTCCCAAAAAGCTGGCGCCCACGGCCGCGGCTTCTCGCGCGACGGAAAAGATCGAGTCGACCGAGTCATTCAACCCGTAGAGCAGCGGAGAGCAGAGCACGCCGGCAGTGATACCGGCCTCGCGCAGCTTGCGTACCGCACCAAACCGCAGCTCCGGGCGTGGCGCACGCGGTTCCAGTAAGCGAGCCAGCGATGCATTGGTCGTTGTGATGGTGAGGTGTACGACCAGATGATTGCGATGCGAAATCTGGCGCAACAGATCGATATCCCGTTCAATCAACCGCGATTTTGTGACAATACCCAGCCGCAGGTTTTCCTGCCGGGCGAAGACCTCCAGCAGGGACCGCGTAATGCCGACTCGCCGCTCGATGGGCTGATAGGGGTCGGTTGCGGTTCCCAGGGCGATCTCCTGTGCCGGGTCGATGCGGCGCAACTCCTGTTCGAGTAGCCAGGCAGCATTTTCTTTCAGATAGATCTCCCGCTCGAAGGCGAGTGCCCAGCTTTGCTGAGGCGCGTCATACGCTCCCGGAGGAACGGCGGCCACCGGTTCCGGGCGCAGAAACTCATGGGTATAACGCGCATAGCAGTACTTGCAGGCGAACTCGCAGCCTCGATACGGGTTGATCGACCAGGCCACCCAGCCCATCCGTTTGGAGACGGAGTGGTTGAGCAGTGAGCGGGCGCGCATGGCCTTGAACTCGATCAGGTGCCCTTCATCGGCATGGGTGGCTTCGGCGGCAAGTCGAGCCATCCCTGAAGGGCCCTGATCGAGAATGGGGAAGAGTGCGGGGCTATGATTTGTTTTCGCCATTTCTTCGCTCCGATAGGAGTGACAGTACGGCTCAGCGAAGGCGGTGTCAAGATGTTTTCGGGAATACGTGCGTGCTCATTACCAGCTAGCCGCTCCTGCGTCGGAATCCAATTACTTTTTTGAGCTCTGGGTTCCCCGGCGGCCCTGAGTCAGAAGGAAGCAGCCCTGAGCCAGAAGAAGCAAGAGGTGCCGCCTTGCAGAAAAACATCGGCTGTGCTTGACGTGATGCCGCCGTTACTGCATACTTAGAGGGTTGCCTGCATACCCTGCAGGCTCCCAGTCGAAACCACGCCCATGCAGATCACCGCATGTCCCGCCGGCGCCAGCCGTGAAGAGGGAACCGGGGTGGAAGACCAGTAGAGAGAATTCATGGCACGTAAAGTTTCGAAGAATGTAGCGAAGGCGCGCGCGCTCGTTGAGCAGCGTCCGTACAGCCTCCAGGACGCGATCCCGGTTCTGCAGCAGGCTAAGTTTGCCAAGTTTGATGAGACCGTCGACCTGACCCTGCGTCTCGGCGTCGATACCCGTCACGCTGACCAGATGGTTCGCGGCACAGTGGTTCTGCCCCACGGTCTCGGTGGCAAGTCGAAGGTCGTCGCAGTAATCGCCAGCGGTGAGAACCTGCGCGCGGCTGAAGCAGCAGGCGCTGAGTTTGTCGGCGGCGAGGATCTGGTTGAGAAGATTCAGAAGGAATCCTGGACCGGCTTTGACGCTCTGATCGCGACCCCCGATATGATGCGCTCGGTCGGTAAGCTTGGTAAGGTGCTCGGTCCCCGCGGCCTGATGCCGAACCCGAAGACCGGCACGGTAACCACCGATGTTGCTTCCGCGATCGCTGAGATCAAGGCGGGTAAGGTGGAGTTCCGCGCCGACAAGACTTCGCTCGTGCACGTTCCGGTAGGCAAGCTGAGCTTCACCCCTGAGAAGATTGCTGAGAACGCTCTGAGCGTGATCTCGGCTGTGGTCAAGGCGAAGCCTTCGGCTGCTAAGGGTAAGTATGTGAAGCGCATCGTCCTTTCCTCCACCATGGGCCCCGGCGTCGAGCTCGAGGCAGCCACGGCGGAAGCAGCCGGCAAGGCGTAACGATCCGCGCCGGCATCTCCGGCGCCCAGAATTTTAGCTGACTCTGTGTCAGCAATGAAGGCAGGAATTCCCATGGCATTGACCAAGGCGAAAAAGAACGAGAAGGTTCAGTTCCTTGCAAAGGAACTCGAGAGCTCGACCTCGGCGATCATCGGCACCTTCAAGGGCCTGACCGCTTCGAAGGATTTCGAGCTGCGCAAGGTGGTCCGCGGAGCAGGTGGCCACTATCACGTGGTAAAGAACAAGCTGGCGGCTCACTCCTCCAAGGGCACCAAGGTTGAGGCTGCTCTGCAGGGTCTCAAGGGTGTTTCCTCGGTGGCTTACACGTCCGGCGATCCCGTGGCTCTGGCTAAGGCTCTTTCGGAGTGGGTGAAGACGAACGCTGAGTTCACCTTCAAGCTCGGCATCGTTGATGGCAAGGTCATCGACGTAAACGAGGTCCAGGCTCTGGCAAGTCTGCCGGGCAAGGAAGAGCTCTTTGCGAAGCTGCTGTTCCTCATCAATGCTCCGGCTCAGCGCCTGGCGACGGTGATCAACGCAGCGGGTCGCGACCTGGCAGTGGTGATCAATCAGGCGGTCGAGCAGAACAAGCTTGGCGGTGCGGCTCCTGCGGCTTCGGTCGAAGCAGCGCACGCAGAGGAAGCAGCGGCAGGCGAGCAGCCTTCCGGTGCGGCTCAGCCCGAGAACTCGACGGCCTCGCAGGCCGGCGAAGCAGCCGATACCGCTCCGGCGGAAGGCTAACAGGTTTTGCTGTTCCAGCCGTCCGGGGCGCTTGTCTGGCGCAACGGAAACCGGGCGGAAGGGATGGCAGCTTAGAGCGGAAACGTTCTAGGTGAAGTCAACATAAGCAATCCATTTCAGACAAAAAAGAAGTAACGGAGAAAAACAATGGCGGATATCCAGCAGATTGAAGATCAGATCGTTTCGCTCAGCCTCCTCGAAGCGGCTGAGCTGGTAAAGAAGCTCGAAGAGCGTCTCGGCGTTTCGGCCGCAGCTGCTGCAGTTGCAGCGGCCCCGGCTGGCGGCGGCGCTGCTGCTCCGGCTGCAGAAGAGAAGACCGAGTTCACGGTCGTCCTGAAGGAAGCCGGCGCAAACAAGATCAACACCATCAAGGCTGTGCGCGAAGTCACCGGTCTTGGCCTGAAGGAAGCGAAGGACCTGGTTGACGGTGCTCCCAAGCCCCTGAAGGAGAACGTTTCCAAGGAAGACGCACAGGCAATTGCCAAGAAGTTTGACGGCATTGCAGCTGTTGAGCTCAAGTAACCTGCTTTTGCAGCGTTACGGAACTCATTGGAAAGGCAGGGCTTCGGCTCTGCCTTTCTTGCGTTTGATATACACGACTTGCACGTAGGGCGTTGTCGCGGTATCCTCTTCCATGGGGAGATTTGCGGCTGCCTCGGCGTGCGCCTCGTTTTACCCCAGATTTCGATCGAGACCTTTGTAGTACCCCGGTTCATCCTGGCAATGCTGAGCAGGCTACGGAACCGGTCATCGTTTGGTTCGGGCGGCGGAACCAGAAGGTGTAACCTGACATCCCAGCGCAAATCTTGAGAGCTCGGCCAAGCTTTCAGAGGCGGCTTTTATACGTCTTTCTTTAATAGTTCAGTGCAACGGTTTTACCGGCGCTCTTGGGACGACCTGTCTCCAAGGCGTTTTTGGCGTTTGCGGATTCAGTTCAACCCCGTCGCGCGCTGCCACTGCAGCAGTGCAAGTCTCTTAGGCATTTAGCCACAAGTTTCGACCTCGCAGAATGCTTCGCGGGGAGTATCACCCTGCGCTGAGGCCCTATCGTCACGAGGAGCGATAGAGCCGGAATGGCGCAAAAAGAAGTCCAGGCGGCCAGTTCTTTCACCCGGAACCGGCAGCCTCCTCGAGATAAGCAACAGGAGAGCCCATGTCCGACTCGACCACCAAGCAGGAACTGCGCCCAATTCGCAGCCGTCTTGATTTTTCGAAGATCCCCACAAGTATCCAGATCCCAAACCTGATCGAGGTTCAGCGCCGTTCCTATGAGCGCTTCCTCCAGATGGACAAACTGCCGCAGGAGCGCGAGGACAACGGCCTCCAGTCGGTGTTTACCTCCGTCTTCCCGATCACTGACTTCCGCAACGTCTCCGAGCTCGAGTTTGTCGATTACACGATCGGCAACTGGGAGTGCAAGTGCGGCTTCCTGAAGGGTCTCAATCACCTTCGCACGGCCTGCGTTTCCTGCGGCCACATGGTGATTACCGACCCCTTCCACCCGGGCGACGTTCTCTGCAAATTCTGCGGAACCTACAATAAGAACACCCCTGACTTCTGCACCAAGTGCGGTGATCCCGTCGGCCTGCAGCTGAAGTATGACCAGGCCGAGTGCGAAGAGCGCGGCATGACCTACTCGGCCCCGCTGAAGGTCACTATCCGCCTGAAGGTTTACGATAAGGACCCCGAGACGGGCGTCAAGACCCTGCGCGACATGAAGGAGCAGGAAGTCTTCTTTGGCGACATTCCTTTGATGTCGGCCAACGGTACGTTCATTGTGAACGGCACCGAGCGCGTTATCGTGTCCCAGTTGCATCGTTCGCCCGGCGTCTTCTTCGAGACGGCGAACAACCGCACCTACTTCCTCGGAAAGATCATCCCGTACCGCGGTTCGTGGGTGGAGTTCGAGTACGACCAAAAGAACATCCTGTACGTCCGCATCGACCGTAAGCGTAAGTTCCTGGGAACGATCTTCCTGCGCGCACTCGGCCTGCGCACGGACGAGGAAATCCTCAAGACCTTCTACACGGTAGACACGATCAACGTGCAGGACGGCAAGCTCTCGTGGGTGGTCAGCTCCGAGGACAAGTCCACCAACCTGGTGGGTACCCGTTCGGCTGCTCCGCTCTCGGTGGATGGCAAGGAGCTCGTGGCTGCCGGTAAGAAGATCGGTGCTTCCGCTCTGCGTGCTCTGCGCGCCGGTGGTGTAAGCAGCGTCGAGGTTGAGGGTGCCGAGTTCGAAGGTGCACTCTTTGCTGCCGACGTGGTGGACATGACCACGGGCGAGCTGCTCTACGAGGCTAACCAGGAAGCCAGCGCCGACAAGCTGCACAAGATTGCGCAGTCCGGCGTCAGCACGCTGGAGATCTTCTTCCCTGAGCGTGATGATGTTGGTTCGATCATTGCAAACACGCTGCGTCGCGATTCCGTGCGCAAGCCGGAAGAGGCGCTGATCGAGATCTACCGCAAGCTGCGCCCGGGTGACCCCCCGACGCTGGATACGGCGACCGCTTTGTTCGAAGGCATGTTCTTCGATCCGCGCAAGTACGACTTCTCGCGCGTAGGCCGTCTGAAGTTCAACATCAAGCTGTACGAGAACGGTGAGTCGACCTCGCTGGATAACCGTACGCTGACGCCGGAAGACTTCTACGGAACGATTCGCTACCTGCTGAAGCTGCGTAAGAACATCGGTGTTGTGGACGATATCGATCACCTCGGCAACCGTCGCGTTCGCGCGGTGGGCGAGTTGATGGAGAACCAGTTCCGCATCGGTCTCGTGCGTATGGAGCGCGCCATCAAGGAAAAGATGAGCGTGTACCAGGAGATGTCGACGGCGATGCCGCACGACCTCATCAACGCCAAGCCGGTGATGGCTGCCATCCGCGAGTTCTTCGGTTCGTCCCAGCTCTCGCAGTTCATGGACCAGACGAACCCGCTGTCGGAAATTACCCACAAGCGCCGCCTGTCGGCCCTTGGACCTGGTGGTCTTTCGCGTGAACGTGCAGGCTTTGAAGTCCGCGACGTTCACCCGACGCACTACGGCCGTATCTGCCCGATCGAAACGCCTGAAGGACCGAACATCGGTCTGATCTCGTCGCTGTCGTGCTTTGCACGTATCAACGAGTACGGCTTCATTGAGTCGCCCTACCGTCGCGTGAAGGACGGCCGCGTGCTGGATTACGTTGCCGTTTCGAATGCTGGTGAGTCCGGTCTGCGTCAGGGCGATACGCTGGAGATCAGCGAGTCGGTTACGCTGAACGAGCGCCTGAAGAAAGAAAGCAAGCGCACGGCAGAGTTCGAGCCGTTCAGCTTCTACCTTTCGGCTTGGGAAGAAGACCGCCACACCATCGCGCAGGCCAACATTGAGCTCGATGGCGAAGGCAACATGGTCGAAGACCTGGTCAACGCTCGTCGCACCGGCGACTTCGTTCTGGTACCGAAGGCGGAAGTGGACTACATGGACGTTTCGCCGAAGCAGCTGGTTTCGGTGGCTGCGTCGCTGGTTCCGTTCCTCGAGCATGACGACGCGAACCGCGCTCTGATGGGTGCGAACATGCAGCGTCAGTCGGTTCCTCTGCTTGTGGCTGAGGCTCCGTTTGTCGGTACTGGTATGGAAGGCGTTACGGCTCGCGATTCGGGTGCTGTAATCCTGGCCAAGCGTAACGGCATTGTGGACTCGGTCGACTCCGAGCGCATCATCGTGCGCGTCGAAGGCGAGCACCACCCCACGCAGCTTTCGCGTGAGGTCGGTTCTGATATTTACTCGCTGACGAAGTTCAAGCGCTCCAACCAGAACACCTGCATCAACCAGAAGCCGATCGTCCGCAGGGGGGATCGTGTTCTGAAGGGGCAGGTTCTGGCCGATGGTCCTTGCACGGAGCAGGGCGAGCTTGGTCTTGGCCGTAACGTGCTGGTGGCCTTCATGCCGTGGCGCGGTTACAACTTCGAGGACGCGATCCTCATCTCGGAAAAGCTGGTCCGCGAGGACTACTACACCTCGATCCACATCGAGGAGTTCGAGATCGAAGCCCGCGACACGAAGCTTGGACCGGAAGAAATCACGCGGGATATCCCGAACGTCTCCGAGCACGCTCTGCGTGATCTGGACGAGTCGGGCATCATCCGCATCGGTGCAAAGATCAGCCACAACGACATCCTCGTGGGCAAGGTGACTCCGAAGGGCGAAACTCAGCTCACGCCGGAAGAGAAGCTGCTTCGTGCCATCTTCGGTGAAAAGGCCGGCGATGTGCGTGATGCTTCGCTGACGTGCCCTCCGGGTATCGAGGGCACGGTCGTTGACGTTCGCATCTTCTCGCGCAAGGGTCAGGAAAAGGACCAGCGTGCGTTGCAGATCGAGCAGGAACAGATGGAGAAGCTCGAACGCAACCTTGCGGACGAGATTCGTATTCTGACCGACGAGCGCCTCAAGCGTCTCGACGGCATCCTGGGCAACAAGGAAGTGCTGGCTGACCTGCACGACGAGCGCACCAACAAGAAGCTCCTTTCGAAGGGCGATGTGCTCACCCGTGAGCAGATCGAGCTCATCTCCACGCGTAACCTGAAGCGTATTCGCTACGCCGATAAGGATCCGCGCGTGAACGAGCAGATCGACGAGATCGAAGAAATGACCTCGCGTCAGATCGACGTTCTGCGTAAGATCACCAACGAGAAGATCTCCAAGATGGGCAAGGGCGATGAACTGAGCCCCGGCGTCATCAAGATGGTCAAGGTCTACATCGCCATGAAGCGTAAGCTTTCGGTCGGCGATAAGATGGCCGGTCGTCACGGGAACAAGGGTGTGATCGCCCGCATTCTTCCGGAAGAGGATATGCCGTACCTCCCGGATGGAACGCCGGTGGAAATCGTCCTGAACCCGCTGGGCGTGCCTTCGCGTATGAACGTCGGACAGATCCTCGAAACGCACCTTGGCTGGGCTGCTCATGAGCTCGGTGTCAAGGTTGCGGCTCTGGCTGCGCAGGCGCAGGAAGCCAACGCTGTTCGCGAGATCTTCAAGGAGCAGTTCAAGAACACCGCTGCTCTCAACCAGCTTCTTGCACTCGACGACGAGCAGACTCTGCGCGTTGCCAAGGGCATGGGCAAGGGCATCTGGTTCGGCACGGCTGTCTTCGACGGCGCGCAGGAGACCGAGATCAAGGCGCTGCTTGCAGCGGCTGGTCTGCCGAGCTCCGGTAAGAGCGCGCTGATTGACGGTATGACCGGCGACGAGTTCGAGCAGCCTGTAACCGTTGGTTACATCTACATGCTCAAGCTCTCTCACCTTGTCGACGATAAGATCCACGCTCGTTCGATCGGACCGTACTCGCTTATCACGCAGCAGCCGCTGGGTGGTAAGGCACAGTTCGGCGGACAGCGCTTCGGCGAAATGGAAGTGTGGGCGCTGGAAGCTTACGGCGCTGCATACATCCTGCAGGAGCTGCTCACCGCGAAGTCGGACGATGTCTTCGGCCGTACGAAGATCTACGAGGCCATCGTCAAGGGTGAAGCTGCGATCGAGCCAGGCGTGCCTGAGTCGTTCAACGTTCTTATCCGCGAACTGCAGTCGCTCTGCCTTGATGTCGAGCTGGTGAAGACCAGCGGCATCGCCGGCAACGACGAGGAAGTCAACACCGTTCCTGAACTCGCAGTCGCCGACTAAGTACTCCGTCCATCTCCGCTCCTCCTGAGCTTGCGTAACGGCAGGGAGGAGCCGGAGAGAAGGACGATGACCCCTGAGAATCCGCGGTCCGCAGAACAGCGCGCCGCCTGCAATGCAGCAGTACGACAGCAGCGAAGCTCGCAACAGGCTCTGAGTCCATGACAGAGCGAAGTACAAAGTTGGTATCGAGCAACGCACTGCAACGGAGAGAAAAATATGTTCCGCTCCAGCCCGTTTGAGACACAGAACCCGATCGCTGACTTTGATTCGATCAAGATTCAGCTTGCGAGCCCCGAGAAGATCCGCTCGTGGTCGCACGGTGAAGTCACGAAGCCGGAAACCATCAACTACCGCACGTTCAAGCCCGAACGTGATGGTCTTTTCTGCGCCCGCATCTTTGGCCCCATTACCGATTGGGAGTGCCTCTGCGGTAAGTACAAGCGCATGAAGCACCGCGGCGTGATCTGCGACAAGTGCGGCGTGGAAGTCACACTGTCGAAGGTTCGTCGTGAGCGCCTCGGTCACATCGAGCTAGCTTCGCCCTGCTCGCACGTCTGGTTCTTCAAGGGCCTGCCCTCGCGTATCGGTCATCTGCTCGATATCTCGCTGCGCGAGCTCGAAGCTGTTCTCTACTTCGAGTCGTACGTCGTGGTTGATCCAGGTGACGCGCCCGTGAAGGAGCGCGAGGTCATCAAGGACGAGAACCGCTTCCGTGAGCTCGATCAGCAGTACCGCCCCTCTGGCTTCAAGGCCATGATGGGTGCTGAAGCCATCAAGGAACTCCTCAAGCGCGTTGAAATCCAGGAGCTCTCCATCGAGCTGCGTGAGCGTATGAAGACGGAGACTTCGCTTCAGAAGAAGCTGAAGTACTCCAAGCGCCTGAAGGTGGTTGAGGCCTTCCGCAAGTCGGATAACAAGCCGCAGTGGATGATTCTCGACGTGATCCCGGTGATCCCGCCTGAGCTTCGCCCGCTCGTGCCGCTGGACGGTGGCCGCTTCGCGACCTCGGATCTGAATGATCTGTATCGCCGCGTGATCAACCGTAACAATCGCCTCAAGAAGCTCATGGACCTCCATGCGCCTGAGGTCATCGTGCGTAACGAAAAGCGCATGCTGCAGGAAGCTGTGGACGCGCTGTTTGACAACGGCCGCCGTGGCCGCGTGCTGCGCGGCGCGAACAACCGTCCTCTGAAGTCGCTCTCTGACACCCTGAAGGGTAAGCAGGGCCGCTTCCGTCAGAACCTGCTCGGTAAGCGTGTCGACTACTCTGGTCGTTCCGTGATCGTCGTCGGTCCTGAGCTGAAGCTGCACCAGTGCGGTCTTCCCAAGAAGATGGCGCTGGAGCTCTTCAAGCCGTTCATCTATCACCGTCTGGAACAGACCGGCCACTGCACGACCATCAAGCAGGCCAAGGAGATGGTGGAGCAGCAGGAGTCGATCGTTTGGGACATCCTCGAAGAGGTCATCAAGGATCATCCGGTCCTGTTGAACCGCGCTCCGACGCTGCATCGTCTGGGTATCCAGGCGTTTGAGCCCGTGCTCGTCGAAGGCAAGGCCATCAAGATTCACCCGCTCGTCTGCACGGCGTTCAACGCTGACTTCGACGGTGATCAGATGGCTGTGCATATCCCGCTGAGCCCCGAAGCGCAGATCGAAGCTTCGGTGCTGATGCTGGCTTCGCACAACATTCTTTCGCCGGCATCGGGTCAGCCGATCTCGGTGCCGACGCAGGATCTCGTGCTCGGTATCTACTACCTGACCAAGGCGAAGCCGGGTGCCAAGGGTGAAGGCCGTGTGTTTGCCAACATCGAAGAAGTTCTCATGGCGCTCGAAGCCAAGCAGGTGGAGACGCTCACGCCGATCCGTCTGCGCTACAGCGGTCCTGTGCTCGATATGACCGTGGCTTACGACGATCAGGATCTGACGCACACCGAACCGGTCGAGTTCACCAAGCAGTTCATCAACACGACCGTTGGCCGTGCGATCCTGAACGACCGTCTTCCCGAAGGCATGCCGTATATCAACGGCCTGCTGAAGAAGAAGGGTATCGGTCAGCTCATCAACTACCTGTACCTGAACCTCGGCCTTGAGACGACCGTGCACACGCTCGACAAGCTCAAGGAACTCGGCTTCCAGTACGCCACCCGCTCGGGTCTCTCGGTCGGTCTGGACGACATGGTGATCCCCGAGACCAAGTACACCGTTGTGGGCGACGCTGAAAAGCAGGTCATCACGCTGCAGCAGCAGTACCTTGAAGGTTCGATCACGAACCTGGAGCGCTCGAACAAGGTCACGCAGATGTGGTCGGCTGTTACCGACCGCGTTGCGGACGAAATGTTCAACAACATGAAGCGCGCCGATAAGGAAGGCGCCATGAACCCGATCTACATCATGGCGGACTCGGGCGCTCGTGGTTCCAAGCAGCAGATTCGTCAGCTCTCCGGCATGCGTGGTCTTATGGCGAAGCCGTCGGGCGAAATCATCGAGTCGCCGATCAAGGCGAACTTCCGTGAAGGCCTCACCGTTCTCGAGTACTTCATCTCGACGCACGGCGCTCGTAAGGGTCTTGCGGATACCGCGCTGAAGACCGCTGACTCGGGTTACCTGACTCGCCGTCTTGTCGACGTTGCGCAGGACGTCATCATCTCCGAGCTCGATTGCGGCACGGTGGAAGGCATCTACGTGATGCCGATCATCGAAGCCGGTGAAATCATCGAGCCGCTGCGTGACCGTATCATCGGCCGCGTAACGCTGGAGAAGCTGAAGGACTACGAAGGAAAGACCATCGTCGAGATCAACGACGAGATCGACGAAGACAAGGCAGCGGCGATCCAGGCTGCGGGTATCGAGAAGGTGAAGATCCGCTCGGTGCTCACCTGCGAATCCAAGCGCGGCTGCTGCATCCGTTGCTACGGCCGTAACCTCGGTTCGGGCAAGATGGTCGAGCTCGGCGAAGCGGTCGGTGTCATCGCGGCACAGTCCATCGGTGAGCCGGGTACTCAGCTCACGATGCGTACCTTCCACGTGGGTGGTACGGCATCGCGTGTGGCGGATGCTTCGCACCTGGAAGCCAAGAACGCCGGTACGATTCACTTCATCAACCTCGCAACCGTTCGCTCCAAGGACGGCAGCCTGGTTGCCTTCAACCGCTCCGGTTCGATCGCCATCATTGACGAGAAGGGCCGCGAGAAGGAGCGCTACGCGATCGTTTACGGCGCGAAGCTCAAGGTCGAAGACGGTCAGGAAGTCAAGCTCGGCGATGTGATCGGCGAGTGGGACCCCTATACCTTCTCGATCCTTACGGAAATCGACGGTACGGTGCAGTTCAAGGACCTGCAGGAAGGCGTCACGCTGCACGAAGAGATCGACGAAGTTACCGGTCTTTCGCGTCTCGTGGTGGCTGACTCGCCGGATGAAAAGCGCCAGCCGATGATTCTCGTCAAGGGTGCAAAGGGCACCAAGCGTTACCTGATGCCAAGCCGTGCTCACCTTATGGTGCAGGATGGCGACGTGCTTTCTCCGGGTGACATCCTGGCGAAGATCCCACGCGAAACCACGCGTACGAAGGACATCACGGGCGGTCTGCCGCGCGTTGTGGAACTCTTCGAAGCACGTAAGCCGCGTGATCCGGCGATCATCGCCAAGCTCGATGGTGTCGTTCGCTTCGGTGACGTCTCCAAGGGGCAGCGTAAGGTCTACATCACTTCGGATGACGGTACGGAAGACGAGTACTCGGTACCGCGTGGTGTGTACGTCAACGTGCAGGAAGGCGAGCGTGTTCGCGCTGGCGATGCTCTCATCGACGGACCGCGTAACCCGCACGACATTCTTGAGGTTCTCGGTGAGCGCGAGCTGCAGATTTATCTGGTCAACGAAATCCAGGAAGTCTACCGCTTGCAGGGCGTATCCATCTCGGATAAGCACATCGAAACCATCGTGCGTCAGATGCTGCGTTGGGTGAAGATCGAGGACGTGGGTGACACCAACTTCCTGCTCGAGCAGCAGATCGATCGCTTCCGCTTCAACGCAGAGAATCAGCGTGCGTTGATGGAAGGTGGCCGTCCGGCAATCGGTCGTCCGCTGCTGCTGGGTATCACCAAGGCGTCGTTGTCCACGGACAGCTTCATCTCGGCTGCCTCGTTCCAGGAAACGACTCGCGTTCTTACCGAAGCGTCGATCAACGGTGCTGTCGATCAGCTCCGCGGCCTGAAGGAAAACGTCATCGTCGGTCGCCTCATCCCTGCTGGTACGGGTATGGAGTACTACCGCAACGTTCAGCTCTCTCCGGAGCTGGAAGAAGCGGCAGCCCAGATCCAGGCTGAGGTGCTTGAAGCGCATGAAGCAGAAGAGCGTGAGCTTGAGCAGATGCGCATGGAAGGCGAACAGGAAGAGATGGCAGCAGAGTAACACTGCACTCTCACACCGGAAACACGAAGGGCGGACTCGAAAGAGTCCGCCCTTCTGCTTTGTTCCGTAAAACTGTAATCGAGAAGAATCGTTGGGTTCGCGTTACTTGGCGGGAGGTGTTGCGAGGGCTTCGTTCAGTAACCTGGCTAGTCGCAGTCCCGCTAGTTCCAGCCGTGTTTCAACCTCAGGGAGGTACTTCTCGTAGTACGCCTCATCGATGTCGCTTCCAGGCAGCACCAGCGCTTTACCTGCAAGATCTTGCGATTCCTTGGCCCACGCCACCGCATCGCCTTCACCTGCTTCCAGGTGCTTGTCCCTGATCTGTTGTTCCAGCAGTTTGAGCCAGGCTGCATCGTCCCGGTGTGCGTGGTCGATCAGGCCGTCATCCCAAACCTCGTGTAGCTCGTGGTGCCCCCACTTGCCGTTTTCCTCTCCGAAGACGGTTACGGGGATATCGTTTGCGCCGCGGCCCAGTCCGTAGACGTGATACGGCTGGTGCTCATCGCCCACCAGATGCACGACGAACTTCAGCGCGATGGCGCGATCTGCCGTATCCAGCGAGGTGTCGTGTAGCCGTTCCAGGTTGTAGGGAATGCGATCCACCACACAGTCACGCCATTTATCGGCGTGCGAGCCGAGCGTAACTCCGGGCTGCGTCTGGCAATCGCGATCACGATCATAGGTCATCCCGGGGGGAACGTTTACGTAATGCCAGAAGCCGGTCTGGCGATTTCCCGCGAGGTAGGCGTCTGCCCAGGAGGCCACATCACCCAGACTTTCTTTGCCCAATAAGGCCTGCACCTGCGCTCTGGCTTCCGGCGTCAGGTGGTCCCAGGCAACTTCCGCAACAAGCCTATGTCCGGTACGCCCCCAACCCCATGCCGGTGCAGACACAGAGAGGCAAAGAACTGCAGCACAAAGAGCACGAAGAGCTTTCATGCACGCCAGTATACGGCCGGGCTATGCCTGTTTAAGCGCCAAGATGGCCATGGGGACGCGTCGGCAGCGTGAAGTGGAAGGTCGAGCCTTCGCCTAGCCTGCTGCTGGCCCAGATATGCCCTCCGTGCTGCTGCACAATGCTGCGGCAAATCGCCAGACCCAGCCCTGTGCCGCCCATCGTGCGCGAATCCGAGGCATCCACCTGGCGGAAACGTTCGAAGATCTGCTGCAGTTTGTCTTCCGGAATCCCTCGTCCATGATCCTGCACTTCGATGAGCGCTTCTTCCGGCGTAACCCTATGCGCGCGCAACACAATCTCGCTCGGAATCGTGGACGCGGGCGGAGAGAACTTGATGGCGTTCGACACCAGGTTGGTCAGTGTCTGCAGGATCCGGTCCGGATCCGCCCATACCTGTACGTCATTGGCCTCCAGCGTAAAGCGAATATTGCTCTTCTGCGCGGTTGCGGTCAGCAGGGAGGTTGTTCGTTCAAAGAGCTCGTTGACCGAGCACTGTGTCTGTCGCAGCTCGGCCTTGCCAGAGCCAATGCGTTCGAGGTCGAGGATGTCGTTTACCAGGCGGATCAGGCGATCCGTGTTCCCGATCGCAATCTCCATCATCTGCCGCATCTTCTCCGGCTTTGAGTTCAACACGCCGCCCCCCAGGAGGCCCAGCGCTGCTCGCAGAGATGTCAGCGGTGTGCGTAGCTCGTGGGAAACCGTGGAGATAAACTCATCCTTCATCCGGTCGAGCTGATTGCGTTCCGAAATGTCCGTGAAGGCCACGACGACACCCACGGCGCGGCCTTCAATGGAGGCCTGTGATCGGGGCGCAGCCGCTTCCGGCGCACCCGCGGGGTGTACCGGAGGCAGAGCTACAATCTCGGCGCCGCTTGCCGTGCTCAGGTTCACTGCGGAGTCCGTGGAGGCACCGGCCGCTGGCTGTAGCGTCTTGCGCGTAGAGCTCTCATCGCCTTCCACCTGCGGGCGCGCCACGTACTCGACCGGGAAGCTGCTGCCATCCTTACGCCAGAAGATCTCTTTGGCCACGCGGATCGAAGTCATGTCGACGACCGTTGCCTGAATCGGGCACTCCTGCTCAGGGTAGGGTGTGCCGTCCAGGCGCGTATGGTGGATCAGATCATGCATCTTGCGGCCGAGCAGCTCTTCCGGACGGTAACCCAGCATCTGCGCCGCCGCGCTGTTCACAATCGTGCAGCGGCCTTCCAGGTCGATACCGTAGATGCCGTCGCCGACCGACTCCAGCACGGAGTTCGATTGCCGGATCAGCGAGCGCAGGGAGTCTTCTGCCCGGATCTGTTCCGTAATGTCGATGCCAAAGCCGAGCACGTAACGGTTCTCGTTCTGTGGCTCGACCAAACGGTTGCGGTACGCAATCACACGCTCACTGCCGTCAGGCTGCAGCAGGTACAGCAGACCACGCGCCTCGCCGTGCTCCAGCAAGGCGCGGAAGTAGGGTTCCAGCAGCGGCTGGCGGGCTGGAGCGATGAACTCCTGCAACGGATGCCCGATAACGTCTTCTACGCGGCGATTGGCCAGGTGCGCGCCAAAGTCATTGATCGAGAGCACCATGCCTGAAAGGTCATGCGTGCACACCATGCCCAGCGAGCCTTCGACAATCTGCCGGTAACGGGACTCCGATTCACGAATCGCGGTCTCTGCGGTGCGCTGCACCGTCACATCAATGCCTGTACCGATGATGAAGTTCACATCGCCGTGAGAATCCACCAGCGCTGTGGCCGACCACGCGATATGGCGGCGTGTTCCATCTGCGGCGGTCCAGTAATTCTCATAGGCGGTGGGGAACTCACCGTTGCGAATCCGCTCAAAGCTTTCGATGTAGCCCGGAACATCTTCCTCCGGAATCAACCGCTCCCAGGCATACTTGCCCAGCAGTTCCGAGGAGTTGTAGCCGGAGATGATCTCGCAGGCCCGGTTGAAGCGCACGATGCGACCTGCAGTATCGAAGACCACCACCAGGGCCCCAACGGTATCGAGCACCGCGGACACGAAGTTACGTTCCACGGTGAGCGCGGTTTCAACGCGCATCTGTGCCCGCGTTGCGCTCTCTCGCTGGCGCGCACGCACGCTTAACTCCAGGCGCGTCGTCGCCATGTGCGAGAGACTTTCCAGAGCATCAATCTGCTGGAGCGTCAGCCTGCGCGCGGTGGTATCCAGAACTGCCAATGTGCCGATCGCAACCTGGTGCGGGGTAAGCACCGGCACGCCGGCATAAAAGCGATAGCGGCGATCTCCGAGCGGGATGCCGCCCAGAGAGTACAGCGGATCGCGCCGCGAGTCCTGAATCTGATACACCCCATCGCTGAAGATCGTGGCTTCGCATGGCAGACTCTGCCGCGGCATTACGTCAAGTTCGGTGCCGTGCTGCCCCAGAATCCTGATGCGGTCCTGCTCCAGCACGGTAACAATGGCTACCGGAGAATTCGTGATCTGGGCCGCCAACCGTGCAATGTCGTCGTACGCAGGATCGCGTGGCAGTTCGTCCAACGCATAGTGCTCAAGCGCGGCGAGACGTGTTTCTTCGCTTTCGTGCAAGGTCGACATCAACATCTAAATTGAGGATAGAGAACCAGTTGCACGATGGGCAGTCCCACTTTCAGGCAAAGGGACCGAACAAAAGTCACCACTAGTAACCTGAATTGTGGATAAGTAATGGCCTTTATTGATGAAGTAGTTAACAGCCTGTGGAGAGTGCAGGCCAGCTGATTCGACAGCTCCCAGCACGCTGTTAGGGCTTGGGCAAAGAGCAGCAGTCGGTTGCCGGCGCATCTTCGGCTGAGGCATCGAGTGCTACCTTCCAGGCTCCTGCGGTCTTCTTCCACACCGTGATGTAGCGTCCTTCCACCGTGACCGGGGAGCCTTGTTGATCGTGCGTTTTGCCTGCGTAATGTCCCCAGGTGAAGCCGCTGTCGCCGCCTGGATCCATCTGTGCGCCATCCGGTGTCCAGCTCAGTTGGTACTGCTTCGGGTCCCACTGCGCGTAACCGGACACCGCATGCAGGCCCATGATCGCGGCCTTGGCGTTCGGCAGAATGACACCATCCTCCGCGAACCAACGCGCGAAGGCGCTTCCGCCTGAGCGCGCGACATCGGCGGCGAAGTCGGCCTCCAGCTTATAAAGCGTCTGTTGCCCGGGAGTCAGGGTGGGCGTCGTCAGCGGATCGGGCATCGCCGTCTGGGGAGCCAGCATCTGCGCCGGAATCCGGGCGGCAGAAGCGAAGAGGACAAGACCGAGTGCTACAGCATAACGACCGTTCATGCGGCGATTGTACGGCTTGGCTGGTATCCTCACCCTACACAGAACATGCCGAAGAGAATGGGAAGAAAAGAGCTGACGGCGATCGCGGTCGGGATCGTTGGATTAGGTTTGGGCGCTGCGCTGCAGGCGATTGCGCTGCACATGCACCACGCTGGGTTTGCTCTGGCTGCGGCCGGTTGCACATTGCGCTGGGTCGGTCTGCTTGGGCTGGTCTGGTTTGGGATCCGTCGCAAGAGCCTCACGCCGTGGATCTTTGTTGCGATGATTGTCGGCGCGGAGCTGGGGTTTGATGCCCCGCACTTCTCCACGCAGCTGAAGGTCTTCTCCGACATCTTCCTGCGTCTCATTAAGACCATCGTGGCTCCTCTGATTCTCGCCACGCTGGTGGTCGGTATCGCTGGCCACGGAGACCTGAAGAGCGTGGGGCGCATGGGCATTAAGGCCATCGTCTACTTTGAAGTGGTTACGACTCTGGCGTTGGCCATCGGCCTTATCGCCATCAACGTAACGCACGCTGGCGTCGGTCTCAGCTTCCCGGCAACAGCCAAAACCGTTGCTGCTACCGTCAGCAAGCCCGCGCCGCAGCACTGGAATGATGTTCTGCTGCACATGTTTCCGGAGAACCTCGCCAAAAGCATCGCCGATGGCCAGATCCTTCAGGTTGCGGTCTTTGCGATCATCTTCGCCATTGCTTTGGCAAGCTTGAGCGAAAGCAAGCGCGCACCCGTGATGCGTCTCTGCGAAAGCCTTGCTGAGGTGATGTTCCGTTTCACTAACGTTGTCATGTACTTTGCTCCGATCGGTGTCGGCGCCGCGATGGCGTACACCGTCGGCAACATGGGGCTTGGCGTGTTGGTGAATCTGGGCAAGCTGCTGCTCACGCTCTACGGTGCGCTCGCGATCTTTGCCGTGGTGGTGCTTTTGCCGGCGGCACTGCTCTTCCGCGTTCCCGTGGCACGTTTCATCGCCGCGGTTGCCGAGCCTGCCACCATTGCGTTTGCCACGGCGACCAGCGAGGCTGCTCTGCCGCGAGCCATGGAGCAGATGGAAGCACTCGGCGTGCCGCGCCGAATCGTTGCCTTTGTCATCCCTGCCGGATACAGCTTCAACCTCGATGGCTCAACGCTGTATCTAGCAGTGGCGAGCATCTTTGTGGCGCAGGCGGCGAATGTGCATCTTTCGGTGGGGCAGCAGCTGGTCATGATGGCGACGCTGGTGCTCACCAGCAAAGGGGTCGCTGGTGTACCGCGCGCAACACTGGTCGTTCTGCTTGCTACGGCGGCAACCTTCAATCTTCCCGAAGCACCAATCTTTGTCATCCTCGGCATCGACGCGCTGATGGACATGGCCCGCACCATGGTGAATGTGGTGGGCAACTGTCTGGCCAGCGTCGTGGTCGCCAAATGGGAAGGGCAATTTGGTGTCGAGCCGGTGGACCCGGTGGTGGAGCAGGGCGTCTCGCTTTAGTGAGACGCCGCTGCGGGAATCACCTTCAACCAGCGTAACCAGGCTGCTGCGGGAACGGTCCATTCCTCCGGTGAGACCCCCGGAGGACGCATCCCGAAGCCGTGGCCACCGTCCGGGTAGAGCAGCAGCTCCACCGGCACGCCTGCATTCTTGAGCGCGGTGGCATAGCTCAGGGAGCTATCCACATACTGGGCATCATTGGCGGCCTGCAGGATGAAGGTCGGCGGGGTGTTTTTGTTCGGACGCAACGCCGGGTCCAGAGGGAGCGCGGCGGTTGGTGGTTGCCGATCGTCGTTCATGGCCGGCACCGGAAGATAGGCAGGGTAGCCGAGCAGCACAAAGTCAGGGCGTGCGGAAAGGCTGGCATCAACCTCCTTCGCTGCGGCTGTAGCGAGTACACGCGCATCGTCGTAATGCTGTGAGAGCGTTACCGCCAGATGTCCTCCGGCGGAAAAGCCCATCACGCCGATGCGCTTCGGATCAAGATGCCAGGCCGCAGCGTGCGAGCGCACCAGACGCACGGCCTGCTGGGCATCTTCCAGTTGGGCAAAGTTCTGCGGATAGTGCGTCGCAAAAGGCACACGGTACTTCACCCAGGCACAGAAGATGCCGAGCGAGTTGTACCAGGCACAGGGTTGTTCTCCCTCCAGTGTGACTGCCAGGCCCTGATACCCTCCGCCAGGAAAGACGACAACCGCCGCTCCGCTGGGAGAGATTCCTGCTGGCACCGGATAGAGGTTGAGCGTCGGCACCGTCACGTTGGAAACCAACGCAAACTGTTTGTTGGCAAAGCCCGGACGCGTTGTGTACGAGCTTTGCTCGGTATCGGTTGTTTGGGCTGCTTCAGGGGCGCCGTGTGGCCAAAGCGGCAGGCTCTGCTGTGCGCGGACGTGCAGACAGAACAGCGAAAGAGGAACGGCAAGCAGGGCTGCGATCTTCATGGCAGGAAAGCATACCGGCAGCAGGCGATCGTTGTCAGGCAAAAGAAAACGGCTGCGCCCGAAGACGCAGCCGTTTGTGGAGTACTCGTTACTGTACGTTGAAGGTAAAGGTTCCGGTCTTCGTCACGCTTGCGGTCTTCGCGGTGACGGTCACAGTGGAGGAGCCCTTCGGCGTTCCATCGTTACCGCAACCGGTAATGCCTGCCAGCGTCAGCCCAAACGCCAGAACCACAGCGAGTGTGCCGAAGCGTCCAAGCTGCGTACGTGTGCGGCGGCGCAGTGCGAAGGGAAGTGCCAGCAGTCCAATTGCGAGCACGGTCTCCTCACCGCGCTTGCTGAGCGGGGAGCTCTGGTGCAGTGCGGCGTTGTCGATCGCGACGGTCATCGTCGTTCCACCGGAGCCTGTCACGCTCTCCGGAGAGAAGGTGCAGTGCGAGCCGGAAGGCAGACCCGTGCAGGAGAAGGAAACCGTGTCGTTGAAGCCGTTCACGCCTTGTACACCGATGCTCATCGTCTGGGTCTTCAGCGTTCCGGAGGCCGTGAGCGCTGTGTTGCCGAGCAGCAGGTTGAAGTCTGCAACCGGTACGGGCGAAACCGTCAGCGTCACAGGCGTCGGTGTGGTGTAGGGCGTGGTGTAGACGAGATCACCGGTATAGATCGCGGTGACCGAGTGTGACCCCAGAGCAAGGTCGCTCGTGGTGTAGGTCCACGTACCGTTGCCGGCCGGGGTGCCTGTACCGAGCACCGTGGTGCCGTCATAGAGCGTAACGGTTCCGGCCGGTGTTCCCTTGTTTCCGGCAAAGACAGCGGAGAAGGTCACTTTATCGCCAAGCGTCGGTGCAGAGTTGGATACGGCGATGGTGCCGCTCGTAATCGCTGCTGGTGTCGACGCGTCCAGGACGCTGAGAGAGGCTGTGGCTGTCGAGCTGAGGCTATTGGAGTCCGTAGCCGTGAAGGTCACGGTGTAATCGCCTTCCGTGACCGAGCTCGGTACGGTGTAGGTGTAGCTATAGCTGCCGTTGCTGCCTGCGGTGAGCGCCTGGGACGCAGAGCCTCCGAGGCTGCTCAGATTAATCGTCTCAGTGCTGAGCGTACCGGTGCCCGGCGTAATCACAACACTGAACGTTACAGGATTGCCTGCAATTACGCTGGCGGCGGAAGCTGCCGCCGAAGTCAGCGTCGGGCCGACGATAGCCGGTGCGCACGGCGCCAGAGTCGTCGAGCTGTTACGCGGAGCAGGCGTTACTGCCTGAAAATCGGCTGCGTTGTTGTCGGTGTCCGTGCAGCTGCTCTTACGGATATCCGCAAGGATCGCGCTCGTAGCCGGCGCTGCGGCGCTCGCACCGGAAGCTGCACCTTCAGAGCAGCTGACCGTAGTTCCATAGGCAACAAAATCGACGACCGAACCACCTGAGCCGGGACAGACGCTGGTGAGCTTGGTGGTGGTATTCGTCAGGAAGACTTTACCGGCCGCAGCGCCAAACGCGATTGTGCTCTCCGTATCGTCCGCTGTGAACGAGGAGCCAGTTGTGCCGGCGGTTGCGGCGATCAGGTAATACTGGCCGGGCTTGAGCGAGATCCCCGAGGGCAAAGCAGTCACGGTCGGGAGTGTGGTGCTGGCTGCTGCGGCATATTGGATGGCATAGCCATCGAGGGACTGGGTAGAGTTGCTGACGTTAAACAGTTCTACGAAGTCAGCATTCAGGAGGGCTCCTGAGTTACCTCCCGCACCGTATACCTGTGAAATGACAATCGTAGTGGACTGAGCAGAAGCGCGACCCGCTGCAAAAAGTACAAAAACAACGACGCAGAGGCGCCGTAAGGCGCAAAAAGCATCCATAAGTGGGAACATGGGGCCAATACTACCTCTATTCCACGACCTTTGTGTTCTGTTTCTTTGAAAAAAATGGAAATACGTACTCCGATCCTCTGGATTGATACACTTAACTGTCAGGCGCACCTGGTTGCGGCGCGACCGCGGGATGTTGAGAGATGAGTGAGTATTTAAGCCGGATTAAATCCCCGGCGGATGTGAAGAAACTCGGGATTGTTGAGTTGGAGCAGCTTGCGGAGGAAATCCGCGAGCGCCTGATCCAGGGCGTAGCAAAAACAGGTGGACACATCGGGCCTAACCTTGGCGTCGTCGAGCTGACCATCGCCATGCATTATGTGTTCGATACCCCGGCAGACAGCTTCGTCTTCGACGTCTCCCATCAGAGCTACGTCCATAAACTGCTCACCGGTCGCGAAGACCGTTTTGACACCATTCGCCAGCCCGGAGGCTTGAACGGCTTCATGCTGCGCAGCGAAAGCGAGCATGACTCCTTTGGAGCCGGCCACGCGGGTACGGCCCTGAGCGCAGCGCTGGGAATGGCCGTCGCACGGGACATGAGCAACGGTAGCGAGCATGTGGTCGCGCTTTGTGGCGACGCGGCGTTTACCAACGGCATCAGCTTTGAAGCGTTGAACAACATTGCGGCGCAGACGAAGCGTTTGATCATCGTGCTCAATGACAATGAGTGGTCCATCGATAAAAATGTTGGAGCCATCGCGGAGTACTTCCACAAGATCGCAACAAACCCGCTCTACGTGAACTTTTACGATCGCGTGACCGGTCTGGTAGAAAAGTTCGGCGGACAGGCCGCGCGTCACGTGGCGCGCAAGGCAGAGGAAGCGGCCAAAGGCGTCATCGGCCGCGGCATGGTTTTTGAGGAGTTCGGGCTCAGCTATTACGGTCCGATCGACGGCCATAACCTGCCCATGCTCATTGAGACGTTCAAGTTCCTCAAGACGCAGAACCGCCCTGTCGTGCTGCACGCGCTTACGCAGAAGGGGCGAGGCTTCCAGCCTGCGCTGGAGAAGGTAAAGAAGTTCCACGGCCTGGGGCCCTATGACCCCGAGACGGGCGAAACCAAGCCAACCGGGCAGAAGACCTACTCGGAAGTGTTTGCAGAGAGCCTCAATAAGCTGGCTGATCTGGATCGCCGCGTTGTCGCGATCACGGCGGCAATGCCTAACGGCACCGCGCTCGATCTTTTCCGTCCCAAGCACGCCGATCGCTACTTTGACGTCGGCATCGCCGAAGAACATGCCGTGCTGTTCGCTGCTGGAATGGCAACCAAGGGATACCGCCCCTTCTGCGCCATCTACTCGACCTTTCTGCAACGTGCGTTTGACCAGATCGTTCATGACGTCGCCTTGCAGGAGCTTCCCGTCGTCTTCTGTATGGATCGCGGCGGTCTAAGCGGCGATGACGGCCCAACGCATCATGGCCTCTTCGACATCAGTTACCTGCGCGGCGTGCCGAACCTCATCCACATGGACCCGAAGGATGAGGAAGAGCTGCAGGACATGATGTACACCGCATTGCAGCACAACGGCGCCAGCGCGATCCGCTACCCGCGCGGTACCGGTCCCGGCGCAACGCCGAAACAGCTTCCTGTAGCGCTTGAGATCGGAAAATCCGAACTGATCCGCGATGGTGGAGACGTTGCGATCTTCTCGCTGGGCAACATGCTGCCCGAGGCCGAGAAGATTGCACGCACGCTTGAGCAGGAAGGTCACACGGTTGCGGTTATCAACGCTCGTTTTGCAAAGCCCGTTGATGCCGGGCGTATTCTCGACTACGCAGAGCGCTGTGGTGTTCTGCTCACGCTGGAAGACCATGTGCTGGCCGGCGGCTTTGGTTCCAGCGTGCTGGAGATCCTTGCAGACGCAGGTCTGGACGTACCGGTGGTGCGCGTAGGTTGGCCCGACCAGTTTATCGAGCATGGCAAGCCCGAAGATCTTCGCAAGAAGTACGGTTTGACCGCGGAGGCCGCGCTAGAGCGTGTGCGTCCGTTGCTGCGGAAGCCCGTCGCGGTTTAGCGTCCCCGGGCGGCGAGTGCAAGAAGCTCCGCCGCCCGGAGATGCCGATAACGAAACGCCTTTTCCAGCTGTCCGCGAACGAGAAACTCAGGCAGCCAGCGAGGAATCTCGTAGCGGATTTCGTCGCGAACCGCCGTTCCTGGCGCTCCTTCCGCGGAGTTTGCCTCGTGAAGCCGGTGGCAGTGCCGCCAGGAGCGGAACGGTCCGCTCAGCTGTATGTCGCAAAAGCCCTCATTCCAGGAAAACTCCTCGATACGCGCTCGCCAGCCGGCCCTTGCCGGAACGTAGGGCAGCATCCGTGCGCTGAGCAGCATCTCTGTGCCTACGCCGGCGGCGATTCCCGGGTATACGGGGACTCCCGCGGGTCGCGGCGGCGGGGCGGTGAAGAACGCCTCCTCAATCCTCACCTGCTGCCACGCAGGCATGATCCGGGGAAGGTTCTCCGGATTGGCGAAGAAGGCAAAAACAAGCGCCGGAGGAAAGGGAAGCCACTGCTCGGCATGAAAGCGGTGTTCCATCTCCCTAGATTGCAGCAATTTGGGCCCGATTGGTGAGCCGGTAGAAAAAGGTTGTTCTGAATTCGCGCAACGTGATCGAAAATCGCACAAATATTTCCGCCTGATTTCTATATGGGACTGTACAAGTCCGAGATATGCGTTATGTTGTTAGAGGTATCTCGGACCTGTTGAGTCGCAGATGGCGATTTGCTTCTGCACAACCGTGAGGATGGCTCCGGACAAGAGGTTGCGGGATGCGTGCGAACTGCGTGTGTGAGGGCCGCGTAGCCGCAAAAGAAAACAGGGTGGCCGTGAGGGCGAGCCGCTTGCCAGCCAGAGATCCATATGGACGTTTGCTGGTAAGCCAAAATCTGGACCCGGTACTCGGTTAGCCCGGGAGCGCATGTGGAGGGTGTTTCCTCCTCTGCGGGTTCTGGCGGGGCAGACCAAATTTTTTTGAGGCAGGAGAAGGAACTTGAGTAAGAGGATCGACCTTAAGACAAGCCTTGTGGCCGGTGTGTTTGGCACGCCGTCGGATGCGCATACGGCAAGCCCCACGAGCGCATTGCTTGCGACGGAAGACAACAGCAAGGCGGTAGCAGGACGTAAGTCGTCGTGGGCAGCGGCGCTCACGCTAACGGTTGCGGGTCTGGTGGGCTCGAACGCGGTTGCAGCCCCCACCGAACCGTCCAAAAACAAGGATCTTGGTGAAGAAGTAAATCCGGAGACCGCGGCTTCGAGCAGCCAGACGGGCACGCCCGCGAGCGAAGTTCACAAGTTCAATATTCCTGCCGGAACCGTGGCCGATGTCATGGAAGCACTGCGCAAGCAGGTAGGCATCCGCATCGCCTTGTCGGCGCAAGACAAGATGGCTAGCATTGCGTCGCCGGGTGTTCAGGGTGTGGTTTCTCTGGAAGATGCACTGGCGCAGGCTCTCGCCAACACTGGTCTCTCGGCGCGTTTCGACGCACCGGACTCGGTCGTCGTTGAGCTCCGCTCCAACCGTGAGTCGGTCGTGGTCACCGCCGACAGCACGCCAAATATCAAGTACACCGCGTCGCTGCTTGACCTTCCGCAGACGGTCACCGTGATCGGTCAGCAGACCATGCAGAACACCGCATCCACAACGCTGGTAGAAGCGCTTCGCACCGTTCCCGGCATTACCTTCGGTGCAGGCGAAGGCGGCAACCCGCTGGGTGATCGTCCGTTCATCCGCGGTATGGACGCGCAGTCGAGCACCTACATCGACGGTCTGCGCGATATCGCCGCACAATCGCGTGAAGTCTTCGACATCGACAGCATTGAAGTCGCCGAAGGTCCTGGTGGTGCATACGGCGGCCGTGGTACCGGCGGCGGCAGCATCAACATGAACTCGAAGATGGCGCGCCGCAAGAGCTTTGTCACCGGCACCTTTATGCCGGGTACCGCGAACTACAAGCGTGCCACTGTTGATGGCAATACGGACTTCGGTCCCTTCGTTTCCGGCCGCCTGACGGGTATGTGGAACGACGCGGATGTTGCGGGTCGTGACGTCGTGCATAACAATCGCTGGGGCATTGCGCCGAGCCTTGCGGTCGGACTCGGACACCCGACACGTCTTTTGCTCGACTACTACCACCTGGTGCAGAACAACATTCCGGATTCAGGTATTCCGTACAACAACCCTGCGGATAAGACAGGCGGAGTTGATCCCGGAACGCAGATCCTGCAGCCGGGCGATGGCGAACCCTTCGACGTTTCTGATCGCCGATTCTTCTACGGTCTTGCGGACCGCGATCACGATCGCGAAGTGGCTAAGGTTGCCACAGGGCGCGTCGAGCAGGATCTCTTCCACGGCCGCAGCCTCTTGCGCAACACCTTCCGTTACGAACGCACGTCCATGGATTACGTCGTGACGCTTCCGGATGATAGCCAGGGAAATCTTCTCTACGGGTACATCTTCCGTCGCATCAATAGCCGCGTCAGCACCGTCTTCACGGAAGACAACCAGACCGACCTTTCCGGTCAGTTCAAGACAGGCCACATCAAGCACTCTTACGCTACCGGTATCGAGTTCTCCAAGGAGCGCGGCAATAACGATAGCTACACCAACAACAGCACCACCGCCACCGGTGGAGAGAACTGTAAGTTCGGCACCGGTGCAGCGTCGCTCTACAACTGCACCTCGCTCTTTGCGCCAACGCCGTACGATCCCTGGCTGAGCACCGGTCAGCTGACGCTCACGCATAATCCGAATCACTCGGTTGCGGTCACCAAGTCGGTCTATGGCTTTGACACCGTTGAGTTCAACAAGCACTTCCAGAGCACGGTGGGCGGACGTTACGACAACTTCTACTCCTCCTACACGGCTCCGGTAGGCAACAGCCTTCCGAAGCAGTCGCTGGTCAACAACATGGGCACGTACCTTGCCAGCCTGGTCTACAAGCCGGACCATGCCACCAGCATCTACGGTGCTGTCAGCACGGCGGCGATCCCGACCGGTAACTCGCTGTCCCAGGGACGTGATACGTCGAACCTGAACACCGCGGGCAACAGCAATCTTCAGCCCGAGCAAATTCGTCAGGAAGAAATTGGTGCCAAGCGTGAGCTGGCCGGTGGTAAGGCGATGGCGCGTATCGACTTCTTCCGTACCGATATCCAGAACGTTCGTATCCCGTCGGCAACCGATCCCACGACCTACATCGCAGCCGGTACGGACCGTACGCTGGGTGCGCAGATCGGCATCGGTGGTGCGCTCACCAAGCGCTGGAACTTGAACGGCGGATACACCTATCTGGATGCCGTTCTGACCAACGCAGGACCTGAGGGCACCTCGGCAGGTCTGTCCAACGGTACGGCCATGCCAAACACCGCGCGTCATAGCGTCAGCATCACCAGCGATTACCAGATCTTCAGCCGCCTGCACGCCGGTGGTGGTGTGTACACCATGACCAAGCAGTGGGGTAGCCAGACAAACAACAAGTGGGTACCGGGATACGCGCGTGTCGATATCTTCGGCAACTACATCATCAACAGCCACCTGAACCTGCAGGCGAACATCCAGAACCTCGGCGACAAGCTGTACTACCAGCAGGCCTATACGACGCACTACGCGATCATGGCTCCTGGACGTCAGGCTGTCTTCGGCATCAACGTGAAGTTCTAAACCTGTAAGAAGCAATGAAGACTCCAACAGATCAGGAATCTCTTGAGCTGGTGCGCTCCGCGGCGTTGAGCGGCGTGCACCAGGCTCAGGTCATGTTCGGGCAGATGCTGCTCGACGGCAAGCTCGTCGAACGCAATCCGGCATGGGCTCTGCACTGGTTTGAACGTGCAGCGCAGAGCGGAAACTTGATGGCGATCAACATGGTTGGCCGTTGTTTCGATCAGGGATGGGGCACGCCAAAGAGCACCGTGCTTGCAGAGCAGTGGTTTCGCAAAGCGGCTGTGCGCGGTCTTGATTGGGGCATGTACAACCTCGCCACGTTGCTCGCTCTCGGGGAGGGCGGCGTAGTGCAGGACAAAGCACAGGCCTTCCAGTGGCTATTGAAAGCCGCTCAGCTTGGCCATGTGAAGTCCATGAATCTGCTCGGCGGCTTCTATGAAGATGGCTGGGTCGTACAGAAAAACCGCGTCACCGCGCGCGACTACTATCAGCAGGCCGCTGTCGGCGGAGATTTCCGCGGGCAGTTCAACTATGGCCGTCTTCTGCTCGAAGAAGGGAACGAAGAAGAGGCGTTGCAGTGGTTCCGGCAGGTGCCCTCCACTGCTACCGAAGCGTTTCTTTCCAAGATGAAGCTTTTCCTGCAGCAGTCCTCCTCCGATCGCATCCGTGCGTTTGCGCAGGAGCTGCTTGTAGCTCAACCGGCTGAGCATATGGCCAACGCGTGAGAAGGCGTTGGTTCGGCTCGGTCATGCAATCGGACGCGCTGCAACGCCGTCCTCGGAGGTAACCTCATGCTGATTCCCATTCCCGATGTTCTGAGCCCGCAGGAAGTCCGCGAGTTTCGCGAGGCGCTCGACCGTTCGCAGTGGGTCGACGGCAAGGTCACGGCCGGATATCAATCGGCGCGCGTGAAGAACAACATGCAGATGCCGGAAAACCATCCTGTCGCCGTTGAGCTGGGGCAAAAGATCCTGCACGCGCTGCAGAATAATCCGGTGTTTGTTGCAGCAGCGTTGCCGAAGAAAATCTTTCCTCCGCTCTTCAACATGTATCAGGGCGGTCATTCGTTCGGCAATCACATCGACAACTCCGTTCGCCGTATCGCTGCAACGGGGGAGTACATACGCACCGATCTTTCAATGACGCTCTTCCTGAGCGCACCGGAGGAGTACGACGGTGGAGAGCTAGTCGTCGAAGATACCTACGGTTCGCACTCCGTAAAGCTGCCCGCAGGGCACGCCATTCTTTATCCCTCCACGAGCCTGCATCATGTTCGTCCCGTAACGCGCGGTGCTCGTGTTTCTTCCTTCTTCTGGATGCAGAGCATGATTCGCGACGATGCGCAGCGCAGCATGTTGCTGAACCTCGATGTCGCCATTCAAAAGCTGGGACAGGATCTCCCGAACCATCCTTCGCTCGTCGATCTCACCGGCGTGTACCACAACCTGCTGCGCCATTGGGCTGAGATCTAACAGGCTTCAACCATGCAGATGGTTGAAGGGCGCCCGCATCACCCTCATGGTGCGGGCGCTTTTGCATCATGCGCATTGTCGCCTTGTGTGCGTTCGTCGGCGAATGCGTTGACAAAGCGCGGCCGCAGCCGTCCACTGTAAGAGCATGGGTTCCGTGGCCAATCCGCTCGTGAGGCAGGCTCAGACAGCAAGACACCGCGATAGCGGTCTGCTGTTGGTGGCGCTGTTCAAGTTAGGCAAAGCGCTCTTCTTCGTTGCGCTCGGGATCGGAGCTTTGCATCTTGTGCACCGGGATGTCGGCGACGTTGCTCTGCGCATCGCCAGTGTCTTCCGTCTCGATACGGAAGGCCGTCTTGTGCGCTTCCTCCTCGATCGTGCCGATCTCATTCAAGGCCACCAGCTCAAGCGCACCGCACTCTTTTCCTTCCTCTACTCCGGCGTCTGCGTCGTCGAAGGTCTTGGGCTCTACAACGAGAAGACCTGGGCAGAGTACTTCACCGTCTCTCTGACGGTGATCGCTTTGCCCTGGGAGATCTTTGAGCTCGTGCGTGACCCGAATCTCTTCCGCGCTCTGCTTCTGCTGTTGAACCTGCTTGTGCTGGGCTACCTGTTATGGGTGATTCGCCGCATGCGCCGCAAACAGGCTGAGCGCAGCTCGCAAAACGGCTAGGTTGCCTCCGGCGCGGCCCCGGGTTTTCACGCCGCAAACACCTGAAGTCTGCAAATGACCGGAAAGCTGCTCTCTTAGCGTGGTTTTGCCCTGCTGTGCAAAACAGCGCTTTTGATTAGGCAAACAGACGGTCCCCGCTTTCGCCTTTCTTGCGCTTTATCGAAGCCCCGGCGCTGTGGCAAGTGCGACATGAGGCACGACTCGATTTGGTAAACACAAGATGTTGTGGCGTGTGGATATCTCTATCCACTCCGCTGTTTTTTCCACACGATGCGCGCAAAAAAAGACACGATGCAACGAATTTTTATCTTGCATGTGGGGGTATCTTGCGGGATTCTTGTGGAACGAAGTGGTCGAAAGTGGTCAAAAAGGGCTGACCGAAGCAAGATTCGGACTCAATCCTACTTCGTCCGGGTCCCCAGCGTAAGTCTCAGGAAGGATGCGGTCGAACTTTTTGAGGATTTAGCAATGTTTCGCGGCAATCATCCAGCACGCGTTGACGAAAAGGGCCGCTTGAAGGTCCCTGCCGACTTTAAGCGTCGTGTGGATGAGATGTACGGGCCGCAGTTCTTCATCACCAGCCGCGACGGCAAGCGCGCGGAGCTTTATCCGATGAAGGAATGGGAAAAGATCGAGGAAGCCATCGCCAAGGCGCCGGCTTCCGGGGCCAAGCGCAAGTTTCTGGATGTAACGAATTACTACGGCCAGGTTGTTGAGATGGACGGGCAGGGAAGGCTGCTGATTCCGCAAACCTTGCGGGAGGCAGCTGTGATCGAAGGCGATGTCGCCGTGCTTGGACAGCAGAACTTTCTGGCAGTCGTCAATGACGCCAAGCATCGTGCGGCGTTGGAGGCTGAGCCTCTGACGGATGCCGATATCGAAGCGTTGGGTGTGATCGGTTTGTAACGGATGTTGTTCCCCAGGGAGCACGTGGAGCGGGAAAGATGAGTGAGCCGCAACATGTTCCGGTTCTTTTAGAAGAATGCCTTGAATTTCTGAAGGTAAAGCCCGGTGCGACGGTAGTGGACGCGACGCTGGGTCTCGGTGGGCACTCTTCGGCGATCGTCCGAAGGCTCGGGCCGGGTGGCAGGCTGATTGCGTTTGATCGTGATCCGCAGGCGATGTCGCTGGCAAAGGCTCGGCTGGAAAAAGTAGCCGAGGAGCTGGGCTCGCAGATGCCGCAGGTTGAGTTTGTGCCGCGAGCGTTTTCTGAAGCGCGTGAGGTGATCGCGCCGGGTTCGCTCGATGGTTTGCTGGCCGATTTTGGTGTCAGCAGCCTGCAGCTGGATGAGGCTGCACGAGGGTTTAGTTTTCGGGCCGACGGACCGCTGGATATGCGTATGGACGCACGCAGCGAGCTGACGGCTGAACAAGTGGTAAATCAGGCGGACGAAGAAGATCTCGCCAACCTGATTTACGAATTCGGAGAGGAAAGGAGGTCGCGGAGAATCGCCAGAGCAATTGTGCGGGCGCGGCCGGTGACGAGTACAGCAGAGCTTGCTGCAATCGTCTCGGCCGCTGCCCCGCCCAATAAAGCAGACAAGATTCATCCGGCGACGCGAACCTTTCAGGCAATCCGAATTCGGGTAAACGATGAGTTGGGTGAGATTCGATCGCTGCTGCAAAGCGCGGGAAGCTTACTCAAGTCCGGTGGACGAGTGGCGTTGATCAGCTTCCACTCGCTGGAAGACCGGATGGTGAAGGATGCGTTTCGGGAAGCGGCGAAGCGTGGCGAGTTAGACGTGTTGACGAAGAAGCCGGTCGTCGCCACGGAAGAAGAAGCGCGATGGAACCCGCGTTCGCGCAGTGCAAAGATGCGGGCCGCGGAAAAGATTTAGCAGCATACAAGCAGCAAGAAGTTGGGCTCGAAGCAGACAGGTCATGCAATGAACTGCAGCTTTGGAGGCGGGTGCGATGGCAACAATGGCAATGTCGGGCGAAGGAATGGAGCGGATGCACTCGCGCAAGAGCGCAGGGCGCGCGATGAGCGCTGCTGATCGCAATCAGGAGCTCTTTGAGGCGCAGCGTGCGCGTCGCCGCGGTCCTACACCGGAGATGTTCTTCTCCAAACACATTGATAACAGCCGCCTGGTGAAGGCCGACGATCCGGAACGTCGCCGCGAGATGCGCCAGTTCACCATCGCAACGATGGTCTTCTTTGTGCTCACGATGGTTTACGTCTATCAGCACTTCTCGGCCATTGAAGTGGGCTACCGTGTTGAGGCTCAGAAGCAGCAGGTGGAGCAGATGCGCGAGACCAATCGCCAGCTGCGCCTGAGCGAAGCGCAGCTGAGCGACCCTGGCCGCATCGATCGCATTGCCAAGCAACTTGGGCTCGATGAGCCGCTGCCGGGGCAGGTGGTCCGTCCCGATGGTGGAGACGGCACCGTGCTGGCGCAGGCCAAGGGTGCACCGATGTCGCCGTTCACCAACTAACGCTGTCGCTACAGCAGGGATTCACGCAGCAGACAAACTTACAACAGCAGGGTCCTCATGAAAACATCGCGCCAGACACTCACCGCCCCGATTCGTCGTGTGCGGTTTGTCTGGGTCGCGATGTTCTTCTGCTTTTGGGCTCTGATCATCGTAGGTCGCCTCGCCTGGCTGCAGATCGTTCGTCACGAGCACTACATTGAACGCGCTGCGCAGCAGCAGGAGCGCACCTTCGAGGTTGCACCACGCCGCGGCGTGCTCTACGACCGTAACCTTCGCGAGCTTGCGATGACGGTGTTGACCGATTCGATCTACGCCGTGCCCAAGGAGCTGGGGGACAATCGCGCCAACGCTGCGGAGCTTCTGGCTAAGATCGTTCACACCGATCCGCTTGATCACTTCACCACCGAGCAGCAGATGCTGGCACGCTTCAACGCCTCGCGCAACTTCGCCTGGGTCGCACGCAAGCTGGATCCTGACACCGTAGAGCGCGTCCGCGAGCTGAACCTGAAGGGCGTTTACTTCCAGAAGGAGTTCAAGCGCTTCTATCCGAACTCTGATCTTGCTGCACATGTACTCGGCTACGTCGGTACCGACGACAACGGTCTGGGCGGCCTGGAACGTGAGTTTGACGACGAGCTGCACGGCACGCCGGGTCATATGCTGACGGCGGTAGACGCCAAGCGCCACGTCATGGGATCGGTGGAGAGCGAGCCCATGCCTGGTGAGAACCTGGTGCTGAGCATCGACTCCAACATCCAGTACATGGCCGAGCGCGCTCTCGATGAGCAGGTGGAAAAGGTCAAGGCGCTGCATGGCACCATCGTCGTGCAGGATCCGCATACCGGCCAGATCCTGGCGCTCGCGGTGAGCCCGCGCTTCAATCCGAATGACTCGCGCCATCTGAGCGCGGACCAGTTGAATAATCTCGCTGTGAGTGACGTCTACGAGCCCGGCTCTACCTTCAAGCTCGTCACCTATGCTGCTGCCATTGATGGTGCAGGCGTACAGCCAACCGATATGGTTGACTGCCAGGGCGGTGCCTGGACGATGTACGGCCGCACGCTGCACGACGATAAGGACGACCACTTCGGCGTGGTGACTGTGCAGCAGGCTCTCGAGCACTCCAGCGACGTCGGCGCCGCCAAAATGGCGATGAAGCTCGGCAACGACAAGTTCTACAAGTACATCAAGGGCTTCGGCTTCGGCGACCGCAGCGGCATTGAGCTGCCGAGCGAAACACGAGGTCTGCTGCGTCCGCCGCGGAAGTGGAGCGCAACAAGCTTTATGTCGATCGCTATCGGGCAGGAGGTTGGTGTCACGCCGGTGCAGCTGGTGTCCATGGTCTCGGCCATTGCCAACGGCGGAGTCTATCTTCCTCCGCACATCCTTCTGCAGTCGACAGATGAGATGAAGGGAGATCCGCGCCTCGTTCCGGATGCCTTTCATCCCTCCATGCAGTTACCGAAGGATCTTCCGGACGGCAGCCACCGCGTTGTCAGCGAGCTGACGAGCGCGAAGATGCGTTCGATGATGCAGGGCATCGTCACCGAAGGTACCGGCAAGCTTGCCGCTTTGAACGGCTACAGCTCGGCAGGTAAGACGGGCACTGCGGAAAAGATTGATCCGGCCACACACACCTACTCGCACACGAAGTTGGTGGCAAGCTTTGCAGGCTTTGCTCCTGTAAGCTCTCCGGCGATTTCGGTTGCGGTTGTGATCGATCAGCCCAGCGTCGGCAGCGGTTACGGCGGTACGGTTTCCGCTCCAGTCTTCAGCGAAGTGGCGCAGGAGGTGCTTGAGTATCTTGGCGTTCCGCATGACCAGCCGTTGAAGTCCAAGACGCAGTTCAAGCAGGAGCTCGCCTCGGTCAAGCCTCAGGAAGATGGTCCCAGCGACGTCGAGCCGAACAACGATCTGCAGGCCATGTACGACGAAGTGAACAACCTGCCCGCAGACGATCCACTTCGCCAGCCGCAGAACGCTGCCGCGATGGCTGCCAATCAGGTTGCGGATGCCGCTGCCGCAGAGGCCGCACAACGCGCTTCTCGCGACTCCGATAAGCCGAAGGGCATTATGGGCCTGCCGGACAAGGTCCTGGCAGCGTTTCATGCTAACGGCAACACGACTTCGGTCATGCCCGGCTCTTCCATCACTTCGTCCGAGGTGCACGCACCGGCGGTGCAGCCTACCGTACAGGTGCGGTCGCAGGGAGCAGTCGTGGTCGATGCCGGCAAGCGTGTCGCCGTGCCGGACTTCCACGGTGTTGCTCTGCGGCAGGTGGTGGAGCGGGCTTCAGATCTCGGCTTGCGTGTCCAGATGCTTGGCAGCGGCCTGGCGCAGGATCAGGCTCCGGCTGCAGGAACAATGGTGCCACCTGGCACGGAGATTGTCGTGCGGTTCGCGCGATGAACAGCGCGCTCTGGCTTGCGATCCCTGTGGGTATGGTCGTGGGGATCTGTGTCGGGCTCGGCGGTACCAGCGGCGCGTTTCTCATTCCCACATTGGTTTTCGTCTTTGGAGAAAAGCAGCTACGAGCGCAGGGGACGGCTCTGCTGATTGCGCTGCTGCCCGTGTGGATCGGTCCTCTGTTGCCATACTGGCGCTCTGGCAACGTGAACTGGAAGCTGGGGCTTGTGCTCTCCTGCGGTATCGCGGTGGGAGGATACTTCGGCGCGCAGTGGGCGCAGCACCTCCCCGTAGACATCGTGCGCAAATGCTTTGCTGTCATGCTGATTACCGTAGCTCTGCGCATGCTGCTGCAGCGATAGGATGAAAACGATGCGTTGGATCGATCTTGTTTCGCAACTTCACACGCTGGAACTCTCTGCAGGCGATGCCACCATCTCCGGCGTGCAGTATGACTCTCGTCGCGTACAGCCCGGGGATGTCTTCGTCGCCATGCGCGGTGGCACCACCGATGGCAATCGTTTTGTGGGCAAAGCGCTGGAGCTCGGTGCCTCTGCGCTTGTCACGGACTCGGCCGAACTTTTTGCGGAGCACAAAGAGCGGCTGCCCATTGCGCTCGTGGAGCATGGTCGCCGTGCTCTGGCGGAACTCAGCGCGGCGCTCTTTCAGCACCCTGAGCGATCGTTGTGTATCAGTGCGGTGACGGGCACAAACGGGAAAACGACGACCGCTTTTCTGCTCACCCAGCTGTTGGAAAGCGTTGGGCGCAAGTGTGTATTGCTGGGCACTGTGGAGACTCGCATCGCCGGCCGCGTGCTGGAAAGCGCGCATACCACGCCTGAGGCTCGCGACCTGTACGCATTGCTGGCAGAAGGAGTGCGAGCCGGTTGTACGGAAGTTGTGATGGAGATGAGCTCGCACGCGCTTGAGCAGGAACGCGTCTGGGCTCTTCCAGTCGACGTGGCGCTTTTTACCAACCTCACGCAGGACCATCTGGACTATCACGGCACCATGGACGCATACGCCGAGGCCAAGGCCAAGCTCTTTCGCGGAGTGGGCGGTGGGGCTCCACGCATCGCGGTCGTCAATCAGGACTCGGCCTATGCCGGTCGCATGGCCGCGGCCTACGCCGGGCAGCAGCCCATCATGCGTTACGGCATCGGTGCAGACGCAAACTACCGTGCGGAGGACCTCCAGCTCGCGGCAGGGCGTACTCAGTTCACTTTCGTTACGCCGGAGGCTCGGATTGCGATGGCCTCACCGCTCACCGGTAAGGTGAATGTTGAGAATCTTCTCGCGGCGCTGTGTGCTGCTCTGGCCCGCGGTCTTACGCTGGAGCAGGTGCAGCGCGCCGTACAGCAGCTTCAGCCCGCACCGGGCCGTTTCGAGCTTGTTCCCGGCTGTGAGGCTCTTGGCTTTACGGTGGTTGTCGATTACGCGCACACGGACGACGCGCTGCAGAACCTCATCATGCTGGCTCGTGACCTCGTTGCGCCGCGCGGTGGACGCGTCTTAACGCTCTTCGGTTGCGGCGGAGACCGGGATCGTACCAAGCGCCCTAAGATGGGCCGTGTTGCCGCGGCAGAGAGCGATTTCCTTGTGATTACCAGCGACAATCCGCGTTCGGAAGATCCAATGGCGATCATCGATGAAATCATGACCGGAGTCCGCGAAGCACAGGGTGGTTTTGCCGGCTCGTTTGTCCTTGAGCCCGACCGTCATGCGGCGATTGAGATCGCGTTGCGTGCCGCCAGGCCTGGTGACATTGTTCTGCTCGCAGGCAAAGGCCATGAGAAGACACAGACCTTCGCTGACCGCACCGTCGTCTTCGATGATGTAGCCGTGGCCGCAAGCGTTCTGAAGGAGTTGCAAAAGTGAAGCTTACGTTGGGACAGATTGCGGACTGGATTCACGCCGAGGGCGAGTTTGATACCGGCAGGGAAGCCTTCGGTTACTCCATCGATACGCGCACCATCGCTGCCGGAGAGCTCTTCTTCGCGGTGCGCGGTGAGCATACCGACGGCCACGATTACGTGGAGACAGCAGTAGCGAACGGAGCGGTTGCGGCCGTGGTCAGCCAGCGCTGGCTTTGCCCGCCGAACTTTGACGAGGCGCTTTTGTTGCGCGTTCCTGATGAGGACGAAGACTGCGTCCTGCATGCCATGCAACGGCTGTCCCTGGCCGTGCGCCGGCATTGGGGCAAGCGCATCGTCGCCGTCACCGGTTCGGCCGGCAAGACGACGACGAAAGAATGTATCGCAGCCGTGCTCAGCGCGAAATACAAGGTACTGAAGACGGAAGGTAACTACAACAACCACCTCGGTGTCCCGTTGACCCTGCTTCGTCTTGAGCCGGAGCATGAGATTGCGGTCGTGGAGATGGGGATGAACCACGAAGGGGAGATTGCCGCGCTGGCCAGAATCGCTGAGCCGCAATGGGGTGTCGTCTCGAACGTTGGTATGGCGCACACCGAGTTCTTTGCCGATGGCATCGCCGGAGTGGCGCGAGCCAAGCGAGAACTGATCGGCGCTCTTCCGCCTGAAGGAGTCGCGTTTCTCAATGCGGATGACGCCCGCGTGCGTCTCTTCGGAGAAGGGCTTCCGATCACGACGGTACTCTACGGCACCAACGCCGAGGCAGAGGTCCGTGCCGAGGAGCTTGCCGAGCGTGGTCTCCTGGGCACGGCGTTCGTTTGTGTCAGCGCAAACCCCGTGGGGGGAGAGGCCGCACGCCTGCCCGTGCACCTGCATCTTCCCGGTCGGCATAACGTACTCAACGCGCTTGCGGCGTTTGCGGTCGGGCGTGCGGCAGGCGTAGCGCTCGGTGACGCTGTCGCCGCGCTGGAGCGGTTGCGTCCCACGGAAAAGCGCGGCAATACGCTGGAGTGGCACGGCGCCACGCTCGTGAACGATACCTACAACTCCAACCCTTCGGCGCTGGAGGCGATGATCGTGGCTTTGGCTGGCACAGGCGCCGAGCGGCGCGTTCTGGTTGTAGGTGAGATGCGTGAGCTGGGCCCAGAGGGAGAAGCGCTGCATCGTCGCTGCGGTAAAGCGGCTGCGGCCGCGGGGATCAACCTTGTGCTTGGTGTTCATGGTCTGGCGCAGGCGCTGGTAGAAGAGGCGCAGGCTTTCGGCGCGCAGGCTTACTTTGTCGAAACGCCTGAACAGGCGGGAGCGTGGATGCGTGAAAACCTGCGCGTCGGCGATGTTGTTTTACTGAAGGCTTCACGCGGCGTCCGGCTGGAACGCGCACTCGAAGCACTCAGCTAAGTTTGGTGGCGTTGCGGAGGATGATTCCCTGCGCCAATCGTCATGGGCTGGAGTATGGCTCAGGCGTATTCTTTCTCGGAGGTCTTGCGCGCGTTGCTCTTTTGGCTGCTTTACCAAAAGCTTTTTCCATACTTCCGTCTCTTTCGTATCTTCCGGTACGTCACCTTCCGCTGTGTCTTCGCGAGTCTGACAGCGCTGCTGATCGCTCTGCTCATCGGCCCTTACGTGATCGATCGTCTGCGCCAGTTTCAGATTGGCCAGTACATTCGTGAAGAAGGTCCGCAAAGCCACCAGAAGAAAGGCGGCACACCCACCATGGGTGGTGTGTTGATCTGCATCGCCATTCTGGTGCCGACACTGCTTTGGAGCGATCTCTCTAACCCCTTCGTCTGGTTAGTTTCCTTTTCTACGCTTGCGTTCGCGGCGATCGGCTTTGCCGACGACTACATCAAGGTCGTGCATAAGAGAAACCTTGGTCTTACCTCACGACAGAAGCTCATCTGCCAGTTCATTGCCAGCGGTGCGGTAGCCATAGCGCTGGTCGTGCTCAAGTGGCAGGGCAGCTACTCCACGCGCCTGATGGTGCCGTTTGCCAAGAGTCTGCGCCCGAACCTGATCATTGACAGTCTGTTGTCGACGCACTTCTGGCCGTTAGCATTTCTGCCGTTCGTGCTGTTTGTCATGTTTGTCATCACCGGTTCTTCGAACGCCGTCAACTTGACCGATGGTCTGGATGGTCTCGCGATCGGCTGCACCATCATCGCCGCCGGTGGGCTCACCGTTCTCACCTACGTCAGCGGTCACGCTGTCTTTTCTGATTATCTTGAGCTGCAGCGAATGCCCGCGGTCAGCGAGCTGACCATCTTCTGCGGAGCGATGGTCGGTGCCTCCATCGGCTTTCTTTGGTACAACGCGCACCCGGCTGAGATCTTCATGGGAGATGTCGGTTCTCTCATGCTCGGTGGGGCGATTGCGACGGTCGCCGTGGTGATCAAGCAGGAGCTTCTCCTGCCATTCCTCGGTGGCGTTTTTCTCATGGAAGCCCTCAGCGTGATGCTGCAGGTTGGCAGCTATAAGCTGCGCAACGGTAAGCGCATCTTCAAAATGGCACCGATTCACCACCACTTCGAGCTGATGGGCTGGAGCGAGTCCAAGGTGATTGCGCGCTTCTGGATCATGGCGCTGGTCTTTGCGCTCTTCGCGCTCACCACGCTCAAGCTGCGTTAAAAACAGCTCTACGGTACAAAGGGACGTATGGATATTCGCGGCAAACGGATTCTGGTTGCAGGCATCGGCAAGAGTGGCCTCGCGGCAGCTCGTTTTTTGAAAGCGCGTGAGGCGCGCGTCACGGTCTCGGACGCGCGACCCGCCTCCAGAATTCCGGAGCTGACCAGGCTGCTCGATGAAGGCATCATGGTCGAGACCGGCCACCACGGTCTGCTGACCTTCCGCCGCCAGGATCACATCATCGTCTCTCCCGGTATCCCGATGGACGTACCAGAGCTGAAGCAGGTGCGTGCGCTCGGCATGCACATCATCGGTGAGCTGGAGTTGGGAGCCGAGTTCCTTCAGGGCCAGATCATCGCGATCACCGGGTCTAACGGCAAGACCACAACAACCACGCTCGTTGGCGAGATCCTCAAAGCCTCCGGTCTTCCCACGCTTGTGGGAGGCAACATCGGCAAGCCGGTCACGGACATGGTGGACTCCTCCACTCCGGAGACCTGGTCCGTGCTCGAAGTTTCGAGCTTCCAGTTGGAGACGATCGAAACCTTCCGTCCGCGCATCGCCGCCGTGTTGAACATTACTCCCGACCATCTCGATCGCCACGGCAGCTTCGAGAACTACGCCGCTGCCAAAAAACGCATTACAGAAAACCAGACTCCGGAAGACTTTCTCGTATTGAACGCAGAGGACGAGCCGACCAAGCTGGTTGCTGCCAAAACGAAGGCGCAGATCTATTGGTTCAGTGGCCGTCGTCAGGTAAAGCGTGGCGCGTTTGTCGATCGGGACGCAATCGTTTTTCGTCGCGCAGAGGGCGGTGCGTTTGAAGCCGTACTTCCGCTCAGTGAGATTACGCTTGCTGGTGCCCACAACGTCGAGAACGTTTGTGCCGCAGTTGCCATGGCCAAGCTGGCCGGTGTTTCCAATGAGGTGATTCGGTCTGCCGTTGCACGCTTCAAAGCCGTCGAGCACCGGTTGGAGTTCACACGGGAGCTGGACGGCGTGCGTTATTACAACGACTCCAAGGCCACCAACGTCGATGCAACGGTCAAAGCGATTGAGGCCTTTACTGGCAGCATTCATCTCATCCTCGGCGGCAAGGATAAGGACTCCAACTATGCCACGATGGCACCGCTTCTGCGCGAGCGCGTCAAGACGGTTATCACCATTGGTACAGCCGCAGAAAAGATTGAGCGACAGCTCGCGGGTGTCGTGAAGATAGAGAGTGCGGGGACCATGGAGCGTGCGGTGCGTCGGGCAAAGGAGCTCGCTGTGCCCGGAGACACGGTTCTGCTGGCGCCTGCGTGTGCCAGCTTCGACCAGTTTGATAGCTATGAGCATCGCGGCCGGGTCTTCAAAGAGCTCGTCACCGCGCTTTAGCAGCAGGCACGTCGCCCGCAGTGGGCTCCTGGGAGTGGTACGGCGATGGCGAAGCGGGTTGGCGTCGATAAATGGATGTTCGGTACGGTGCTGACACTAGTCCTGTTTGGACTGGTGATGGTCTTCTCTGCTTCGGCCGTGGTGGCAAAGTCCACACAGGGTTCCCCGTACGCGTTTGTCGTCAAGCAGGCTGCCTGGGTTGCACTCGGTCTGGTCGCTCTCTTCATCCTGATGAAGGTTGACTACCGCAAGTACAACAACCCGAAGCTCATCTTTCCGCTCATGGCGACGACCGCGCTGCTGTTGCTCGCCGTCTTCGGTATGGGCAAGATTAACGGAGCGCACCGCTGGATTCGTTTCAGCGGCTTCACCCTGCAGCCCAGCGAGATCGCCAAGCCGGTCATCGTGCTCTTTCTCGCCTGGTTCCTGCAAACGCGCATCCATCAGATCGACAACATCAAAGAGACAATTCTGCCTGCGGCTCTTCCCCCGCTGGTCTTCATCGCGCTCATCCTCAAGGAGCCTGATCTGGGCACTGCGATGGTCTGCGCCATCGTGTTGCTCGGTATGTTATTTCTGGCCGGTATGCAGATGAAGTGGATCGGCATCGCGCTCGCAGCCGCGACACCGCTCCTGTACTGGATGCTCTTCCGCGTGCCATGGCGGCGCGCGCGCATCATGGCCTTTCTCGATCCTGAGAAAGATCCGCGCGGCGTTGGCTATCACACCCTGCAGTCGCTCATTGCTGTCGGTACAGGCGGCTTCCATGGCAAGGGTTTGATGGAGGGTGTACAAAAACTCTTTTTCCTTCCCGAGCCCCACACCGACTACATCTTCGCGGTCATCTGCGAAGAGCTTGGACTTATCGGCGGTCTTCTGCTCATCGCGGCCTTCTGCTTTCTTGGCTTCCGTGGTCTGCGCACAGCCTATAAATCCACCGATCCGTTTGCGCGCTTTCTCGCCTTCGGTATGACGATTGCGATTCTGGTGCAGGCGTTCTTCAACATCAGCGTGGTGCTTTCCATCGTTCCTTCCAAGGGCATTCCTCTACCGTTCATCTCCTCCGGCGGTACCAGTGTGGCAATCACCCTGGCATGCATGGGGGTGTTGCTAAACGTCACGCGAGAGATCGACTGATGGCATTGCGTATTGTGATCGCAGGCGGAGGTACGGGAGGGCACGTCGTCCCGGCACTCGCCATCGGCCGCGAGCTTCGTGATCGTCACGCCGCGGAGTGTCTCTTCATCGGGACGTCGCGAGGGCTTGAAACCCGGCTGGTTCCCGAAGCCGGTTTCCCTCTGGAGCTTGTGCGCTCCGGCCAGCTCAACCGCGTCAGCCTCAGGACGCGCCTCAAAACCTACTTCGATCTTCCGCGCGGGGTCCTGCAGTGCATGCGCCTGTTCCGCAGCTTTCGGCCGCAGGTGGTGGTTGGCGTCGGCGGCTATGCCAGCGGCCCGGCCATGCTGGCGGCCGTTCTGCTCCGCATTCCCACGTTGGCCTATGAGCCCAACGCCGTGCCGGGAATGACCAACCGACTGTTGGGGAAGCGGGTGAGCGCTGCTGCCGTAAACTTCACGCAAACCGTGCCGTTCTTTCACGGCGCGGAGGTCACCGGCGTTCCGGTGCGTGCAGAGATCTTCACTCTTCCGGAAAAGACCGGTGGCCCCGCCCGTCTGCTGGTCACCGCCGGCAGCCAGGGCGCACAGATCTTCAACGAGCTGATGCCGCAGATCCTCGTCTCTCTGCTCAGCGCCGTTCCCGGTCTTACCATCGTCCATCAGGCCGGTGCGCGCCATCTGGAGGTGACGCGTCGGGCGTTCGCAGAGACCGGTGCAGACCCCGCCCGTTGGAGCGTGGAAGCGTTTCTGCAGGACATGCCCGCGCAGTATGCCGCTGCGGATATCGTGCTTGCACGATCCGGCTCTACCGTCAGCGAGCTCTGCGCCGCAGGCAAGCCCTCTCTGCTGGTGCCGTTTCCTCAGGCCGCCGATGACCATCAACGCAAGAATGCGGAGGTTCTCGCAGAGGCTGGCGCCGCCCGCATGATCCTGCAACGCGATCTGACCGCACCGCTGCTTGAGGCTGCTTTGCTTGAGATGCTCACCGATGCCTCGCTGCGTCAGGCCATGGCCGCACGCGCGCGTTCGTTGGCCCGTCCCGGAGCGCTTGAGAAGATCGCAGGCCTTGTCCTGCGGTTAGCGTCACGGTAAAGGGCAAGGGAAGAGCCTCCGCTCTCACACAAAGAGAACGGCCGAGGAGAAGATCCTCGGCCGTTTCTGTTCTTACAGGTTAGGGGTTAGTGGTGTCCGCCGCCACCACCACCGTGGGAGCCGCCTCCACCGCCGCTGTGGGAGCCGCCGCCACCACCGCCGCCGTGCATACCACCACCGCCGCCACCACCAAAGCTCTGGCCGCCACTTCGTCCGCCGCCGCCAAAGCCCGAGCTGCTGCTGGAGGTATGGTTGCCGCCACCGCCGAAGTTGCCTCCACCCTGATAGCTGCTGCCGCCGCTGAAGCTATGCGACTGTGCGCCGCTGCTGTAGCTGTGGCCGCTGTTCATATTGCCACCGCTCTGGGAATTGCCATAGCCGCCGCCGTTGTTTTGGTAACCGCCACCGCTCATGCCACCGCGATTGCCACCGCCGTTGCTGTAGGAGCCGCCGCCGTAGCCGCCGTTATTGCCACCGCCACCGCTGAAGTTATTGCGTCCACCGGCATTGTTGTAGCCGCCGTTGTTCCCGCCGCCGTTGTTCCCGCCGCGGTCAAAGCCGGCGGTACGCGCAAAGCCTTCCGAACCGCGGCCATTGATCGGCGAGCCCTGGTTGTAGCCGCCGTGCATACCCCCGCCACCGCCGAAGCCGTTCGGCGGATGCGCCTGGAAGCTTGCGCCGCCCGGGCGTCCGTTGTATCCCGCATACGGACGGTTGTAGAAGCCGCCATGGAAGCCCGGGCCAAAGTGGCCGTAGGCGCGGTTGTACCAGAAGTGGCCACCGTTCCAGTAGCCGCCGTAGAAGCCTACGCCGAAGTAGCCAAAGCCATAGTTGATGCCACCGTAGTAGCCGATGGTGCGTCCCCAGTAGCCTGCATGCCAGTAATAGCCGCCACCGCCCCAGCCCCACCAGCCCGGCGTCCACAGCGCACCCATGTAAGGAGGCATCACCCATGCGCCATCGACCCAGTAGTAGCCATCAGGGCCCCAGGCCCAGTAGCCCGGCGTCCACATATAGCCGTCCTCGGGGCACATCGGCTGGTCATAGGTCGGGATCGCCGGCGGTGCATAGCCGGCCATGATGGAAACGCCGATCTGGGCCTCAGCGGGGGGCGTAGAAGCAGCCAACGCCGCGGTACCGATCAGGGCCGCTGCCAGCGTGGTACGAAGTGTGTGTCTGATGTTCATCATCCTGTCCATCCTTCCTTACTCGCCTTCGGTTTTGCCTGCGGCTGCCTTGCAGGTTTCGCTGCGAGAGCGGAAGAGCATCCCGGCTCATGCCGGTTATTTCTCATCCCATTAGACACACATTGTTCAGGATTTGTTTCGGAAAGCATCGGTGACCTTCAAGCAGTTGAAAAATCAACGGCGAAAGCTTGCCTGCTTCCTTCAGGCCGGCTTTCTCCTTCAGGTTGCAGAGCTTCTGTCCTGCGCTGTGCTGTTTCTCAACCGCCGCATCAGGCAGAATGGAAGGGACGATTTTTCGCACGGATAACCTTGCCTTGAACACGCCAGACCACGCACTTTTCGCCCCTTCGCAGCGGATTCACTTCATCGGGATTGGCGGTATCGGCATGAGCGGCATCGCTGAGATTCTGCTGACGCTTGGTTACGCCGTCTCCGGTTCCGACCTGCGCGAATCGGCGGGCACAGAGCGGCTCCGCTCGCTGGGGGCCACCATCTATCTCGGCCACGCTGCGGCCAACGCCGCGGCCAGCGACGTCGTCGTGACCAGCTCGGCGGTTGCTCGCAGCAATCCCGAGGTGGTGGAGGCACGCCTGCGCAAGATCCCCGTGATCCAGCGTGCGGAGATGCTCGCCGAACTGATGCGGCTTAAATACGGCATTGCCGTCGCCGGGATGCACGGCAAAACCACGACCACCAGCATGATCGCCGCAGTGCTGGCGGGCGGCGAGCTCGATCCTACGGTCGTCGTGGGTGGCCGCGTGGACGCACTTGGCTCCAACGCACGGCTCGGGCGCTCTCAGTATCTGGTCGCGGAGGCCGACGAGAGCGATCGCTCCTTCCTCAAGCTGCCGCCCGTGCTTGCTGTCGTCACCAACCTCGACCGCGAGCACATGGATACCTACAAGGACATGGACGACGTGGAGAATGCGTTTGTTGAGTTCATGGACAAGGTTCCGTTCTACGGTGCGGTGACCGCCTGCATCGATAACCCGCAGCTGCGCGCGCTTCTGCCCCGCGTCACGCGCCGTCTTTACACCTACGGCGAGTCGCCGGACGCTGATTTCCGCCTCCGCGTATTGCCCGGCAGAGGCGATGGATTCCGGGCCACGTTTGAGGTCAACACCCGCGGTCTGGTGCTCGGACCCTTTTCCCTGCGCGTGCCCGGCAAGCACAACCTGCTGAACGCCACCGCAGCGGTTGCGGTCGGCATCCAGCTCGGGATCGCGCCGGAGAAGATCGCTGCCGGGCTGGAGAGCTTCCGAGGCGTCGATCGCCGCTTCCAGACGCGTGGCGTGGAGCATGGCGTTACCGTCGTGGACGATTACGGACACCACCCCACGGAGATTCGCGCCACCCTGGCCGCCGCCCGTACTTGCGGCTTTGGCCGCGTGCTGGTCCTCTTCCAGCCGCACCGCTACACCCGCACACGGGATCTCATGGAGGAGTTCGCGACAGCCTTTGGCGACGCCGACGCTCTGGAGGTGCTCGATATCTACGCTGCCAGCGAACAGCCGCTGGAAGGCATCAGCGGAGAAACCCTGGCCGCTGCTATTCGCCAGGCCGGTGGAGGCCGCGTGTCGTATGCCGCTTCCATGGCGGATGCCGTAGCGAATCTAGCCGCGGATGCCCGTCCCGGTGACTGCATTCTTACGCTCGGCGCAGGTAGCGTCTCGCAAGCCGGTCCGCTGCTGCTTGAGGCTCTGCGCGCACGTACACAGGAGGAGAAGCATTGAAGTTTCTGAAGCCAAGACAGATCATCATGGTCGTCATCATTCTGCTGCTCGGTGCCTGGAACGTCTGGCGGTATCAGCAGCAGCGACATGTGGCATCTTCTTCCGTGCTGGTCACCAGGCTCACCCCGGTCGACTCCGAGGTGTGGACCGCCTTCGAGAAGGCGGCCAGCCTGCGCGACGCGCCGGAAGAGCAGTTCGCCCCTGCCTTCGCCGCCGTCCAGGCGGCTGAGTCGGCCGTGCAGAACCCGAACCTGCTCTCGAATGCGAACATACTCTCCAACGTGCGTGGCTGCATGACATGGCTGGAGTTTTATCGAGGCCATAAGGACGCCGCATGGCATACTCGCAGCCAGCAGCATCTGGATGCCTGCGTGCACGACCACCGCGACGAATCGAACTAACCCGACACGTCACAGAAGGGAGCTGCATCCCCCCCCGGGCCATGACAGAAGCCGACCTCCGAAGCGCTCTATGTGACTGTTTTGATCCCGTGACCCGCCGTAACCTGGTGGAGGCCTCGCTTGTGCGCTCGGCGGTGCTCGTGCGCGATCTTGACGCGCCCGGGCAGGGCATCGTTGGCGTGCCGGAGAAGTTCATTGCGCGCGTGCGTATCCAGGCGCCCAGCAGCGATGAAGCGCTCACAGCGCAGATGGCCGCGCAGATTGAAAATCGCCTCGCAGGCATCGAAGCCATCTCACGTACAGAGCTGGAGCTGTTGCCCCCGCTCTTCCCCATGCTGCGGTAAGCTCGGCTATAGATGGCTCGCAAGAACGTTCCCGCCGCACCTCCTGTACATCCCTTTGACCGGCTCCACGGTACCGATACCGGCGGCCTGATTGAAGGTCCGATCATTGCGCGCGGAACAGCCCATCCCCATCAGGACCTCACGGCCTACTATGGCATTGCGCCCTCTATCCTCAGCGCTCTGTGCGATCTCTGGTTACAGCGGCTGCATCCTCAGAAACCGATCGAGCAGACCGTCTTTCTCGACGTGGGGGCAGGTAAGGGGCGTGCCATGCTGCTGGCCTCGCAACTGCCGTTTCTGCGTGTCGAAGGCATCGAGCTGAACGAGGAGCTCGCCGCCATCGCCCGGAAAAATATCGCGATCTGGAACGAGGACAACAGCGCGGAAGCGCTCGCACCTCTTTTACTGCATCAGGCCGACGCCACCGTGCAGCCCTTACCCGCCGAAGCTACGCTGGCTTTCCTGTTCCATCCGTTTGAGTCCAGGCTGCTCAAGCGCTTTCTGCGTCACGTCGAGCGCTCCGTTTCTTCCGGCGGCCAGAGCTTTGACCTCATCTACGCCAACGCCGAGCATGATTCTGTGCTCGACCACGATCCGGCCTTCGAGCGCATCTGGCTCGGTCGTGTGCCTATGTCGGCAGACGACCATCTGGCGGATCTGGCTGAAATCGCACAGCAAACGGAGTACGGTTCAACCGGAGACGAGCTTTGTGCGATCTATCGTTTTACCGGCCGCGGACGTAAGTCCACTAAGTAAAAAAACTTTTTTTTGAAAAACAGGGAACTTACTTTTGTGGCCAACGTATCTCTAAGTGTTGGTCAAAGGCTCTGAAAACAAACAGCAGCCGGACCAGTTACCGAACAAAAAATCGGTAACTGTGCATCCAAAAAGCCTTAGGCGTATCTTATAAACATAGGCTTCTTGGGAGCAGAGTCAGAGCGGTGCGGCAGCAGCCGGGCAGCATCTGGCCAAAGGCCCCAGAACTACCGGTGCTTTGCGACAGACGGGTCATGATCCCGATCCTGCCCTCACTGGAAACATATTCCCATTACCCCCAACAAGTTGGGCTTAGCGCCCGGGGATTCCCGTGCGCCTGAATATCAAGGAGAACTACCGTGTACAACCTTTTACTCACTACGTTTGCTGGTTTGACTGTTTTCGTTCCCGCCTTCATCGGCATGCGCGACCGTTCTAACTCTGACTGGCGCAACCAGTAACTCAACCGTTTTACCTGCAGGACCTGTAGTACTGTGCACTGATTTGCTTTGCATCACCCTGCTGCACGGCACCCCTTGAGAGTGTGCCTCCGAAGTTTCAGGAACGACAAAGGAGAAGGCCGCGACAAACCGCCGCGGCCTTTGTGTTTTAAGCGTTGAACTCTTCCGCGTTACTCGCGCCAGTGCACCAGCAGCAGGCGTTCGTTGTCCACCTCACCCGGCCCGATCAGGATCTCTGCATCCGCACGCTCCATTACGGACTCGAAGCGGTCTCCCCACTCCACCAGCACCAGCACATTGTCCTGGTCGGCCATCTCCCACAGCCCGATCCCTTCGAGCTCCTGCTCATTCTCCAGGCGGTACAGGTCAATGTGGTACAGCTTGGTCTTGCGGCCCTGATACTCCTGCACCAGTGTGAAGGTGGGGCTGGAGACGTCCGCAGTATCGGCACCCAGTGCCTGTGCGATGCCGCGCACCAGCGTGGTCTTGCCTGCGCCTAACGGCCCGCGCAGTACCACGAGCTTGGGGGGCAGCAGCAGTTCGGTGATCAACTCGCCCAGTGCCAGGGTTCCATTTTCGCTGCGTGTACGCAGCCGCTTCTCTCGGGTCCACTCTCTCATCGTTTTGCCAATCCGGTAATCCAGGTGAAGTAATCGGCATCGGTTGCGCGCGCCTGGAACGCGTCGCAGAGGTGATGCACGGTGTCGGTGGCCAGTACAGTGTGTTCATCCTGCGCCACGGTTGCAAACTCTCCGGCAAGCCCGTGCAGATACACGGCGGTCTCTACCGCATCGGCCACCCGGTCAGGGAACTGGCCCAGCATCGCGGCAACGATGCCGGTAAGAATATCGCCGGAGCCGCCCTTGGCCATCGACGGATTGCCGGTCGAGTTCACGCCGATGTGGCCATCAGGATGCGCCACCAGCGTGCGCCATCCCTTCAGCACCAGCGTAACGCCGTGCTTTGTGGCAAAGTCGCGCGCCAGCCGAATGCGGTCCGCCTCGACCTCTTTCACCGTCAGCCCGGTCAGGCGGGCAAACTCACCAGGGTGCGGAGTCAGCACCACGCTGCGCGGTTTGCCCTTGCTGGTCACTGTGCTGGAGAGCTCTCGCAGCAGGCCCTCTTGCTTGGCCACGATATTCAGCGCATCAGCATCCAGCACCACGGGAAGCTCCGGCGTTGCGCGCAGCAATCGCGGCACAAACGCTGCAGCCGCAGCTTCCGTGCCAAAGCCGGGGCCGATCGCCAGCACCGTAATACCTTTCAGCAGCGCGTCGAACTCACTTGCCTGCAGGTCCAGTGGGGTCAGCATCAGCTCAGGGGCTATCTGTGCCACCGTTGGCAGGATCTCTGGCACTACCGCCGCGGTCACCAACCCGGCACCGGCACGCAGCGCTGCCAGCGACGACATGGACGGAGCACCAGCCTTCCCCAGCGCTCCACCCACAATCAGAACGTGCCCAAACCGCCCTTTGTTCGAGTTGATGTTGCGTGGGGTCTCCGTCAGCGCTTTGGCGCTTCCGGTCCAGTGCAGCCCCTGCTCGGAACCGATCGCCGACTCCGGGGTGCCGATCGGCGCCACCACGACAGGGCCCATGCTGTTGGGGGCGGTCATGTGGCCAAACAGGTGCGCCAGCTTCGGCGCGGCAAAGGTGACCACCGCATCGGCTCGAAACGCTTCCGGCTCGCTCTGCTGCAGGGAATCAGCATCCCAGCCGCTGGGTACATCGACCGCAAGGACCCGTGTGGAGCAGGACGCAAGCAGGTCGCGCGCCACCGCAGCCAAACCGCGCACCGGAGGCTTAAACCCCGTGCCGAGCACCGCATCGACGATCAACGCCGCGCCCTGTAGCGCTGTTTCCAGCGTTCCGGCTTCGAGCGCTTCCACGCGTTCTACCTGTGCCCCGCAGGCTTCCCATGCGGCCAATGCGTCGCCCTTCAGTTCGCTGGCCTGTCCGAGCAGAACAAGGCGAACCCGCCGCTTGCCCTCTGCAGCCAGCAGACGTGCGGCCACCATGCCGTCGCCGCCGTTGTTACCCTTACCGGCAAGCACCACCACCAACGCCGCCTGCGGATAGCGCTGCTGCGCAAACCGTGCCACCGCGCTCCCTGCGGCCTCCATCAAGGAGTGGATGGAGATGCCTGCCTCCACAGAGAGCCGGTCTGCCGAGGTCATTTCGTGGGAGGAGAGAATCTTCATACGTTCAGTGGATGCTTACTGTCCCGTATTCGCTGCAGCGGTAATCGCCGGAGCAGGCGAAGGAGCGGCCGTTCCGCTCGCAAAATAGTTGCGCTGCGACATCGCGCGGTAAAACTCGCCCGTCAGCTCCGCGGCCTTGGGTCCGGCAACGTTGTGGTCGCCGTTCAGGAAGATAACGGTCACAATCCGGCCTGATGGTGCTTCGCCATAGCTAACAAACCAGCCATAACGCGTGCCGTTGTTGGAGCAGGTGCCCGTCTTACCCAGCACAGGGAACTGCACAAAGTTGGCGTGCAGCGAGCGTGCCGTTCCAAAGTTCACCGCGCCTGCCATGCCCGGCAGAATATCCGGAATGATTGGCTGGATATCCAGCAGTCGTTTCACCTTGGGTTCAAAGCTCTTTACTTCGTCCGGTGTCGTCGGGTGCTGCAGGTAATACAGTGTTCCACCGTTGGCAATGGCGGAAACCAGCGCGCCCAGTTGCAACGGTGTCATCGAAATGCTTTCCCCGAACGAGCACATCCTTCCCACACCGCCCTGTGCCTGCGGCAGCGCCACATCCGGGTATACGCCCAGCTGTTCGTTCGGAATGTTGTACCCGGCGAGTTCCCCAAGGCCAAACTCGTTGGCGTAATGCTTTACGCGGTCAAAGCCCAGCGCGCGTCCCAGCACCTCGAAGTACAGGTTTACGCTGCGAGCCAGCGCGTGGGTCAGGTCCAGGGAGTAGCCACGCCCCAGGCTCACCGGAGTATCGGCGTGAACCAGGCCATCCTTCAGCGCTGCGAGCGCTACCGCAACCTTGATCGTGGAACAGGGCTCCGCTCCGGCGGAAAGCGCCAGTTTCTGGTTCACCATCGCCAGGATGCGGCCCGAGGACGGGTCAATGGCCAGTGCCGTGCCGTTGTAATTGCCCAGCGCCTCGATTG
>JAPWKG010000009.1 GCA_028283625.1 Acidobacteriaceae bacterium | reverse complement strand
CTCGTTGCTCCCATCGTCATGGTTGTGCTCTTTGCCGGAAGACTGGCAAGGCACCAGAACAGCACCTGGATCTTCGGCGCCTCGCTGGCCTACGCCCTGCTCGGCATCGTTCCCATCAGCTATAACTCTTTCGGGCTAGACGGCACGGGAGCGCAACTCTTCTTCTTTGCGCCCGTACGTGTGCGTGATGTGCTGCTGGCCAAAAACATTTTGAACTCCGTGCTGGCCGTCGTGGACGTTGCGGTGATCCTGGGAGTAATCATCTACCTGGTAGGCGTGCCCCCTCTCCCCGTGCTGCTCGGCGGTGTGCTTTGGACGGCGATGACGCTGCTGATTGAAACCACCCTCGGCAACTACCGCTCCATCAATACCCCCAGGAAAATTGACCTGACGCGCACAGCCCAAAAGCAGGCGAGCCCTCTGAGCGCCCTGCTCAGCATGGGCATCCTGCTATTGACAGCAGCCTGAGGTTACCCAGCTACGCGTAGGACGCTCTGCGGGGAGAAGTTCCTGCGATCTCCGGTCGAGTTTCAGGCTACAACCAGGCTGCGCACCACAAAGAACCAAGCTGCGCACCACAAAGACAAAGTGGATCTGCAACGCGAAAAACGGCCCGGGGAGGATTTATCCCTGGGCCGTTTCCAGACAGGGGGCTCTTCTCTCGGAAGAGCCCGTGTCTGGTTGAACAGCAATCCGCCCGTGGCGTTCTTAGTCCTGCTGTACGCCGATTACGCTCAGCATCCGCCCAGTAAATCCGCTCTCCCCGCGGTGCGAGAAGTATTTGCGGTTTCCGTTCGGAAGACGCGTGCAAGCCGTGCACTCACCCATGACGGTGATCTTCTTGGCCGACAAGCCTGCATCGAGCAACTGACGGCGATTTGCCTCCTGCAGATCAAGATGGATCTGCGGACCGATCGGCGAATGCCCTGGCGCGCGCGCGGTCAGAAACAGAAGCGGGTATTTGTCGCGTACGGGGTCAGAATCATAGACCTCGGAGAAGAGTTTGGGAGCATAAGCAAACTGCGAATCGAACTCGAACTTTACCTCTTCGCCCACCGAGTAGCAGCAGCTACCGATCGAAGGACCAATCGCCGCAACCAGATCCTGCGGACGCGAGCCAAACTGCAGACGCATGGTTCCCACACCGCGCTCCACAATCCGCGCCAGCGTTCCGCGCCAACCCGCATGGAACGCCGCAACGACACGCTTTTTCGTGTCCGCGATCAGCACCGGAACGCAATCCGCGGTCTGTACACCGAGCAGCAGCCCCTTCTGGCGCGTCACCATCGCATCGCCACGCAGAACCGCTTTGCCTTCGGCCGTGCACAAGGCCGTGTGCTCAGCCCCGATGACCTGCACGATCGGCGTATGCGTCTGGCGAATCGTTACCAGCTCACCGGCTTGCTTTCCGCCAATCGCCTTTACAAAACGGCGGCGGTTCTCTGCAACGGCTTCGACAGAGTCCTCACCGTTCCAGCCCAGATTCAGCTCACCGCGATCGTCATAGTTGTAAATCGTAGACGCGCCGTTAAGCCGGGTTGAAAACCCAGCGTTCAGCCAGGAGTACTTCTCCCAGCCCGGCACACGTTCAATCCCCGGCGCTTTGCGGCTGACAGGCAGCTTGCCCGGCGAAGACTTCGGCGGTTTTACGCGAAAGCCGTCCGCCCAGGTTCCTGAACGAGTCGAGCGGCGGCCGTGCTCCAGGCCAATCGAGGCGAAGAGCCCATCTACCCAGGCAATTGCCTCGGGGGTTTCCATTTCAAGTGGTGCTTGTTCGGTCACAAGGGATAGTGTAGCGGGTTCTTTGTTAAAGAATCTGGGCCCGCTTTCGGGCGGGCCCGGAGAGGCATATAAGGGGAGGGAAACAACTGAGGATATTATGTGGTGCCCAGAACGGGCAAAAAGAGGAATCAAACAACGGTAGGACAGTATGGAAATGCCTCTCAGTTATTCGTTTAGACGCGAGTGGGCGTCGGAAGTTGCCCTAAAAAGGAATTTTTTTTAGGCTAGGCTACAAAAATCGCGCAACCCTCCCAATTTCTGCAACTTCAGCATGTTTTTTGCGTCCATACTGAACAGGAACATTCTTCGGGCCCCAAAGATTTTGCACCTTGAGCCTGCCTTGGACGCTTTCCCTTGCATCCGATCGGGTTCAGCGGTACGATACCGCGACTACGACGCATGACGACCGATACTCAAATCGCTTCCCACCTGCTCCGTTCGCGCCTCGGCAAGCTCTGTGTAGCTATCACCGGCTCCAGCGCAGAAGAGTTTGCTGAAAAGGCCTCAGACGTTCTGACCGAAAGCAATCTGCTTGAGTTTCGGCTGGACTATCTGCCCAAACCGGTCGCTGCCCTGCCGACGCTGAAGGCCTGGCTGGAAGCGCATCAGACCGTAGTCGTCGTCGCAACCTGCCGCCCCAAGGAGTACGGGGGCCGCTTTGCGGGTTCAGCGGCCGCAGCACTCGAAATCCTGCTCAAAGCAGGCGAGGCAGGCTTCCAGATCATCGATATTGAGCTGGAATCGGTCGAGAAGCTGCCCGCAGGGACAGTAGAAAAGCTGCAGGCTACCGGCGCCTCCGTGCTGGTAAGCCACCACGACTTTGAAGCCACACGCGACCTAGATGCGATTTACAAGCGCATGGAACCCTTTGCACCGGACTTCATGAAGGTTGTGCCCACGGCGCAAAAGCTCAGCGACAACCTGACGCTGCTCAAGTTTCTGGCCTCGACACAGGATCGCGGCTCCACCCCGGTCGTCGGCATCTGTATGGGCGAAACCGGCATCATCTCGCGTGTGCTCGGTCTCCGCGCGGGTTCTGCATTCACCTTTGCCGCCGCAAACGTTGGGGAGGAAACAGCCCCAGGGCAGATCGCAGCACGCACCCTGATCGAAACCTACCGCATCGAGCAGGTCGACGCAGCCACCAAGATTTTCGGTGTTGCGGGGAACCCGATTCGCACCTCCCTTTCCCCGCTGATGCAGAACACGGCCTTCCGCCGCGAGACCGTCAATGCTGTTTATCTGGCGCTACAGGCCAGCAAGGTCGATGACCTGTTCAAGCTGATGCGCGAGATTCCGATTCAAGGCCTGAGCGTGACCATGCCGCTCAAGCAGGATGTGATCCCCCACCTGGAACGCACGGATGCGCTCAGCCAGAAGATCGGTGCGGTCAACACCATTGCTCGTATGTCCGATGGCAAGTTCTACGGCTTCAACACCGACGTGCAGGGCATTCTTGGTCCGCTTGAACGCCGCCTAAGCCTGCGTGGTGCCAAAGTTCTCGTGCTGGGTGCCGGAGGCGCGGCACGAGCGGCCGTCTTTGGCTGCGCGGATCGCGGCGCAGAGGTCTTCATCCTGAACCGCACGCCGGAAACCGCACAAAAACTTGCGCGGCAGGCTGGGGCGAAAGCCATTAAGCGCGAGCAGCTGCTGAAGATGGACTTCGATGTCATCATCAACTGCACGCCTGCGGGTATGAACGGCAACAAAACCGCGGCCGTGCTCAAACCAGAAGAACTACGCGCGAAGCTCGTCTTCGATACCGTCTACAACCCGATTGATACCCCTTTGCTCAAGATGGCGCGCTCCAAGGGGCTGGCCGTGATCACTGGCGTCGAGATGTTCGTCACACAGGGAGCACGGCAGTTCGAGATCTGGACCGGGAAGCCCGCTCCACACCAGGAGATGCTGCGGGTTGTGGTTCACGCGTTGCGCCAGGGCGGCGAGGCCACCGAAGACGCAATCGATCCTTCCGCCCCGGCCGCCAAGATCGCACATACCGTTGCCACCGCAGAGCCAGCAGAAGTTACTGCTCCGGCACCGGCAAAAACGGCACCGGCAAAAACGGCTTCAGTCAAAGCCGAAGCAAAACCCGCTGCGGCGGCGAAAACAGCTCCCAGCAAACCAGCGGCTCCGACAAAAAAGGCCGCTCCGGTGAAATCCGTTCCGGTGAAGACCACGTTCATCCAAAACCACTGCGTCCAAAGCCGCGCCCGTCAAAAAAACCGTGACAAAGAAGGCTGCTCCGGCAAAGCCAGCTGCAGGAAAGAAAACAGTCCCGGCGAAGAAAGCCGCTGCAGGAAAAAAGGCCGCTCCGGCGAAAAAGACCGCAGCGAAGAAGACGACCAAGCGATAAATTTGCGCGACAACAGAAAAAGGGGAAGGCTCAACGAGCCTTCCCTTTTTTCTGCGCTGTGCGCTTGAACGGGAGCAGTCGATACTCTTTGCGAAACAACACTACGCCACAGACTTTTCGATATACGCGCGCAACGCCTCCATGCTTTCCACTCTCCCCAGGAACGACTTCACCAGCGCTCGCGCCGGACGTGAGCCACCGGGCTCCAGCACCTCGCGACGATAGCGTAACGCAGCCTCACCGCCGACCGTATTCTTTGGAAACTGTTCAAAGAACTCCAGCGCAATCACCTTATCGAAGAGGTACGTGTAGTAATTCGAGGTATAGCCGATGAGGTGAGTGAAGGCGGCATACATGCGGTTTCCCTCCACAAACTCGTAACGGGAAAAGCGATCATAGCCCTCGCGTAAGAGCGTATCCGGATCGAGCGAAGCCGCCTGCCGATCATGCGTTTCCATCGAGTAGGTTGCATACATCACCTGGGTCAACGTACCGAGCCCCCGACCATGCGCGGCTGCACGCGTCATACGTGCAACGGCCTCATACGGGATGGGCTCCCCGGTCTCATAATGATGCGCAAAGGAGCGAAGCAGTTCGGGGTCCTCAAAGAACTCCTCCAGCATCTGCGATGGCACTTCGACGAAGTCTCCTTCGGTCGCAATACCGGATTGCCCGCTCCAGCGCTGTCGCCCGCCCAGCACCTCATGCATAAGATGGCCGAATTCGTGGAAGTAGGTCACGACATCGGAGTACTGCATCAACCCTGGGTCCTTCTCATCAGGCTGCGGGAAGTTACAGACGAGCGAGGCCTCTGGAATCGAATGACCGATGACTCCGGCCACAAGCGAGCACTCGGAGAACCACTTGCTCTTCCCTTCGCGCGGGTGCATGTCAAGATAGATCCGGCCTACCGGCTCCCCGGCCCCGCCGGCAACCTCGTCATAGACCGCGTACGCCTCGACGGAGGCATCCCATACCGGCGCCGCGAGATCACGTTCAAACCGCACGCCGAAGAACTTACCCGCAGTGCGCAGAATTCCCTGCTGCACGGCGGTGTACGGGAAGTACGGCCGCACGGACTGCGAATCAAAGTTGTAATGCGCACGGCGATACTGCTCTTCCCAGAAACGCGCATCACTGAGCGTCAACGGCAAAGCGGACGCATCCTGTTCGCGTACAAACGCCTCAAGTGCGGTGAACTCTTTTTGCGCTGTAGGGCGTGACGCCTCCTCAACGGCAGCGAGGAAGCCGCGCATATTCGCAGCCGAGCCCATCATCTGATCGTTCGTGGCAAGGTCCGCATAAGAACGGAAGCCCAACACCTCCGCCATCTGCTCTCTGACCGCCAACAGATCAAGAAGTACCTTCCGATTGGCCGGATAACCACGATCGTTGTACGCCAAATAAACTTTGCGGCGCAGTGCAGACGAAGCCGCATAGTTCATGACCGGCGCCATATCCGGCGGATCCGTCGTAATCTTCACCGGCGCGTCAGCCACCAGCTTTCCATCCAGCTCACGAACGCCCTTGCGGGCCAAATAATCCGCAGGAAGCCCGTGCAGTTCATTGGCATCCTCCACCGTAACGGAGCGAACATCATCCTGCACGGTCCTGCTGAACTGCATACCCAACACGGTGGACTTCTCGGCCAGCTCGCGAATCTTTTCCCGCGTCGCCTCGTCGCGATCGACACCGGCGAGACGATAGCCCTGCAGCGTACGCTCCAGGTAATAGCGCGTCGCCTCGTCTTCCGCAGAAGCGTCCACCGCAGCCAGTGCGTTGTAGACCTCGCGATTCAACGACAAGGCTACCCCGGCTGCAGAGACCTCCTGCGACATGTTCTGCGCCGCATCGCGTACCGTCGCCAGGGGATGAACCATAAACATCACATGCGCCTGAGAACCAGCCATCCGCAGATGCCAGCAGGCACGATCGTACGGTTCCAAGGTATTGGCAACGGTATTTTCTCCCTGCACCGCCGTCAGGCGAGCAATTTCCTCCTGTGCCGCGTTCAGGTGTGCTTTGACCCAGGCCTGTGTGCCAGCCGGTTTATCCGCCTCATTCTCAAGCGACTTCCAAAGATGCAGTAAATCCATTGCGTTCCGTTCCCGCTTCCCCGGCTATGCAAGCCGATTCCATGCTCCGGGCCAAGCCGATCTTCATGGGCTTTCCCTATCTTGCGCTTATTCGATGCTGCATCGCAAAGCCCTGATGCACGGGCTCAATCCTGCCCCTACAATGTGGTCATGCGTCTTTTGCGTTTCCTGCGCTTTCTGGTTGTGCTGATCGCCCTCGGCGGTATGGTGGACTCCTATCTTGCACTGCGCATCCACAATCAGGACCCCTCGGTGGCTCCCCCCTGCGCTGTCAGTGAGCACTGGGATTGCGGTTCGGTAAACCACTCCCGCTATGCGGTGTTTCCTCCCACCAGCTTCGACGAAGACCCCAACAGCAAGCACACCCACATCCCGGTAGCTTCAGCCGGTATCGCAGGCTATGCACTGATTGCGCTTCTGGCGCTGTTTGCTCCGTTTTGGATCGTGCTGCAGGTAGCAGAGATCGGTTTCGGCTGCGCAGCCATGCTCAGCTACCTTGAAGCCTTTGTCATGCAGAAGTGGTGCATCTACTGCGTCTGGTCACAGGGAATCATTACGACCCTCGTACTGCTTTCCCTGATCGGCATCTTCCTTCAGCGGAAACTCCGCCGTTCCCCGTTTGCCACGGGCAGCCGCTAAACTCGCATGGAAAGAGAGCACACGAACGATGTGGCCTAAAGTGCTTGCTCAGCTGCTGGAGCTGTTGCCCCACGCCGCCCGTCTTCTTCCACTGGCTGACCGCTTTCTGGCGCAGCGAGCCAATCAGGACGAGGCGACCCGCGAAGCCATCGAAGCTCTACGGAGCGACCTTGGCCAGAACCTCACGACGCACGAGAGTCTCTACCGTCAACTCAACGAACACTCCGAGCTTCTGCAGGATGCTTTGCAACAAGCTCGTGCAGCCAAAGCGGCGGCAGAACTTTCCGCGGAAAGGCTTACAGCTCTCGAACGCAAGGTGAGCCGGCAATCCACCTTCCTGGTGCTTCTGCTGAGCCTTTGCATCGTGCTGCTCGCATGCGTCCTCTTCTTCGGGATGAAGCATTAATGCAGGAAACGCACGGCGGCGTACAGGAACTGGCTGACCGCATCCGTCTGGAGCGCGAAACGCCACAAAGAACCCGTCGTATAGAAGTAGTTGTCCTGCTACCTTCCCGCGCATCATCCGGACGCACAGGCATTTCTTGTACACCTCTCATACCTAAGCGCAATCGTGCTGTTTGAGGAGC